>NZ_JALJRE010000039.1:0-266 GCF_024519855.1 Bradyrhizobium sp. Bra78 | reverse complement strand
TCCAGTCGCCGTCCGCCGATGTCGCCAGGCAGCCGACGCGGCGCAGTTCGGACTGCACGAGCTTCGCCGTCTCTTGCGGCGACAGGCTCGGCGGTGATGCGGTTGGTGCGACAGCCGCGACCTTCTGCGCGGTATCGGCAACTTGCGACTTCTCGGTCGTCCGCTGTTCGGCGACCTGCTTGGTGTCATTTGCCAGCTTGTCGGCGAGCGCCTTCTCGGCGGCTTGCTTGTCGGCCACGGCCTTTGCCGCTGCGGCCTCGGCCTCC
>NZ_JALJRE010000038.1:0-293 GCF_024519855.1 Bradyrhizobium sp. Bra78 | reverse complement strand
AGCTCGCCTGCTTGGCGTCGAGCTTCGTCCCGGCATATTTGTTGAACAGCGTCAGCGAGCGTTGTGATGACGCATTCCAGTCGCCGTCTGACGATGTCGCCAGGCAGCCGACGCGGCGCAGCTCTGACTGAACCAGCTTCGCCGTCTCTGCGGCGGACAGGGTGGGCTGTGACGAGGTCGGGGCGACGGCTGCAACTTTCGGTGCGCCGTCCGCAACCTGCTGCTTCTCGGCAGCTTGCTTCTCGGCGGCTTGCTTGTCGGCCACGGCCTTTGCCGCTGCGGCCTCGGCCTCC
>NZ_JALJRE010000037.1:0-298 GCF_024519855.1 Bradyrhizobium sp. Bra78 | reverse complement strand
CGCCTGTTTCCGCCTGCTTCGCTGACCCTGGCGAAGCCTCCGCAGCCGCAGCGTGGTCGGCGCCTTTGCCGACACCGTTGCCCGGTGCGGAGTCAGCTTCAGTCGACTCCGTGGCTGCAGTCTTTGCAAACCCCGGCTCCGAAGCGTGCTCCGAGTTACCGTGGCTCGCGCTGTCGGCCGCTGCGACGCTCTCGGCTGCTTCCGATGTGTTTGCCGCGTGCGCGGAGTTGCCGTGTTCCACGCCGCCTGTTTCCGCCTGCTTCGCTGACCCTGGCGAAGCGTCCGCAGCCGCAGCGTG
>NZ_JALJRE010000036.1:0-414 GCF_024519855.1 Bradyrhizobium sp. Bra78 | reverse complement strand
ACTGGAGGGAAAGCAGGTTCTGGCGAACCGAGGACGAGAGAACAATACCGGACATTGAGTGTTACCCTTCTGGTACGCAACGCAACAAACTTCGATTAGGATTAATCGATGGCCGGGACGGTGAACGCAGACGGCTAACAAAGCATGAAGCGTGTCGCGCCAGACCTTGCGCGGATTCACCATAAGCGCGATCGATACGAAATTGAGCTCAATCGTATCACCATGATCGAATGACGATTTTCCGCGCAATCGCGCGATGTTTGCGACTTGTCAACCATAACTCAGAGTGAGCAATCGGCCGCATCCGAAATGCATCGTCTCCGCTCTGCCGAGCAGCACTCTGATGCCGGCGCAAAAAGAAAGCGGCGGGGCCGAAGCCCCGCCGCCCTATCCTGCTAGCGATGTGCGCCGCTT
>NZ_JALJRE010000035.1:0-443 GCF_024519855.1 Bradyrhizobium sp. Bra78 | reverse complement strand
GTCCGATGCGGTCGAGCCGGCCTTCGCCGCAAAGGCGATCATGGTGTTCGGGCTGCTCGGCTCGACCTTGGCAAGGCCGCGGCCGATGGCACGCGAGGCAACCGTGCGCTTCATGGTCTTGGCAAACGGGTTGTCGCGGCAGGCGTCCAGGATGACGAGGCGCAGTTGCTTGGCCGGCTCGATCGCGAACAGCACCCTGTCGAGCGGGAACGCCTCGTCGAGAACATCGGTATCGGTCTCCAGGGCGGCATCGGTCGGGATCAGATAGTTGGTGCCGTCAAGCTCGATGCCGTGGCCGGCGTAGTAGATGACCGCGACATCGGCGTCGCGCGCCTTGCTGCCGAATTCGCGCAGCGCCTTGCGCATGTCGACCACGTTCAGGTCGAGCTTGACGTCGACCGCGTCGAACCCGGCCTTCCTGAACATGCCGCCGACCAGCGCGG
>NZ_JALJRE010000034.1:0-549 GCF_024519855.1 Bradyrhizobium sp. Bra78 | reverse complement strand
TGCCGGGCCTCGACCTGCGCAAGGCGTTCGGCTTCGTGCGCGACGATGTGCTCAAAAATACCGGCTACAAGCAGGAGCCGTATGTCTACGGCTCGCTCGGCGGCGATGACGTGCCGCTGGTTGCAGCGAAGCCGGTCGTGGCCGGGCCGCAGGCCAACCCGGACAGCGAAATCCGGCGCGACTATGAACTGGCGCTTCAGCTTGGCACGCGTGACGGATGGGCTGCCTTCCTGGATCGCTTTCCCAGCGGCTTCTACACCAATCTCGCCAAGGGGCAATTGAACAAGATCGCCGCCGAAGAAGCCCGCGCTGCCGCTGCGGAAAAGGCCAGGCAGGCCGAGGACGAGAAGACCCGGCTGGCAATCGATCGCGCCAAGAAAACCGAACAGGAGAAGGCCGCCGCGGCCGCCAAGGCCGCGGAGGACGCCCGTATCGCGGCGGAGAAGATCAAGCAGGTCGAGGAGGCCAAGGCGGCCGCCGCCGAGCAGCGCCGCAAGGAGGCCGAGGCCGCAGCGGCAAAGGCCGTGGCCGACAAGCAAGCCGCCGAGA
>NZ_JALJRE010000033.1:0-559 GCF_024519855.1 Bradyrhizobium sp. Bra78 | reverse complement strand
TTTTCATGCGAATCGCGATGATCGGAACGGGCTATGTGGGACTGGTGTCCGGAGCCTGCTTTGCGGATTTCGGTCACGACGTCACTTGCGTCGACAAGGATGAGAAGAAGATTGCAGCGCTTCATCGCGGCGAGATCCCGATCTACGAGCCCGGCCTTGACGAATTGGTCGCAACCAATGTGAAGGCCAAGCGTCTCGACTTCACCACCGACCTGTCGAAGCCGGTGGCGGATGCCGACGCGGTGTTCATCGCGGTCGGCACGCCCTCGCGCCGCGGCGATGGTCATGCCGATCTGTCCTATGTCTATGCCGCTGCGAAAGAGATCGCGCAGTCGCTGTCCGGCTTCACCGTGGTGGTGACGAAGTCGACCGTGCCTGTGGGCACCGGCGACGAGGTCGAGCGCATCATCCGCGAGACCAATCCGAAGGCGGATGTCGTCGTCGCCTCGAACCCCGAATTCCTGCGCGAGGGCGCGGCGATCCGCGACTTCAAGTTCCCCGATCGCGTCGTCGTCGGCACCTCCGACGAGCGCGGCCGCAAGGAGGCGGATGTCGTCGT
>NZ_JALJRE010000032.1:0-609 GCF_024519855.1 Bradyrhizobium sp. Bra78 | reverse complement strand
GTCCCAAGCCAGGTCGCCAAGCAGCTCGCAACAATCAACAAACCAAACAGCCGAAACCGCATTCCAGCCCCCGAATGCAAGAGCGTCAGATTATTCGCAGAATGGCCAACGCAATCTGCGATCAATGATCGCCAGTCACACATCTCTGCGACCGCCCAGGCCAACTGCGCAGGATCGGACCGCCACTCAGTCGCATACTTCGGCTTGCACTCCTCCCCCAATTCCGACGGGGCCAAGCTTCGGACGATCAACAAGCCGACAGCCGGACCTTACCGGCCGACAGCCTCCAGTGTTACAAAATACTTGACCAGATGCCTGCGGCTTCGATGGAGCAGCTTCGCCCTGCTTCCGCTCCGTATCTCGCTTCTTGGCATCCTCGCGGGTCGCGACAGGCTTCTTGTCCTGGACCTTCTCGCATTCATTGTCGTCATTCACGCGATAGCCGGAGCGGCAGGCGATCTTTGAGCAAGTATCGCCATCGGCCCTGAAGCCGTGATCGCACACAAGCGGGCAGACCCGGCCCGGCCTGGCCTTGATGGCGTCGAGCGCGTCGAAGCTCGCCTGCTTGGCGTCGAGCTTCGTCCCGGCATATTTGTTGAACAGCGTCAG
>NZ_JALJRE010000031.1:0-625 GCF_024519855.1 Bradyrhizobium sp. Bra78 | reverse complement strand
GCAGGCGCGGGAGCTTCAGCAGCGGGCGCGGCCTGGACAACAGGTGCCGGTGCTTCGATCGCAGTCTCGCGGAAGGCGCGCTCGAGTTCGTCGAGCGAGACTTCGCCCGGACGCAGCGGGCGCTCGAGGGTCTGGTCGATCAGCGAGCCCTGGCTGGAGGGCGCAGCTTCAACGGCAGCAGGTGCTTCCGGCACCAGCGGCGGCGCTTCGGCGACGGGAGCAGCGGCGCCGGCAGCCATTGCCGCCATGCCCTGCTCGACCATCGCTTCCAGCTTGTCGATGAGATCGCGGTCGTTACCCTCCGGCTCGGCTTCGGTCGCCTCGAGGCCGGCCAGGATTTCCTTGATGCGGTCGATCGAGGCCAGGATCACCGTCACCGCGCCGGCCGTCACCGGCATGCCGTCACGGAATTTGCCCATCAGGGTCTCGCCGGCATGCGCCAGCGCTTCCAGTCGCGGCAGCCCGAGGAAGCCGCAGGTGCCCTTGATGGTGTGGACCAGGCGGAAGATGTTATCCAGGATCTTGGCGTTGTTCGGCTCCTGCTCGAACTTCACCAGCTGGTTGTCCACGGTGTCCAGGCTCTCGCTGGTCTCCGTCAGAAACTCCCGCAACAGATCATCCATGA
>NZ_JALJRE010000002.1:103664-752330 GCF_024519855.1 Bradyrhizobium sp. Bra78 | reverse complement strand
ATGATCCGGAAAAGTGCGAAGCGGTTTTCCGAAAAGATCATGCTCAAACAAGAACCTAAAGCGCGATGACGATTCATCCCAATCTCATCGCGCTTTAGATCTCCCTCATGGTGAGGAGCGCGTTCTTACGCGCGTCTCGAACCATGAAGGCCCGACTGTCACCTGGAGCCATCCTTCGAGACGCGGCCTGACGGCCGCTCCTCAGGATGAGGACCTCAAATCACGATCTCCCGCAGCACGCGGCGGCAATCCATCTCGTATTCGAGATCGACCACCGGCGGGCGGGCAAAGTGCCAGGTCAGGCCGGACCGCAGCGCGCCGCGGCGGACCAGTTCGTCGACCAGCGCGTGGTGGAAGTCGTGCACCGAATAGGCCTGTACGCCGGTGGTGTCCTTCCAGCCGAAGCCGAACGCCGTCATCCGGTTTTCCATCTGCGACGTCGTGGTGAAGCGCACCTTCTCGCGAAGGCCCTCCGGGCTGAGGTCGCGGTAGCGCACCGTGCGCTCGACATAGGTCCCGCCGCCCTCGCGCGCCTCGGCACCGCCGGCGATGACGAAGCTCGGTGCCTTCGAGCTTGTCGGCCGCGTGAAGGAGAAGGCATAGAACGACGGCTCGGACGGCGGATCGATCTCGGGGCAGACATTGCTGCGTGCCACCGGATTGGTGCTGCCGTCGAAGATACCCCATTCGGACAGTGTCTTCACATAGTGCAGGTTGAACGCGCGAAAGCCCTCTTCGCTGAAGGCCGCCGGTGAGCGCAGTTCGCAGGCGCAGAAGGCCGTCAGCGGCCGTCCCGCTTCCTGGATGTACTTTGCCGCGAGCGCAAATCCCTCGGCGAGCGGCACCAGGCGGTCGAACCGGACGCGCTCGATCTCATAGCCGTCGTCCGCGGCCGCACCGGCCGAATACTGGAACACGGACGGAATGAAACGATAATTACCGGCGGCGAAGTCACGATTCATCTTGAACTCCTAGTCCAGTTGGATGCGAATGCCCTTGGCGCCATTGAGCAGGCGCTTCAGGTGAAAGCCGGCCAGGGAATCGTCGGCGTGCATGCCGACCAGCGCGGCAAAGGCCGGCATGGCCGCGACGTCGCCCGCCTCCATCTTGCCAAAAGCCTCGGAATAGAGCGCCGCTTCCGGCGCCTCGAATTTTTTCTGCGGCAACGGCTCGAATGCACGCAACGGCTCGCTGCGTCCGCGCAGCATCAGCTCACCGACGGGACGGCCTTGAAAGTTCTCGGCCGCCTTGGCGACGCTTGCGCTGACGCAAATGCGCGTCCCCAGATGCTTGTTGGCACCTTCCAGCCGCGCCGCGATGTTGATGGAATCCCCATACGCGGTGTAGTCGAAGAACCGGTTGCCGCCGAAATTGCCGACCAGCGCCGGCCCGGCGTGAATGCCGATACGGGTGGTGCCGAAATTCAAACCCTTGGCCTTCTGGCGCGCGCAAAAGCCCTGCGCCCAGGCATCGAGATCATGGGCGCAGGCGACCGCGCGTGTCGCATAGTCGGGCTGGTCGCCGGGCGCGTTGAACAGCACCTGGATCGCATCGCCGATGATCTTTGCGACCGTCCCCTCATGCGCGAAGACGACTTCGGTCATCCCGCCGACATATTCGTTGAGGAGCTCGCCCAGCATCTCGGGCGGCGCGCTCTCGACCAGTGAAGTGAAGCCGGCGATGTCGGTGAAGATGGTCGCGACGTCGCGCCACTGCACCTCGATGCCCTCACCTTCGCCCCCCGCCGCCAGACGCTTGGCGAGCTCGGGTGAGAAATGGCGCGACAGCGCAGCATGAGCGCGCTCCGCCTCCATCTGTCGGCGCCGAACCTCCCGCAGCATCTCGATATGGCGAACAGTCTTCTGGATCGTCATCTCCAGGTCGACGAAGTCGATCGGCTTGGTCAGGAAGTCGAACGCACCGCGGTTCATGGCCGTGCGGATGTTGCTCATGTCGCCATAGGCCGAGACGATGATGGTGGACTTCTTGTCCTCGGCTTCCTGGAGCTTCGCCAGCAGCGACAGCCCGTCCATCCGCGGCATGTTGATATCGGAGACCACCATGTCGACATGCGGATTCCGCTCGAGCGATTGCAGCGCCTCGAGACCGTCGCGAGCAAACATGATGTCGATGAGCCCATCACGGATCTGTCTGCGGAATTTTTGCAGGACCAGCGCCTCGAGATCCGGCTCGTCGTCGACGAAGAGGATGGTGGCGGTCATGCGGCCTGCTCGAGCCGCGTGTCGATTTCCTGCCGCAGCAGCGCAAAATCGATCGGCTTGGTGAGAAGTCCGACCGCGCCGCGCTCGATCGCCTTCCTGCGCGTCTCCGCGTCGCCATAGGCCGTAATCATGATGACGGGAACGTTTGGGTGCGCGTCACGCACCTTTGGCAGCATGTCGAGCCCGCTCATGCCGGGCATGTTGATGTCGGATAGAATCAGGATCAGCGAAGGATCGCGCACCTCGGCGGCGAGCTTCAGCGCATCCGGCGCGGACGGCGCGAATTCCATCTGGAAACGGCCGGCGCGCAGATCGCGCCGGAACTGCTGCCGGAACAGCGCCTCGACGTCAGGCTCGTCATCGACGACCAGGATGTAAACGTTCAAGCCTTGTCTCCAGTAGTTCCGCCTGCCGCCATCATGCGCGGCAGGGTGATGATGAATTCGGTGAATACACCGGGCTCGGTGTTCACGTCGATCGTGCCGCCGTGCTGCTTCACGACGATGTCATGGCTCATGGAAAGGCCGAGACCGGTGCCCTCGCCGGCCGGCTTGGTCGTGAAGAAGGGATTGAACATCTTCTCCTTCACCTCTTGTGAAATGCCGGTGCCATTGTCGCGAATGCGGACCTCGACCTTGTCGCCAAGATTCTTCGTCGTCGCGCGCAGGGTGGGTTCGAAACCGTCCGTGGCCCTCTCCTTGCGCCTGGCGGTGGCATAGAAGCCGTTCGAGACCAGATTGAGAAAGACGCGCGAGATCTCCTGCGGGTAGATATCGACCATACCGGCAGCGGGATCGAAGTCGCGGTCGAGCGTGACGTTGAAGCCGGGCTTCTCGGCGCGCGCGCCGTGATAGGCCAGATTGAGGCTCTCCTCCACGACCGCATTGATATCGACGGAGCGATGTTCGCCGGAACCCTGGCGCGAGTGCACCAGCATGTTCCTGACGATGGAATCGGCGCGCTTGCCGTGCTGCACCACCTTCTCGAGATTGCCCCTGAGCATGCCGGTCAGCTCATCGGCCTCCTGCTTCGTCTTGCCGTCGAGCTTTGCCGCGTCGAGCACCTCGTTGAGCTCGTCGATCAGCTCGGTCGAGACCGCGGAGAAATTGTTGACGAAATTGAGCGGGTTCTTGATCTCGTGTGCGATGCCCGCCGTGAGCTGGCCGAGCGAAGCGAGCTTCTCGGTCTGGACCAGACGATCCTGCGCGGCGCGCAGATCGTTCAGAGATTGCCGGAGTTCTGCGGTGCGCTGCTCGACCTTGTTCTCGAGGTCAGCATAGGATTCCTGCAGACGCGCGCCCATGTCGTTGAACTGGTCGGCGAGCCCTTCGAGCTCGTCGCCCGTCTTGATCGAGATACGCTGGGCGAAATCGCCGCCCCCGATCCGCTCGGCGCCGCGACGCAGCGCCTGGATCGGCCCGACCATGCGACGCGCCAGAAATATCCCGGCGAGCACCGCGAAGATCGAGGCTGCGAGCAGCACGATCGCGAGCCGCTGCAACGCGGCATAGAGTGCGGCATAGGCCTCTTCGACCGGCAGCTCGACGAACATGGTCCAGTGCAGCGGCGCGATCGGCGCCGACGCGGTCAGCACCTTCTGTCCCTGGATGTTGCGCGCCTCGGAGAGCGCGTCCACGGTAGCTCCGGCCAGCGCAGCGCGCACTTGCGCGAGGCCGGACATGTCGGTGTTGCGCAGGACCAGGCTGATATCGGGATGTGCGATCAGGCGTCCCTCCGGGCCGACCACATAGGCATGTCCGTGCTCGCCGACCTTGATCTGGGACACGACGTCCCAGATCAGCTTCAGGTTCACCTCCGCGATGCTCACACCCGCATCCTTGCGCGGGCCGGCGAGCGCCAGCGTCATGTAAGGCTCCGACTCCCTGCGGAAATAGACCGGCCCGTAATTTACTTTGTGCGCAACCGCCTCGGTGAACTTCGGATCGCCCGACAGGTCGATCCCGCTGTCGATCGCATCCATCGCCAGCCGCGAGACCCGCAATCGCTCCTTGCCGGTCGAATCCACCTGAGCGAGCTCGGTGATGGCAGGCACCTGGCGCAAGAGCCGCAGCGCGTCGAACCGGCGCTGCTCGATCGAGCCCCCCGACCAGGGCAGTTGCGTGGTCCAGCCGAGCTGGCTCTCGATCTCCTTGACGAACTGGCCGATCTTGGCCGCTGCCGCCTCGGCCTGCTCATGCTGGACCCGGATCAAAGCGGCCTTGTGCTCGCGATAGTAGAAGAAGACCTCGAACAGGCCGTTGGCCAGCAGCGCGATGGCGACAACGGCCACGAACAGCGCGACATATTTGGTGAAAAGTCGCGTCCTGATCCCCTGCCCCGCCGCCGCTCCGGAGGCGGCGCCATCCGGTGCCGCGCTTGGCAGCGTCCTCGCTTGCGAGGTATCGGGATGGAGGGAAAGGCTCATCCTGCCAAACCTAGCAAGAAGGCCGCTCCTTGTCTCGCCGGCGGAACCGCGGATGACCCCGGGCGATAACGAAAAAGGGCGGCAACGGGTTGGCCGCCGCCGCCCTCCGGTTCGCTGATCTGTGACCTCAGGTCGGCCGCAGCGCCTTGTTGCCGAGATCGAGATCGTTGACCTGCTTATTCCGCTCGGAATCGGCCGCCGCGCGATGGTCGGTCGCCAGCACCACGTACACCGCAGGCAGCACGAACAGCGTGAACAGCGTGCCGATCGACATGCCGGCGACGACCACCAGACCGATCGAGAAACGGCTGGCCGCACCCGCGCCGGTCGCGGTCAGCAGCGGGATCAGGCCCGTCACCATCGCGGCCGTCGTCATCAGGATCGGCCGCAGCCGGATGCGAGCCGACATCTCGATGGCCGAGCGGCGGTCGAGCCGCTCGTTGACCTGGAGCTCGTTGGCGAACTCCACCATCAGGATGCCGTGCTTGGTGATCAGACCAACCAGCGTCAGCAGACCGACCTGGGTGTAGATGTTCATGGTCGCTGCGCCGAAGAACAGCGGGATCAGCGCGCCCACGATCGCCATCGGCACCGAGATCATGATGACGAGCGGGTCGCGCAGGCTTTCGAACTGCGCCGCCAGCACCAGGAAAATGATGACGAGTGCGAAGCCGAACGTGATCGCGAGCTGGTTGCCCTCCTGCACATACTGCCGGCTGTCTGCGAGATAGTCGTGGCTGAATCCCTGTGGCAGCTTCTTGGCCTCGCTTTCGAGGAAGTCGACCGCCGCGCCGACAGTCACGCCCGGCATCGGCACCGCCGAGAAGGTCGCCGAGTTGAGCTGATTGTAGTGGGTCAGCGAATTGGGGGCGGTCTTCGTCTCGATCGATACCAGGGTCGACAGCGGAAGCTGTTGACCGGTATTGGTCGTCACGTAGAAGCCGCCGAGCGCTTCCGGCGAGAGCCGTTGGCCGCGCGGCACCTGCGGGATCACCTGGTAGGAACGACCCTCGAGATTGAAGCGGTTGACATAGTTGCCGCCAAGCAGCACGGCGAGCGCACTGCCGACGTTCTGCATGTTGACGCCGAGATCCTGAGCCTTGGTGCGGTCGATCTTCACCGTTACAGTCGGCTGATTATAGGCGAGATCGCTGTCGGAGACGATGAACATGCCGCTCTTGCGGGCGGCGTCCTTCAGCTTCTCCATCTGCTCAAAGACGGCCTGGAAGCCCGCGGTCGAGTTGATCACCATCTGCACGGGAAGGCCGCCCGGCCCGCCCGGTAGCGGCGGCAGGTTGAACGCGAAGGCCTGAACGCCTTCGATCTTGGAGAGCTCGGCCTGCACCAGTGACTTCAGCTGAATCGAGGAACGCTTCCTTTCGTCCCACGGCTTCAGCAGCATGCCGGCGATGCCGCCTTGCGGGCCGTTGATGCCATTCAGCACGAAGCGCAGATCGGTCTCGGGGAATTTCTGGAACTCCTTGTCGAGCTTTTCGCCATAGAAATCGACATAGTCGATGTTGGCGTATTTCGGCGCCTTCGTCACCGCGAACACGATGCCCTGGTCTTCCTCCGGCGCCAGCTCCTTCGAGGTGTGCATGTAGAGAAAGCCGACGAGCCCGAGGATGGTCACCGCGAACAGGCCGGTAATGGCCTTGTAGTCGAGCGAGCGGTCGAGCCTGCGGCCGTACCACCGCGTGACCGCGCCAAAGACCCTGTTGACGAGCTTGGCGAAACGACCTTCTTCGGCATTCTTGAGGAGCACCGAGCACATCATCGGCGACAGCGTCAGCGCGATCACGCCGGACACGATCACCGAGCCGGCAAGCGTGAAGGCGAATTCGCGGAATAGCGAACCGGTCAGGCCGCCCAGGAAGCCGATCGGCGCGTACACGGCCGCGAGCGTGATCGTCATCGAGACGACCGGACCGACGATTTCGCGCGCGCCCTCCAAGGCCGACTGCACGGGCGTCTTGCCCTCTTCCAGATGCCGATGGATGTTCTCCACCACGACGATGGCGTCGTCGACCACCAGGCCGATCGCGAGCACCATGGCAAGCAGCGTCAGCAGGTTGAAGCTGAAGCCGAGCGCCAGCATCAGCGTGCAGACACCGATCATCGACAGCGGAATGGTGACGACGGGAATGATGACCGAACGGAACGACGCCAGGAACAGGAAGATCACCACGATCACGATGATCACGGCTTCGCCCAACGTCTTTTCGACCTCGTCGATCGAGGATTGGATGAACTTGGTCGAATCGTAGGCCACCTTCATCTTCATCGACGGCGGCAAATTGCGCTCGAGTTCGGGGAACAGCGCGCGCACACCCTTGACCAGCGTCAGCGGGTTGCCCTGCGGGGTTGCCTGGACACCGATGAAGATCGCGTGCTCGCCGTTGAAGGCGACGCTCGCGTCCGTGCTTTGAGCTGCAAGCTCGACGGTCGCGATGTCCTCCATCCGTACGAAGCCGCCGTCCTTGGCCTTGACGATCATCTTCTTGAACTGGTTGACGTCGGTGAGGCCGGTATTCGTCGAGATGTTCGAGACGATCAGGTAGCCCTTGGTCTGGCCCGCCGCGGACTGGAAGTTGTTGGCGGCGATCGCCGCCGCCACATCGGCCGGCGAGACGTTGCGGCCGGCCATCTTTACCGGGTCAAGCCACAGCCGCATCGCGAAAGTCTGGCCGCCGAGGATGTCGGCCGAGGCGACGCCGTCGACGGTCGACAGCACCGGCTGCACCACGCGCGTCAGATAGTCGGAGATTGCCGATCCCGACAGTTCCTCGGACGAGAAGCCGAGATACATCACGGCCGTGGTCTGGCCCGTCGTCTTGGTGACGATCGGATCGTTGGATTCCTTCGGGATCAGGTATTTGACCGAGTTCGTCTTGGCCAGCACCTCGGTGAGTGCCTGGTTCGGATCGAAGTTCAGCTTGATGTAGACCTGGATCGTCGAGGTGCCGAGCACCGAGGACGAGGTGATGTAATCGACGCCCTCGGCGGAGGCGACCGCCTGCTCGATCGGCGTGGTGATGAAGCCCTGGATCAGGTCGGCGGACGCGCCGGGATACACGGTCGTGATGTTGATGACCGTGTTCGAAAGCTTCGGATATTGCCGGATCGGCAGCACCATCGCCGCGCGCAGGCCGATCAGCAGGATCAGCAGGCTGACGACGACCGACAGCACCGGTCGTTTGATGAAAATGTCGGTAAAGCGCATCGCGTCGATCTCGATCTCTTTGTCTCAAGAAACGTGATCCGGCCAGGCCGGATCACGCGAGCACATGTCAGTAACGCGGCGGTTGCGCCGGGATTGCCGGAGCCGGGTCGGTCGAAATCGACACCGCTGCGCCCGATTGCAGCTTGAGCTGGCCGACGGCGACGACCTTGTCGCCCGGCTTCAGGCCTTTGAGGATTTCAGCACGACCCTCGACCCGGTTGCCGGTCTGCACGAAGGTGCGCACCGCGGAAAGGCTGGTCTTGCCGTCCGCATCCTTCTTCTCGGTGATCACGAACACGGAGTCGCCGTACAGCGTGTAGTCGACCGCCGTTTCCGGCACGGTGATCACCGCCGGCTTGTCCGGCAGCACCACGGTGGTGGTCACGAACATGCCGGGCTTGAGGATCTTCTCCGGATTGGCAATGGTCGCCTGCACGCGGATGTTGCGGGTATCGGTCGCGATCTGCGGCTCGATCGTGGTGATCTTGCCCTCGAAGGTGCGGCCCGGATAGGCGTCGACCCTCAGCCTGACGACCTGACCGACCTTGAGGTTGCCGGAATCCTTTTCCGTCACCGTGAAGTTGGCCCACAGCTCCGACAGATCGGTCAGCGACACGATGGCCGTGCCGGCCGTCAGATACTGGCCGACCTCGACCTTGCGGACGCCGAGATCGCCGGAGAACGGCGCGCGGACCAGCTTCTGCGAGATCAAGGCCTCGGTCTTGGCGATGCCGGCCAGCGCCTGGTCGTAGGCGGCCTGCGCGGTGTCGACGGTCGCCTGCGGACCGAACTGGCGCGAGGCCAATTGCTTGGCGCGGTCGAGCGACAGCTGCGCGACGGTCGCCTGCGCCTTGTAATTGGCGAGGTCGCCCTGCTCCGGCATGTCGAACAGCTGCACCAGCGGCGTACCGGCTTCGATATGGGTACCCGGTTCGAACTTGATTTCGGTGACGCGGCCGTTGACGTCGGCGCTGACATCGACCTGGTGGACGGCGACAAGGGAGCCGACCGCGGTGAGCAGGTTCGGCACCACCTCGGACTTCGCTTCGGCCGCGCTGACTGCCGTCGGCGGCGGCTTGTTGTTGGCGAAGAACTGCTTGATCATCTGGCCGCGGAAATAATTGAACCAGACGAGGCCGCCCACGAGCACGCCCAGGAGCGTGCCGACGATGATGAACCATAGCACCGGCCGGACCGGACGCTTGGGAGCCTTGTTGTCGATCGGTTCGCCCGAAATCTTGTGTTCGGTTACGATGTTCATGTCATGCACTTTCTGCAATCGCCGTCTTGCCCGCACAACCGGCCTGATTGCGGCCCAAATGCGAAACAATTGCGGCGTCGTTAAGTCCGATACCCCTCAGGAGAAACTCACACAGCTGCCGCTCGAGATCGTTCGCCCTGCCGTAAGCGAGGCAGGGCGTGGCCGGCAGCCTGGTCAGCGCAGCCGTCATCACTGAATGATGCGCGAACCAGAACAGGTTGAGCGGATCGCCAGCGCACGGCCGCGCGTCCCCGGCGGCAACGGCGCGCTCGAGCGAAGCGACGAAAACAGCCCCGATCAGCGTCTCGATCTTGGCGTATAGCAAACGGGCGAATTCGCCGTCATCCAAATGGCTCGTGGCCATCAGTCGCAGGCGCTGGGCCTCTTCCTGGTCGGGCCCGTCGGCGATGTGGAGGAAATGTTGGACCATGCCGCGGATCAGTTCGACCAGGGTGGCCGTCGAGGGCTCCCGCTCGAGCAGCTCCATCAATGCCGGGTCCGCCTCGCATTCGTCGCTGAGGATCTCGGCGTAGAGCGCCGCCTTGGACGGGAAATGCTTGAACAGCAGCGCCTCGGAAATGGCAGCCGCAGCCGCCACGCTCTTCGTCGTGGTGCCGGTATAGCCGTGTCGGGCAAAGCAGCGCTTTGCGGCGCCGAGGATCAATTGACGCCTCAGGTCGCTCGTCATTCGCAGTGAGCTCATGCGCGGTGAGTAAGCACTCACCCACGCAAAAGTCAAGCACTATGCTGCATCGCAACCTGAGTGCGTTGTAGTTTCAGTGGAAATCGGCCTCGCCTGCACGGCCACCGTGCAGACCAGTGCGCCGGAACGCGCACCTAGATCGGTTGGAAGCCGAGGTCACCGCGGATCCGGTTGACGATGTAGGTCCCGTCCCGGCTGGGCAAGATCCGCTCCAGATTGGCGCTGTCGATCTTCACATTGGCAAAGCGCGGACCCGCCGCGACGTCGTGGACGGCTTTGGCGAAGGCTTCGACCTCGGCCATGGTCGTGACGGATCGGCTGTCCTCGATGCCGCAGGCCCTGGCGACGCCAACGAGATCGGCGGCCGCCGAGGTGTGACTAGTCTGGCCGCCGGTCTCGCCATAGGCCTCGTTGTCGAGCACGACGATCGAGAGGTTGGGCGGCTTCTGCAGGCCGATGGTGGCAAGGCTCCCCATGCCCATCAGCATCTCGCCGTCGCCGGTGATGACCAGCACCGGCAGCTTCGGCTGCGCCAGCGCGAGCCCCAGCCCGATCATCGCAGCGCCGCCCATGCCGCCCCAGAGATAGAAGTTGCGGGCGTGATCGCCGGCCGCGCACATGTCGTTGGTGGAGGCCCCGAGGCCGCCGATCGCAACCACATCCTTGCGGTGCGCAAGCAACGAGGACACCACCTGGCGGCGGTCGAGGAGATTGGCTTTGCTCATTTGGTGAAGACCTTGGCGCCGATCAGGCGCTGCGACAGCAGGACCGCGGTGGGCGTGAGCGCGTTGTAGGCCTGCGCCGACGCCGCCTCGAGCACGGCCGGCACCTCGGCCGCATCGGAGGCGCGCAGCACCTTGACCCCGGAGAGTTCGAACACGCCCTGCGTGGTCGATCCCATCGGCACCTGCCACGGATTGAACTCGCCCCACTCGCCGCGCATCGTCACGAGCGTGAGGAACGGAAAACGCAGGATCGGGATCAGCGACAGCATGTTGATGCAATTGCCGACCCCGCTCGATTGCATCAACAGGACGCCGCGCTGTCCGCCGGTCCAGGCACCGGCGAGAAGTGCCACGCCCTCCTCCTCCGTCGTGAGCGGAATGCCGCGCATCGAGGATGAAGCCAGCACGCGGTTGATCAGCCTGGAATGGCCGGCGTCGGGCACGTAAGGCACCTGCCGGACATCGAAGCGTTGCAAGGTCGCGAAGATATCGTCGGGCCATGTCGGCGCCGTCGTCTCGGCAGCGTCAGCGCGGGCGTGCATTTTCCTGTCCGGTCGGCTTGCAAATCAGGACCCGACTGTAGACGGTGATCCCAACCGCTCGAAAGAGCGAAAACAGCATATCGGTCTCAACCGGCGAGTATGGCGGCATGAACGCAGATGCGAAAGAACTGGCGGCCCATTTCGATCTGGAGAAGCTGACGGCGGAATTCTACGACGATCCCTACCCGACCTATCGTGCACTGCGGGAGAACGAGCCGGTCAAGCGCCTCCCCAACGGCACCGTGTTCCTGACCCGCTACGACGACCTCGTCACCACCTACAAGAATACCAAGTCTTTCAGCTCGGACAAGAAGCGCGAGTTCGCGCCGAAATACGGCGACACCCCGCTCTACGAGCACCACACCACCAGCCTCGTCTTCAACGATCCGCCGGCGCATACGCGCGTGCGCCGCCTGATCATGGGCGCGCTGTCACCGCGCGCGATCGCGGGGATGGAGCCTGATATCGTCAGGCTGGTCAACGGCCTGCTCGACGCCATTGCCGCCAAGGGTGCCTGCGAGCTGATCGAGGATTTCGCCGCCTCGATCCCGATCGAAGTGATCGGCAATCTGCTCGACGTGCCCCATGACGAGCGCACGCCACTGCGCGACTGGTCGCTGGCGATCCTCGGTGCGCTCGAACCCGTGGTGTCCAGCGAAGTGGCGGCGCGCGGCAACACGGCGGTTAAGGACTTCCTGGCCTATCTCGAAACGCTGGTTGCGCGCCGGCGCGAGAAGCCCGGCAATCCCGAGCGCGACGTGCTGACGCGCCTGATCCAGGGGGAGGAGAACGGCGAGCGGCTGACCGAGAAGGAGCTGCTGCACAATTGCATCTTCCTGCTCAATGCCGGTCACGAGACCACCACCAATCTGATCGGCAACGGCCTCGTGGCGCTGCACCGCAATCCGGACCAGAAGCAGCGGCTGATCGACAACCCGGATCTGATCAAGACCGCGGTCGAGGAGATGCTGCGCTACGAAAGCTCGAACCAGCTCGGTAACCGCATGACCACCGAACGGGTCGAGCTCGGCGGCGTCGTGCTCGATGCCGGCACGTCGGTGACGCTGTGCATTGGAGCTGCCAACCGCGACCCCGCGCAGTTTCCGAATCCCGAACGCTTCGATGTCGCGCGGTCGCCGAACCGGCATCTCGCCTTCGCCACCGGCGCGCATCAATGCGCCGGCATGGCGCTGGCGCGGCTGGAAGGCGCCATCGCGATCTCGCGCTTCCTGGCGCGCTTCCCGGATTATGCCGTCAGCGGGCGGCCGGTGCGGGGCGGACGGGTGCGGTTCCGCGGGTTTTTGAGCGTGCCCTGCGCGATCGGCTGAGGCCCCACAACAAAAAAGTCGAAAACAACCCCATGCACAGTAGGCGGCGGTCGCCGCGAGATGCCCCGGCGACTCCGTGCAACCGTTTGATAGTTCAGGCGATCAGCGGCGCTGCGCGCGATGGATACCGGGGAAGGCTAAACGACCGTTTTGTGCCGTTCGATGCAGGTGCGCAGCACTTCATCCATCGGCTTGCCCCACCAGTCGTTGGAGAAAATCTCGATCTCCGAAAAGCCGGCAAAACCCTGCGCCTCGACCGCGGCGCGCACCGATTTGATGTCGATGACGCCGTCGCCCATCATGCCGCGGTCGTTGAGGATGTCCCTGGTCGGCACCAGCCAGTCGCAGACATGGAACGCGAGCAGGCGGTTCTTGCCGGCGCGCGCGATCTGACCCATCAGCTCCGGATCCCACCAGATGTGATAGACGTCGAGCGCGACGCCGAGCATGCCACTACGGCCAGGGTCGAGCCGGTCGCAGATGTCGAGCGCCTGCTTTGTCGTGTTCACGCAGGCGCGGTCGGCCGCATAGGCGGGATGCAGCGGCTCGATCGCCAGCGGCAGTTTTGCTTGCCTCGCGTAGTCTAGCATCTCGGCCAAGGCATCCTCGACCTGCCCGCGCGCCGCCACGATATCTTTCGAAACCTCGCTGCCCGGCCGCGAATATTGCGGCAGGCCGCCGACGACGAGCACGATGCAGGGTGCACCCATGGCCTTGGCTTCATCGACACAGCGCCGGTTGTCGTCGCGCACCTCGCCCCGGCGCGACGCGTCGGAGGTGAACATGCCGCCGCGGCAATAGCCCGACAGTTCGAGGCCGGCCTCGCGCACCGCGCGCGCGGCGCGATCGAGACCGACGGCTGCGACCTGGTCGCGCCAGGGATCGATGGCGCGGATGCCGTGCTTTGCACAGGCATCGATGATCTGAACGAGGTCACCCTGCTTGCGGACCGTCGCCGTGTTCAGCGACAGCCAGCGATGGTCGGACGAGAAATCACGCATCAGGATTCGATTCCGTGCGTTGAGAGCACCGCCTTCATCCGCCGCGTCGCCAGCTCCGGATTGGCAAGCAGCCCGGCCTTGTCGGCCAGCCGGAACAGCTCGGCCAGATGCAGCGTCGAGCGCGTGCTCTCCTGCCCGCCGACCATGGTGAAGTGGTCCTGATGGCCGTTGAGATAGGCCATGAACACCACGCCTGTCTTGTAGAAGCGTGTCGGCGCCCTGAAGATGTGGCGCGACAACGGCACCGTCGGCCCCAGCACGTCGTGGAAGCCGGCTTCGTCACCCGCCGCAAGCCGCGACAGGGCGTAGGAGGCCGCCGGTGCGATCGCATCGAAAATGCCGAGCAGCGCATGGGAAAAGCCCTGCTCGTCGCCGGCGATCAGCTCCGCATAGTTGAAGTCGTCGCCGGTATACATCTTGATGCGCTTGTCGAGGCGACGGCGCATGTCGATCTCGCGCTGCTTGTCGAGCAGCGAGACCTTGACGCCATCGACCTTGGCGGCGTTGTTGTTGATGATGGCCACGGCGGTGTCCATCGCCCCGTCGAGATCCTTGGTGCCCCAATATCCCGTCAGCGCCGGATCGAACATGTCGCCGAGCCAGTGGATGATCACGGGCTCGCGAACCTGCGACAGCACCCGATTATAGACTTTTGCATAATCGTCGGCGTTGCGGCCGAGCTTGGCCAGCGCGCGCGACGCCATCAGGATGATGCGGCCGCCGACCTTCTCGACCGCCGAAATCTGCTCCTCATAGGCGCGGATCACGTCGTCGAGACTCTTGGCATCCTCGACCGCGAGATGATCGGTGCCGGCGCCGGAGAACACCATCGCGTTGCGCCGCTTCGCGGCGGACACCGAGCGCGTGATCAGCTCCAGCGAGGTCGGCCAGTCCAGCCCCATGCCCCGCTGCGCGGTGTCCATGGCTTCGGCGACGCCAAGCCCGAGGTCCCAGACGTGCTCGCGGAAGGCGATGGTCTTGTCCCAGTCGACCGCGGCGGAGAGCCAGGGATCGTTGACGGCGAAGGGATCGGTCACGGTATGGACGGCCGAGAACGCGATGCGGTTCAGCGGGCCCTCGAGCTTGGCCGGAAACGTTCGCGACGCCGCGAGCCGGTAGGTCTCGATCGAGCGATCGACCTTCGGCAGCTTCAGCGATAGGGACGACATTGGCAGGACGGGCTTGTTCATGTCTGCCTCCTCAGACCTTGATCGGGGCGACGTCGATCCAGCGCCGCTCCTTCCAGCTCTTCAGCGCGCATTCGGCGAGCTGTACGCCCTTGACGCCTTCGAGCAGGGTGAACTTGTAGGGCGCATCCTCGTAGACGTGGCGGATGAACATCTCCCACTGCTCCTTGAAGCCGTTGTCGTAGGTGACGTTGTCGGGCAGCTTCTGCCAGTCGCCGTAGAAATCGTGCAACCGTTTCTCGTCGGGATTCCACACCGGCCTCGGGGTCGCCTGCCGCGCCTGAATCATGCAATCGGAGAGACCCGCGACCGCGGAGCCGAGCGTGCCGTCGACCTGGAAGGTGACGAGGTCGTCACGATAGACGCGCGTCACCCAGGACATGTTGATATGGGCGATGACGCCGCCCTCGAGCTGGAAGGTTGCATAGGCGGAATCGTCTGCCGTCGCCTTGTACTTCTTGCCCTGCTCGTCGTAGCGCTCGGGAATGTCGGTATTGCCGATGCAGACCACGCTCTGGACATTGCCGAAGAGGTTGTCGAGCACGTAGCGCCAGTGACAGACCATATCCAGAATGATGCCGCCACCGTCCTCGTCGCGATAATTCCAGGACGGCCGCTGCGCCTCCTGCCAGCCGCCTTCGAACACCCAATAGCCGAACTCGCCGCGCACCGAGAGGATGCGGCCGAAGAAGCCGGAATCGCGCAGGAAGGCGATCTTCTTCAGGCCGGGCAGGAACAGCTTGTCCTGAACCGTGCCGTGCTTGACGCCCTTGGCGTTGGCAAGCTTGACGACCTCGAGCGCCTCCTCGAAGTTCGTCGCAATCGGCTTCTCGCAATAGACGTGCTTGCCGGCATTGATGGCCTGGGTCAACAGGCCGGGCCGGGCCTGCGTGGTCGCGGCGTCGAAGAACATGGTATCGTTCTTGTCGGCGAGCGCGGCGTCGAGGTCGGTGGTCCAGCGCGTGATGTTGTAGCGCTTGGCAAGCGCCTCGACCTTCTCGGCGCTGCGGCCGACCAGGATCGGATCGGGCATGATGCGGTCGCCGTTCTTCAAGCGGACGCCGCCCTGCTCACGGATCGCGACGATCGAGCGGATCAGATGCTGGTTGAGCCCCATGCGGCCGGTGACGCCGTTCATGATGAGGCCGAGGCGTTGGGTGGTCATGCCAATTGCTCCTGAAGTGATGTTGGCTGTTCGAGCGGGCGGAGCGCCGGCCAGTCCGGATGGACCGACGTCGCAAACCCCGCAGCGTGAAGCGATCCCGTCAGGAGATCGCCGTCGTGGATGGAGAGCCGGATGCCCTGCCCGGCATCGGCGTAGAGATCGGGATGTGCGGCCGCGAAGGCCTGCGCTTCGGCGGCGGGCGCCTCGCCAAAGCCATCGACATAGTGATGGCCGTTGCGTTCGGCATGGGTGACGCCGATCAGAGCGCCAAGCGCGAGATCCTGCTGGACGGCAAGGCCGGGCTGACAGGTCAGGTCCTCGCTGGTTACGAAGAACCTCTCTCCGCCCTCACTCCACTTCGCCGCGCGCGTTGCGTTGACGATGGACTTGTAAAGGCCCTTGCAGGATTTCGAGGAGATGCCGTGATAGCCGAGGGCCCTCGCCGCCGGGAAGGCGTCATAGGAATCATCCGCCTCGTCGATGATGAAGCCGCGTGCAGCCAGCGAGCCGAGCGGCGACTGCCGGGTGATGTCGCGCGGCATCGGCTGTTCGACATAGAGCAGGCGCGAGGCGATCGGCCGCAATGCGGCGTCATGATCGAGGCGATTGACCAGGGCATGCAGTGCGTCGAGATCGGCGTACTGCTCGTTCGCGTCGAGCGTCACCTTATAGTCATGACCAAGCGCCTCGAGCTCCGTGCCGATGCGTGCCAGCCGCGTCGCATCGGCCGATGGGTCACCCGACAGCTTCAGCTTGAAGTACCTCGCGCCGGCGTTCTCATGGACATCGGCAACGCCGCCCTTGCCTTCGACGATGTCGTCGAGGCCGACGGTATGCCTGATAGCAACGCGCGGCAGCGGCTTCCGGGCGGAGAGAAACGTCGTAACATCCGTTTCCTTCAGGTCTGGCGAAAGCCGCGCATCGATGCCGGCAATGTTGCCGGCCATGCCGTCGAAAAAGCTGGTCTCGGCGGCCCGGAGCAGCGCATCGAGGATCGCCTTGTCGATTTCCGCGGGGCCATAAGCCGCCGCGAGCGCCGGAATGTTCTTCTTCGCACAAGTCGCGACCTGGGCGCCGAGGCACGCGGCATGCAGATCGAACGCGGTCTGAAATCCAGTGCGCGCCAGATAAAGACCGCGTGCGATCTGAAGCGAGCGCCGCAGGCCGTCGACCGTCTGCGCCGGCGACAGCTCCGGCCGCTTGTCGAACCATTTTGGCACCAGCAGTTCGGCGCTGGCGCCGACCGCACTGCCCCTGCCCTCCACCTCGATCTCGACCCGCACGAACAGCTGCGGCGTCGCGTTGATGGTGATGGCGCCAAAGCGGAACGGCCGCGCGAAATGCACGGGTCGTTCGAAGAAGGCGATGCCTCGCAGCTTCAGGCGGGGGGCCATGGTGTCACCTGGCTCCCGAGATGTGACTCAGGTGGCAGTGCACCTCTCCCGCTTGCGGGAGAGGTCGGCGCGCAGCGCCGGGTGAGGGCTTTCTTCCCTTGGGGGTTCTCGCGAGTGGAGACACCCTCTCCCCAGCCCTCCCCCGCAGGCGGGGGAGGGAGCGCACCGCGCATATGGCCCGTTCAGAGAACACCATAACCACCTAGTCCAATGCACCCTGTGAAAAGAAGTGCTTGCGGATGCGTTGCACGAGCTCGGTAAACACCGGATCGGCCATCACGTCGAGCGAGCGCGGGCGCGGCAGCGGCACGTCGTAGATCGCGGCGACCGCGCCGGGCCGTTCGGTCATGACCAGCACGCGGTCGGCGAGGAACACGGCCTCGGGAATCGAATGCGTAATCAGCAGCACGGTCTTCTTCGTCTCGCGCTGGATCCGCATCAGCTCGACATTCATGCGCTCGCGCGTCAGCGCATCGAGCGCGCCGAACGGCTCGTCCATCAGCATGATCCTGGGATCATGCACCAGGGCGCGGCAGATCGAGGCGCGCTGCTGCATGCCGCCGGAGAGCTGCCAGGGCAGCTTCTTCTCGAAGCCTTCCAGCCCGACCAGCTTCAACAGCGCCTTGGCGCGGTCGAGATATGTCTGCCGCGGCAGCCGCTTCATGTCGATCGGCAGCATCACGTTGGACAGGATGTTGCGCCATGGCAGCAACAGCGCGTTCTGGAAGACGATGCCGACATTGCCGTGCGGCGCCGTCACCTTCTCGCCCTCGACCAGGATCTCGCCCGCCGTCGGCGGCAGCAATCCCGAGATCAGCTTGAGCAGCGTGGACTTGCCGCAGCCGGACGGGCCGACCACGACGAAGAACTCGCCGTCGTTGATGTGGAAGTCGAGCGGCCGCAGCGACGGCACATCGCCGTCGCGCGTCCGGTAGGTCTTCGACACGCCTGATAGCCTGATGCCCGACGCATCGCCGGCAGCCCGATCGCTCACCAGTCTCAGATGCGCGGCCGGCTGCACGGTGTCACTCGATATAGTCGCTGGTTTCACGAGCCGCTCTTCGGCAGATAGTCGTTGGTGTAGAAGGCTTTCGGGTTCTCCTTGGCCTTGGCATCGAGCCCGCCATATTCGACCATGAGGTTGACCGTATCAGTCATGTTCTGGTCGGTGACCTGGAATGGCCGCTTGCTCTTGGTCTCGGGGGTCCGGTAGAGCGGAATGGTCAGCTCAAAGCCCTGCGTCAGGGTATCGATCTTGCCGCCCTTGGGGTTGGCATCGAGGATCGACTGCGCCGCCGCCTTCGGCTCCTTCTCGGCGGCCTCGACCGCCTTGGTCGTCGCCGACATGAAGCGGCGGACGAGGTCGGCATTGGTCTTCACGTAGTCGGAGTTGGCGATGATGCCCGAGGAGACCATGTTGATGCCGTAGTCGGCGAACTTGATCGGATAGACATCCTTGCCGGTGGCGTCCTTGATCTTCATCGACTGGTCCATGACGTAGCCGAGCAGAAGATCGGCCTGGCCGTTGATGACCGCGTTGAGCTTGGTCTGGCCGTCGCCGGCGACCGTCTGGAAGTCGCTTTCCTTGAGGCCGGTCTTCTTCAGGAACAGCGGCCAGATCTGGGTCATGGAGTCGGCCGGCGTGATCGCCACCGTCTTGCCTTTGATGTCTTCGGGCTTCCTGATGTTCTTGTCGACGAAGCCCATCGCGGACATCGGGCTGGTCTGGAGCAGCACACCGGTCGAGACCACAGGTGCGCCCTTGATCGCGGCGCGCATCATGGTGGGCACGTCGACATAGCCGAAGTCGGCGGTCTTGGCGGCGACCGCCTGCGTGGTCGCAGCGGAGCCGCGGCCTTCCTGTATCTCGAGATCGATGCCTTCGGCTGCGTAAATGCCCTTGGCCTTGCCGTAATAGAACGGCGCGTGCTCGCCATAGACGTACCAGTTCAGCATCAGCACGACCTTGTCGGCCGCTTGCGCCGGCATGGCCGCGAACACCATCAGCGCCGCAGAGACAGCTCCTATCCACCGCTTCATCGTCACTCTCCCTTGTCGTTGTTGCTTATGTGCTGTTACTTATGTTCTGTTGCTTGGGTCGTTGCTGGCCGCTCGTTGCTTTAATTATGCTGCGAAAATCACGTCCTCGCGCTGGCTGACATGCCAGGGAATGACCAGCTTCTCGATCCGGTCCACGATCCAGAACAGCATCACGCCGAGCAGCGCCAGGATCACGAGCGCTGCAAACATGGTCGGAAGGTCGAAGGTTCCGATCGAGCGTTGCATCACATAACCGATGCCGGAATTGGAGCCGACGAACTCGCCGACGACGGCGCCGACCACGGCCAGCGTCACCGATACTTTGAGGCCGGAGAAGATCGCCGGCAGCGCATGCGGCAGGTTCACGGCACAAAACACCTGGAAACGGCTGCCCTGCATGGCGCGGGCGAGATCGACCATATCGGGATCGACAGATTTGAAGCCCTGGACGGCGGAAACCACCACCGGGAAGAAGCCGAGCAGGAACGCCGAGATCACTTTCGGAATGATGCCGAAGCCGAACCACACCACAAACAGCGGCGCGATCGCGATCTTCGGCACGGACTGCGAGAACACCAGCAGCGGATAGACGTAGCTCTCCACCGTCTTCGACCCCGCGATCAGCATCGCGACCGGAATGCCGAACAGCGCCGACAGCAGGAAGCCGCAGACGGTCGCATAGGTCGTCGGCCAGGATTGCCGCAGCAGCTCCGGCCAGTCGGTGCGCAGCACCGCAAGGACATCGCCCGGCGACGGGATCTGGTAGGCGGGGATCCTGAACAGCCGGATCGCCAGGTCCCAGGCGACGACGATGAAGACGAGGAACAAGAACGGCCGAACCCAGGCCGCATTCAGCATCTTGGACACCGCACTTTGCGGCTTCAACTCAGCCACGTCTCACTCCCGGCATTCTTGTTCGTTCTGGGGAGAAATTAACCCGTTGGATAAATACTGTCCAGCCCTTTCCCTGTGACGTTTGCGCCGGGGTTCCGGGATTCGGAGGATGCGTTGGTGGCGCCGCATCCTCGGTGTCATTCCCCGCGAAGGCGCAATCCAGGACGCCGCGGCCTATCCGTATTCCTTCACCGTGTCTGGAATACTGGATCGCCCGCTTTCGCGGGCGCGGTGAGAGATTGGTGAGGCGGGAGAGTACCCGTTGGGCGGCGCGCGAATTGCGCCGCTAAACCGTCTGCGCCACCGTCGCGCGCTTTTTCGGCGCTTTCACCACGTCGAACAGCGCGGTCGACTGCCCCGTCAGCGCCGCCAGCACGAGGCCGACCATGTGGGCGAGCCGCTCGTCCTTGGCTTTCTTGTCCAGCAGATCGCGGCCGAAGATCACGCTCAGCGTCGCCGAGTTCGACAGATAGAAGAAGCAAAGTCCCGCGATCGAGATGTAGAGCTGTACCGGATCGACCGCGACCTGGAAGTCGCCGCTGTCGACGCCGCGCCGCACCACGGTGCGGATCATCTCGACGAAGGGCGAGTGCATCGACTTGACCTTGGTCGAGCGCTTCAGGTGCTTTGCGCGCGCGAGGTTCTCGGTCTGCAGCAGCGACAGGAACTCGGGATTGCGCAGGAAGTAATTCCAGGTGAACTCGATCAGGCGCCGGATCGCCTCGGGCGGATCGAGATGCTCGAGATCGAGCCCCCTTTCCTCGCTGCGGATCTTGTCATAGGCGCCTTCGAGCACCGTGAGATAGAGCTCGTCCTTGTTGCCGACGTGATAGTAGAGCATGCGCTTGTTGGCGCCGGCCTTGGCCGCGATCCGGTCGACGCGGGCGCCGGCGAGCCCGTGAGCCGAGAATTCCTGCTTGGCGGCTTCGAGAATGCGCAGCCGCATCCCCTCGGGATCGCGCTGCCATTTCAGAGTTCGCTTTGCCTTCGCTATCGCCAAACCGGTCGCTCGCTGGGTGCTGTCAGGATGCCGTGTAACACGCGCGCGCCGTCATTGCGAGGTGCCCTTGCGACGAAGCAATTCGGACTGTCTCCGGTGAGGGATGCTGGATTGCTTCGCTACGCTCGCAACGACGAGCGGAGAGACCGGCCTCAATCCACCGGCTTCGGCGAGCGCTCCAGCAGCACGGTCTGGATGCCGCAGGTGCCGCTCCGCACCGTCATCACCCGCGTGCCCGGCTTGCGGCCGTTGCGGACCTCGGTGACGTCGAGGCCGCCGGCGATCAGTCGGGCGCGCGTGGCGTCGATGTCGGCCACCCGCCAGCTCAGGCCCCAGAGACGGTCGCGCGTGAGGTCGCCGCCCGCGACGGGGCGGCGCACCACCTCGACGACGAGATCGCCGCAGCGGAAGAACATCAGCTGGCCCCAGTCCTGATGCGAGCGGTCGAGCGCCAGATCAAGCCCGAGCCGCGCGCCGTAGAGCGCGGCGGCACGCTCGGAATCCTCGGTGGTGATCACGACGTGGTCGAGCGCGTCGATCGGCGCGATGTCGGTCGCGGGCGAGAGTGGGCGCTCGTCGGCAAGTTCGAGGAAGAACATGCGCAACCCGCGCGTCAACTCGGTGGCCGCGCGCGTCCGTTTCCAGTGCAGGACCGCGCCGCTCTCCGCGTCGCCGCTTTCGACCTCAGCCACCGGATCCGGTTTGAGCGCCACCCGCTCCAGCCGCCGGTGCATCCTGCTCATGTCCGCGACACGAAAGCACAGGCTCGCGAGCATGCCTTCCTGGTCGTCCAGCAGCGCGCGCATGCGGTCGGCGATGACGCTGGAGCCGCTCGGCGCCATCAATTCGATCGTCATGTTGGCAAGGGTGAACAGCACCCGGTCGGCGCCCTCGCCCGAATTCTGCCAGGCCGGCGCCCGTCCGAGCAGCGTCTGATAGGCCGCCCTGGCCGCACCGATGTCCCTGACCAGAGCGACGACGTGATCGAGACCGGTGATCATCTTTCCCCCCGTTGATCGACCCGGAACCATGGACCGAAAGACGGCGTTTGCCCGGGCTTGGCATTGCCCTGTCATGGTCGTATTCCGGCCCCATGCCGACCTCAAGCGCTTCGGGCGGCGGTTTTGCGAATAATTTCAGCGGCCCCTCGGCGGAACCGGTGTTACAGTAAGCGCGCCGGCCGGGACCACAAAGCGCATCACGGACAAGCAATGCAGGCTCTCTTCATCGGACAGACCTATATCGACGTCGTCTTCATTACCGACCACATGCCGACCGGCGACGAGAAGCACGTGGCGACCGACTACGCGGTCTCTTTCGGCGGCAATGCGGTCACGGCGGCGTTCTGCTGCGCCAAGCTCGGCATCGTGCCCGATCTCATCGCCACCGCGGCCAACGACTGGCTCGGCCGCATGTTCATGGACATGTGCGCAAAGTACGGAATCTCGCTGCATGGGCGGAAGGTCAACCAGTCCTCGCTCTCCTTCATCATGCCCAAGGACGGCAAGCGGGCCATCGTCCGCTGCCGCGACGACGATCACATCCACCCCTTCCCGATGCTCAATCTCGGCGGCTGCCGCGTGCTGCATGTCGACGGCCATCAGCCGGATGCCGCGCTCCACTACGCAAAAGTCTGCCGCGAGGCCGGCATCCTGACCTCGCTCGACGGCGGCGGCCTGCGCACCAACACGCACGAGCTGCTCGAATTCATCGACGTCGCCATCGTCGCCGAGCGCCTGTGCGAGCAGATGGACCTGACGCCGGAGAAGATGCTCGACTACCTCAAGAGCCGCGGCTGCAAGATCGGCGGCATCACCATGGGCGAGAAGGGCCTGCTCTGGTACAACGAGACAGGCGCGGTCGAGGTCATGCCGGCGATGCCGATCCCGCGCGAGCGCGTGATCGACACCAACGGCGCCGGCGACGTCTTCCACGGTGCCTATGTCTATTCCTACCTTGCCCATCCCGGCAAAAGCTGGCGCGAACATTTCGATTTTGCCCGCGCCGCCTCCACCTTCAAGATCCAGCGCCTCGGCAACGAGGCCGGCCTGCCGACGCTTGTCGACATCGCCAAGGTCCGGCACGAGTTCGAAATCAGGGTTTAGCGTTCGCTGAGGTCTCGCATGGGGCGCGTCTTCGTCGCCGGCAGCATCAACATGGATGTGGTGGCGACGGCCGATCGCCACCCCAGGGTGGGCGAGACCGTCGCCGGCAAGCAGGTGTTGTATTTCCCGGGCGGCAAGGGCGCGAACCAGGCCGTGGCGGCGGCGCGGCTCGGTGCCGGCACCACGCTGATCGGACGGCTGGGCCAGGATTCGTTCGGCGCCGAGCTGAGGACATTTCTCGGCGACCAGGGCATCGACCTCGGCTATCTCCAGCAGACCCCCCAGGCCCACACCGGCACTGCGATCATCACGGTGGCGGAGGCCGACAACACCATCGTCGTCATCCCCGGCGCCAATGCGCTGCTCAGCGCCGAGGATGTCCGTGTCGTGCCGCTCGTGCAGGGCGACGTCGCCGTCAGCCAGTTCGAGATTCCCCTGCCCACGATCGCCGCGTTCTTCCAGCGGGCGCGCGAGGCCGGTGCGATCACGCTGCTCAACCCGGCCCCGGCGCAGAAAATGTCGAGCGAACTTCTCGCGCTCGTCGACATCCTCGTGCTGAACGAGACTGAGCTCGGCTTCCTCGCCGGCGCCGAGCTCTCCGAGAGCGACGAGGCCGCGCGGATCATCGCCGTGGCGCGGCAGCTTCAGGCACGAGATGACCAGACCATCTGCGTCACCCTCGGCAAGCGCGGCGTGCTCGCGCTCGCTGGACGCGATGAGCTTGCGGTGCCCGGCCGCGTGGTGAAGGCGGTCGACACGACGGGCGCCGGCGATTGCTTCGTGGGCGCGCTTGCCGCGCAGCTGGCCGATGGCGCGCCGCTGCGCGCGGCACTCGCCTATGCCAACATCGCTGCCTCGATCAGCGTGCAGCGCATGGGCGCCGGGCCGTCGATGCCGACGGCTGCGGAAGTGGCGGCGGTGCTCGGCGCCGGCTGATCACGCCAGCGCGCTCTTCAGATCGAAACTTTCGTCGGCGGCCTGCGCCGGCGTGATCGAGCGGTCCATGCCGAGCAACCTGCGGCCGAACATGTGATCGCCGGCGCGGTTGATCGATTCGATGCCGAGCAGATTGTCGCCCTTGTAGCAGAACGCGGAGAACGCCTTGTTCGCAGGGCTGCCGCGCAGCACGACGCGGTCGTAGCCGGTGGTGAGGCCGGCGATCTGGAGCTTGTCCTCGCCCTGGTCGCTCCAGAACCAGGGATGGCTGTCATAGGCCTTGCGGTCGCCGGTCAGCCGCGCCGCGAGGCAGCGGGCGTGATCGGTGGCATTCTGCACCGATTCCAGCCGCAGCGATCCGCCGAAGCGCGGGCTGGCGAACAACGCGCAATCGCCGATCGCCGAGATGTCGGGGTCGGCCGTCGCAAGAAATTCGTCGACGATGATGCCGGCGGCAACGGGAAGCCCCGCCTCCGCCGCGAGCTCGATATTGGGCAGCACGCCGACGCCGACCACGACGAGATCGGCGGGCAGATGCCTTCCGTCGCTCAAGGAAACACCGGTGACCTTGCCACCGTCGGCCTCGATGGAGGTTGCCTGCACGCCGAGATGAATGCGGATGCCGGCCTCGCGATGCCGTTGCTGGAGGTATTCTGAGACCTCGGCTGTCACCGCGCGCGCCATCACGCGCGGGGCGAGCTCGAGCACGTCGACCTCGAGGCCCTTGATGCGGGCGGTGGCCGCGAATTCCAGCCCGATGAAGCCGGCGCCGATGACCACGACGCGGGTCTTCGACGGAATGATGCTTCGCAGCGCCTCGCTCTCGTCGAGGATGCGCAGGTATTTCACGTCGGGAAGGTTCGCGTTGGGCAGATCGAGCAGCCGGTTGCGCGCGCCCGTCGCCAGCACGAGGTGGCCGTAGGGCAGCGTCTTGCCGGAAGCGAGCAGGACCTTGCGTCCCGCGCGGTCGATCGACACCGCGCGGTCCGCGATCAGCTCGATGGTCTGGTCATGGTAGAATTTCTCCGGCCGGAACATCAGGCTCTCCGGCCCGGCCGAGCCCTTGATATAGGCCTTGGACAGCGGCGGCCGCTGATAGGGCAGATGCGCCTCGTCATTGATCAGGCAGATGGGAGCGGAAAATCCCGCCTGGCGCAGGGATGCCGCGACCTGGTAGCCGCCATGGCCGGCCCCGACGATGATCACCGGACCATCAGTCATTGGAACAGCCCATTTCCGGAGACACGAGCGTCACCCATGTCGTCTCCTCTCTCGCTGATTTTGGCTTTGCTTGCCCAGGAGGAGCCGGCGCTCGTGTCCGTCCCTCAACGAAGGCAGTGCATTTGACCCTATCGTTCCGGCCGACGCAAGAGCCTCCGCCGGCCGCTCGCGCCGGGGATTGTCACCCCTCGCCTTCTGCGATTTAGTTGCAGAAATGACCTCCTGCCGGGGATTTTCCAATGACCGCTCCCGTCTCCCGACCCGATGATCCCGCCCTGCTGCGGATCGACGGCCCGATCGCGACCATCACGCTGAACCGGCCCGCCGCGTTCAATTCAATCAACCTTGCAATCGCGCAAAAGCTCGAGCAGCTTGCGGCCTATCTCGAGGGCGCCGACGACATCAAGGTGGTGGTGATCGAGGGCGAAGGCCGCGCCTTCTCGGCCGGCGGCGATCTGCAGACCATCGGGGCCGCCGCCGAGGCGGGCACGGTGACGCCTGTCGTCGGCGAGCTCCTGAAGCACTACCACGCCTTCATCGAGATGATCCGGCGCATGCCGAAGATTTCGCTGTCGAGCGTGCACGGCTCGGCCGCCGGCGCCGGCATGGGCCTCGCCTTCGTCACCGATCTCTGCATCGCCGCCGACGACGCCAAGTTCACGCCGGCCTATGCCAAGATCGGGGTGTCGCCGGACGGCGGCTCGACGGTCGGCATGGTCGGCACGGTCGGCTCCCGCCGCGCGCTGCAGATCTTCCTGTCCGAGGACAATTTCACCGCGCAGCAGGCCCTCGAATGGGGCCTCGTCGCCAAGACCGTTCCGGCGACCGAGCTGAAGGCGGCGACGCGGCAGCTCGCCGAGCGGCTGGCACAGAATCCGCTCGCCGCGATCGCCGGGACCAAATCGCTGGTCTATCAGGCCGCCACCACGCCGGTGAAGCAGCAGCTCGACGCCGAGGAGCACAGGATCATCATGGCGATGAACACGGACGAGTTTCGCGTCGCCGTGAAGAAGTTCACGAGCAAGGGCAAGTAGCCCTTCACCGCGGACAGATGTACCCCGTGCCCGCCGGCGACTTGAAGCAGCCGACCGATTCGGGGAGCACCTGCCGCGGCAGCCACAGCACCACGCTCGGGAAGTAGATCGCGAACGCGATGGTCGCGAAGAACACGAGGTAGATCGGCAGTGCCGCGCGGAGCGCTTTTGCGAAACTGACGCCGACGAATTTCGACGCCATCAGCAGCACCAGGCCATAAGGCGGCGTGATCAGGCCGAAGGCGAGCGTGGCGATCAGCACCACGCCCATATGCACGCCGTTGATGTCGCCGGCTTCCGTCAGCGTGTTGACCAGCGGCATGAAGATGATGATGGTCGGGACCGGTTCGATGAAATCGCCGACCACCGTGAACAGCAGCACCATCAGCAGCATGATCAGATGCGGATCGTTGCCGGCGATCGAGGTGATGACGTCGGCGATGTAGCTCGCACCGCGTAAGTAAGCGAGCATCCAGCCGAACGCATTGGCAGCGCCGATCGTGATCAGCGGCAGCGAGAAGATCAGCCCGGCAAGGCAGAAATCATACGGGATCTTGCTGATGTGCCCGCGGTTGAGCGCGGGGATCACGACCAAGACGATCCAGGCCACGGCGACGACACCGGCTTCCGTCGGCGTGAACCAGCCGGTCAGGATGCCGCCCAGCAGGATCACCGGGATCATCAGCGGCAACGCCGCATCGCCGGCCGCGAACACCACCTGCCGCAGCGGCGCGCGCGGCTTGCGCAGGCCGGAGGGGCCGAAGAAATAGCAGTAGATCATCAGGCCGAAGCCGATCATCAGGCCCGGCACGACGCCTGCCATGAACAGGCCGGCGATCGAGACGTTGCCCACCGCGCCATAGACCACGGCGGTGATGCTCGGCGGCACCAGCGCCGCGATGGTCGAGGCCGAGGCGATGATGGCGGCGATAAAGGCGGGCTCGTAGCCTTCGCGCTTCATCGGGCCGCCCAGCGCACGGCTCATCACCGCGACGTCGGCGGTGGTCGAGCCCGACATCTCCGAGAAGAACATGCTGAAGACGACCACGACCTGGGACAGCCCGCCCCTGATGTGCCCGACCAGCGACACCGACAGGTTGGCTATTCGCACCACCACGTTGGCCGAGCTCATGAGCTCGCCGACCAGCAGGAAGAACGGGATCGCGAGCAGCGCCTCGGAATCGACGCCGTCGAATATCTTCTGGATGATCGCGGCGAGCGAAACGTCCGACAGGATCGCGCCGATGAAGACGCCGGCCATCAGCGAGAACGGCACCGGCACGCCGAGATAGCCGAACGACAGGAAGCAGATCGTCATCAAGGCCAGGACGATGGGTGCACTCACGGCTGTGCCCTCATCTGCGCGTCGGTGATGACGGGTGCGCCGTCCTCCTCCGGCGGCTCGGAATGGTCAAAGCCGTTGCGCAGGCCGTTGACGAGCTGCTCGATGGTGAACAGGCCGATCAAGACGCCCGATAGCGGGATGATCGCATAGAGCGAGGCAATCGGCGTGCCCGACGGCAGGCGAAAGCTGCCGAAACCGCGGAGATAGTTCTGATAGCCGTAACAGATCAGGCAGAAGGCGACGCCGAGCACGACGAGGCGGATGATCACTTCGACGATCAGCCGCGGCGTGCCGTGCATCGCCTCGGAGATCGCGGTGAGATAGAGATGGTCGTTACGCCGCGTCGCTGCCGCCGTGCCGACGAAGATCGCGTAGATGAACAGGGTCGACGTCACCTCCTGAAGCCACAGCCAGGGATGACCAATCGTGCGGGTGACGATGTCGGCGGTCACCGACAGCGAGAAGCCGAAGCAGAGCACGCCGCAGAGGATCATCAGCGCGAGCTCGAGCCAGTCAAGCCAGCGCCATTTGAGGTGGCGCTGGCGCTGAACGAGCAGCTTGTCGGCGATGGCCATCTACTTCCTCGTCGTCCCGGAGCTATCGCCTGCGACAGCTGGGAAGCTGCCGATCGTGCTCGGCCTCGATGGTTCGAGACGCCGGCTTCAGCCGGCTCCTCACCATGAGGGTCTGATATCTCGCCGCGAAACGCGACCTCACCCTGAGGGCCCGCCGCAGGCAAGCGTCTCGAAGGATGGCCGCCGACCTAATTGATCGACCGGATCAGATCCTTGATCTTCTCGGCGTGCGGGCCGAGTTCCTTGGCGAGCTTGTCGAGATAGGGATCGGCGATCGCCGCGAAGCTCTTCTTGTCGACGTTGTCGACGATCTTGACGCCCATCTTCTTCAGCTTGTCGGCCGCGGTGCGTTCGAGGTCGAATGCCTTCTGCGGCTCCTTGGTGCTGATCTCGTTGGCCGCGGTCTGCACCCACCCCTTCTGCTCGGCCGACAGGCTCTGCCAGAGCTTGTCGGAGATGAACACCAGCGCGTTGTTGGCCTCATGCTCGGTGATGTTCAGGACCGGGGCGACCTCGTAGTGCTTGTTGACGAGGTACACGTTGATGCTGTTCTCGGCGACGTCGACCACGCCGGTCTGCAAGCTCGTGTAGACGCTGCCGAACGGCATGTGCACGGTCTGGGCGCCGTAGGCCGGGAACATGGTGTCCTCGGTCGCGGTCGCCTGCACGCGAATCTTCAGGCCCTTGATGTCGCCGACATTGTGGATCTCCTTCTTGGAGTACATGTGGCGCACGCCCTGCGAGCCGGTCGCGATCACATGCAGGCCCTGCGTGGTCTCGTCGATCATGGTCTTGAGCGCCTCGAACACGCGGGGATCCGCCAGCCCCTTGACCACGTGGTTCTCGTCCCGGAATAGATAGTGCAGCGACATCACGCCGGCTTGCGGCGAGATCGTCGCGGTGTTGGCCGATGAGATGATCGAGAACTCGACGTCTCCGGCTTTCACGAGCTGGAGCACCTGCGGCTCCTGCCCGAGCTGCGCGCCCGGATACTGGTCGATGATCATGGTGCCCTTGCTCAATTCCTTGAGCTTGTCGGCAAAGAGGTCGCCCGCGATGGAATAGCCGGTGTTGCGCGGCTGGTCGTAGGCGAAGCGATAATGCTTCACCTCCTGTGCCCCGGCCCCGGTGACGAACAGCATGGCGGCCATGGCCACCAACCCACGCATGGATCGTGCAATCATCGTTTCCCCCTGTGTTATCGCCCGCCGCTTGTGCGGTCTGGGCGTTCGTTGCTCGGTCAGCCTGTCTCGGTCTTCTTCCCAGTCCTCTGCATGAAATCGAAGTCGCAGCCCTCGTCGGCCTGCATGATGGTCTCGTTGAACAGCCAGGCGTAGCCGCGCCGCGCTTCGTCCGGCGCAGCCGCGGGCTTCAATGCGCGGCGACGCCGTTCCAGCTCCGCGGTGTCGACCAGCAGCTCGATGCTGCGCTTGGCAACGTCGAGGCGGATCATGTCGCCGTTCTTCACCAGGGCCAGCGGTCCGCCGACGGCGGATTCCGGCGTGATGTGAAGCACGATGGTCCCGAACGCGGTGCCGCTCATGCGCGCATCCGAAATGCGCACCATGTCCTTGGTGCCGCCGCGCGCGAGCTTCTTCGGGATCGGCAGATAGCCCGCCTCCGGCATGCCGGGCGCGCCCTTCGGGCCGGCATTGCGCAGCACCAGCACGTCGTCGGCGGTGACGTCGAGATCGGGATCATCCACGCGAAGCGTCATGTCCTCGACGGACTCGAACACCACCGCGCGCCCGGTGTGCTGCAACAGTTTTGCGCTCGCGGCCGATTGCTTGATCACCGCGCCGCGCGGCGCGAGATTGCCGTGCAGGACGGCGAGCCCGCCCTCCTTCTTGATCGGATTGTCGCGCGGGCGGATCGCGTCCTGGCCGGGCACGTCTTCCGCATTCGCAACGATGTCGCGCAGCGTCTGGCCGCTGATGGTCCCGGCATCGAGATCGACGAGGTCGCCGAGCTGCGCCAGTAACTTCGGCACGCCGCCGGCGTGATGGAAATGCTCCATGTAATGCTCGCCGGACGGCTTGAGATCGACCAGCACCGGCACTTCGCGGCCGATCTGGTCGAACACCGCGAGATCGAGCCGGTGCGGCGAGCGATGCGCCATCGCGGTCAGATGAATCAGGCCGTTGGTCGAGCCGCCGATCGCCTGGAGCACCACTTGCGCATTTTTAAAAGACGCCGGCGTGAGCACCTCGCTCGGCTTCGGGCCCTTGGTCTTGGCCATCTCCGCGGCCACCCTGCCGCTGGCCTCCGCAAGACGGAAGCGCTCGGCATGCGGCGCCGGAATCGTCGCGCTCATCGGCAGCGACAGGCCCATGGCTTCGATCATGCAGGCCATAGTGGAGGCCGTGCCCATCACCATGCAGGTGCCGACCGATGGCGCGAGACGGCCGTTGACCGCCTCGATCTCCGCATCGTCCATCTCGCCGGCGCGATATTTTCCCCAGAGCCGGCGGCAATCGGTGCAGGCCCCCAACACCTCGCCCTTGTGATGGCCGACCACCATGGGGCCTACGGGAATGACCACGGTCGGCAAATCGGCACTGATCGCGGCCATCACCTGCGCGGGAAGAGTCTTGTCGCAGCCGCCGATCACGATCACCGAATCCATCGGCTGGGCCCGGATCATCTCCTCGGTGTCCATCGCCATCAGATTGCGCAGATACATCGAGGTCGGATGCGCAAAGCTCTCGGCGATCGAGATGGTCGGAAACACGAACGGCATCGCGCCGGACAGCATCACACCGCGCTTGGCGGCCTCGATGATCTGCGGGACGTTGCCGTGGCAGGGATTGTAGTCGCTGTAGGTGTTGGTGATGCCGACGATCGGGCGCTCAAGCGCGTCGTCGGAATAGCCCATGGCCTTGATGAACGCCTTGCGCAGGAACAGCGAGAAGCCGGCATCGCCGTAGCTCGTCAGACCCTTGCGCAAGCCACTCGTCATCATGCCACTCCAATCACCATGCCATTGTCGTACAGTCTGCTCCCCGATTGTCAATAAGATAGGCGTCCAACCGGCAATTTCTGCATTGCCGCACCGCCAAAGGAGCAGATTATTGACAATCCTGGCCTTCCCTGCTCCACAGGAGGCACCGGCGCGGAGCCGGAGGCTGAGGGATGCCCGACATTCACACCGCAGACGCCATGACGGTCCGGCGCGACGATCCGGACGACGTGGTCGCGCGGCTCGAGGAGGACATCATCTTCGGCCGCCTCGCGCCCGGCGCGCGCCTGACCGAGGACGCGCTGATGTCGGCTTACGGCACTTCGCGCCACTTCGTGCGCCAGGCGCTGGTGGATGCCGAGCGGCGCGGCATCGTCCGCCGCGAGAAGAATGTCGGAGCCACCGTGCGGTTCTACTCGGCCGAGGAGGTCGGGCAGATCTACGAGGTCCGGGAGATGCTGACCCGGCAGGCCGCGCTGATGATCCCCCTGCCCGCACAGCAAGGCCTGATCGACGAGCTCTCTGCCTTGCAGCGGCAATATTGCGCGAGAGCCGACGTGCAGGACCTGCGCGGCATCCACGAGGCCAACGACGCTTTCCACCTCGCCCTCTTTTCAGCCTGCGGCAATCCCTATCTGGTGCGCTCGCTGCAGGACTACATGAACCTGACGCTGCCGATGCGCGCGAAAAATCTCGCCGACCGCGACGGCCTCGCGCAGTCACGGCGCCAGCACGAGCTGATGATCGAGCTGTTGAAAGGCCGTGACAGCTGGGCGCTGGCCCAGCTCTGCGTCGATCACATGCAGTTCAGCAAGAAGGATTATCTGGCAAGGATTGCGGGGGAGGAGAGCTGACACCAGAGCAAGGTGACACTACGGCCGCACACTGGAATAATTCGATGCCAGACCCAGAACTTATCAAACGCTGGAAGACTACCGAGACGCTGCTTGAGCGCGCGCGGCGCGCCCTGCCTGAGACCATCCCGCAGCACGAGCAAGAGCGCGTAGCACTCATGGCTCAATACCAAGCATTCCTCGATCACAACGAACTGGAGCTGGCGCTCGACATTTTGGAACAACTTGGCCACCTCACCTCAGCCAAAGGCGGATTTTGGCGTGATCTGGAGCGAGCCGCTGAAAACATGGCGCTAGCAGAACGATTGCATGCTCTTCGAAAGGCGTTTGCCGACACGCCAGTCAAGCCGCAGGGATAATCAACAAAAACTCCCGGATGACCGGCTCGCCACGCAAACAATGCGCTTTGACCACTATGCCGCAATATCGCGGTCCGATGACGATCCGCCATTTCGGCCGGCGATCGGGCTGCGTGCTTGACATCCCTCGCGGCAGGCGAGCCCGTAGCAAGGTTGGTGCAGCGTACGCGGTAAAGCGCGCTGGATTGCTTGCAATTGCAGGCCGTACGAGCCCATTCCGGCGATAACGCCCGCAGTCCACATTGCTGGGGAACCTATGGTCGGCTTGGTGCTTGTCTTGCACCAATCCCCCACCATAGGAGCTGCCATGATTTGCCGTTTTGTCGGAGCCGCCGCTGTTGCCGTCGCCGTCCTGCTTCCCGTAACGACCCAGGCCCAGGGCGTACCCGGAGGTGTCGAACGCGGTGCGCGGGATGGCGAGCGAGCGGCAGGCCCGGTTGGGGCGGTTGTGGGTGGCGTGGTCGGCGGCGTCGTTGGCGGCGTGGCGGGAGTCCTTGGTGTCGATCAGCGTCCTCGCTTTCACTCCTACGTCGTCGAACAGCGACGCCCTTCCTATCAGTATCGCGAGGACGTGAGAGTCGGGGCGGTTCTTCCTGAAGAGGGCGTGACCTATTACGAGGTGCCGGCCGAGTACGGCGCCCGCGAGTATCGTTATACGGTGGTCAACGGTCGCACCGTGCTGGTCGAACCGCGAACACACCGGATCGTCGAGATCGTCGAATAACAACCAAGGGCCGTCTTTCGAGACGGCCCTTTCGTTTGCGGATATCTAAATCCCTCAAGTCCCGGTTCAGTACCGCCTCAGCAGACCGCGATCCACGCTGGCATCGCCGTAAGCGGCGCAAGCCCTTGTCGGGGTCTTGATCAAATCCGCCCGCACGCGCTTGAACGCCTTGCCGGCCGCCTCGGACACCTCGGGGCGGAATTTGCCCGGATCATAGCTCTCGCCATCGCGGGCCTTGATGGCCGCAGCATAGGCGTCGATCATGGCCATCGCGGCCTCGGGGCCGCCGAGAAGCCGGGCGCCGAGTTGAACGCTGCCCGCGCCATTGACCTCGTAGCCGACGCATCGTTGTTCGAGCACCGCGGACGCGGTGACGAGCTGGTCGAGAAACGTCGCCTCGGCGTCGCTGAGCGTTGCGGCTCGCGACGATCCTGACACGATCATCGCGAGCAGTACGACGGCTGAAAATTTGATTTTCATTGTCGTGACCCTCGCTGCCGCCGTTGAACCGCGATCGAGGCACCGGTTGCCGAATCGCGATCGCACAGATCGAGACCCAGATGCCGAGAGCAAGGTTGACCTGGATCAATGGGCGGGACGGCCAAAACCGGAGCTCGGCCCTTGCACGCGCTCGTTCTCTATGAGCTGAGGCAGCGCGTCGAGATCGGTATCAAAATTGGTTGTCAAGCCATCGAAATCGCGCGCGGCCGGAAATAGATAGGGACCGGCGCCCGACCCCGAATCGCAAATCCTCCCCTCCTTCCTCCCGAATGAATTGGCATGACCGAACAAACCCTGACCGAGCCGATCGACCAGCGGCAAGAGCTGTCCCGCGGCTTTACGCGCTACCAGTCGATCCTCGTCGCGCTGCTGGCGCTGGTCCAGTTCACGATCATCATCGATTTCATGATCATGTCGCCGCTCGGCGCCATCATGATGCCGGCGCTCGCTATTTCGGCCGCACAGTTCGGAGTGGCCGTCTCGGCCTACGCATTCAGCGCGGGAGTTTCCGGCATCCTGGCGGCCGGCTTTGCCGACCGGTTCGACCGCAAATGGCTGCTGTTGTTTTTCTACGCCGGCTTCACCCTTGGAACGGCGCTGTGCGCGATGGCGCCCAATTATCACGTGCTGCTGTTCGGGCGAATCGTCACCGGCCTGTTCGGCGGCGTGATCGGCTCGGTCGTGCTCGCCATCGTGACCGATCTGTTTGCGCTGCAATTGCGCGGCCGCGTCATGGGTTTCGTGCAAACCGCCTTCGCCGCAAGCCAGGTGCTGGGCATCCCGGCCGGTCTTTTCCTCGCCAACCAGTGGAACTGGCAAGTCGCGTTCGGCGCACTGGTCGGCCTGTCGGTGATCGGGATGGCCGCCGTGATGTTCCTGATGAAGCCGGTGAACGGCCATCTCGCGCTGAAGCAGGACAGAAATCCGTTCCGGCATCTGATCGCAACACTCGCGCAGCCACGCTATTGGATGGCGTTTTCGGTGACGACGCTGCTGGCGACCGGCGGCTACATGCTGATGCCGTTCGGCAGCGCCTACACCGTGCACAACCTCGGCATCGATATCGTGCATCTGCCGACGATCTATCTCGTCTCCGGACTGTTCAGCATTTTCATCGGCCCGCTGGTGGGACGCGCGAGCGATGCCTTCGGCAAATACCCCACCTTCGTCTTCGGCAGCGCGATGTCCATCGTCATGGTGCTGATCTACACCCATCTCGGCGAGGTGAGCCTGACGGTCGCGATCCTGGTCAACGTCCTGATGTTCGTCGGCATCTTTTCCCGCATGATCCCGTCGCAGGCGTTGATTTCCGCAATCCCCGAGCCGGCGCAACGCGGCTCCTTCAGCGCGGTCGGCGCCTCGCTGCAACAGCTCTCCGGCGGGCTCGGCTCCGTGCTCGCCGCCGCGCTCATTGCGCAGGAGGCCGACGGTACGCTGCGGCACTTCGACCGGCTGGGATACGTCGTCGTGACGACGGCGGTGATTTCCCTGATCCTGATGTATTTCGTGCAGCGGCCGATTGCGGCCCAGGCCGGCAAACGCGTGGTTTAGGGCGCCGGGCCTCTTTCGCCTCTCACCGTCCCCGCGGAGACAGCCCCTCACCCCACTCTCTCCCCGTAAGAACGGGGCGAGGGAGCGCGGCGGCAGCTCAGCTATCCGGTCAAGCGCCTACCGCTTGTTCCAGTCGATGATGCGGCTCGCATCGCCGTCGAACTCGTTGCTGCAGAATGCGCCGCCCTGGAAGTGGTCGCCGACCGGGTCGGGCTTCAGCTTGGCCTGCTCGGCCAGCGCGTGGTCGCGGAAATCCTCGGCGCGGCCGGTGGGGCGGTAGCCGAATTCGTAGGCGCGGTGGTTGTCCCACCAGGCGCGTTCGTTGAGCGAGGCGCCGTAGAACACCTCGAAATGGATGTCGGGATGCTCCAGCCCAATCTGGCAGAGCTGCACCAGATCCTCCGGCTTCAGCCAGATTGCGAGCCGGCGCTGGTCGAGCGGCATGTCGCCGAAATTGCCGATGCGCAGACAGGTGACCTTGAGGCCGTGCTTGTCGGCATAGAGCGCGCCGAGCGCTTCGCCGAACACCTTGCTGACGCCGTAGCGGCCGTCGGGGCGCGGCGTGACGTCGGTGCCGATCTTGTGGTGACGCGGATAGAAGCCGACGGCATGGTTCGAGGACGCGAACACCACGCGCTTGACGCCCTTGCGGTAGGCGGCCTCGAACAGATTGTAGCCGCCGATGATGTTGGCCTGGAGGATGTCGTCCCAGGGGCCTTCGACCGAATAGCCGCCGAAATGGATGATGCCGTCGACGCCCTCGCAGAGCGCCTCCACCTGCGCCATGTCGGACAGGTCCGCCGCCTTGAACTGCTCGTTCGGGCCGAGATCAGCAGGCTTGCGGATATCGGAGAGCAGCAGATCCGGATAGATCGGCGGCAGCAATTTGCGCAGGCGCGTTCCGATTCCGCCCGAAGCTCCCGTCATCAAGATGCGCATGTCAGTCCTCGCTGCTTCAACCGATTTGCCGTCACGTGTCTCTAATGATAGCAGCATTGTCCAGAGGGAACGAAACGAGAGAACCGACATGAATGAGGCATCGTCCCACACCCAGGAGCGGTCAGGCTGGCGGCCGGCGAGCTACTATCCAGATCCGGCCATTCACGCACTCGATCCCCGCTTCGAAAAATACTGGCTGAAGCTTTCGGCGGTGGAACGGCTGACGACCGGCCTGCGCTGGGCCGAAGGACCGGTCTGGTTCGGCGACGGGCGCTACCTCCTGTGCAGCGACATCCCGAACCAGCGCATCCTCAAATGGGAGGAGGAGACGGGCGCGGTCTCGGTGTTTCGCAAGCCTTCCAATTTCGCCAACGGCAACACAAGGGATCGCCAGGGCCGGCTCGTCACCTGCGAGCATGGCGGACGGCGCGTGACCCGCACCGAGTACGACGGCAGCATCACCGTGCTGATGGATCAATTCAACGGCAAGCGGCTGAACTCGCCGAACGATGTCGTTGTCAAATCGGACGGCTCGATCTGGTTCACCGATCCGACCTTCGGCCTGCTCGGCAATTACGAGGGCTACAAGGCCGAGCCCGAGATCGATCCGAACGTCTACCGGCTCGATCCCGCGACCGGCAAGGCGACCATCGTCGCCGAGGGCGTGCTCGGGCCGAACGGGCTGTGCTTCTCGCCGGACGAGAAAATCCTCTACGTCGTGGAATCGCGGGGCGTGCCGAACCGCAAAATCCTCGCCTATGACGTCTCGGCGGATGGCACCACGATCTCCAACAAGCGCGTCCACATCGATGCAGGACCCGGCACGCCGGACGGCATGCGCTGCGACATCGACGGCAATCTCTGGTGCGGCTGGGGCATGGGCGATCCCGAGCTCGACGGCGTCGTGGTGTTCGCACCTGATGGCGTCATGATCGGCCGCATCGCGCTGCCCGAGCGCTGCGCCAATCTCTGCTTCGGCGGCGTCAAGCGTAACCGCCTGTTCATGGCCGCGAGCCAGTCGATCTACGCGCTGTATGTGAACACGCAGGGCGCGGTGGGGGGATAGGTTCTCGGTCGTCACGCCTCTCGTCATTGCGAGGAGGGCTTGCGACGAAGCAATCCAGACTGTCTCCGCGGACCAATTCTGGATTGCTTCGCTTCGCTCGCAATGACGGCGGTTAGAGATGCCGGAACGAAAAACGCCGGAGCGGTTTCCCGCTCCGGCGTCTGTCTGTTCAGGAGCTAACGCTTACGCCGCGTTGAAGCCGGCGACCGCCTTCACTTCGAGGAAGTCCTCGAGGCCGTACTTGCCCCACTCGCGACCGTTGCCCGACTGCTTGTAGCCGCCGAACGGCGCGGTGCGGTCGTTGGGCACGCCCTGCAGGTTGACGTTTCCGGCGCGGATCTGCCGGCCGACGCGCTTGGCGTCCTCGACCGAAGCGCCCGTGACGTAGCCCGCGAGCCCATAGGGCGTGTCGTTGGCGATTTGCACGGCCTCGGCTTCGTCCTTGGCGCCGATGATGGTCAGCACCGGTCCGAAGATCTCTTCGCGGGCGATCGTCATGTCGGGGGTGACGTCGGCGAAGATGGTCGGACGGACGTAGAAGCCCTTGTTGACGCCCTCGGGCAGGCCCGGGCCGCCGGCGACGAGCGTTGCGCCCTCGTCGATGCCCTTCTTGATCAGGCCCTGGATCTTGTCCCACTGGCCGCGATTGACGACGGGGCCGATGGTGGTGCCTTCGGCGCGGGGATCGCCGGCCTTGGTCTTGTCGGCGACAGCCTTCGCGATCGCGGCGACTTCCTTCATCTTCGAGGCCGGCACGATCATGCGCGAGGGCGCGTTGCAGGACTGCCCGGAGTTGTTGAACATGTGCATCACGCCGCCGGTCACCGCCTTCGTGAGGTCGGCGCCTTCGAGGATGACGTTCGGCGACTTGCCGCCGAGCTCCTGGCTGACGCGCTTCACGGTCGGCGCCGCGCGCTTGGCAACGTCGATGCCGGCGCGGGTCGAGCCCGTGAACGAGATCATGTCGATGTCCGGATGCTCGCTCATGGCGGCGCCGACCTCGGGGCCGAGGCCGTTGACGAGGTTGAACACGCCCTTCGGCACGCCGGCTTCATGGAGGATCTCCGCGAAGATCAGCGCCGAGGTGGGCGTGAACTCCGACGGCTTCAGGATCATGGTGCAGCCGGCGGCAAGCGCGGGCGCGACCTTGCAGGCGATCTGGTTCAGCGGCCAGTTCCAGGGCGTGATCATGCCGACCACACCAACCGGCTCGCGCAGCACCATGGCGGTGCCGACCGGCTCCTCGAAATGATAGTTCTTGAGCACGTCGAGCGTGGTCATGAGATGGCCGAGGCCAGCACCGGCCTGGAGTTTCTCGGCCATCGGCAGCGGCGCCCCCATCTCGTCGGACACGGCGGCGCCGATCTCCTTGAGACGGCCCTTGTAGATCTCGATGACTTTCGTGAGCAGCGCGACACGCTCCTCGCGGCTGGTCTGGGAGAAGGTTGCAAAGGCGCGCTTGGCGGCGGCAACGGCCTTGTCCACGTCGGCCTTGGAGCCCAGCGCAACCTCGTACATCGCCTCTTCCGTCGCCGGATTGACCACGGCGGTCGACTTCTTGACGGCGGGATCGACCCAGGCGCCGTCGATGTAGAATTGCATGCGATTGACCATCGTTAACCTCTTCTTGGGGGCTTGGGGGGCGTTTCGGCAGGCATCCTTGCACGAAAGCGCCGGCAATTGAACCCGCCATATGCGGGGCCAGCGTTGCGGCGGACGGAGGTTATATGAGCCGATGGCGGGAACGAGGCAAGGCTCCCTCGGTCGTCATTCCGGGACGCGCCCTCTTGGCTCGGGCCCGGACTCCATACTCCCGATGGTGGCTATGGATTCCGGGCTCGCGCTTCGCGCGCCCCGGAATGACGACCCCGCTATTTCCATTACACTGCCATCTTCCGATGCAGCACCGGCGCGCCGGTGGTGAGACTTTCGGCCGCATCGATGATGGCGTTGGCGTCGATGCCGTAGTGGCGATAGAGGTCGGCGATGGTGCCGGTCTGGCCGAACTGCTCGACGCCGAGCGCCTCGACGCGGTGGCCGCGAACGCTGCCGAGCCAGCCGAGGGTTGCCGGATGGCCGTCGATCACGGTCACGATGCCGCAGTCGCGCGGCAGCGGCGCCAGCAGCTTTTCGATGTGGCTGAGATGCTGCACGCCGCGCCGATCGCGCCGCAATTTTCGCGCGGCGGTCCAGCCAGCATGCAGGCGATCGGCCGAGGTGATCGCGAGCAGGCCGATGTCGCGGCGGCTCTCGCCGATGAAGCCGGTCGCCTCGATCGCTTCGGGCGCCACCGCGCCGGTATAGGCGATCACGAGTTCGGCATTCGGGCCCGGCTTGCGCAGCCAATAGGCGCCGTCGGTGATGCCCTGCTCCAGCTCCGGCGTCATGATCCGCTGCGCCTGCTCGATGCTGCGCGTCGAGAGCCTCAAGTAAACGGAACCACCCTCGCCCGGATCGCGCTGCATGTGGTTGAAACCCCAACCCATGATCACTGCGAGCTCATCGACGAAGGCCGGCTCGAACGAGGCAAGGCCGTCCTGCGCCATGCCGATCAGCGGCGTCGCGATCGACTGGTGCGCGCCGCCTTCCGGTGCGAGCGTGATGCCGGACGGCGTCGCCGCCACCATGAAGCGGGCATCCTGATAGCAGGCGTAATTCAGCGCATCGAGCCCGCGCTCGATGAAGGGATCGTAGAGCGTGCCGACCGGCAGCAGCCGCTCGCCGTTGATCTGGTGCGACAGGCCGAGTGCGGAGAGCATGATGAACAGGTTCATCTCGGCGATGCCGAGCTCGAGATGCTGGCCCTTGGGCGAGAAGTCCCAGTTGAAGGTGGAGGGAATTTTCTCGCTGCGGAATAAATCCGCCTTCTCGCCGCGCGCGAACAGGCCGCGGCGGTTCACCCAGGGGCCGAGATTGGTCGAGACGGTGACGTCGGGCGAGGTCGTGACGATGCGGCTGGCGAGTTCACTGTCGTCGCGCGCGATCTCGTTCAGGACGAGGCCGAAGCCCTGCTGGGTCGACATCTGCGCCGATGGCTTGAACGCGAGCTGCGAGGGCACCTCGACCACGGGCGCGGTCAGCCGGCGGCCATCCTGGTTGAACGGCACGCGCGCGAGGAAGGCGTCGAGCTCGGCGGCATCCTGCGCGAGGCCCTCGTATCTGTCCCATTCGTGGCCCGGGCGGATATTCTGGCTCTCGCGATACTTCTCCATCTGCGCGACCGTCATCAGGCCGGCATGATTGTCCTTATGGCCCTGGAACGGCAGGCCGACGCCCTTGATGGTGTAGGCGATGAAGCAGACCGGGCGGTCGTGGTCGATGGATTCGAAGGCTTCCAGCATGCTCGCCATGTCGTGGCCGCCGAGATTCGACATCAGTGCCAGCAGCTCGTCGTCGCTGCGCTTGTCGATCAGCCTTGTGATCGGGCCCTGGTCGCCGATCTCGTCGTGCAGATGCTTGCGGAAGGCCGCGCCGCCCTGGAAGCACAGCGCCGCATAGAGTGCGTTCGGGCAATTGTCGATCCAGCGCTTCAACGCCTCGCCGCCGGGCTCGGCAAAGGCCTCGCGCATCAGGCGGCCGTATTTCACGATCACCACGTCCCAGCCGAAATTGCGGAACATGGTCTCGAATTTTTCCCAGAGCCCTTCGCGGACGACGGCATCGAGCGACTGCCTGTTATAGTCCACCACCCACCAGGTGTTGCGCAGGCCGTGCTTCCAGCCCTCCGCAAGCGCCTCGAAGATGTTGCCCTCGTCCATCTCGGCGTCGCCGACGAGCGCGATCATCCGCCCCTCGCGGCGATCCTTCATCCAGCCATGCGCCTTGACGTAGTCCTGCACCAGCGAGGCGAACAGCGTCTGCGCGACACCGAGGCCGACCGAGCCGGTCGAGAAGTCGACGTCGTCGACGTCCTTGGTGCGGGAAGGATAGGATTGCGCGCCCTTGAAGCCGCGGAAATTCTCCAGCTTGTCGCGGGTTTGGCGACCGAACAGATACTGGATGGCGTGAAACACCGGGCTCGCATGCGGCTTCACCGCGACGCGGTCCTCGGGCTTCAGCACGTGGAAATACAGCGCCGACATGATGGTTGCCAACGAGGCTGACGAGGCCTGGTGGCCGCCGACCTTCAGGCCGTCCGAGTTCGGGCGGATGTGGTTGGCGTGGTGGATGGTCCATGACGACAGCCACAGCGCCTTGCGGGCCAGCGCGGTCAGGGTTTCAAGGCGAGCGGACTCAACGGGCATGGCGATGCTCCGGAAAACAAGGCCCCGATCATACCCCTGCGGAGCGCGCCAAACTTCTCAATTTTTCGCGCCATACCCGCTGATATTGGGATAATTTACCAAAGCATGCCCACAAAATACAGGTTTCATCCCAATGCCGGACCTCGACGCCATCGACCGCAAGATCCTCGCCTTGCTCCAGAACGACAGCCGACTGACCATGCAGGAACTCGCCGACAAGGTCGGGCTCTCGGTCTCGCCCTGCCATCGCCGGGTCAAGCTGCTGGAGGAGCGCGGCGTGATCTCGCGCTACATCGCGACCGTCGACCAGAAGGCGCTGGGGCTGCATGTCAGCGTGTTCATCTCGATCAAGCTGGCGCGGCAGAAGGAGGAGGACCTCAACCGCTTCGCGCGCGCGATCTCGAAATGGGACGAGGTGCTGGAGTGCTATCTGATGACCGGCAACCGCGACTACCTGCTGCGCGTGGTCGCGGCCGACCTCGCGTCATACGAGACATTCCTGAAGACCAAGCTGACCCGGCTCGACGGCATCGCTTCGATCGAGTCGAGCTTTGCGCTGAGCCAGGTCAAATATTCGATCGCATTGCCGGTGTGACGGCTTGCCCGGCCCATTTCGGAACCGGCCGGCCGCCGGTGTCACATGGGCGCAATAAACCCCATCGATGGTCGTGGGGATTGGCACCCGAGCCGAGAGAATGACCCATGACCGCAGCCGATCGCCCCACCACCGCCATGCGCGAGCGCATCTACCAGGAAATGGCCGACAATCTCGACGAGGAGCTGGAGCTCGAGCTGGACGACAGCCGGCTCGACGAGCTCCTGGACGAGAACGACACGCTCAGTCCGACGGTGGATCGCAGGCTCTATTTCAAGGAGTTGCTGCGGCTCCAGGGCGAGCTCGTGAAGCTCCAGGACTGGGTGCAGAGCGAAAAGAAGAAGGTCGTCGTGCTGTTCGAGGGCCGCGACTCCGCCGGCAAGGGCGGCGTCATCAAGCGCATCACCCAGCGCCTCAATCCCAGGATCTGCCGCGTCGCCGCGCTGCCGGCGCCGAGCGAGCGCGAACGCACGCAATGGTACTTCCAGCGCTACGTCTCGCACCTGCCGGCCGGCGGCGAGATCGTGCTGTTCGACCGCAGCTGGTACAATCGCGCCGGCGTCGAGCGGGTGATGGGCTTCTGCTCCGAGGACGAGTACCAGGAGTTCTTCAAGACGGTGCCGGAGTTCGAGCGGTTGCTGATCCGCTCCGGCATCGTCCTGGTCAAGTACTGGTTCTCGATCACCGACGACGAGCAGCAGTTCCGCTTCAGCATGCGCATCAGGGATCCACTGAAGCAGTGGAAGCTGAGCCCGATGGACGTCGAGGCGCGCAGCCGCTGGGAGGCGTACACCAAGGCCAAGGAGACGATGCTGGAGCACACGCACCTGCCGGATTCGCCGTGGTGGATCGTGGATGCCGTGGACAAGAAGCGCGCCCGGCTCAACTGCATCGCTCACTTCCTGAGCCAGATGCCGTACCAGGAGGTCGCACGCGTGCCGGTGGTGCTGCCGCCGCGCGTCCGCAATCCGGACTATCACCGCGGCCCAATTCCGCCGGAGATGTACGTGCCGTCGAAGTACTGAAGAAGATCTCGCAGGGTGGGCAAAGGCGCGTAGCGCCGTGCCCACCATGCGTCCGCGCTTGTGATGGGAATGGCGGGCACGCTATGCTTTGCCCATCCTACAGGACCGTCACCGCCACGGCTGCACGATGATCTTGGTGTGCGCCTCGGGATTGGCGAGGTCGGCGAAGGCTTTTGCGACGCCATCGATGCCGATTTGCGCCGTCACCATCGCTGCCGCATCCACCTGCCCTTCGGCGATCAGGCGCAATGAAGCTGCGAACTCGTCCGGCGTGTAGCCGAGCACATACTGGACGTTGAGCTCCTTCATGATGCCGAGCATCGGCTCGCTTTTGTCGCTTTCCATGCAGACGCCGACCACGACGATCCTGGCATCGCGCGGCGCGCCCTCGTACACCTGCTGCAACAGTCCGGGCACGCCGACGCATTCGAAGATGATCGCGGGCTTGAGTGCGGGCAGCATCGCCTGCAGCGGCGGCCGCGCCGCCTTCTCGGCCTCGGACATCTGCGCATGCTCGGCCCAGGTCGCATAGGGCTGCGACACTTTTGGATCGACCACGATATCGGCGCCGAGCCTGGCCGCGAGGGCGCGCCGCGCCGGCGAATAGTCGGCGGCGACGATCGGATGCAGGCCCCTGATCCTGAGCGCCGCGATCACCGCCAGCCCGACCGGACCGCAGCCGATCACGAGCGGCACTTCGCCACCGCTTATGTTGGCTTTCGCCACGGCGTGGACGCCGACGGCGAGAGGCTCGGTCAGCGCGGCATGTTCGGGCGCAAGTCCATTGGGTACTTCGAGCAGCAGCGGCTCGCTGAGCAGCATCGCCGCGGCATAGCCGCCGACATTGTCGTTGGAATAGCCGATGCCTTCGATGCCCTGCGGCGTCACGAGCGCTGGCAGCGAGCAGACGCGTGTGCCGGGCTTCAGCTTGCGCGCGGTGCCGGGGCCGTAGTCGACGATCTCGCAGCAGAACTCGTGGCCGAACACGACGTCGCGGGTGAGGTCCATCGGCTTGCGCCCGGTCTTTCGCGCCATCTCCACCATGCGATGGGCGTGCTGGCGCGCGTGCAGGTCGGAGCCGCAGATGCCGCAGGCGAGCGTCTTGACCAGCACCTGGCCGTTGCCCGGCGTCGGCTCGGCCATTTCGTCGACGATAATCTCACCGTTCCTGAAGATCGCAGCGCGCATCCGGCTCCTCCCGTGTTGTTGGAGCCGTTGATAGCACGAAGCGGAAGCCGTGATATTGCGTCAGGCGTTTGGGGAACGCTCTTCCAGCACCAGGAGCTGGGCACGGCGGACGCGCTCGCGGTGGGCGATGTAGAGACCGCTGGCGACGATGAAGGCCGCACCCACGACGGTCCAGACATCAGGCACTTCGCCGAAGATGAAGAAGCCCAGAATGCTGACCCAGAGCAATTGCGTGTAGGAGAACGGCGCCAGCACCGAGGCATCGCCGTAGCGATAGGCCAACACGATGATCCACTGGCCGACGGTCGAGGCAACGCCGATCACGATGCCAAGCCCGATTGCAGTCCAGGTCGGCGTCACCCAGACGAACGGCACCATCACGCTGAGGATCGCAAGACCGGTGAGCGCGGAATAGGCCATGGTGGTGAGGACGGCTTCGCGGCCGCTCATCATGCGCGTCAGGATCAGCGCCGCGGCCCAGCAGAATGCCGAGATGATCGGGAAGAACGCGGCGACGTGAAACGCGCTGGAGCCCGGCCGCAGGATGATCAGCACGCCCGTCAGGCCGATCGCGGTCGCGATCCAGCGGCGCATACCGACCTTCTCGCTCAGGAAGACGATCGACAGCGCGGTGACGAACAGCGGCGAGACGAAGCCGGTCGCGGACGCTTCCGCGATGGGGAGGAAGCTCAGGCCCGTTATGAAGAACAGCGAGGAGCCGAGCAGCGCGGCACCGCGCATCAGTTGCAGGCCGAGGCGCTCGGTGCGCATCGCATGCAGCGGCGAGCCCGGCAGCATCACCGGCGTGAACATCAGCGCGAACGTCACGAAGCGGATCCAGGTGATCTCGATCGACGGCAGGCTCGTCGACAGATATTTCGCGGTGACGTCGGAGCAACCTAGAAAGATCGTCGACAGCAGCACAAGCGCGATGCCCTTGAAGGGATGATCGACGCGCGCAGGAGCACGACGGCCGACGCTCTTCTTCTCGGGCATGGGCACGGAAATACTGTCGAGCCTAACGGCTGCGGCGGGCGGCGGAGTCACGGCTGGAACTCTGGAAAATGCGAATCGGGGACGGCCTTAAAAAACGACAAATGCGCCGGTTTCACAACTTCCGAAAACAGGATGCCGATATGCGCTGAGGTCCGCGCGCGTCAATACTCCGTTAATTTGCCCGTTTGCTGCACTACAGCATTGGCAGGCCGCGCGGCTTCGGACCGCGCGGAAACGCCGCATCCAGCGCAGCAATCTCCTCTTTCGTCAGCATGAGATCGCCGGCCGCGGCATTTTCGCCGGCGTGTTCCGAAGACGATGCCTTCGGGATCGCGAACACCGTAGTCGCACGGGTGAGGAAGCTCAGCGCGACCTGACGCGGTGTCGCACGACGCGCCTCTGCGATGCGCGCCAGCACGGCGCCGCCCTTGCTGCCATCAGCTGGGAAATCGTCATGACCGAACGGCGAATAGGCGACCACGGCGACACCATGCTGCGCGCACCACGGGATCACCGCATGCTCGATCGCGCGTTCCTTCAGATGATAGAGCACCTGGTTGCAGGCGATCCGGCCTTCGCCGGCGACATCGAGCATCTCGTCGAGATCGTCTGCGTCGAAATTGGAGACGCCCCACGATTTGATCTTGCCAGCCTTCACCAGCTCTTCGAAGGCGGCCACGGTGTCTTCCTGCGGATAGGAACCGCGCCAGTGCAGCAGATAGCAATCGAGACGATCGGTCTTCAGCCGCTTCAGCGAGCGCTCGCACGCGGTGATGGTTCCGCGCCGCGAGGCGTTGCTCGGCAGCACCTTTGAAACCAGGAACACGTCGTCGCGCCGGCCCGCGATCGCATCGGCTATGACGAGTTCCGCATCGCCATACATTTCAGCGGTATCGATATGGGTCATGCCGAGATCGAGTCCGCGCTGAAGCGCAGCGATGGCGCGTTTGCGGTCGCCGTGGTCGAGATACCAGGTGCCCTGCCCGATGACGGAGACGTTGGCGCCGGTCTTGCCGAAGGCATGTGTGTTCATGTTCGTCTCCGAAATCTATGTCGTCCTGGCGAAAGCCAGGACCCATTACCACAGGGAGATGTTGCCGCAGTAGATGGTGGCGGCGGTGCGCTTCAGCAACTGATCGGGGCAATGGGTGGACGACGACGGAAAGATAGGAAGCACGCCTCCATCAACCCCGTCGTTACGAGCGCCCTGTCCGCCGTAGCTCGAAGAGCGAAGGCGGAGGCGAAGCAACCCAGACTGCCCACCGCGGAGGAACTCCGGATTGCTTCACGGAGCCCGTCATCGGGCCGCGCTTCGCGCGGACCCGTTGGCTCGCAATGACGACGGCGAGAGCAGCGCCTAGCCCGCGGCGCCCGCGAGCTTGGCCTGCTTCACCGGCGCAACCTCCGTCGTTGCGATCAGGCGCTTCAGCTCCGGGATGCAGGAGCCGCAATTGGTGCCGGCCTTGAGCTTTGCGCCGATCTCGGCGGCCGTGCGGGCGCCTGCGACGATGGTGTCGCAGATGGTGCCGCGGCCGATGCCGAAGCAGGCGCAGACGACGGGACCCGTCGAAGCTGCGCCCTCGCTGGACTTGCCGGACAGCAGCATGCGGCGCTGCTCGTCGGTGACGTGGTCGGCCACGAACAGGCTCTTCACCACCTCCCAATCGCCGGCATCATGCGCGGGGCCGACGAACAGGCAGGTCTCGATGCGGTCGCCCACAAACGACGCCGCGCGGTAGACGCCGCCGCCGAAATCGCGATAGTCGGCGACGTCCTCGCCGGCAACGCTGTCGAGCCAGGCCGGCCAGCGCGACAGATCCGCATTGTCGGCGAACAGATAGCCGAAGCCGCCGCTCACGGTGACGCGGGTCCACATCAGGTTCGGCGGCAGATCGAGCTGCTTGCGCGACAGCGCAAAGCCGCGGAAGACGTATTCATACGGTGCGATCGCGGCCGGCGTCGCCTTGGATTCCGGTTGCCCCGAGAACGGATCGGTGAACGGTGCGACCAACGCGCCGACGCGGCCGTGCGAGGCATTCATCGCGCTCCAGTGGATCGGCGCGAACAGCGTGCCGCGCTGCTGGCGGTCGCTGACGACGACCTTCAGGATGCACTGGCCGTAATCGGTGGTGATACGGGCGAAGCCGTCATGGGCGATGCTGTATTTGCTGGCGTCGTCGGGATGAATCTCGACGAACGGCTCGGGCAGATGCGCGCCCAGCCGCTGGCTGAGGCCCGTGCGGGTCATGGTGTGCCACTGGTCGCGGATGCGGCCAGTGTTGAGCCGCAGCGGCCGCGACGGCCCGGTCTCGCCGCGCAGCGCCGGCACTTCCGGCGCGACGAAACGGCCCTTGCCGTCATTGGTGAAGAAGCCGCCGCCGGCAAAGAAGCGCTCGCCCGGTGCCTCGCCTTCGCGGGCAGGCCACTGCACGGGGTCCAAGGCGTCGAACCCATCATCGGACAGCGCAGTGAGCGCGCCGATATCGAAGTCGCGGCTGCCATTGTTCTCGAACGCCGAGAGCGCCGCGTGCTCGCGGAAAATATCCGCGGCGGATTTGTAATTGAAGCTGTCGCCGAAGCCGAGACGTTTGGCGGTCTCGCTGAGAATCCACCAGTCCGGCCGCGCCTCGCCCGGTGCCGGCAGGAACGAGCGCTGGCGCGAGATGCGGCGCTCGGAGTTGGTGACGGTGCCCGACTTCTCGCCCCAGGCAAGCGCCGGCAGCAGCACATGCGGGCCGGCCTCGACCGTGTCGTTGGAGAGCACGTTCTCGGAGATCACGAACAGCTCGAGCTTCTTCAGCGCTTCGCGCACGAAGTCGGCGTCGGGCAACGACACCGCCGGATTGGTGCCCATCACCCACAGCGCCTTGACCTCGCCGCGATTGATGGCCTCGAACAGCTGTACCGCCTTCAATCCCTCATGGGTGGCGATGCGCGGCGCCTTCCAGAATCGCCTGACACGGTCGATGTCGGGCGGCGTGAAGTTCATGTGCGCGGCGAGCTGGTTGGCGAGGCCGCCGACCTCGCGGCCGCCCATCGCGTTGGGCTGGCCGGTGAGCGAGAACGGCGAGGCGCCGGGCTTGCCGATACGGCCCGTGGCAAGATGGCAGTTCAGGATCGCGTTGACCTTGTCTGTCCCCTGCGCCGACTGGTTGACACCCTGCGAATAGAGCGTCACGACGCGCGGCGTGTCGCGGAACATCTTGAAGAAGGTCGCGATGTCCTGCTCGGACAGCCCCGTCGCCAGCGCAGTCGCGGTGACGCTGCCGGCGATGTTGCGTGCGCGCGCCAGCGCGTCGTCGAAGCCCGAGGTGTATTGCGCGATGTAGTCCTGATCGAGCGCACCATGGTCGACGAGATGCACGAACAGGCCGCAGAACAGCGCGGTGTCGGTGCCGGGCTTGAGACCGAGAAAAAGGTCGACGTCCGTGGCGGTATCGGTGCGGCGCGGATCGATCACGATCATGCGCGCACCGCGCTCCTGCCGGTTCTTCAGCATGCGCTGGAACAGCACCGGATGGCACCAGGCCGCGTTCGAGCCGACGAACACGAGCAAATCGGCCTCGTCGAGATCCTCATAGCAGCCGGGCACGGTGTCGGCGCCGAAGGCGCGGCGATGACCGGCGACCGAGGACGACATGCAGAGCCGCGAATTGGTGTCGACATTGGCGGTGCCGACAAAGCCCTTCATCAGCTTGTTGGCGACGTAATAGTCTTCGGTCAGGAGCTGGCCGGAGAGATAGAACGCGACCGCGTCGGCGCCGTCGCGCGCGACGATGTGCTGCATGCGATGGGCGATGTGGTCAAGCGCATCGCTCCAGGCAACGCGCTCGAGCGCGCCCTTGCAGCGGATCATCGGATAGAGCAGACGGCTTTCCAGCCCGACGGTCTCGCCGAGCGCGGACCCCTTCGAGCACAGCCGGCCGAAATTGGCGGGATGATCGGGATCGCCGACGACCGCCGCGCCGCCCCTGCCGTCGGGGGTCGCCAGCACGCCGCAGCCGACGCCGCAATAGGGACAGGTCGTCTTGGTGGTGCGGAGCGTGGGATCGATCGCTGTCATATCAACCCGCCTTGTCAAGCCGCCTTGGAAGGACGCGCCAGCGCGCGGCCGAACATCATGTCGGTACGGATCGCCGTCACCTTGTCGCGATTGCGGATCAGCTCGAGATACCAGAGCGCATCGACGGTATCGCCGATCAGCACGGCGCCGGTGAGCCGGCCGTCGGCAATGACGAGTTTCTTGTAGGTGCCGCGCCTGCGATCTGACAGCACGAGGCTCTCGCTGCCCTCCCCGCCCATGAAATCGCCGGCCGAGAACACGCTGACGCCCGACACCTTCAGATTGGTCGAGACCACGCTGCCCGGATAGGCGGCGGGCCGACCGGCAAGATGCCGCGCCAGCACGCGCGCCTGCTCGTAGGCGGGCTCGACCAGGCCGTAGCAGGTGCCGCGATGCTCGGCACATTCGCCGAGGGCGTAGATGTCCGGCGAGGCGGTCTGCATCTCGTCGTTGACGACGATGCCGCGGTTGACCGCGATACCGGCATCCCTGGCAAGCGCCACATTCGGCCTGATGCCGGCGGCGAAGATGACCGCATCGGCCTCGATACGCGTGCCGTCGGCAAGTTCGACGGCCTCGACGTGACGTTCGCCATGGATACGGGCAGTCGATGCATCGAGCAGGATGCGGATGCCCTTGCGCTCGACCAGCGTCTTCAGCAGATCGGCCGCGGGCGCATCGAGCTGACGCTCCATCAGCCGGTCCATCAGGTGCAGCAGCGTCACCGGGGCGCCGGCCTTGGCAAGACCGTAAGCCGCTTCAAGCCCGAGCAGACCGCCGCCGACCACGACGACGCGTTTCCTGGCCGCGGCGAGCGTCAGCAGCAGATCGACATCGCGGGTGTCGCGAAAAGTGTGCACGCCGGCAAGATCGGCGCCCGGCACGTTGAGCCGCAGCGGGGTCGAGCCTGTGGCGAGCACGAGCTTGGAATATTCCATGCTTTCTTCGCCTTCGATCTTGAGCTCGCGGCGGCCGGTGTCGATCTCGGTGACGCGATAGCCGTAACGTACCGTGACGCCGCGATGGCGCCACCAGTCGGCCGGCCGCAGCTCGATCTCGTGCGAGCCGGTCTCGCCGGCCAGCACGGAGGAGAGCAGCACGCGATTGTAAGCGAGCCGCGGCTCTTCGCCGATCACGGCGACCGCGTAGCGGCCGAGCGCGGTCTTGGCGAGCTCGTCGACCAGACGCGCGGCCGCCATACCGTTGCCGACGATGACCAGCGGTTCACTCACAAGGCATCTCCTATTCGGCAGCCTGCGCCTTGGCGCCATAGGCTTCGGACATCATGTAGCCGGACAGCACGCCATAGGCATCGGTCCAGGCCGTGGCGAGTTCGGGCGTCCAGGCTTCGCCGAGCCCCTTCTCCAGGGTCCACAGCAAGGTCGCGCCGACCACGGGATAGTGCTCGGCCTTGGCGCCATAGGCGACGTGACGCTTGGCGAGCGCCGAGGCCGCGGGAAGAATCGAGTCCAGGTTCGACAGGCCGCCGACGACGGCGGCGAGCATGCCCATCAGCTTCTTGCGCTGCTCGGTCATGTCCTCGGGAAACATCGCACGCACGGACGGCGCCACCTCGAACAGGCGGTCGTAGAACAGCACCGCGGCCGTTTCCGATATCGGCGCGACCTTGGCGAAGCTCTGCTGGACGAGGGTGATCTGTTCTGGCGTCATGATATTCTCCTGCCTGTTGGGTTTGCCTTGGTGCGCGCCATTGCGAACCAGGTTCATGGTCAAACTGTCGGGCAATGCTTCTCCCCGCGTACGGGGAGAAGCGAGATTCGTACCAAGCGTTACACCCTTGCTCCAGCAAGGCTTGGCGCGCCTTCGCCCTGCGGGCTGCGACGCAGGTAGAACCACCAGGTCAGTGCGAGGCAGGAGGCGTAGAAGCCGAGATAGATCGCCAGCGCGAGCTGCGGGCCGCCGGTCAGCGCGATCGACTTGCCGAAGCCGCTCGGGATCAGATAGCCGCCGACGGCGCCGACCGCGCCGATGAAGCCGACCGCCGCGCCGCTCTCGATGCTCGCCGTCTTCAACGCGATCGCGCGCTCCGCATCGCCCTTGCCACGCACCCTGAACAAATTCTGCTCGCGGAAGATCGAGGGGATCATGCGGTAGGTCGAGCCGTTGCCGATGCCCGTCGTCACGAACAGGATCAGGAACATCGACAGGAAGCCGATGAAATCCTTCTGCCCGACGAAGTAGAGCACGCCGACCGTGGCGCCTGCCATCACGATGAAATTCCAGAACGTGATGACCGAGCCGCCGATCCTGTCGGCGAGCCAGCCGCCGAACGGGCGCGACAGCGAGCCGACCAGCGGCCCCAGGAACGCGATCGCGATCGTGACTTGCGGGAACTGGGTCTTGATCAGCAGCGGAAACGCGGCCGAGTAGCCGATGAAGGATCCGAACGTGCCGATATAGAGATATGCCATGATCCAGGTGTGCCTGCGCTTGACCACCGCGAGCTGGTTCCTGATCGACGACTTCGCCGTGGTCAGGTTGTTCATGAAGAACACCGCGCCGAACACCGCGATCGCGATCGGCAGCACCCACATCAGGCCGGCGTTCTGAAGGAACACGCCGTCGACCGGAGTGGCCTGGAACAGGTTGATGACCGCGAGCGTCATCAGGATCGGGGTCAGCAGCTGCACGCTGGAGACGCCGATATTGCCGCCGGCTGCGTTGAGGCCCAGCGCCCACCCCTTCATCTTGTCGGGGAAGAAGAACGAGATGTTGGTCATGCTGGAGGCGAAATTGCCGCCGCCGAGACCGGCGGTCGAGGCGATCAGCAGCATCAGCCAGAACGGCGTATCCGGCTGGCTCACGAAATAGGCGAGCGAGAGCGTCGGGATGAACAGGATCGCCGCGCTGAAGATGGTCCAGTTGCGGCCGCCGAACGTCGTCACCGCGAAGGTGTAGGGAAAGCGCATCAACGCGCCGATCAGGCCCGGCACGGCGACGAGCTGGAACAGCTGGTCGGTGGTGTAATGGAAGCCCGCCTGCGGCAGCTTCGTGGTGACGATGCTCCAGATCAGCCAGACCGAAAAGCCGATATGCTCGGCCACGATCGACCAGATCAGGTTGCGTCGCGCGATGGTCTTGCCGGTCGCATTCCAGAACGCCTCATCTTCGGGGCGCCAGTCAGAAATCCAGGTTTGATTTCCAGTCGGACTCTTGGTCATTGAAGAATATCCCTTCCAGTCTCACCGCTGCGTCGTTGCAGGCTCAGCCTCCGGCCACGGAGGCGCGCTCCGGGGCTTCATCCCGGTGGCGAGTTACGATGCTGATTGATGATGTTGAGGGACGTCGTCGTTGGCGTCGCGCTAAAGCATTTCAATTTCCGTGCCAGTTGCGCGTTATCGGGAAATACAGGGAATTCAGAGGCTTGTTCGAATTGCCCGAAATGTTTGCAGGCCAATTTCGCATGCAAATTTTGCGATTCGCTCAATCCTTGTGCGACGCACAAGGATTGAGCTTGGTGGCTTCGAATTAGGCGCGGCGTTTCACGCGTTAACGACGCGTTTACGCGGCCTCGACGAAGCGATGGCGCTCGTAGAGGAATTCGAGCACGCGCTGCCGGCACTTCAGATAGGTGGTGTTGGTCGCGAGCTCGAGCCGCTTGCGCGGGCGCGCGAGCGGCACCTCCAGCACCTCGCCGATACGCGCGCTCGGCCCGTTCGTCATCATGACGATGCGGTCGGACAGCAGCACGGCCTCGTCGACGTCGTGGGTGATCATCAGAATGGTGTTGCCGAGCTTCTGATGCAGCGCCATCACCGAGTCCTGGAGATGCGCACGGGTCAGCGCGTCGAGCGCACCGAACGGCTCGTCGAGCAGCAGCACTTTTGGCTCCATCGCCAGCGCGCGGGCGATGCCGACGCGCTGCTTCATGCCGCCGGAGACTTCCGAGGGCCGCTTGTCCTTGGCATGGGCCATCTGCACGAGGTTGAGATTGTGCATGACCCAGGCGTCGCGCTCGGCGCGGGTCTTGGTCCTGGCGAAGACCTTGTCGACGCCGAGCCTGACGTTCTCGTACACCGTGAGCCACGGCAGCAGGCTGTGGTTCTGGAACACCACCGCGCGATCCGGCCCCGGCGAGTTCACCTCGCGGTTCTCGAGCAGCACGCCGCCGGTGGTGGCGTTGGTCAGTCCCGCGATAATGTTGAGCAGGGTCGACTTGCCGCAACCGGAATGGCCGATGATCGAGACGTATTCGCCCTTCTCGATGGTGAGGTTGATGTCCTTCAGCACCTCCGTGGAAGCGGCGCCGCGGGTAAAGACCTTGTCGATATGGTCGAGCTTCAGATAGGCGGTCATGGGCCCTCTCCTCTCAGTTCTGCGCGGTGCCGCGGGTGACGACCTTGCCGAGACCCGCGATCAGGCGGTCGAGCACGAAGCCGATGATGCCGACATAGAACAGCGCCAAAATGATCTCGCTGATATGCGAGGAATTCCAGGCGTCCCAGATGAAGAAGCCGATGCCGACGCCGCCGATCAGCATTTCCGCGGCAACGATCGCGAGCCAGGACAGGCCGATGCCGATGCGGAGTCCCGTGAAGATGTAGGGCGCGGCGGCCGGGATCATGATCTTGGAGAAGAACTCGAGCGGGTTGAGCTGCACCACCGCGGCGACGTTGCGATAGTCCTGCGGGATGTTGCGGATGCCGACCGCAGTGTTGATGATGATCGGCCAGATCGAGGTGATGAAGATGACGAAGATCGCAGACGGCTGGCCGTCGCGGAACGCCGCGAGCGACAGCGGCAGCCAGGCGAGCGGCGGGATCGTGCGCAGCACCTGGAACAGCGGATCGAGCCCGCGCATCGCCCAGACCGATTGCCCGACCAGGACGCCGAGCGCGATGCCGGCGATGGCAGAGAGCGAATAGCCGAGCGCGACGCGCTGGAGACTGGCGGAGAGGTGCCAGAACAGACCCTTGTCGATGCCGCCATGGTCGAAGAACGGGTCGAGGATCAATTCCCTGGTGTCCTTGAACACCTTTGACGGCGGCGGCAGCGCCGAGCCGGCGCGGCGGCAGACCAGCTCCCATACCAGCATGAGCAGCGCGACCACGACCAGCGGCGGGATGACGCGCACGGCGGTCTCCCGCGCCATCCGCGCGTAAGTCTCCGAACGCGGCGGCCGCTTCGGTGTCATCGCGACGACCGGCGCGGCCGCGCCGGCGGGCTTTGCGGTCTCAATGTCCATCTTCGTGGCAGGCATGTTCATCGCAATCTCTCCGGCTTCAAAAGACGATGCGGCCGCCCGAAGGCGGCCGCTGGCTCCATCAGACTTCGACGCGCTTGATCGCGAGCGACTTCAGATAAGCAGCCGGGTTTTCCGGATCGAACACCTTGCCGTCGAAGAATGTCTCCTTGCCGCGCGAGGTGGAGGTCGGAATCTCGGCGCTCGCGACGCCGAGCGCCTTGGCCGCGTCGCGCCACATGTCCTCGCGGTTGACCTTGGCGATCAGCGCCTTGGTGTCGAAATTCGCCTCGTACTTGCCCCAGCGGATGTCCTCGGTGAGGAACCAGAGGTCGTGGCTCTGGAACGGGTAGGAGGCGAAGTCGCGCCAGTACTTCATGATGTGCGGGGAGTTCTCCACCACCTTTCCGGGGATGCCGTAGTCGAACTTGCCGGCGGTGCGGTCGAGCACGTCTTCGACCGGGCAGTTCATCCACTGCCGCTTGCCCATGATGGCGGCGAGCTCGGCCTTGTTCTCAGCCTTGTCCGCCCATTGCTGGGCTTCCATCACCGCCATCAGCAGCGCCTTTGCCGCCTTGGGGTATTTGTCGACGAAGGCGGCGCGCATGCCGAAGGATTTTTCCGGATGCTTGTTCCAGAGCTCGCCGGTCGTGATCGCGGTGTAGCCGATGTTCTGATGGATCAGTTGCAGGTTCCAGGGCTCGCCGACGCAGAAGCAGTCCATCGTGCCGACCTTCATGTTCGCTACCATCTGCGGCGGCGGCACCACGATGGTCTCGATGTCCTTGTCCGGATCGATGCCGCCGGCGGCGAGCCAGTAGCGGATCCAGAGGTCATGGGTGCCGCCGGGGAAGGTCATCGCCGCCTTCACGGCCTTGCCGGAAGCCTTCTTCTTCTCCAGCGCCGCCTTGAAGGGCGATGCATCGACCCCGAGCTTCAGGTCGGCATATTCATTGGCGACCGAGATGCACTGGCTGTCGAGATTGAGCCGCGCCAAAATGTACATCGGTGTCGGCTGGTTGTTCTGCGTGACCTTTCCGGCCGAGATCAGATACGGCATCGGAGTGAGGATATGCGCACCGTCGATGCCGTTGCCTTCGGAGCCGAGCACGAGATTGTCGCGCGTGGTGCCCCAGGAGGCCTGCTTCTGCACGTCGGTGTCGGGCATGCCGTATTTGGCGAACAGGCCCTTGTCCTTGGCGACGAAGAGCGGGCCAGCATCGCTCAGCGCGATGAAGCCGAGCTTGGCACCCTTGACCTCGGGGCCGGCGTCCTGCGCGAACGCGCCGGCGGGGAAATTCAGCTTGGCGGCGGCAAGAAGAGCGGCCGTGCTGCCAGTGGCCTTCAACAATTGACGGCGGCTGAGGCCAGTATCCGAAGGCCGGCGAATGCGCTTGGTCATGCTGGTGTCGTCCTTTGCGTCGTTGCGAATGATTGCGTCAGTGCGCACGAGCAGCCCGTCCGTCCGTGGCGCCAGAAAAGGGCGCGTGCGAACGCGTGACGGGGGGTCCCCCGTCTGGTGGCGTCAGCAAAATCGGATGAGAAGTCTCGCGGGACGGCTTCAATGGCGTCGGCATGGAACCATTCAAGCTTCGTGCCAAGCGCGGTGTCGCCGAAAACGTTTAAAGATCAATAGCTTCTGAACAGCGTGAAGCCTGTCGCAGGCATTTTCCGCTCGCGAAATTTGCGGCCTGCTCAATACTTGTGCGTCGCACAAGAGTTGTGCAATCGCTCAAGCAAAAGGCCGCACTGCTCGCAAAAGCCGGATCATGAAAATCTATATCATATTGATATTGCTTGATTTTTCTGAGGTCTGCACACGGCACGCGACTTGCATTTAAATTCACGTCAACGAAGACTGCGGCTTGACCGCAATGTTGCAGCCTCTGGCGGCTGCAGCCCGGAAGCTCACCTGCTTCGCGGCCTTTCCCGGCTCTGTCGTTGTGACGCGATTCCCAAGGCTTCCAACCTTCCATAGCCCTCGTGCGCGGCAGAGCTGTCCGCACGGCCCAATGACGTTCAGCCACGCTCTCCAGGGCGTGCCGATCTCACTTACGAAGCAAAAGGAACCATTGATGTCGTATCTCGCGCCTTCGGAATTCGTCACCAAGATGGTGGATGCGGGCGAATCCAAGATCTTCATGTCCACCCGGGATACCATCATTCGGGCCTACATGGCCGGCGCCATCCTCGCGCTCGCTGCCTGGTTCGCCGTCACCATCAACGTGAACACGGGCCAGCCGATCATCGGCGCGTTGCTGTTCCCGGTCGGATTCTCGATGCTCTATTTGTTGGGCTTCGACCTTTTGACCGGCGTGTTCGTGCTGGCGCCGCTGGCGCTGATCGACAAGCGCCCCGGCGTTACCGTCGGCGGCGTATTGCGGAACTGGGGTCTTGTCTTCATCGGCAATTTCGCGGGCGCCCTTACGGTGGCCTTCATGATGGCCTTCGTCACGACTTTCGGCTTCACGCAGGACCCGGACAAGGTCGGCGCGGCGATCGGCAATATCGGCGAAGGCCGAACGCTCGGCTATGCAGCGCACGGCGCGGCCGGCATGGCGACGCTGTTCATTCGCGGCATGCTCTGCAACTGGATGGTCTCGACCGGTGTCGTCGGCGCCATGATCTCGACGTCGGTCCCCGGCAAGGTCATCGCGATGTGGATGCCGATCCTGGTGTTCTTCTACATGGTGTTCGAGCATTCCGTCGTGAACATGTTCCTGTTCCCGTCGGGGCTGATGCTCCACGCCAAGTTCTCGATCATGGACTACTTCATCTGGAACGAGATCCCGACCGTGCTGGGTAACCTCGTGGGCGGTCTCGCCTTCACCGGCATGACGCTCTACGCCACGCACGTCATGACCCTGCCGAAGCGCCAGCCCGGCAAGGCCACGCATCCCCGCGTCGCGGCCTGATCAAACAACGTCTCGACAGGGGAGCCTCGCCCGAGCAGGGTGAGGCTCCCTTCTGCCGGTGATGACGATGACCCGCGGACTTCACATCTCGGTCGGCCAGCATTCCGACAAGGGTCGCAAGCCCGTCAACCAGGATTTTCACGGCGTCCTGATTCCGGACGAGCCGATGCTCAGCCTGAAGGGCATTGCGGCCGTCCTCGCCGACGGCATCTCCAGCAGCACGGTGAGCCAGATCGCCAGCGAGTCGGCGGTCAAGAGCTTCCTGATGGACTATTACTGCACGTCGGAATCCTGGACGGTGAAGACCTCCGCGCGCCGCGTTCTGGATGCGACCAATTCCTGGCTCCATGCGCAGACGCGCAAGAGCCAATACGCCTATGACCGCGACAAGGGCTACGTCTGCACGCTGAGCGCCATGGTCATCAAGGCGACCACCGCGCACATCTTCCATGTCGGCGACTGTCGGGTCTACCGCGTCGCCGGCAAGGCGCTCGAGCAGTTGACCGACGATCACCGGATCATCGTCTCCTCAGAGCAGACCTATCTCGGCCGCGCGCTCGGCATCAATCCGCAGCTCGAGATCGATTACCAGAGTTTCGAGATCGAGGCCGGCGACACGTTCCTGCTGGCGACCGACGGCGCCTATGAATTCGTCGATGCGCGCTTCATCACGAACGCGCTCGGCGAGCATGCAGCCGAGCTCGACGGGGCGGCGAAGGCGATCGTCGAGGAAGCCTACCGGCGCGGCAGCGACGACAACATCACCGTCCAGATCCTCCGTATCGATGCGGTACCGCAGCGCGAGCCGGCCGGCATCTTCAATCAGACCTCACAATTGCCGCTGCCTCCGCTGCCGGAGCCGCGGGCGATGTTCGACGGCTACAGGATCGTCCGGGAAATCCACGGCAGCAGCCGCAGCCATATCTACCTTGCCGTCGACGCCGAGACCGAGCAGCCGGTCGCGCTCAAGCTGCCGTCGATCGATTTGCGCGACAATGCCGCCTATCTCAAACGCTTCCTGATGGAGGAGTGGATTGCGCGCCGGATCGACAGTCCGCACGTGCTGAAGCCGCTGTCACAGTCGCGGCGGCGCAGCTATCTCTATGTCGCAACCGAATTCGTCGAAGGCCAGACCCTGAGGCAGTGGATGACCGACAATCCGCGCCCCGATCTCGAAACCGTGCGCGGACTGATCGAGCAGATCGCCTCGGGCCTGCGCGCCTTTCATCGCATGGAGATGCTGCATCAGGATCTCAGGCCCGACAACATCCTGATCGACAAGACCGGCACCGCGAAGATCATCGATTTCGGATCGGTCAGGGTGGCGGGCGTCGCGGAGGCCGCGCCGCTGGGCGAGGTCGACGACATCCTGGGTACGGTCCAGTACACGGCGCCGGAATATTTTCTCGGCGAGGGCGGCTCGCCGCGCTCCGACATGTTTTCGCTGGCCGTGATCTGCTACCAGATGCTGACGGGAAAGCTTCCCTATGGCACGCAGGTCGCCAGGATCCGGCGCAAGTCGGACGTGCGAAGGCTCAAGTACCGTTCGGCCGACGACAACCGCAACGTGCCTGCGTGGGTGGACGGCGCGCTCAGGCGCGCGCTCCATCCGGATCCCTACAAGCGGCACGAGGACCTGTCCGAATTCGTCTTCGAGCTTCGCACGCCCAATCCGGCCTATCTCGACACGCGGATCACGCCGCTTTTGGAGCGCAGTCCGCTGATGTTCTGGAAGCTGACCACGGCGGCGCTCGCCTGCGTCGTGGTCGTCCTGCTCGCAATGTTGCACGCGCGCTGATCAAGGGCGTGGCCTCGGGATGCCTCCGGAGAGGCAGTCCCGTGGTTCACGTTTGTTGTGATGATCAGAGCTTGCCTTCGGCGAGCAATTGTTGTGTGCGCTTCAGCGTCGACAGCAGGGCGGCCTTGTAGCCCGTGTCGCTGTCGAACTGCGCCTGTTCGGCCTGCTCTTCGGGGCCGAAGGGCTTCTTGCCGCGCAGGCCCGTGTAGCAATAGAACCGCAGTTGCAGCGCGCCGGCTTCGCCCTCGAACAGCTCGTTGATGATCGCGCCTTCGCGCGGACCGGCGGCCTGGAAGAAGGTCACCTTGCGCTCCGGCTCGAAGCTGATGATCTCGCGCAGATCGTCGCCTGCGATCGTGGCTTCGCGCACGATGTGCGTCGCGCTCTCCTCCACCACCTCACAGCGGGTGCAAAGATCGGGTGGAAGAAACAGCCGCGCATCGCGGGCCTTGAGAACCAGGCCTTGCCAGACTTGCGCGCGGGTCAGCGGCGTCTCGCCTTGCGGATTCACCGGAACGGTGGCGGTCGAATAGATCATGATCGTAATCCTTGTTGATGTGATCGACACTTGCCGCGTCAGGCAGAGGCCGCGATCTCGGAGACGAAGTCGCGATAGGAGCGCAGGGAACGGCCCAAAAGCGCGGTCAGCCGCTCGACGTCGCCGGCCTCGGGGACCATTCCCTCGGTGAGGAAACGCTCACTCATCAGCCGCATGTCGAAGGCCATCCAGCTCGGCATGAACTGCCTGAGATTCTTCTCGAAGGCGGCGGTATCGTCACCGGGATAGGAGATCGCGCGACCCAGCACCTCCGACCAGACCGCGGCGGCTTTCGCGCCGGTCAGCGTCTCGGGACCGACGAGATTGATGCGAGTGAGTGGAAGCGGCGCTGCGGCTCGCTCACGACGAATGAGCTCGATGGCCGCGATCTCGCCGATGTCGCGTGCATCGATCATGGCCAGCCCCCTGCTCCCGATGGGCATCGGGTAGATGCCGTAGCCGGTCACCACATCCTTGATCGTGACATCGTTGTTCATGAAGTAGGCGGGGCGCAGGATGGTGGCGTTGAAGCCCATCTGCTCGATCATCCGCTCGACGCCGAACTTGCCCGCAAAGTGCGGCACGTTCACGTAGCGGTCGCTGTGGATCACCGAGAGATAGACGACCCGCTCGACGCCAGCCTCGCGGGCCAGGTTGAGCGCAATCAGCGCCTGCGTGAATTCATCGGGTACAACGCCGTTGAGCAGAAACAGGGTGGAGACACCCGAGAGAGCGCCGCGGAGCGAGTCGACGTCGAGCAGATCGCCCCGCACGACGGTGACGCCCGCCGGCAGGTTTGCCTTGGCGGGATCGCGGGCAAGGGCGCGGACATCGGCGCCGCGCTTGACGAGCTGTTCGACGACGTGACGGCCGATGGTGCCGGTTGCGCCGGTAACGAGGATGGTCATGGGATCACTCCGGGTTGGGGTCAGTAGACATCCGGGAAACTAGCGATCCACATTTGAACCGATAGACGGTATATCTAGACAGACTGTCTCACTGGTGGAACGATGGACCTGCTCGCACTCGCCGATTTCAATCTCGTCGCCCGGCACGGCGGGTTCGGACGGGCCGCACGGGCCGCCGGGCGCCCGAAAGCCACCCTGTCCCGGCGGGTCGCCGAGCTGGAGGCCACGCTCGACCTGCGCCTGTTCGAGCGCGGCGCGCGCGCCCTGAAACTCACCCAGGAAGGACGCGCCCTCTACGAGCGGACGGGCGCACTGCTCACCGAGCTCGACGAGACGGCAGCCGCGATCGCTTCGGGCGGCAACAGGCCGCGGGGCAGCTTGCGGATCAGCGCACCGCTGCTGTTCTCCCAGACCGCGATGGGCAAGCTCGCCGCCGCGTTTGCGCTGAGATACCCCGAGGTCCGGCTCGAGATCACGACGGAAGACCGGGCCGTCGACATGGTGGAGGAAGCCTATGACCTCGTCATTCGGGTCAATCCGGATCCGGACGAGAGCCTTGTCGGTAGGATTTTTCTGCGCGACCGGCTTGTGGTCGTGGCGAGCCCTGACCTGGAACGACCGACGGACAATGTCGTGGCTCCCGCAGTCGTTCGCGGAGCCGGCGATCGGACTAAGGCTTGGGACGTGACGGGCCCCGTCGGAAGATCCCGCATCGCGGTCGATCCTGTCCTTCGCCTGTCATCGCTGGTCATGGTGCGCGATGCTGTCCGGGCCGGGGTCGGCGCCGGATGTCTGCCGGTTTCTCTTGTCAGCCACGACATCGCCGCCGGCACGCTGGTGCATTGGGGTGACGTCGATGGACCGGAGATCAGGTTGTGGACGCTCTACCCATCGCGGCGATTGCTCAGCGCGCGCGTATCCGCCTTCCTCGACTTTTTGAAGGAAGCCTTTCCAATGGGTACGCCTGACGAGCTTGCCGCCTATCTCGGCACATGAGAGGCGGCGCATGCGGCTCGCCTGATCGTCAGGCCGGCTCCTCGCTTCTCACCCCCAGCGGCTTCGGCGCCATGCCGCCGCCCGGCTTGAGATGGAATTCGTAGCTCATCAGGTGCCACCGCCCGTTCGCCTTGGTGCCGTCGGGCATCGCCGGATCGTTGCGCGGCTCGACCTTGGCGACGAGATCGTCCTTGACGCCGAACACCACATCGGAGTCCAGATATTTGTCGCCGTCCATGAAGACGTGGGTGATCAGCGGCTCGTAGCCCTTGGCATTGACCAGGAAATGCACATGCGCCGGGCGCATCGGGTGGCGGTTGGTCTGCACGATCATCTCGCCGACCGGACCGTCGGTCGGGATCGGGTAACTGCACGGCAGGATGGTGCGGAAAAAGAAACGGCCGTCGCCGTCGGTGATGAAGCGCGCCCGCGCGGAGGCGCCGACCGCGTCATAGTTCGGCTTCTGTGAATCGTAGAAGCCGTCATCGTCGGCGTGCCAGACGTCGACGGGGACATTTGCGAGCGGCTTGCCCTTGAGATCGGTGACGCGGCTCTGCACGAACATCCGTTCGCCGGTCTGGTTGTTCGGCGAGATGTCGGTGCCGTGGGCCGTCACCTTGTGCTCGCCCACATAGAACGGGCCGAGCACCGTCGTCTGCGTGGCGCCCTCGCGCTCACGGTGGTTGACCGCGTCGACCAGCATGGAGACGCCGAGCACGTCGGACAAGAGGATGAACTCCTGGCGGGTGTCGGTGCATTTCTGGCCGGTGCGGGTCAGGAAATCGATGGCGTATTCCCATTCCTCGAAGGTGAGACCGGTCTTGCTCACGTAATCGTGCAGCGACTTCACCAATTCCTGGAGCAGGAATTTTGCGCGCGGGTTCGGCGTCTTGTCGAAGCTTTCGACCACTGCTGCGGTGAGTTCGGTCTCGTTGAACTGGGTCATGGTGCGTTTGCCTGCGTTTTCTCGTTGGCCCCATTGGGGATCTTTGGGGCTGCTTGGAGGCGTTCCAGGCTGGAGCCTACACCAACCGGCCGGCCGGCGTTAAGCGCGACCGGCTTGGAATGAGACCGCCATTTCGGCTATCAACGTCGGACAAAACTGCCCGGAGGAACCGATGCTCGCCCCTACCCCCGCCTCGCCCGAATCCGTGGGCATGTCCAAGGCCGCGCTCGACCGCGTCGATGCGCATCTGAAGAGCCGCTACATCGATGCCGGCCGCTTCCCGGGCACCCATCTGCTGGTCTATCGCCGCGGCAAGATCGCCCACAGTTCGGTGCAGGGCCTTGCCGACGTCGAGCGCAAGCTGCCGGTCAAGGACGACACCATCTACCGCATCTATTCCATGACCAAGCCGCTCACTAGCGTCGCCTTCATGATGCTGGTCGAGCAAGGGCTGGTCGCGATCGACGAGCCCGTCGCCAAATACATTCCGGAATGGAAGGATCTCGGCGTTTTCGTCGCCGGCACCGCGCCGGCCTTCCTGACCCGGCCGCCGGCGCGGCCGATGCTGATCGTCGACCTGCTGCGCCACACCTCCGGCCTCACCTACGGCTTCCAGCAGCGCTCCAACGTCGATGCCGCCTATCGCACTGAAAAGATCGGCGAGGTCGAGAAGGCAGGCACCCTCCAGACCATGATCGAGAGCCTCGCAAAGATCCCGCTGGAGTTCTCGCCGGGCGAAGCCTGGAACTACTCGGTGGCGACCGACGTGCTCGGCTACCTCATCGGCAAGATCTCCGGTATTCCCTTCGAGCAGTTCCTCAAGACACGGATCCTCGATCCGCTCGGCATGACCGACACCGACTTCCACGTGCCGGCCTCGAAAGCCCATCGCTTCGCCGCCTGCTACTCGGCCGATCCGGGCGGTGGCATGACCTTCCATGCCGGCCAGCGCCGCGAGGGCCTGACGCTCCAGGACGATCCCACCAAGAGCTCGTTCCTCTCCCCGCCCTCCTTCATCTCGGGCGGCGGCGGCCTGTGCTCGACGGTCGCCGACTATCTCACCTTCTGCCGCGCATTGCTCAATGGCGGCGAACTCGGCGGCGTCAGGCTGATCGGGCCGAAGACGCTGGCGCTGATGACGACCAACCACATTCCGGGCGGCCGCTTCCTCCCCGAGGTATCGCGCTCGCTGTTCTCCGAAGCGACCTATAACGGCATCGGCTTCGGCCTCGGCTTCGCCGTGACCATGCGCCCGGCGGAGACGCTGATCGCCGGCAGCCCCGGTGAATACAATTGGGGCGGCGCGGCCACGACGTCGTTCTGGATCGACCCGGCCGAGGAGCTGATCGCGATCTTCATGACGCAGGTGCTGCCGTCGAGCGCCTATCCGCTCCGGCGCGAGCTGCGCAGCATGGTCTACGCCGCGATCACCGAGAGCAATCTGTAACCAATTGAATCGATCTCGCGGCCGACGGCCGCGGGATCGCGCCCTCATTTGAGCATCTCCGGCACGATCAGACGCGGCAAGAACAGCGACACGCCTGGCCAGATGATGACTGCCGCCAGCACGAGCAGCATCGGAATCAGCATGATCACCGTGTCCTTCAGTGCGTAACGCAGCCGCACGCCGGCGATCGAACAGGCGATCATCAGACATAAGCCATAGGGTGGCGTCACCAGTCCGAAGGCCAGCGATACGATGGAGATGATCGCGAACTGGACCGGATGGAGCTCTACGGACCTGGCGAGCGGCTCCAGCACGGTGCCGACGATGATGATCGCAGGGATGGCGTCGAGGAAGCAGCCCACCACCAGAAAGCAGAAGGCGATGAAGAAGCCGGCCGTGACGGTGCCCATCCCCCATGTCGAGACATTGGCCAGAAGCTCCTGCGGAATCTTGTAGTAGGCGAGCAGCCAGCCGAACGCGCTGGCCGTGCCCACGCAAAACAGCGCGACACCGGCCAGACGCCCGGTGTCTAGCAAGGCCTTGTACAGTTCGCGTGGACCCGTCTCGCGATAGAAGAAGGCCGAGAGCACCACGGAATAGAGCACCGCGACGCAGGCGGACTCGGTCGCCGTGAACCACCCGAGCAGAATGCCGCCAACGATGATGAACGGCGTCATCAGCGCCGGTATCGACTGCCAGATGGCGCATCGCATCTCGACCCAGGTGGTCTTCGGATAGGTCGGGTAGCCACGGCGCACCGCATAGATGTGCACCGTCGCCATCTGCGCGCCCGCGATCAGCAGGCCCGGCACGATGCCCGCCAGATACATCGCCGCAATCGAGGTCGAGATCAGCCCGCCCCACACGATCATCAGGATCGACGGCGGAATGATGACTGCAAGCACCGCAGAAACCGCAGTGATGGCGATGGAGAACGAAAGGTCGTAGCCCTCCCTGGTCTGGGCGTCGATGAAGATTTTCGACTGGCTCGCCGCATCCGCGGTGGAGGAGCCGGAGATGCCGGCAAAGAACACCGACAACACGACGTTGATCTGCGCCAGTGACCCCGGCCAGTGCCCGACCATCGAGCGCGACAACGCCACCAGCCGGTCGGTGATGCCGCCGATGCTCATCAGGTTCGCCGTCAGCAGGAAGAACGGCACCGCCAGCAGGATGAATGAATTGTAGGCGTTGAAGGTTTCCTGCGCGAGCGTCATCAGCGACAGATGCGGCTCGATCAGCAGGATCGGCACGCAGGCAAGGCCGAGCGCGAAGGCGACCGGCACACGCACGATGAGCAGGCCGACGAAGACCCCGAACAGCACCATCGCGGCCTGTCCGGCGGAAAGCACATTGCCGCTCATCGCTCCGCCCCAGCCAGAATGCGCATTTCATCGACGATCTGTTCGCCGGCAAACGCGATCCACGTCGCGCCGGTCACCGGCCAGGCGACGTGGATCAGCCAAAGCGGCAGATCGGCCAGTTCCGAAGTTCTGTTCCAGGCAAAGCGCGTGAACTCGATGCCGGCGGAGACGAACACCAGCGCCAGGGCCAGCACACCGAGCCGCGCGAGGATCCGCACCGCGGCCTCCGCACGCCGCGACAGGTCAGGCCACACGTCGACCTCGAAATGCTGCGCTTCCCGCACACCGACCATCGCGCCGATCATGATCGTCCAGATGAACAGGAACCGCGCCATTTCCTCAGTCCAGATGTAGGATGGAATGAACGGCGTGTAGCGTGAGATGATCTGCAGCGTGACCGGAATGACGAGGACGCCGACGCAGGCGGCCAGCAGGAATTCCAGCAATCTCGCATAGGCCGCCGTTACGCGACGCCACAGCGACGGTGCGGACGGGACGGGCATTTCAGACATTTGGGCTCCGTGCGGCAGTTCGTCCGCTGCGTCCGGGCAGGAAGCGGGGCCTGCCCGGATTGTTGTCGACGGACGCAACGACCTCAGGCGACGTTGATCTTCTCGAAAATGCCTTCCGCACCGATTTCCTTGGCGTAGGCGGCCATCACGGGGTCGGCGAGCTTCTTCATGGCGTCCCGCTCCTCGAACGGAACGCGCTTGAGCTTGCCGGCCTTCTCGAGCGTGTCGAGCTTGACGACCTCTTCGCTCGATTCGAGCTGACGGCCGTAGTCGCCGGCCTCCTTGCCGGCCTTCATGATCGCGTCCTGCAAATCCTTCGGCAAGGTCTTCAGCGTCTTCACCGAGAAGCAGATCGGCCGGATCGACACCGCGTGCTGTGTCAGGTTGAGATGCGGGGCCACTTCGTAGAACTTCATCGCCTCGACGCCTGCCGCCTCGTTTTCGCCGGCCGATATCACGCCGTTCTGGATCGCGTTGTAGATTTCGTTATAGGCGATCACCGTCGGGCTCATGCCGACCGCCGCAAAGGTCTTCGACCAGATCGGCGCGCCCTGCACGCGAACCTTGAGGCCCTTGAGATCGGCGAGATTCTTGAGCGGCTTGTTGGCGAAGATGTTGCGGATGCCACCACCGGCATACCCGATCAGAACGACCTCGGCTTTCGCCGCGACTTCGTCGGCGATCGGCGCCAGGATATTGGCTTCGACGACCTTGTTCATGTGCTCGATGCCCTTGAACACGAAGGGCGCATCGATGAACGGGGCCGCCTTGGCGAAGGTCGACATGTGGGCCGGCGAGACGATGCCGTAGTCGACCGCCTTGCCCTGCGACATGTACTCGAAATACTGCTTCTCGAGGCCGAGCGAGGAGTTCTTGTGCAGCGTGAAGTTGACCGGCTTGCCGTAGTACTTCTTGACCAGCTCTTCGAACCGGATCAGTGCCCGGTTGAAGGCGTGGTCGTCGTTGAACTGGACCGCACCGTTCAGCGTGATCGGCGCCTGTGCCCTGGCGATCGACGGCATGCCGACCACGGCCGTCGCAGTGGTCGCGCCGAGCCCAGCGAGAAATGATCTTCGCTTCATCCTCTGCCCTCCCTTTGATGCTCCGGCCCTGTAGCCGGGCCGTGAGCGCAGCCGGTATGCGGCTTGCGAAAGGGAAGCGTAGGGAAAACATCGGCGGGACGGAAGTCATTTCGCGCGCGCGGGAGGTACTCTTCGTCGCAGGGGCCGCTCCTGCGCGGGCTGTTGCACTGCAACTCGCGCTCCCGCCGGCGCGCGGCAGGCTACGGGGGCCCTCCCATTCAGCAAGAGGCGGACGACTTGGGATACGAAAGACTTGCGGGTCTGTGCGTTGCACGCACAGACCCGCTCGCCTTCCACTGCGGCTTAGTGCAGGTGGCCGATCAGATAGATGCCGCCGCCGATCACCAGCACGGCCGGCACGGCCCACAGAATCAGAACCGGCATTTGTCATCCTCCTCAGTTTGACGTGCAGACCTTGACGGTCTTCATGCCGCTCTCAGCCTCGATGCGCGACTTGTAGATCGTGCCCGAGGGGCTGACGACGGTCGTGGTCGTGTCCGTCGGCTTCTTGTCGACGATGGTGCACTTCTTCGTCTTGACGTCCTGGACGACGTAGAACTCGTCGGCCGCGAACGCCGGCAGGGACAATGCAGCGAGCATCAGCGCTGCGGTCGCTACTTTCAGCTTCATACTCTCCTCCTCCAGTTGCCGGGCTTTCCGGCCCGGTCGATTCACCAACGGGAAAAATCGGCAATTTGTTCCTGTGGGCAGGAACGTCGCGCACGGTGAGATGTTGATGCGGCGCCTGATCCGTATGAGGAGAAGAATATGAAGAAGCTGTTCCTGCTATCCGCCGCTGTCGTCCTGATGTCGACCGGCGCTTTCGCGCAATCCACCGTGGTGACCACGACCGGAACCGGTCACGCGGCAGCGGTTCAGATCGAGCCGCAATACCGGACCAGGATCAAATCCTATGTCACCGAGCACCATCTCCGTCCGGTGACGACGAAGCAAAAGATCATCGTCGGCGCGACAGTGCCGAGCGATGTCGAACTCGAGGCCGTTCCGGCAGACTGGGGTCCGTCCCTCACGAGGTATCGCTATGTCTACTCCGGCGAACGCGTGATGCTCGTCGACCCCGGCTCGCGCACGGTCGTTCAGGAAATCGATTGATCAAGGCGCGAGGGCGGTCACCTCCAAGGCGGCCGCCTTCTCCGGAGTTGACCGCATGAGATTGCATCGAGAGGCCCGGATCGCCGGGCTCAGCCTGGCGGCCGTTTACGCCATGTGTCTCCTACTGACCGCACTCAGCATGAGCTGAGCTGAGGCGCAGGCGCCCGAACTGCGCTGCAATATCCCGCCGCTGGGCGGCTCGCCCAGATGCGAAAATCATGGCGCAGCGCATATCCCGCCCCTATGGTCTCCCAAAATCATAAATCCGGCGCTCTCCTGCGCCGGAACCGGGACGCCCGCGTTTGTCAAAGCTCACCCTGCCGGTCCGGCTCGCCCTTCTGGTCACGGGAACGATGTTGCCGCTGATCGTCTTCGCGGTCGGCATTGCCGTCTACAATTACAAGCAGGACCGGAACGACGCGACCCGCCGCGTGCTGGAGAACGTGCGCAGCATGCGCCTCGTGCTGGACTCCGAGGTGCAGCGGATGACCGGCGGCTTGCAAGTCCTTGCGCTGACGAATTCGCTGCGCAACGACGACTTCGAGAACTTCCGCCGCATCGCGCTCGGTTTCGTCGACCAGTACGGCAAGGGCGGCCTCGTGCTGATCTCCGATCGCAAGGGCCGGCTGCTGTTCTCCTCCGCGACGGAGGACACCGCAAGCCTGCCGCCGCGCGATCATATCGAGATCATCGAGAAGGTATTTGCGACCAGGTCGCCGCAATATTCCGACCTGTTCACCGGCGCGATCAACGGGCGACAGGTGCTCACGGTCGAGGTCCCGGTGCTCCGCGATGGCGAGGTGATCTACGACCTCTGCTTCAGCCCGCCGGTCGGCATCTTTCAGCATCTGGTGGAAAAGCAGCTGCCCGACCAGCTCTGGACCGTATCGCTGCTCGATACCAAGGGCATCGTGTTCGCGCGCACTCCCAATCCGAGCGAGACATTCGGCAAGCGGGCTTCCCCCTCGCTCTACGCGGCGATGTTCCGGAGCAACGAGGCATCGCTTTCGACCGTGTCGCTCGACGGCATTCCGCTCGCCTCCGCCTACACCCGTTCGCAGCTGACGGGCTGGACGGTGGCCGCCGGCGTCGCCGAGAGCTCGCTGATTGCCCCGCTCTGGCGCAACATCGCGATCACCAGCCTGATCGGCGGCATCCTGCTGCTGACCGGCCTGACCTTCGCGGTCAGGATGGCGACCACGATCGCGCGCGGCGAGATGCTGCACGATCTGTTGATCGACGAGCTCAACCATCGCGTCAAGAACACGCTCGCCTTGATGCAGGCGATCGCCGTGCAGACCTTCCGCAGCGCCAGCCGCGACGAGCGGGCGAAATTCGAGGGCCGGCTCGGCGCCCTCGCCGAGGCGCATAACCTGCTGAGCCAGGAAAAATGGGCAGGCTCCGAGCTGAAGGACGTGATTGCCCGCGCGCTTCAACCGTTCCTGCTGAACAATCCCGAACGCATCCGGATGGACGGCCCCGCCGCGCCGCTGTCGCCGCGGCTCGCCGTGGTGCTGTCGATGATCGTGCACGAGATCGCCACCAACGCCGCAAAATACGGCGCACTCTCCAACGAGACCGGCCGTGTCACGCTGGAATGGGAGGTCATCGCCGATGCGCCGAAGCCGCGGCTGCGCCTGATCTGGACCGAGATCGGCGGCCCGCCGGTGACGGCGCCGGTGCAGCGCGGCTTCGGCTCGCGCCTGATCGAGCGCAGCGCGCGCGACCAGCTCGGCGGCGAGGCGACCGTCGACTTCCTGCCGCGCGGCGTGGTCTGCACGGTGATCTGCACGCTGGACGAGGCGCGGTGAACGGGGAATGGCAATGAAGATCACGAGCGTTCGCACGCACATCCTCGAAGCAAAGCTCTCGCAGCCCTTCGCCTATTCGCGCGCCTGGTACGACACGCGCACCGCGATGCTGGTCGAGGTCGAGACCGATGACGGTCTCGTCGGCTGGGGCGAATGTTACGGCCCGGCACGCATGACGGCGGCAGTGGTCCGCAGCATCGAACCATGGCTGACCGGTGAGGATCCGCTGCGCACCGACGTCTTGTGGCAGATGGTCTACGCGCGTTTGCGCGATCACGGCCAGAAGGGCGTCGTGATCCAGGGCCTGAGCGGCATCGACATCGCGTTATGGGACATCAAGGGCAAGCATTTTGGCGTGCCCGCGCACCAGCTTCTCGGCGGCGCCGCGCGCAAGGAGGTTGCGGCTTATGCGACCGGTCTCTACCGGCGCAAGTCGGGCGATCCACTGAAATATCTGCCGGAGGAGGCGGCGGGTTATGCCGCGGAAGGATTCCGCGCCGTGAAACTGAAAGTCGGCTTCGGCATCGCGGACGATGCCGCGGTGACGCGCGCGGTGCGCGAGGCGATCGGCCCCGATGTCGCGCTGATGGTCGATGCGAACCACGCCTATGACGCGATCGCTGCGATCCGGCTCGGCCGACTGATCGAGCGCTATGATATCGGATGGTTCGAGGAGCCGGTACCGCCGGAGGACGTCGCAGGCTATCGCGCGGTGAAATCCGCGCTCTCCATTCCCATTGCCGGCGGCGAATGCGAGTTCACGCGCTTCGGCTTCCGCGACCTGTTTGCCTCCCATGCGCTCGACATCGCCCAGCCCGACACCTGCGCAGCCGGCGGCCTCTCCGAATGCAAGAAGATCGCCGACATGAGCGAGGCGTTCGGCATCCGCTACAATCCACATGTCTGGGGCACCGGGATTGCGATCGCGGCCTCGCTCCAGCTTCTCGCCGTGCTGCCGTCGCACACGCCGACCTCGCTGGCACCGCTCGAGCCGATGCTCGAATTCGACCGCACCGACCATCCGATCCGGCAGGCGATTCTGAAGGAGCCGATCGAGCACGCGAAGGGCGTCGTGCGCGTGCCGGACGGTCCGGGTCTCGGCATCGAGGTCGATCGCGAAGCGCTGGCGCGGTTCGCGGTGAGTGCCTAGAGCATGATCCGGAAAAGTGCGAAGCGGTTTTCCGAAAAGATCATGCTCAAACAATATCGTAAAGCGCGATGACGATCGCCCCAATCTCATCGCGCTTTAGCCGATCGTCTGCAACGCCGGAAACGTCTCGAGCAGCCAGATGCTGACATTCGAGACGGCGCCGGTGAGGAAGCCGATGCCGGTGATGACCATCAGGACGCCCATGGCGCGTTCGACATTGACGAGATGGCCCTTCATGCGCGCGAACAGTTTCGAGAACTGCTCGATCATCAAGGCTGCGATCAGGAAGGGAATGCCGAGGCCGGCCGAATAGACCGCGAGCAGGCCCGCGCCCTTCGTCACCGTCGCTTCAGCCGCGGCGACCGAGAGGATTGCCGCAAGGATCGGGCCGATGCAGGGCGTCCAGCCGAAGGCGAAGGCGAGCCCCATGATATAGGCGCCCCACAGCCCGACGGGCTTCGGGATCGGCAGCCGGCCTTCGCGCATCAGGAACCCGATGCGCGTCAAGCCCAGGAAGTGCAGGCCCATGACGATGATGACGATGCCGGCGAGGATCGAGAGCTCGGCCGACCAGGCGCGGATCAGCCCGCCGATCAGCGAGGCACTGGCCCCGAGCGCCACGAACACGGTGGAGAAGCCGAGCACGAACAGCAGCGCCGACATCATGATCGCGCGCTTGGAGGCCGATGCCGGCTCGTCGCTCTCGACGTGCTCGATCGTGGCGCCCGTCAGATAGATCAGATAGGGCGGGACCAGCGGCAGGACGCAAGGGGAGAGGAAGCTGACGAGGCCGGCAATCAGCGCCGCCGGGATCGAGACATTTTGCATGATGCAGTCGGAGCCATCTCAGGCCCCGGTGCGGCGCGGGGAATGCGCGCGGCCCGGGGCCGAACCGGCTCAGGTGTAGCCGATGCCGGAAAATGCGCAACAGAGGCGCACAAAACCGGGGCTCCTCCCGATGCCGTCCGCAATCACAGATGCGGCATCGGGACGCGCACAAATCTCGCCAAAAAGCGAGACTCGGCGGCGCGGCTACTTCACCACGCGGAGCAGCGGACGCCGGGGCTGGTCCTGCGTCTGCTTGGAAGGGGGCTGCGGTTCGCTTCCGGCGCTCCGCAGCATTTCGTCGCACAATGCCTTGAGATCGGCACCGTCAATTCCTTTGAGTTTCATCCTGACGTCGAGGATGACAATGGACAGCAGCTCGGCCGACTCACGGCTGTTGCTCTCATTGAGAACCCTGCGGCACTCCACGAGCGTTTCCAGCACCGACTGCAATTGTTGGTCTGAATGCGACACCGGCGTTCTTTCCGTTAATTCGGCCTGTGAGACGTGGTTGTGACGACCTCTTTGGCCCCCTTGGGGGATCGAGAATAGCACGAGGCCATTGCGCCCCTGAACATGATTTCAATGTGTTTCCGCGTGGAAAACGCGGTTCCGGCGAACGCCGCCCCGTTGCGCCGTCCACTGTTATCGACACGGCCAGGAAAAGAACGCCCGGGTTGCTGAGAATGATCCATCCCGGAGAGCAACACCGGTGCTCGCGCAAGGAGGTCCATCGCGGACAGCGCCGACGATCCCGCAGCCATGTTACGGCTCATAACGGAACTCACGCCCACACCCCTCATACGGACGATAGCTTGCCCGATTCCCAGCCCTTGGCAGCACTCGAATACCACTTGAGGCACAGTAAGGATGACGTTCAAAACTCGTCATTCCCCAACCCGCCGTGGTTGTGGTTTCCGCAAGATTCTGCCAGTTTAGCGACCCGAAGGGACTTGTATGCACTCCTTGGCGGAAAGGGGCGTTCCACTGGAGGAACGCCCAAAAACAAACATCAGCGGCCTCTCCGATTGGGATGCGGCCCGCATTTTCCTGGAAGTCGTCCGATGCGGAAGTTTCCGCTCGGCGGCCGAACGCCTGTCGCTGTCGATCAATGCCGTCCGCCGCCGGATCGATGATTTCGAACGCCAGACGGGCACCACCCTGTTCACCCGCGACGTGCACGGCACCCATCTGACCGATGAAGGCGCGCTGGTGGTGTCCGCCGTCGAGCAGATGGAGGCAGCTGCATTCGACGTGCTGCGCACCAGCGATTCGACTGCGAATGCCCTGTCTGGCGAGGTCCGTGTCGCCGTGACCGAGGGACTTGGTACGTTCTGGCTCGCCCCGCGGCTGGTCGAATTCCAGCAGGCCTATCCGAAAATCCTGGTCGATCTGCATTGCGCGATGCGCTCGGCCGACGTCTCCCGCCACGAGGCCGATGTCGCCATCCATTTGGCGCGGCCTTCGGCGCTCGACGTCAAGCTGGTGCGGCTCGGCCGCATGCATCTGATGTTCTGGGCCTCCGAGAAATACATTGCGAAACATGGCGCGCCGCGCACGGCGATGGAGTTGATCAAGCACCGCCTGGTGCTGCAATTCGCCGACCAGCTCGCCGCCAAGGAAACTTTCGAGAGCTTCTTCCCCGGCGTTCCGGAGCGTGACCTTCTGGTCATGAAGACCAACGTCTCAAGCGCCAACTACTGGGCGGTCGCGAATGGCGCCGGAATCGGCGTATTCCCGAGCTACGCCATTGCGCTTGGCGGGAAGTTGATTCCACTGGAGGTCGAGCTGAACAGACCGCTGGATATCTGGTTGTCCTACCATCCCGGTAGCGGCCGGATTCCGAGAGTGCGGCACATGATTGACTGGCTGATCGAAGCCTTCAGTCCGGCGCGATTCCCGTGGTTTAAGGAAGAATTCGTGCACCCGCATGAATTCAAGGACTCGTATATGGGCGAACCCCTGACCCAGCTCTTCGGGGGATTTTCAACCGAAGAACGATGAGAAAACGAATGAAAACAGCGGCGAAGAGAATGAAGCAGCGCAGTGCCGGCAAGCCCGACATTGAGCTGGGCAAACGCATCCGTCTGCGGCGCGTCGAGATGAAGATCTCGCAGGCCGAGCTCGGCGAGAAGCTCGGCGTGAGCTTCCAGCAGGTCCAGAAATACGAGAAGGGCGTCAATCGCGTCGGCGCGGCTCGGCTTCAGCAGATCGCCACCTCCCTCGACGTGCCCGTGACCTTCTTCTATGACGGCGACAACAAGGCGCGCGAAGTCGAGAGCCTGCTCTTCCTGGACTCGGCCTTCAGCCTCCGCCTGCTGCGCGCCTACAGCAAGATCAAGGACCAGACGGTGCAGCGGCAGCTGGTCTCGCTGATGGAATCGATCGCAGCGAACGAGGCCTGAGCCGATCGGCGTTCGCGCCTGTTCGGCCGATTGTTCAATCCGCCGCGTCACGGGGACGCGGCCGGATTGGACGAGTACATGATTGGACTCATCCGGACCCGCGCGCTTGCGCGCGGTCTTTCCCGGGGCGTATGCCGCCCCTTTTTGTTGACGATTTTTCCCGCCGTCGCCCGCGGTTTTCGCGAACCCATTCCGGCCTTGTCGCGACCCAATCCAGAGACCGCGCGTCCGACGCTATGTGGTGGTCAACGTCCCCGCGGCCTTCGCCGAGGCGGTCGAGAACGACGTGGTGGTGCGGTGCTATCGCGTGATCGTCGGCAAGACTGAAAGCCCTCGCCGACACTGACGGCCCAGATCACCAGCGTGGTCCTCAATCCGACCTGGACGGTGCCCTCCTCGATCGCCAAGACCGAGATCTCCGCGCACATGCGCAAGGATCCGACCTACCTGTCGCGCATGCACATGGAGGTGCTCGACGCCCACGACAACCCGATCGACCCGCATTCGGTCGACTGGCATTCTTCAGCAATGCCGGCAGCCACTCGCTGACCGCGCATATGACGCGCTAGCGGCCATGCAATCGCGGCACAGGCGGATGCAAAGCCGCCTCCCTCGCCGCGGTTGACCCTGGCGTCCCCCCGGCCGAACATCGCGCCTCGCCAACGAAAAGCGAGCGCGATGCCCGACATGTCCAGCACGACCGAAATATCCTACGCCGACGGCAAGATCCTCCAGCACACGGCCGGCGGCGTCGGCGTGGTCACCTTCAACAATCCCGACAAGCGCAACGCGATGTCGCTGGAGATGTGGGAGGGATTTGGCGAGGCGCTGACGGCCTTGCGCGACGACGACGCCGTGCGAGTCGTGATCCTGCGCGGCGCCGGCGGCAAGGCCTTCGTCTCGGGCGCCGACATCAGCCAGTTCGAGAAGGTCAGGCACAACGCCGCCGCGTCCGAAGAATATGCCAAACGCAGCGCCACCCAGCGCGCGCTGTTCGCCGACTACCCCAAGCCGACCATTGCCTGCATCCAGGGTTTTTGTCTCGGCGGCGGCATGCAGGTCGCGATGCTCGCCGACATCCGCATCGCCTCCCACGGCAGCCAGTTCGGCATTCCCGCGGCAAAACTCGGCATTGCCTATGGCTATGACGGCTTGCGGCACCTGGTGTCGCTGGTCGGCCCGTCCTGGGCGCGCTTTCTGATGTACACGGGCATGCGGATCGATGCGGCGGAGGCGTTGCGTATTGGCCTCGTCGAGCGTGTGTTTCCGGAGGATCTGCTCTGGGGCGAGGTCATGGGAGTAGCCGAGACGATCGCGCAGAACGCCCCGCTCGCAATCAAGGCCGCCAGGATCACCATCGCGCAGGTGCTGAAGGACGAGAGCGGGCGCGACATGGACGCGATCAAGGCGATCGGCACGGCCTGCATGGACAGTGCGGATTTCCGCGAGGGCCGGCAGGCCTTCATGGAGAAGCGCACGCCGCAGTTCCAGGGCAAATGACGTCGAACGCGCGAAGCTGAATTTTCATTCAGGAAGATTAAATTCCCCGGCCGCTTCGCTGCGGTAGCAACCAACTGATCTCCCGCAAGTTCTTCCGCCACCAACGAGGGAGATTGCGATGAAAATCAAGTTTGCCGTTCTCGGTCTGGCTGCGCTCGGCAGCGCTGCGCTGGCGTCGGGACAAGCGATCGCAGCGATGCCGAACGGCATCCCGCAGGCCGATCGCGTCGCAAGCGGTCCGGCCGCGAATGTCGATCAGGTGCGCATGGTCTGCAATGCCTGGGGCCGCTGCTGGTGGCGTCCGAACTATTACCGCGCCTATGGCTATTACGGTGGCCCGCGACGCTTCTACGGTTACGGTCCGCGTCCGTGGGGCTGGGGCGGCCACCGCCACTGGCGCCGCTGGTGAATGACGAAGGGGCCCACTGGGCCCCTTTTCTCTAAATGTATTGGCTACAGCGCGGCGAGCACAGCTTTCGTAATATCAGCCGTGCCGTTGCTGCCGCCGAACTCCATCGGCTTGATGCCGCCGGCATAAACCTGATCCACCGCACGCTCGATCGTCTCGCCGGCTTCCGCCGCGCTCTCGACACCGTGCTTGTCGGCGAGCCAGTCCAGCATCATCGCCGCCGACAGGATCATACCGGTGGGATTGGCCTTGCCCTGCCCCATGATATCAGGCGCGGTGCCGTGGCACGGCTGGAACACGGCGTATTTGTCGCCGATGTCGGCTGACGGCGCCATGCCGAGGCCGCCGATCAGGCTCGCGGTGATGTCGGAGACGATGTCGCCGAACATGTTCTCCATCACCATCACGTCGAAATCCCAGGGCCGCTTGACCAGCATCGCCGAGCAGGCATCGACATAGAGCCGGTCGGTCTTCACCTCGGGATGACGCTTCTCGATTTCGTCGAAGATGCTGCGGAAGAACGCAAACGCCTTGAACACGTTGGCCTTGTCGACGCAGGTCAGCATCCCCGGCTTGCCGCGCGCCTTGCGACGCTCGGCGAGGCGAAACGAGAACTCGAACAGGCGCTCGGAGGTTTTGCGCGTGATCACCATGGTCTCGCGCGCCTCCTCATGGGTGACGACGCCCTTGCCCATCGAGGCGAACAGGCCTTCGGTGGACTCGCGGATCACGACGAGATCGATGCCGCGCGTGTCGGCGCCGACGATCGGGCTCGGCACACCCGGAATGAGCCGCGCCGGACGTACACCGGCATAGAGATCGAAGATGAAACGCAGCTCGATCTGCGGCGCGATCTCGGTATTGTCGGGGTAGCGCACCGACGGCAGGCCGCAGGCCCCGAGCAGGATCGCGTCCGCCTCCTCGCACAGCTTGATCGTCGTATCCGGCATCGACTTGCCGGTCGCGAGATAATTGTTGGCGCCGGCCGGCGCCTCGGTGAAGCGAAAGCTGAGGCCCGACTTGGCTTCGATCTTGCGCAGCACTTCAATGGCCGGCGCCATGACTTCGGGACCGATGCCGTCACCAGCGAGCACGGCAATGTGGAAGGCGTTGTTTGCTGACATGGGAGTTCCTGCGCGAAGAGGAGCACGTCATTGCGAGGAGCTCTTGCGACGAAGCAATCCAGAAATGCGTCCGCTGAGACACCCTGGATTGCTTCGTCGCTTCGCTCCTGGCAATGACGGCGGAAAGAGCATTGGCTACGGCGTCAGCACCGTGCGCCCGACCACCGCGCCCTGCTGCAACTGCACCAGTGCATCGTTGGCCTTGGCGAGCGGCTGCCGCGTCACCGGAATCGGCGGTATATTCTTGGCGCGCACGAGGTCGAGCAATTCCTGCGTCTCGCGCAAATTGCCGACATAGCTGCCCTGGATCGTCACCGCCTTGATCGGGATCAGCGGCAGCGCCCAAGTCGCGCCGCCGCCGAACAGGCCGACGATGACGAGCTTGCCGCCCTTGGTGAGGCAATCGAAGCCGAGCTGTGTCGTCGCGGCATTGCCGACGAGGTCGATCACTGCGCGGATCGGGCCGCCCGCTTTTTTGGCGAGTTGCTCCAGCGCATCCGGCGCCTTGGGATCCACGGTTGCGAGCGCGCCGGCCTTCTCCGCCGCCTCGCGCTTCCTGGCGTCAATGTCGACCATGATCGCGCCCTTGCCGCCCATCGCTTTCAGCAGCGACAGCGCCATCAGGCCGAGGCCGCCGGCGCCAAACATCACGATCGGCGTGTCGAAATACTGCTCGACCTTCTTCAGCGCGCTGTAGGTGGTGACGCCCGAGCAGGCATAGGGTGCGGCCGACGCCGGGTCGAGTCCCCTGAGATTGAGCAGGTAGCGCGGATGCGGCACCAGCATGTGGTCGGCATAGCCGCCGTCGCAATAGACGCCGAGCGAGCGCGGCGTCAGGCACATGTTCTCGTCACCGGCGAGGCACGTCGCGCATTTGCCGCAGCCGATCCAGGGATAGACGAGACCGACATCGCCGAGCTTGAGATCGCCCTGGTCGGTCGGCTTCACGTCGGGGCCGAACGCCAGGATCTCACCGACGGTCTCGTGACCCATGGTCAGCGGCAGGTTGATGCCGCGGTCCTTCAGCGACAGCGGCTTGCGGCCATGGCCGAGATCGTAGCCGCCTTCCCAGATGTGGAGGTCGCTGTGGCAGACGCCGGCGGCCTTCACCTTGATCAGCACCTGCGTGCCCGACGGCTGCGGCGTGGCCTCGTCGAACTCCTGCAGCGGCGCCTTGAAATCGGCGACCTTGAAACTCTTCATCGGCGTCCTCCCGCATGCTTCTTGTTGCCGCGCCACCATGCCATGGCCGGCGGGGCGAGACAAACTTGCCTCTGTCTAGTTGACGGCGGCCGATTGTGGCAAGGCGCCGGCGCGCAAGGCCGCATTGCCCGCCGCAGCGGGCCCCTCTTCAGCCCCGCTTCAGCCCTGCACGGCCGTTTTGCCTGACGGAATTGGGACATCGTCGCCGAGGCCGATTTCCTCGCGCAATGCGTCCGTGTGCTCGCCGAGCACGGCCATCGTTCTGGCCGGCGCGGTGTCGGCGCCCGACATCCGGAACGGCAGATTGAGGACCTGGAACGAGCCGCCTGCGTCCTCCACGGACGAGAGAGCGCGGCGATGCGCGAGTTGCGGATCGGCCAGCGCCTCGGACACGGTTCGATAGGCCGAGGCCGGCACGCCGGCCGCGCCAAGCGCGACGAGGCATGCGTCGGTCGTGAGTTGGCGCGACCAGGCTTCCACACCGTCCATCAAATCGGCCCAGTTCTCGCGCCGCGCGGCGTAGACGGAGAAGCGCGGGTCGGAGATCCATTCGGGGCGGCCGATCACGCCCATCAATCCCTGAAACGTCTTCTCGCTCGCGACCGTGATCATGACGTAGCCATTGGCCGTCTCGGTCGGCCCGAACATCGGCCGCGGCGGCGGCTTCACGGTGAACTGCGAGCTCTGCAACTCGATCACTGTCAGCGTCAGCATCGATTCCAGCATGGAGACGTCGATGTGCTGGCCGAGGCCCGTGACCGTGCGCTGATAGAGCGCCGACGCGATCGCGCCAAAACCGTAGGTGCCGGTGACGACGTCGGCATGGTAGATGCCGCAATAGTCCGGACGGCTGCGGCCGGGCTGGTAGGCCAGATGCGCCATGTCGTAGCCGGAGGCCGCATGGATCACCGGCGCGTAGGCCGGCAGCTCGGCCGAGGGACCGCTCTGGCCGTAGCCGGAGATCGAGCAGTAGATCAGCTTCGGATTGACCGGCCGCAGATCGTCGTAGTCGAGCCGCAGGCGGCGCATCACGCCGGGGCGAAAGTTCTCGACCAGGATGTCGGCGGTCGCGGCCAGCCGGCGCACCGCCTCCCTGCCGTCTTCGGATTTGAGATCGAGCACGACGCTCTTCTTGCCGACATTGAGCTGGCCGAACACGGTGCTGCAGCCCTTGCGCAGCGGCGGCCGGGTCCGCATCGTCTCGCCGCCGTCGGTCTCGATCTTGATGACCTCGGCGCCCATGTCGGCGAGCATCCGGGCACAATGGGGGCCGGCGATGGTGGTCGAAAAATCCAGAACCCTGAGGCCCGCGAAGGCCTTTGTCGTCGTCCCCTCATGCTTATCTGCTAGTGGCATGCCTGCTTACGTCCTTGCCGGTCCTCGGTCGCTTAGGAACTATCGAAGTTCTCTATTGTTGGTGCGCCGACCCTAGAGGGCGGCGGCTGAGTAGGAAAGTCTTTACCGAACGGACGCGTCAGGCGGGCGGGCTTGAGAATTCCAGGGGCAACTGGACCCGTTCTTGCATAGCAGCAAACGGGATCGGATGAGGGCAGCAGTTCTTGAGGGTCTTGTTCGTTACGACAGAGATGGACGACTTCGTCCGCGTCGGCGGACTTGGAGCCGTTTCCGCGGCTCTTCCCCGAGCCCTCCGCCCCTTCGCCGATATCCGGGTCATGCTGCCCGGCTACCGCGACATCATCGAGCAACTCACGCATCTTCAGATCGTTGGCCGTTGTCCGGCGTTGGCGGAGATGCCGGCCTGCTCGCTCGGCCGGGCCGCGACCAAGGACGGCCTGCCGGTCTATGTGCTGTTGTGCTCGCAACTCTATGACCGGCCCGGCAATCCCTATGGCGACGAGTCCGGGCGCGACTGGCCGGACAACGACATCCGCTTCGCTCGTTTCGCCTCGGCAGCCGCTGAGCTTGCCATGGGCAAGCTGGACAAGAATTGGGCAGCAGACCTGGTCCATGCCAATGACTGGCAGGCCTCGCTCGTGCCGGCTTACCTCGCCTGGCGCGGCGCCAAGCTGCCGTCGATCCTGACCATTCACAACCTCGCCTATCAGGGCCTGTTCCCGAAGGACTCGTTGCGGCGGATCGGCGCACCGGAGAGCTCCTTCCACATCGACGGCGTCGAGTTCTACGATCAGCTCTCCTTCCTCAAGGCCGGGCTGGTTTACGCCTCGCACCTCACCACCGTGAGCGGCACCTACGCGCGGGAAATCACCACGGATGAATTCGGCTGCGGCCTCGAAGGCCTGCTTCGCGTCCGCTCCGACGCTTCGGAGCTCACCGGCATCCTGAATGGCATCGACGAGAGCTGGGACCCGCGCTCCTGCGCCCAGCTCGCCCAGCAGTTCGGCGCCGGCGACTGGGTCGGCAAGAAGGCCAATGCGGACTATGTGCGCAAGCAGTTCGGGCTCGCGGTATCGCGCGGCCCGATGTTCGGCATCGTCGCCCGCCTCGTGCATCAGAAAGGCATCGACCTCGTGCTGGCGGCGGCCGACGAGATCGTCGATGCCGGGGGGCAGATCGTGGTCACCGGCTCCGGCGAACCCGCGCTCGAGCAGGCCCTGATCGACGCGCATCGCCGCCGTCCCGACTCCATCGGGGTCGTGATCGGCTTCAACGACGCGCAGGCGCGCCGCATCTTCGCCGGCAGCGACTTCACATTGATGCCGTCGCGCTTCGAGCCGTGCGGGCTCAGCCAGATGTACGCCCAGCGCTTCGGCTCGCTGCCGATCGGTCACCAGACCGGCGGCCTCGCCGAGACCATCACCGACGGCGAGACCGGATTCCTGTTCTCGAAACCCTCGCACGAGTCTTTCCTCGGCGGCGTTCGCCGCGCCTTCTCGGCTTTCATGGCGCAGGACCAGCTCGACACCATGCGCCGCAGCGCGATGGGACGGTCGTTCTCCTGGAGCATCTCGGCCGGCAGCTACAACGCGCTGTACCGGAAGCTGGCGTCGGCGTGAGACCGAGACGTTTCCACATTCTCCGTTCACCCCTTCCGGCGCTGGTCCATCCGCGGCCGCCCGATCCAGGCACGGTTGAGGCAGCGGGTCATCCAGTCGGGCTGCGGCTCTCCCCGCAGCCGCGCCTGCGCGTCCTGATAGGGACCGACATAGCGCAGCCGATCGGGCAATCTCGGATAGACGCGCCTGATCCATTTCAGCGCGTTGTCGGCGGACCTGATATCGCGCTCGCAAAGCTCAAAACCAAAGCCCGCGCGCAAGCGCTCCGGCAGCAGGCTCGCCGTGAGCGCGCGATACCACCGTGGCGGCCGCAGCCACGGGCGCGCGCCGCTGAAGATTTGCGTCGCTATCTCGCGCGCCGCCGGGCTGACGGTGAGCGTATCCGACTGCACCATCGCCGCGGTGTAGGCGGCAAAGCCGGCCCAGTCCGCCGGCAGATCATCCGCCGTCAATCCGAACAACGCACCAAAAGTCCGGCTCTCGGCCCAGTAGCGCTCGCGTTCTCCCGCCGAAAGCTGCGGCAGCACCAGGTCATGCGCCATCAGCGCGGTCTCGACCAGCGTGGCATGGACCCAGCGCAGCGACGGGATGTCGTTGGCACAATAGCGCGATCCCGCTGCGAACGGACCGACCGTCTCGGGCATTTGCCCGACGATCATGGCATGGCGACGGTGCAGCTGCTGGGACGACAGCAAGGCACGGTCGAGCGAGCCGAACACCATGGCAAAGACGATGTCGAAGGTGCGATGGAAACGGCCGATCGGATCGGCAAAGGTTTTCGAATGCTCGGCGATGGCGGCAGCGACCCAGGGGTGCGCGAGTTGAAGCAGCAGCGCACGGCCGGCGCCGAGAAAGATCACGGCCTCCCGGTCGATTTGCCAGGTTACCGAGGTCGGACCGAACACGCCGGCAACCGGTCCCGCCGCGTTGGCGCGGACGATATCGAGGGCTAATTCCAGATCGCTCTCAACGACCAATTGCAAGCCTCGCGATGAAGACGCGGCCACAATAACCCGGACTGCGTCCTCGTGAAATCGTCACGACGCAGAACAATGACGGACAACGCCCTCACTCCGCCGCAATAGGCAGCACGTCCATATGCTCGTGCAGCACCACACCGGCGAGCGGGTCGAATTCGCCGACCCACGGCTTTCGCTCGAGCACAGACCTCGTGTGAGCATAGCCCGCATCCCACCGCCGCATGATGCCCGACGGGCTGAAATCGATGTCCTTGGTGTGGTTCTCGCGGTCGAGCTGCGGCGCGAGCAGGCGCACGACGTGCATGCGTGTCGGGCAACCATAGCTCGCCAGTTCACGAACCGCCGGATCGTTGCGCTCGCTCTCAGGCAGACGCGCGGCCAACTGGTTGATGACGTGGCGCAGGCGATGAGCCTGCTGCTGGCGGACGATCTGGCTTGCGATGCGGCTGGAATATTGCACGTCCTTGTGCCGATTCAGCACCTCCGCCATCGTGGTCGGCTCGGCGCCGACGGGATTCCACAGATGCACGGAGAAGATCAGCGCGTCCTTGCGCGGGTTGTCGTCGAACACGGCCTCCGTCGGCGTGTTCGACAGGATGCCGCCGTCCCAATAGAGATCGCCATCGATCCGCACCGCAGGAAATGCCGGCGGCAGCGCGCCCGAGGCCATCACGTGCTTGACCGTCAGCTCACCATCGCGGCTGTCGAAATAGCGCATCTGGCTGGTGCGGACATGGGCCGCGCCAACCGTCAGCCGCGGCGCGCAACGATTGACCAGGCTGAAATCGACAAGGTCGAGCAGTGTCTTCTCGAGCGGCGCGGTCGAATAGAAGCCGGCATTGTCGGGGCCGAGCGGATAGGAATCGCCGGCGTGCGCCAGAGCATTGGGCCGGAAGAAGCCGGGAATGCCATTGGTGACGGTCGACCAATAAGAAAGTTTCTCGTTGAAATCGGGAAACGCGGTGCGGAAATTCCACACCGGGTTCTGCTCCATCCGCTTCCAGAACTCCCTCAGGCGTGCAAGTCGCTGTCCGGGCTCGTTGCCCGCAATCAGGCTCGCATTGATGGCGCCGATCGAGGTGCCGATGACCCAGTCCGGCTCGATCCCCGACTCGTGCAGCGCCTGATACACCCCGGCCTGGTAGGATCCGAGCGCACCACCGCCCTGAAGCACGAGCACGACCTGGCCCGGCAAGTCCTTACCCTTGTGTTGCGTATTGTCCTGCGTGCCGTTCATGTCTCGCTCCTGGTGAGCCTGCACCGATCGAATATTCGCTGGCCGCTGCGTCTTGTTACGCCTGCCCAGGCTACCGCGGCTCATGCTAATGCGCCGTCCAGCCGCCGTCGACCGGCAGTGCGATTCCCGTGATCGAGCCGGCCGCATCGGTCGACAGGAATACAGAGAGCGCGCCGAGCTCCTCGACCGTGGCAAAACGCTTGTTCGGCTGCTGGGCGAGCAAGACGTCGCGGATGACCTGATCGTGCGAGATGCCGTGCGCCCTGGCCTGCCCGTCGATCTGCGCCTCGACCAGCGGCGTGTAGACGTAGCCGGGACAGATCGCGTTGCAGGTGATGCCTTGCTCGGCGGTCTCCAGCGCCGTGACCTTCGTCAGGCCGACGATGCCGTGCTTGGCCGTGACGTAGGCCGCCTTGAACGGCGAGCCGACCAGGCCATGCGCCGAGGCGATGTTGATGATCCGGCCAAAGCCGTTCTCGCGCATCGCGGGTAGTGCGAGCCGCGTGGTGTGGAACGCCGATGACAGGTTGATTGCGAGGATCTGGTCCCATTTCTCGACCGGAAATTGGTCGAGCGGCGCGATATGCTGAATGCCGGCGTTGTTGACCAGGATATCGAGCCGGCCGGACTCGGCGATCGTGGCCGCCATCATCTCGGCAATCGACCTCGGCCTCGTCATGTCCGCCGACGAATAGCTCGCCCTGACACCGAATTCGGCGGCGATCTGCTCGCGCGTCCGGCCGATCTCGGCCGCGACACCGAGGCCGTTCAACACGATATCGGCACCGGCTGCGGCCAGCGCTCTGGCGATGCCAAGTCCGATGCCGCTGGTCGAACCCGTGACAAGCGCCACCTTGCCGGCCAGAGCACGTGCGAGGTCGGACGTCTGCAGTTTCACCGGGATGTTCATGGCAAGATCCTCCGTTGGCGATCGCCCAAGACGATGGCCCAAAGCGATGGCAAGTCCGGGCTTCCGCAGAACTCTGGAGGACCGCCGGCTCGAACGGAAATACCGGCTGGCTTCCGAAACCATACGCGCGCGCTATCGCGGGCGGGATGTCTTTCCCCGGCCCGATCGGCTAGATTTGCGGCCGGTCTTGCTCGGAGCCGATCCATGGAAATGCACCAGGTCCGCTATTTCCTCGCGGTGGCGCAGCTGTTGAACTTCACGCGCGCCGCCGAGGAATGCAACGTGACGCAACCGTCGCTGACACGCGCGATCAAGCAGCTCGAGGCCGAGCTCGGCGGCGACCTGTTCCGTCGCGAGCGGCCGGCGTCTCAATTGACCGAACTCGGCCAGCGTATGCACCCGCTGCTGAAGCAGTGCTATGACGCCGCTGCCGGCGCGCGCTCGCTCGCCTCCTCGTTCAAGGGCGGCGAGATCGGCGCACTGCGCATCGCACTGGCGCATTCGATCGATCTGGCCCTGCTCATTCCCCATCTCAGCGAGATCAAGCGGCAGTTCAACCGGCTCGAATTGCGCTTCCTGCGCGGAACGAGCCGCGAGGTCGCCGATCTCCTGAAGAAAGGTGAAGCCGAGCTCGGCATCGCCGCCGAGATCGATGAATCCTGGGATCGGCTCGACGTCTGGCCGCTGTTCACCGAGGCTTTCGAGCTCGTCGTGAGCAAGGAGCATCGGCTCGCGGAGCGCGACACAATCGAGCTGGACGATCTGCACGCGGAACAATTTCTCAGCCGAACCTTCTGCGAGCATTCGCGGCGCATCTCCGCGAGCCTGCGAGAGCACGGCATTGACGTCGAACAGGGCCACGAGATTTCAAGCGAGCACGACCTGATCGAGCTCGTGGAAGCCGATATCGGCATCGCCATGATGCCGCGCACCTCGCCTGTGCCGGAGAGCCTGAAACGCACCGCAGTCACCGGGCTGGACGCGCGCCGCACGGTCAGTCTCTACGGCGTCGCCGGCCGGCAACGTACGGCGGTGGCCAATGCCGTGATGCGGATGCTGCGTGGTGCGGACTGGCGGGCGATCGCGGGGTAGCTGGTAGAACGATCGCTGCTCTTCTTCCTTCCTCCCCCTGTGGGAGGGGGGGGGAAGAACATGCCGCGCCATCAAACCTTCAGGCTCAGTTCTCCCGACTCGCGCTCTCCAGCGCCGCGAGGAGATCATCGATCTCCATGCGCTTGCGAAAATCGGGATCGACGAAGCGGGCTTTCACGATCCCGTCGCGACCGACCACGAACACGGCCGGAATCGGCAGCATCCAGCCGTCATTGCCGTGGAATTTATTCATGTCCTGATAGGACAACAGGCCCTGGATCTCGGTGCCGAGCCAGATCGCGAGATCCAGCGACAGCGCATAGCCGTTGTCGAGATCGGTCAGGATCGGAAATGGCGCACCCGCTTCCGCCTTGAGCTGCCCGGTGAATTCCTGCGTCTCCGGCATGACTGCGACGATCCGCGCACCCATGGCCTCGATGCGATCCAGCGCCTGGACCACCGCGCGGACATTGAGCCGGCAATAAGGACACCAATGGCCGCGGAAGAACATCACGGCGACCGGGCCGCTCTCCAGCAGCGCAGGCAGCGTGACGAGATGTCCGCTTTCGTCCGGCAGCATGAATGGCGGCATCGCATCGCCCGGGAGCGGCGCCGTCGCGCCGCCGCCGTTCTCGCCCAGTCGCGCTACCAAGCGATCGACAGCCTCGCCATAGGCCGGAAAGACCTCGCGGCTGGCATCGGCGTAGGCGCGGAGCTGTTCGTTCAGCGTACCATCCATGTCGCGGCAGCGCTGGAAGGCGAGCTTGAGCCGTTCGGCATCCGCTGGTGAGAGTGAGGTCATCTTCCGCTCCGGCAGCAGGAGTTCGCATTATTTTTGCGTTCGCCCCTTCCCGCAAGGGGGCATCCACCATCCGAGCGCGAATCTTCGTCGAGGGGCAATACCGATACCCAATCAGTTCGATAGCTGCGGCCTATCGCGCCGCGATAGCGCGGGGCTATCGCATCGAGAGCAAGAGGGCATTTCAGCACAAGGGCTGCTTCGACGAAGCTGATGCCATCGCCGGCGACCAGCGGGGTCACGGCCAACAAAGGAGACCTCCCCGTGTTCAAGCATCCCATCGCATCGCGCGTGATCTGTTCCGGCATCGTGCTTGCCGGAGCCCTCATGGTTTCGGCGCAACCGGCGTCCGCCGGCGAGTGTCCGGCCGACAAGGTCAAGCCGAACGCGCAACAGATGGTCGACTACAAGCCCGTCGGCGTCACCGACGTCACGCTCGGTGCCATCGACCTCGGCAAGCAACCGGCGCATATCGAAGGCCGCGAGTTGCGCTTCCGCAAGCTGACGATCGCGCCCGGCGGCATCGTGCCCTGGCACAGCCATGACGACCGCCCTGCCCTGATCTTCGTGCAGCAGGGCGAGATCGTCGAACACGCCTCCAACTGCATCGATCCGATCGTGCACAAGGCCGGCGACCTCCGCCCTGAAATCCACGGCACCTCGCACTGGTGGAAGAACCTCGGCAAGGAGACGGTCATTCTCTATGTCGGCGACGTCCGCAAGGATCCGCACGACCACAACATGTGACGAGCGCCTCAGGCCCCAGCGCGTTCGTTACAGGATGTGGCGTCCGAAATCCCCATGCCATCCGGCATGCCGGGCGCCACATCCCCCACCGGAGATGCTACGCCATGACCGATCTGTCCGTACGGATGAAGCCGATCAGGATACCGATGGACGCGCATTCGCCGGGGCTCGCGCTTCGCTCGCTCGTGATCGGCTTGACCGCCTTCCTGACCGTCGTCGACCTGTTCGCGACCCAGGCGATCCTGCCCTCGCTGACCCGTCATTACGGGGTCACGCCGGCAGCGATGGGCTTTGCCGTCAACGCCAGCACCTTCGGCATGGCCGTCGCGAGCCTCGTCGTCGGCTTCTTCAGTCCGCGCATCAACCGGCGGACCGGCATCCTGCTCAGCCTCCTGTTTCTGGCGATCCCTACCGGCCTGCTGGCGACCGCTCCCAATCTTGCCGTCTTTACCGCTCTGCGCGTCGCGCAGGGCCTTTGCATGGCGTCCGCCTTCGCGCTCACGCTCGCATATCTCGGCGAACAATGCAGCGCCATGGACGCCGGCGGCGCTTTTGCCGCCTATATCACCGGAAACGTCGCGAGCAACCTGATCGGCCGGCTGATCTCGGCGGCGGTCGCCGACGGTCTGGGCCTCGCCTGGAATTTCTATTTCTTTGCAGCCCTCAATCTCGCCGGCGCCGTGCTGGTCTATTTCACCATCAAGCACGTTCAACCGATGCACACGATGATGCCGGCGGGATCACCGCCCCCCGCCATGATCGCGCATTGGCGAAATCCGCGGCTGCGCGCCGCCTTCGGCATCGGCTTCTGCATCCTGTTGGCCTTCATCGGCACCTTCACTTTCGTCAACTTCGTGCTGGTCCGGCCGCCGCTGTCGCTCGGCATGATGGACCTCGGCCTGGTCTATTTCGTCTTCCTGCCGTCGGTCGTCACGACGTTGCTGGCCGGCAAGGTGGCGGCACGCCTGGGAACGCGGCCGACGATCTGGGGCTCGCTGGCCGTTGCTGGATTAGGCCTGCCGCTGCTGCTGGCGCCGCATCTGGGCGAAGTGCTCGCCGGCATGATCCTGGTCGGAATCGGCACCTTCTTCGCGCAGGCAGTCGCCACCGGGTTCGTCGGACAGGCTGCGGCCGACAATCGCGGCGTCGCCAGCGGCACCTATCTGGCGTGCTATTTCTGTGGCGGGCTTGTCGGCACGGCCGTGCTCGGACGCCTGTTCGACGCCCTCGGCTGGCATGCGTGCGTCACCGGAATCGGCGCAGCTCTCGCGGCCGCCGCCCTGCTCACATTCGCGTTGAAGCGCTAACGCTTGGCCGGAGCTTCCTGAGGCGGCTCGTCGTCGGCGATGGCGCGCCAGGCGGCGCCGTCGAGATCATCGTACTGGCCGCTCCGGAGCGACCAGAGGAAGGCGACGAGACCGGCACCACCGAGCATCAGCGCCAGCGGGACCAGGATGACCAGGATCTCCATCACACGACCTCCCGAGAGGCGCTGCGCGCCCGCAGCGAATTCAGCATGACCAGGATCGACGATCCGCTCATGGCGGCAGCCGCGATCAGGGGCGTCACGATTCCGCTGATCGCGACCGGCACCGCAAGGACGTTGTAGCCGATCGCAAGCCAGAGATTTTGCCGCATCAGGTGCCGCGCTCTGCGCGCGGAATCGATGGCGGCGACGACCGGCGCCAGCGGCCGGCCGAGGAAGACGAGATCGGCGGTCGCCTGGCTCAAATGCGCGGCCGAAATCGGCGACATCGAGACGTGCGCCGCCGCAAGCGACGGAGCGTCATTCATGCCGTCACCGACCATCAGCACCTTTGCGCCTCGCTGCTTCAGTTCCTCGATCCGCGCGATCTTGTCGGCCGGCGTGACGCCGGCGCGCCATTCCGGAATGCCGAGCGCGTGGGCCGCCGCCGTCACCGCGGGCTCACGGTCACCGGAGAGAATCTCGATGCCGAGATTGCGCATCTTCAACGCCGCGATCACGGCATGCGCATCCGGGCGCAGACCTTGACGCACCGAAAGCACGAATTTTTCAGCCCCCTTGCTGAAGGCCACGATGGAGGCTTCGGGATCGAGCGTGGCGCGGCCGATCAACGCCTCCGCGCCGCAGAAGGAAGGCCGGCCGAGACGGATCTCGACGCCGTCCACAGTCGCGCGCACGCCCTGCCCGGCCTCTTCGACAGCGCCGACGATCGGCGATTTCGCGTCGGCGGCCTGCGCGACCGCGGCGGCGACCGGATGATGGCTCGACAGCGCGAGGCGGCCGGCGAGATCGAAGATGGCGGCGGGAATGTCGGCCGCATTAGTGACCTCGAGCTCCGGCAGCGTCAGCGTGCCCGTCTTGTCGAAGATGACGTGGTCGGCTTCGGCGAGGCGCTCGATGGCATCGCCGGAATTGAGCAGCACGCCCGCCTTGAACATTGCGCCCGAGGCGACCGTCTGCACGGTCGGGATCGCAAGGCCGAGCGCACAGGGACAGGTGATGATCAGCACGGCCACGCCGGTAACGATCGCATCGTGCCAGCCGGCGCCCGCGATGACCCAGCCGAGGATGGTGATGAGCGCGGTGGCGTGCACCACGGGCGCGTAGAGCCGCGAGGCGCGGTCGGCGAGACGCATGTAGCGCGAGCGCGCCTGCAGCGCGTTGTCGAGCAGTCGGGTGATCTCGGCCAGCAGCGTCGCTTCGGAGGCCGCCGAAACGCGCACCCGCAGTGTGCCGGAGATGTTCATGGAGCCCGCATAGACCGGCGTGCCCTGCCCGGCCGTGACATAGAGCGTCTCGCCGGTGATCAGGCTCTGGTCGATTTCGGAGCGTCCCTCGATCACGGTGCCGTCGACCGCGCAGCGCTCGCCGGGCCGCAGCAGCACGATGTCGCCGGGATGGATCGCCGCCACCGGCACCTGCGATATTTCATCGGGGCCGACGAACTTGGCCGCGGTTTCGGCCTTGAGTGCCGCGAGATTGCCGGCGACCGCGCGGGTCCGCCGCCGCATGTTCTGGTCAAGGACGCGGCCCACCAGCAGGAACGTGAGCAGCATGATCGCCGCGTCGAAATAAGCGTGTTCGGCGTGGTGAATGGTCTCCACCACGGACATGCCGAGCGCAAGGCACACCCCGATCGAGATCGGCACGTCCATGTTGGTGGTCTTGTGCGACAGCGCGCGCCAGGCCGAGCGGAAGAACGGCTGTCCGGCATAGGCCGCCGCCGGCAGCGCGATCAGCGCCGACAGCCAGTGGAAGAAATCGCGCTGCTCGGGCAGCATGTCGCCGGCGCTGCCCGACCACACCGGGATCGACAGCATCATCACGTTCATGGTGGCGAACGCGGCGACACCGAGGCAGCGCAGCAGGAAGCGGGATTCGGCGACCTCCGTCGCTTCCGCGCTCTCGGTCTCGTAGGGGTAGGCCTTGTAGCCGAGCTCTTCGAGCCGATCGATAAAGCGGGCGGGATCGAGCGTGCCCGCCTTCCATTCCAGCGCGACGCGGCGATTGGTGAGGTTCACACGCGCCAGGGTGACATCGGGGATGGCTGACAGCCCGCGTTCGATCTTGGCCATGCAGCCGGCGCAGTGCACGCCCTCGACCGCGAGGTCGATGTGCTGGACGCCTTCGCCCGCGGTCCGGACGTAATGCGAGAAATCCCGCGTGACGTGCATGACGGAGTCCTTCAGTTCAGGATCACGCGATTGCGCGACAGGAACACGCGGGTCCCCCGCGCCTCGCCCTCGATCACCAGATCCCACTGGCCCGGCGCAACCGACGCGGCATTGCCGCGATAGATGCCGATGCCGGACTCCGACAACTCGACCGCGAGATCGGCGCGCTTGTCAGTCGGCCGCTCCAGGCGGCCGCCGAATTTCAACCCAGCGATCGGCTGGCCGGCGGCATCGCGCGCCTCGACCTGTAGAACGGCGCCGCCATCGTTACGGCGCTCGATATGGGCGTTGACCTTCCATTTGCGTGAATCCTGGTCATGCGCCGCCGAAATCTCGCTGTCGTAGGCGAGGCTCGCGGCATAGGGGCTGTCGACGTCGGTGCCGGGCAGCGTCGCGATCGCCAGCTTCATCATGGTGACGTTGACGCCGATCACTACTCCGAAGAAGGCGACCAGCATCAGGAACACCTTGGTTCCGGTCAGCGGCTTGGAGGCCATGGTAGTCTCCTGATCCTAGGGCGAGACGAAATTGTCGGTGGCGGACGCGGCTTCGCCGAGCCCGATGTCGGTGACGTGGAAACGGACCGGAATCGACTTCTCCGGATTGCCCTCTGCAGGCGCGGTCACCAGCAGTCGCAGCTCGCTGGTGGAATCGCGGGGGATCACGATCATCGGCCGGTCCGGCGTTACGGAATCGACGCCGACGACGTGAATGGTCAAGTTGGCCGGACCGTTCGCGTCGATCGCAACGACGCGGTCATAGCCGCTCTTGTTGAGGAGCCGCACCGTGTAGGCGTTGCGGATCGAGCCGTCGCTGAGCCTGACCGCGACCGGGTTGCGGTCGTGCAACACGTTGACGTCGAGCAGGCTGCGGGTCGCGAGCGTGTAGATCATGAAACCGCCGATGGCTGCGATGATCGCGCTGTAGACAACGGTTCGAGCGCGCACGATCTTGTAGACCGGCGCCTTGCCGTCCTGGCGGCGCTGGATGTTGATGTCGTTGTCGTAGCCGATCAGCCGCTTCGGCCGGCCGATCTTGGTCATGACGTTGTCGCAGGCGTCGATGCAGAGCCCGCACTGGATGCATTCGAGTTGTGGCCCGTTGCGGATGTCGATGCCGGTCGGGCAGACCGCGACGCATTGATAGCAGTCGACGCAGTCGCCGACCTGCTGACCGAGCGCGCGCAGTTCGGCCGCCTTCTTGACCGAGGTGCGCTTCTCGCCGCGGTCGTAGCGATAGGTGACGTTCAGCGCCCATTCGTCGGTCAGGGCCGCCTGGATGCGCGGCCACGGGCACATGTAGGTGCAGACCTGCTCGCGCATGAAGCCGGCGAGCACGTAGGTCGTCGCGGTGAGGATGCCGATCCAGATATAGGCGATCATCGGCGCCTGGAAGGTGACGAGCTCCTTCACCAGCGTCGGCGCATCGTTGAAATAGAGCACCCAGGCGCCGCCGGTCCACCACGCGATCAGCAGCCAGATCGAATGCTTGAGCACGATCTCGGAGATGCGCTCGAGCCTCATCGGGTCGGACGACTTGTCCTTCTTCATCCGCTCGCGCCGATCGCCCTCGATCAGGCGCTCGACGGCATAGAACAAATCGGTCCACACCGTCTGCGGGCAGAGATAGCCGCACCAGATGCGGCCGCCGACCGAGTTCATCAGGAACAGCGCCACCGCGGCGACGATCAGCAGCCCGGTGAAGTAGTAGACCTCCTGCGGCCATAGCTCGATGAAGAAGAAATAGAAGCGGCTGTTGGGAAGGTCGATCAGCACCGCCTGGCTGGGAGCACCGAGGCCGCGATTCCAGCGCACGAAGGGCAGGAAGTAGTAGACGCCGAGGCAGAACGCCATCAGGCCCCATTTGATCCGGCGGAAGGTGCCGGAGATGCTCTGGGGATAGACCTTCTTCCGGGCTGCGTAGAGCGGCCCGTTGTCGTCTTCCAATGTGAGGTCGTTCGGATTCACGGTCTTGTTCATCGCCTGGTGCTTTTCGAAAAGGTGCGATTGAACCTAGACCCGGCGCGCGCGCGTCAGTTGATCCAGCTCAAGCGGGGGCGCTTTTGTTCGCCCCCGCCTGCCGCCGGCAGGCTATTTTCCACCGCCCAGCGAGTGGACGTAAACTGCCATCGCCTTGATGGTGGCGGGATCGAGCCGCCCTTCCCAGGCCGGCATGACGCCGGCGCGGCCCTGGCTGATCGTCTCGATCAGGGTCGCCTCGTCCGAGCCGTACAGCCAGATCTTGTCGGTCAGATCGGGTGCGCCCATCTCCTGGTTGCCCTTGCCGCCGTCGCCGTGGCAGGCGACGCAATTCTCCGCAAAGATTTTCTGCCCCTTGGCGGGGTCGAAGCCGTTGCGGGTCGACAGGCCCGACAGCGAGCGCACGTAATTGGCGGCGGTGACGATCTCGTCGCCCTTCAGCACGCCATCCTTGCCGAAGGCGAGCATCTGGCCCTCATGCGCCTTGGCGTGGCCGGAACGCGCGCCGAACTGGATGGTCTGCATGATCTGGTCGAGCGTGCCGCCCCACAGCCAGTCGTCGTCGTTGAGGTTCGGGAAGCCCTTCGCGCCGGCGCCGCCCGAGCCGTGGCACGGCGCGCAATTGTCGCCGAACACGGTCTTGCCCTTGGCGCGCGCAAGCGCCAGCAAGGCCGGATCCTTCTCGATGTCGGCGAGCGAGGCCGCGCCCAGCGCCACCATCTTGTCACCCCGGATCTTGTCGAGATTGGCGAGCTCGACCGCGACGTCGGCTCGGGACGAGTATCCGAACATGCCCGTGGTATTGCTGGAGATCAGGGGCCAGGCCGGATAGACGACCCAGTAGGCGATCGCCCAGACGATGGTGAGGTAGAAGGTGATCACCCACCAGCGCGGCAGCGGCGTGTTGAGCTCCTTGATGCCGTCCCACTCATGTCCGGTGGTGGACTTGCCGGTGACGGAATCGATGTCGCTATGATGATCGGTCATGATCTCTTACTCCTCCCGCAACGGCAGGCGCGCCGCTTCGTCGAAAGCAGCCTTGTTGCGAGGCCAAAGTGCGTAGGCGACGATCGCGAGAAAGATCGCGACGAACACCGGCGTCCAGATCGTGGTCACGAGACCGGACGCGAGATTGTCGAGTGTCAGGATGGCTTTCATCGGTGATGCCTTCTCAGCGAAGATTGGCTTTCTCGTTGTAGATCTTGAAGTCGACCAGCGTGCCGAGCATCTGCAGATAGGCGATCAGCGCGTCCATCTCGGTCGGGGTGCCGGCCTTGCCGTCGAAATTGCGCACGACGGCCTTGGCATAACGCTTGCTGAAGGCGTCGCTGCCGGAATTGTCCGGATCGGCCTGGGCCTTCAGATCGGCGCCTGCGCTCGCGATCTGGTCGTCGGTGTAAGGTACACCGACGGTCCGCAGCGTGCGCATGTGGTCGGCGATGGTGTCGGGATCGACCTCGGTCTTGCCCAGGAACGGGTAGCCAGGCATCACCGATTGCGGCACGATCGCGCGCGGATTGGTCAGATGGGTCACGTGCCAGTCGTCGGAATATTTGGCGCCGACGCGGGCAAGGTCGGGACCGGTCCGCTTCGAGCCCCACTGGAACGGGTGGTCGTACATGCTCTCGGCGGCGAGCGAGAAGTGGCCGTAGCGCTCGACCTCGTCGCGCAAGGGGCGGATCATCTGCGAGTGGCAGAGATAGCAGCCTTCGCGGACGTAGATGTTGCGCCCGGCGAGCTCCAGCGGCGTATACGGCCTGACGCCGTCGACCGCCTCGATCGTGCTCTTGAGGTAGAACAGCGGGGTGATCTCGACGAGACCGCCGATCGCGATCACCAGCAGGATGCCCACGACCAGGATGATCGAGTTCTTTTCGAAGATTTGGTGGCGTGTCCAGAACGACATGGAGAACTCCTCATTCCGCCGGCTGAAGCGCGACGGGCATCTGGACTTCCGCCTCGCCGACGCGAACGGTCATCCAGAGATTGTAGGCCATGATCAGCGCGCCGATCAGGAACAGCCCGCCGCCGGCGGCGCGGATGATGTAGAAGGGATGCATCGCCTCGACGGTCTCGATGAAGGAATATTCGAGGAAGCCGAGCGAGGTGTAGGCGCGCCACATCAGGCCCTGGAGGATGCCGGACACCCACATCGCGGAGATGTAGAGAACGATGCCGAGCGTGGCGATCCAGAAGTGCCAGTTGACGAGCTTGAGGCTGTAGAGACCCTTGCGATTCCAGATCCAGGGCACGAGGCAGTAGAGCGCGCCGAAGGAGACGAAGCCGACCCAGCCGAGCGCGCCGGAATGCACGTGGCCGATGGTCCAGTCGGTGTAGTGGCTGAGCGAGTTGACCACCTTGATCGACATCATCGGGCCTTCGAAGGTCGACATGCCGTAGAACGCGACGGAGACCACGAGCATGCGCAGCACGGGATCGGTGCGCAGCTTGTCCCAGGCACCGGACAGCGTCATCAGGCCGTTGATCATGCCGCCCCAGGAGGGCATCCACAGCATGATCGAGAAGGTCATGCCGAGCGTCTGCGTCCAGTCCGGCAGCGCGGTGTAGTGCAGATGGTGCGGACCTGCCCAGATGTAGAGGAAGATCAGCGCCCAGAAATGGATGATCGACAGCCGGTAGGAATAGATCGGCCGCTCCGCGCGCTTCGGAATGAAGTAGTACATGATGGCGAGGAAGCCGGCGGTCAGGAAGAATCCGACCGCGTTGTGGCCGTACCACCACTGGAACATGGCGTCCTGAATTCCGCCCCAGGCGACGTAGGATTTCGAGCCGAACACCGAAACCGGGAGCGCCGGGTTGTTGCCGAGATGCAGGACCGCGATCGTCACGATGAAGGCGAGATAGAACCAGTTCGCGACGAAGATGTGCGGCTCCTTGCGCTTGATGATCGTGGCGAGGAAGACCAGCAGATAGGCGACCCAGACGATGGTCAGCCACAGGTCGGCATACCATTCCGGCTCGGCATATTCCTTGGACTGGGTGACGCCGAGCAGATAGCCGGTGCCCGCGATCAGGATGAAGAAGTTGTAGCCGACCACGACGAACCAGGGCGCGAGATCGCCGGCAAGGCGTACGCGGCAGGACTTCTGCACGACATAGAAGGACGTCGCGATCAGCACGTTGCCGCCGAAGGCGAAGATCACCGCGGAGGTGTGCAGCGGTCGCAGCCGGCCGAAGCTGGTCCATGGCAGGTCGAAGTTCAGTGCGGGCCACGCCAGCTGCGAGGCGATGATGAGGCCGACGAGGAAGCCGGCGATGCCCCAGAACATCGCCATCACGGAGGAGAACTTGATCGGTCCCATGTTGTAATTGGGCCGGCCGTTGATCTCCGCCGGCGGCAGCGCCGCGGGACGATCGAAGTAGCGGTTGACGATGACGAACACCGCGGCCAAGCTCGCGGCCGCGCCGAGCGCGGCGTGGAAGGCGAAGGGCGCATCGAGCGCCTTGGCCGAGGCGATCACGCAGAGGAAGGCGGTGACCGCGAACAGCGCCGCCAGGCCGCTTTCACCTGACGTCATGGACTTGGAGATGGAGGGCTGGCTCATGTGGATTCTCTTTCGAAAGAACACGGGCCAGAAACCACATTCACCCTCGCGGGGAATTGATTGAAATCAAGCTAGATGGATTTCTGTTAATGTGAGGCGCTTGCGCATCAAAGAGCGATATCAATCGCTTATGCTCTGCGGCGCGCGCGACGACGGCTCGCTCCCGTGAAACCACGGGAGCCCCGAATCGCAGGAATCAAAGGCAGGGCGTCAGTCGCGTGCAGTTGCCTTGAGCGCCGCGATGACGTCCTCGCGGGCGATGATTCCGACCAGCTTCTGTGCGCCGTCGAGCACGATGATGCTCCTGATGCGGTGCTCGACCATGATCTGGAGCACGCGCGTCAGCCGTGTGTCGGGGCTGACATAGATGAACTCGGGCGTCATGACGTCGCCGATCTTGCGGCTCATCAGGTCGTGATAGCGCGGCAGCATCTGGCTCGGCGTGAAGGCGAAGCATTTCAGGATGTCGAATTTGGTGACGATGCCGACCACCTGCCCGTCGTCCGCGACCGGATAGGAGTTGAAATCGTCGGCCTCGAACATCTCGCTGAGCGCGAGCAGATCCTGATCGCGCTTTACCGTCTTGACGTTGCGCGTCATGTAGCCGTCGACGGTCTCTTCAAGAAACTTGTACACGACCGGTCCTCCTCGAATCGCCCTTATGGGGGCCTAGTGCGACAGCAGCACGCTGCGGACGGATTGCGTGACCAGATACTCGGTGACCCCGCCAAGGATCAGTTCGCGAAAGCGCGAATGGCCATAAGCGCCTGCAACGATCAGGCCGGCGCCGACGTCGCTGGCGATTTTCTCCAGTTGTGCGGCGGCGGTTTCGCCTCCCACGGCATCCAGGGCGCGCGCGGTCGCGGTGACGCCGTGACGGGCGAGCCAGGCGGCGACATCGGTGACGCCGGCCATCACCGCCGAACGGTCATCGTCGCGCTCCGGAATCCCGGCGATAGTGACGTCTCTCGCCTTGCGCAGCATCGGCAGCGCGTCGACCACCGCCCGCCGCGCCTCCGGCGTGTCCTTCCACGCCACCAGCACGCTGCGCAGGTCGAGCCAGTTGGCCCGGTCGGGGACGACGAGAAGCGGGCGGCCGGCCTGCATCACCAGATCCTTGGGGCTTGCGAGGGCGAACGCGTCGGAGAAGGCCGGGCTCCGCCCGCCGCTGACGATGATGTCGGCGCAGCGGGCCTGCGCCAGGACGAATCGCGCCGGAAAATCCATGGCGCTGCGCCACTCGGCGTGCCCGCCGCGATTCTTTGTGGCGGCGCGGAATTGCGCCTCCAGACCGTCAAGCCGCCGCTTGACGGAGGCTTCGCCCTCGTCGATGAGCGCTTGCGCCTCGACGCCGTCGGCGAAATAGAGCGGCGGTGCGAACTGCGCCGCGGCGACGCCGATGATGGCTGCCTCGAATCGTTCGGCGAGTTCGCCGGCGGCCTGAAGGCGCGCCTCGTTGGACTGATCGAGCGCCAGGCTGACCATCACGGTCGCATATGTCATCGGGATTCTCCGGGGCGATGGGCTTTCGTGAGACTGTAGGCCTGTCGCCGCTCCGCAGAATGAGATAGATCAAACGTGCCGGGCACGGCACCGCGGGGGCATCCGCCGATGGAATAAGACGTCCGAACTTGCCTCCGGCCCGGCCTTGGGCGACATTGCATCGGCGGTAGCGGCATCCGGGCTACCGCACGAAGATGGGAGCAATCGCTTGTCGCCGACCCGTGTTACGCATCCGCAAGATGACGGTCGGGGCGAGCACTTCCGCGTTCGAATCGAAGGGTTCGGCGTCGGCACCTGGGATCTCGATCTCAAATCGATGGAATTGGAATGGTCCGAGACGTCCAGAGCCTTGCTGGGCGTCGAGCCGGGCCAGCCAGAGAGCTACCAGCTCTTGCTGTCACGGCTCGAGCCAAAGGATCGCGAGCGCGTCGAGGATGCGATCCGGCGCGTCTCCGAACGCGGCGGCGGCTTTGACGTCTCCTTCCGGATCGCCGGAGCGTCCGGCAAGGGACAATGGATCAGGGCGCGTGCCGGCTTGATCCGCGATGATGCCGGCGCCGCGCGTCATCTCAGCGGAATCTTTCTCGACATCGGCGAGGAGAAGCAGGTCGAGGAGACGCTGCGCACGCGCGAGAGCCACCTGCGCTCCATCCTCCACACCATTCCAGATGCCATGATCGTCATCGACGGCCACGGCGTCATGCAGCTGTTCAGCACGGCCGCGGAGCGCCTGTTCGGCTGGTCCGAGCACGAGGCGATCGGACAGAACGTCAGCATCCTGATGCCGGAGCCCGACCGCTCCCGGCATGACGGCTACATCGCCCGCTATCGCAGCACCAGCGATCCGCACATCATCGGCATCGGCCGCATCGTGACCGGCAGGCGCCGCGACGGCACCACCTTTCCGATGCACCTGTCGATTGGCGAAATGCAGTCCGGCGGCGAGCCCTATTTCACCGGTTTCGTCCGCGACCTCACCGAGCACCAGCAGACCCAGGCGCGGCTCCAGGAGCTGCAATCCGAGCTGGTCCATGTCTCGCGGCTGACCGCGATGGGCGAAATGGCTTCCGCGCTCGCCCACGAGCTCAACCAGCCGCTGGCCGCGATCAGCAATTACATGAAGGGATCGCGGCGCCTCCTGGCCGGCAGCATCGACCCGAACACGCCGAAGATCGAGAGCGCGCTGGACCGCGCGGCGGAGCAGGCCTTGCGCGCCGGCCAGATCATCCGGCGCCTGCGCGACTTCGTCTCCCGCGGCGAATCCGAGAAGCGGGTCGAGAGCCTGTCCAAGCTGATCGAGGAAGCCGGCGCGCTCGGGCTCGCCGGCGCACGCGAGCAGAACGTGCAGCTCCGCTTCAGCCTCGATCCCGGCGCCGATCTCGTCCTCGCCGACCGGGTGCAGATCCAGCAGGTGCTGGTCAATCTGTTTCGCAACTCGCTGGAGGCGATGGCACAATCCGAGCGGCGCGAGCTCGTCGTCGCCAACTCGAGCGTCGCCGACGACATGATCGAGGTCGAGGTCTCCGACACCGGCTCCGGCTTCCACGGCGATGTCATTCCGAACCTGTTTCAGACCTTCTTCACCACCAAGGAAACCGGCATGGGCGTTGGACTGTCCATCAGCCGCTCGATCATCGAAGCTCACGGCGGCCGGATGTGGGCCGAGAGCAACGCGTCGGGCGGCGCAACATTCCGATTCACCTTGCCGGCAGCCGATGAGAGCTGATCAATGACGACCAAGGGACATGTCTACGTCATCGACGACGACGCGGCGATGCGGGATTCGCTGAACTTCCTGCTGGATTCCGCCGGCTTCGGCGTCACCCTGTTCGACGACGCCCAGGCCTTCCTCGATTCCCTGCCCGGCCTCGCCTTCGGCTGCATCGTCTCCGACGTGCGCATGCCGGGCCTCGATGGAATCGAGCTTCTGAAGCGCCTGAAGGCGCAATCGAGCCCGTTTCCCATCCTGATCATGACCGGTCATGGCGATGTGCCACTGGCGGTCGAGGCGATGAAGCTCGGTGCCGTCGACTTCCTGGAGAAGCCGTTCGAGGACGACCGTCTTCTCACCATGATCGAGGCCGCGATTCGCCAGGCCGAGCCTGCGGCCAAGAACGAGGCCGTCGCCCAGGATATCGCCGCCCGCGTCGCCTCCTTGAGTCCGCGGGAGCGCCAGGTCATGGAAGGTCTGATCGCGGGCCTCTCCAACAAGCTGATCGCCCGCGAATACGACATCAGTCCGCGCACCATCGAGGTCTACCGGGCCAACGTGATGACCAAGATGCAGGCCAACAGCCTCTCGGAACTGGTGCGGCTGGCCATGCGCGCCGGGATGCTGAACGATTGAGGCAAGTCAACTCGTTTCCCGCGCCCTGTGCTAGCCAAGCATCATGATTGAGATCAGCTCGCACCATGAGCGGTTGCCGTCCCCCACACAGCCCACGGTCTTTGTGGTCGATGACGACGCCGCCGTCTTGGGATCCCTGCGGTTCCTGCTGGAAACCGACGGCTTCGCCGTGCGGACCTTCAGGAGCGGCACGGCGCTGCTCAATGCCAGCGGCGCGCACGGAGCGGACTGCTACGTGATCGACTACAAGATGCCTGATATCAACGGGATCGAGCTCGCCGGCCGGCTGCGCCAGTCCGACGAGGGCACGCCCGTGATCCTGATCACCGGCTATCCCGACGGGAATATCTCGGTCCGGGCGGCAGCCGTGGGCGTCAAGGACGTGATTTTGAAGCCGCTTCTCGACGAAAACCTGGTCAAGCGCATCCGCCACGCCATCCAGGCCAGGCGCGGAAACTGACCTACGGGATTCTACGTAAGGCCCCCCCCTTAAGATATCTCGCGAAATTTTCGAAGCCCCCGATACCGCGTACCAAGGCGTCATCACAACGGAGATGGCGCAGATGCTGACCCAGACGCTCAACACCCAGGCGATCAACACCCAGATCGGTGGCAAGATTGCCCCCGCCCTTCCCGTCACCGACCAGTTCGGCGCAATCGCGGGCCATGTCGGCATCGTCGCCACCGAGTTCTCCTACCGCAAGGAAGAAGAGATCTACGGCGAGGACGAACCGGCCGAATATGTCTACCAGGTCGTGTCAGGCGCCGTGCGCAGCTACAAGCTCCTCTCCGACGGCCGCCGCCAGATCGGCGCCTTCCACCTTGCCGGCGACGTGTTCGGCCTCGAATCCGGCCCCACCCATCGCCTCGCTGCCGAGGCCATCATCGACACCAATGTGCGCCTCGTGAAGCGCGCGAGCCTGGAAAAGGCGGCCGGCACCGACGTTCAGGTCGCCCGCAAGCTATGGACCATGACCGCCGGCGAGCTTCGCCACGCCGAAGACCACATGCTGCTCCTGGGCCGCAAGACCGCAATGGAGCGCGTTGCCACCTTCCTGCTCGAAATGGACCGCCGCCTCGCGGTTGCCGGCATGATGGCGCTGCCGATGTGCCGCCGCGACATCGGCGACTATCTCGGCCTCACGCTGGAGACCGTGTCGCGCGCGCTGTCGCAGCTTCACGCCCAAGGGATTCTGGGTTTCTCCGGCGCCCGCCAGATCGTGCTTCGCAACCGCCAGCGCCTGCACCATCTCGACGCCTGACGTCTTCTTTCCCGTCCACTCATGGCCGGCTGACCTGGTTCAGCCGGCCATTTCCTTTTTTGCCGCGATCATGCCCATGCGCCGCGTCTCCGGCATCACGAGGAGGATCAGCAGGAGCCCGGCGCCAGCCACGCCGGCCAGCCCGATGAAGGCGGTGGCGTTGCCGAACTTGTCGCTGACATAGCCGCCGAGCGCCGTGCTCAGCGACGCGCCAATGCCCGTTGCCGTGCCGACGATACCCTGAGCGAGGTTGAAATGGCCGCTGCCGAAGGCGACGTCGGCCACGATCAGCGGGATCATCACCGCGAACACCGCTGCGGTGATGCCGTCGAACACCTGCACCAGCACCAGCAGATAGGGGTCGCGGACCGTCGCGAACAGCAGACCGCGAATCGCCAGCGCGGCGAATCCGATCAGCAGCAGCGGCCGGCGGCCCCAGGCTTGCGCCTTGCGCCCGACGGTCGGCGACAGCAGCGCCACGATGGCCTGCGGTACGACGATGCAAAAGGCGACGAGCACCGTCGCCCACTGGCTCGACCGCGCCGTCACGGCGCTCGCCATCAGCGGCATCATCGCGGCGTTCGCGAGCTGCAGCAGCAGAACGCTCAACGCAAAGACGATGAGCGGACGCTGCCGGATCAGGTGCCAGATATTGGTGTCGCCGGGAACCGGCGCTTCGCGCGGCAGTTCGCCGTGACAGCGCGCGATGTCGACTTCCTCTTCACGGATGCGCGACAGCGAGATCAGGGTCGGGATCGCAAGCAGGAAGGTGACCAGGAACACCGAGCGGCTCGACAGCAGATAGCCGGCCGTGCCCATCACCGCGGCGGCGACGCCGTTGCCGAGCGAGGCAAAGCGCGCATTGCGGCCGAGACGTTCGCCGATCGCGAACGGGCCGACCAGGCCGAGGCTGATCGCCGCGATTGCCGGTCCAAGCACGCAGCTTGCCGCCGCGTGCAGCGTTGCGGCCGCCACCACCACCGGAAAGATGGGCATCGCCGCATAGGCGAGCGCGCAGCAGCCGATGGTCGCGATGGCGAGGCCTGCGACCAGCCGCTCGGATTTCGCGGCATCGATGATCGCGCCGCCCGGCATCTGGCCGATCAGGGCGACGATGCCGCCGATCGACAGCACGAGGCCGATCTCGACCTGGGTCCATTTCTGGGTCGTCAGATAGACCGCGATGAAAGGCCCGAATCCGGTCTGGACGTCGGCGAGAAAGAAGATGAACCAGTCGAGGCCGCGCAGGCTCTGGCGCGACGGCGCCGGAATGCCCGCAGGCCGCGGTGCCGAAACGTTGTCCTGCTCAACGCGGCCCTCGCGATCTGCATGTTTGGGCTTCCCCGACAACAGCACCGGCCGCCATCCCTCCCCGTGCCTCACTGTATCGCTTGCAGCGGCTGCAGGCTGCCGGACGCGCCGAGCACCACCATCGGCGCGTCTTCCTTGTATTCCGGCGCGGCCGCGACCTGCGCCTTGGTCAATTCCAGCGTAATGCTGTCCTTCTTGTTGACGATCTTGCCGAACCGCATCGCGTTCCAGTCCACCACGATCTTGCGGCTGCCGACGCCGAGGAAGCCGCCGAAGTCGATCACGGCGGCGCGCACGTGCCCGCTCCGATCGACGATGACGTCGACGATGCGGCCCATGCCCTCATTCGCCGCGCTGAGCACGTCACGGCCAAGCACGCCGTGCGCGTCGCTCGCGCCGATGATCGTCACCGACGGCGGTGGCGCGGCATCCTTCGGCGTGACGGGCACCGATGAGGCCGGCGGCTGTACCGTCGGCGGCGCTTTCGCTTCGGTCGCGGGTGGCTCCTCCGCGGCCCGCGATACGGCGACCGTCAATCCCGCGACGATCGCCACGCTCAGGATCCAACTGCCCGTACGCATGCACCCTCCTCCCGGCGCGCCGCTAGCGCGCCAGCACGATCGAGACCTGGATCCGGCCGCGCGTGCGCAACACCTCGAGCGCCACGTCGTCGCCGTGGCGGCTGACGCGCAGATCCACGCTGGACTCGCCCAGACGCAGGTCGCGCAAGATCACCTCGTGCAGGAACGCCGGCAGATGCGGATTGCGCAGGCGAATCTCGCCGCGCGCCACATCGAACTCGATGCCCAGCGCCGCCTCCAGCAGCGTGAACGGCGTCGCGCTGGCCCAGGCCTGCGGCGCGCAGGCGACCGGATAGAGCGTCGGGCCACGCCGCTTTTCACGCCGGAAGCCGCAGAACAGTTCGGGCAACCGGCGCAGGTCCATGTAGGTCGCGGCATCGAACAGCCCCTTGAAGACATGCGCGACCGAATGCTTGAGCCCGTAGCGCGCAAGCCCGAGCGCGATCAGCGCGTTGTCGTGCGGCCAGATCGAGCCGTCATGATAGGACATCGGATTGTAGCGCACCTCGCCGACAGCGACGGTGCGGATGCCCCAGCCCGAGAAGAAATGCGGCCGCATCAAATCGGCGGCGACGAGGCGCGCACGGTCCTCGCTGACCATGCCGCTGAACAGGACCTGACCGGCATTCGAGGTCCGCACCTTGCAGGGCCGCTTCTTGCCATCGAGCGCGAGCGCGTAGGTACCGAGTTCCTCGCACCAGAACGCGGCCTCGAACCGCTCCGCCAGCGCCTTGGCCTCCGCCTCGAGCTTGCCGGCGAGATCGGGCTTGCCGAGCCACAGGGCGCAGCGCGCGGCGAGCTGCTTGGCGGCGAAGACGTACCCCTGCACCTCGGCCAGCGCGAGATTGCCCTCCGCAAGCTGGCCGTCGGCATGGAAGATCGCATCGAAGGAATCCTTCCAGCCCTGGTTGGCAAGCCCCTTTTCCGTGGCGCGCTGGTATTCGACGAAGCCATCCTTGTCAGGGTCGCCGGGACCGTCGATCCAGGCCAGCCCGGCCTCGATCGCCGGCCACAGCTCGGTCAGCGTCTTCTCGTCGCCGGTGCGTTCGAAATAGCTGCCGGCGAGCAGGACGAACAACGCGGTGGAATCCACGCTGCCGTAATATTGCGCGAACGGCACCTCGCGCAGCGCCGCCATCTCGCCGCCACGCATCTCGTGCAGAATCTTTCCGGGCGCGGCATCCGCGAGCGGATCGACCGCCTTCGCCTGGAAATGCGCGAGCCGCCGCAGCACGCCCTTGGCGATCCGCGGGTCGACCCACAGCATCTGCAACGCAGTGATCAGCCCGTCGCGGCCGAACGTCGTCGAGTACCAGGGAATCCCCGCATAGGGATAGCGCCCCTGCGGCGTCTCCGTCATCAGCATGTTGAGGTCGGCCATGGCCTGGCACAGCACCTCGTTGAAGATGTTGTTGGAGGTCTCGATGCTGGCCGCCCCCATCGTCGATTGCCGCATCTCGCGGCGATGGGCGAGCAACCCCCTGAAAAAGCGCGCCGGCTTCTCCGCGATCGGCCGGTTGCAGGAGACGGCGACGAACAGTGATTTCGACTGATGCGGGTCGAGTTCGAGCTGCCAGGTCGCGGCGTTCACCGACAGCTTGGTCGGGCGCGGGTCGAAGTGCAGGCCGGTGGTCCGCTCGGCGTCATCGAGACCGCGATAATCGAACAGCACGTCGGTCGGACCCAACAGCCGGCTCGAGCCGATGCCGCGGCGCGGACGGCGCTCGCCGCGGACCTCGAACAGATCGGCAAAGTCGTTGCCGAAAAGCAGCGTCAGCTCGAAGCTGGCGCACCGATCGCCATGGTTCTGCACGCCGATGCGCTGATAGGCCGTGCCGCGCCACAGGAAGATCGTGCGCACGATGTGCAGCAGGTCCTTCTGCAGCACCAGGCTGCCACCGCGGTAGATGTCGGGGTTAGTGAGATCGACGGTCAGCGCCGAATTGTCGTCGCGCAGGTTCGAGCCGAGTAGCAGCGGCTGGAGATCGTCGAGCACGAGCTCGAGCCTCGCCAGGTAGCGCGTGTCCTGGTTGAAAAGGCCGTCCGGCCCGCCCGCGGACGCGCCGATGTCGCCGTGGCTGTCGAGCACGATGAACGTATCGTCATGCTTGAGCGAGCGCCGCGGTCGCGCCGATGGCCCCGTCATCGGAATATAGAAAGGCTGCTCGGCGACCTGTTCCGAGGTCCGGGTCACCGAGACGAGTTGTGTTACGGCTTCGGCCGCCATGGGCTGCTCCCCTGCGCTTGTTTCAAGACGCAAACGACTCGAACGCGACTGTCGATTTACGCGGCCGCTTGCGCGAGCCGGCTCATTTCCTGCGTGACCAGCTCACGATAGGGCCCGTGGCCCTGCATCAGACGCTCGGGCGAGCCGTCCTCGATGATCTTACCACCCTTCAGCACGACCACGCGGTCGAAATTCCGCAGCGTTGCCAGCCGATGCGCGATCGCGATCACGGTCCGCCCGCGCATCAGGCGCGACAGCGCCTCGCGAATGGCTTCCTCCGATTCGCTGTCGAGAGCGGCGGTCGCCTCGTCCAGCAGCAGGATCGGCGCGTCCTTGAGGAAGGCGCGTGCGATCGCGATACGCTGGCGCTGGCCGCCGGACACCTTGACTCCGCGGTCGCCGACCATGGTGTCGAGGCCTTCCGGCAGGCTGTCGATGAAGTCGCAGCGCGCCGCGATCGCCGCGCGCAGCACCTCGTCGTCGGTCGCATTGGGCCTGCCGTAGCGGATGTTCTCGCGGATCGAACGATGGAACAAGGAGATGTCCTGCGGCACCACGGAGATGGCATCCCGCAGGCTGAGCTGGGTCACCATGGAAATGTCCTGGCCGTCGACGGTGACACTGCCCTCGTCGACGTCGTAGAAGCGCTGCAGCAGGGTGAACAGCGTAGACTTGCCGCCGCCGGACTGGCCGACCAGGCCGACACGCTGGCCGGGCTGCAGCCGCAGGCTGAACCGTTCGAAGATCTTCTCGCCGCCGGGATAGCCGAAGGTGACGTTGTTGAACGCGATCGCGGCGCCGTTCTTGACCAACGGCTCTGCCTCGGGATGATCGCGCAGCTCATGCGGCACGAGCAGCGTCGCGATCGCCTCGGTCAGGCGCGCGACATGCTGGGTGACATCGACCAGCGCCACGGCGAGGTCGCGCGTCGCACTGAGGATCGAAATCCCGAGCGTACAGACCAGCACGACGTCGCCTGTGGTCGCCTCGCCCTGTTGCCAGAGCGTGACCGCCCACGCCATCAAGGCGACGGTCAGCAGCACGGTCACGGCGGCATGCAGCAGGCGCAGCTTCTCCAGATAACGCAGACTGCGGCTTCGCGCCGTAAGTTCCCGGTTCACAGTGGCGTCAAACCGCTCGTGCTCATGGCGGATGCCGCAGAAGGCGCGGACCAGAGGCATGTTGCTGATGACGTCGATCATCTCGCCGTCGACGACAGCGGCCTTGTCGGCGAAGTCGTCGTGGAGCGGCTTGCCGGCCGCGGCGAGACGGAACATGGCGGCCACCATGCCGCCCGCGATCACGATCAGGCCAAGCGCCATGTAGGGACTGACGGTTCCAATCAAGCCGATCGCCGCAACTGTGGCAATGCACGGCGGCAACACATTCCAGACGAACATGTTCTCGACCGTGAACACGGCATTGGATGTGGCCGTAATGCGGCTGGTCAGCATGCCCGGCATCCGGTCCGAGAAATAGCTCGGCGCATGCCCGGTCAGATGACGAAATATGTCACGACGCAAATCGCCCGTGACCCGAACGAAGGTAAAGCTCGCTGTCCAGCTCGCGATCCGCCAGAGGAAGTTGTCCGCGGCGATCAGCGACATGAGCAGAATGAATGCCAGCCATACGCTGCCACCATGCGATGGTCCCGCCGACAGAGCATCGACCAGTGATTTGACGCCATATTGCGTGCCCACGGAGCAGGCGACGGCTGCAACGACAGCGGTCAGGATAACCAGGTGTGAGGCCAGACGTCGCCGCAGATAGCGCAAGACAAAGGCAAATGGCCTGCGCGCGTATCCAGAAAGATGATCCATGTGACTGCAACCCCGTCGCGATGATTCCAATTGTTCTTAACTGTCGACCGAACATCGACCGCTTCGCCTCGGTTCCCGGGCAAGACCATCACGACATGCGGATGCGGACGATGTGAGAAGAGCTGATGGCATCATCGCGACCACGCCGCAGTGTGTCGAAGAAGTAACGTTCGCCAAGAGGAACTTCGCACATGCGAGAACGTTCCACTCTTGGCATGCCGGTGCCGAGGCTGGGGTTTCAATGATCATGATCGCAGAGGAGATCGCGAAATGCGCATCGCGCAGGTAGCTCCGTTGACGGAGGCTGTTCCACCCAAGCTCTATGGCGGCACCGAACGGGTGGTGCACTGGTTGACGGAAGAGCTGGTGGCCCTTGGACACGACGTGACGCTGTTCGCCAGCGGCGATTCGCAGACATCGGCGAAGCTGGATGCAACCTGGCCGCGGGCGCTTCGCCTCGACGGTTCCGTGCGCGATCCCAATGCGCTGCATATGGTGATGCTGGAGCGGGTGCGGCAGAAATGTGACGACGAGGAGTTCGACTTCCTCCACTTCCACCTCGATTACTATCCGTGGTCAATGTTCTACCGGCAGCCGACGCCGTTCCTGACGACGCTGCACGGCCGGCTCGATCTGCCGGAGCACCAGCCGGTCTTCAAAACCTTCTCGAAGGTCCCCGTCATCTCGATTTCCAACGCGCAGCGGCGGCCGGTACCGCAGGCGAATTGGGTGAGGACGATCCATCACGGCCTGCCGGAGAATCTGCTGACGCCGAAGCCCGCCAAGCAGGAATACCTCGCCGTGCTCGGCCGTATCGCGCCGGAAAAGGGCGTCGACCGCGCCATCAAGATCGCGACCCATTGCGGCATTCCGCTGAAGATCGCGGCCAAGGTCGATCGTGCCGACCAGGATTATTATGACGAGCTGATCCGGCCGATGATCGAGAATAATCCGCTGGTGGATTTCATCGGCGAGATCGGCGATCACGAGAAGTCCGACTTCCTGAGCGGCGCGCTCGGACTTCTGCTGCCGATCGACTGGCCGGAACCGTTTGGCCTGGTGATGATCGAAGCCATGGCCTGCGGAACGCCGGTGGTCGCCTTCAACCGCGGCTCGGTGCCCGAGATCATCGACGAGGGGCTGACCGGCTTCGTCGTCGAGGACGTCCTCAGCGCGGCCGGCGTCGTCGGCCGCCTCGCGCAACTCGACCGCTCCGCCATTCGCAAGCAGTTCGAGACGCGCTTCACGGCACGGCGCATGGCGCTCGACTATCTCGCGGCCTATCGCAGCCTGGCCGAGCAACAGGCGCCGCGGATCAAGCTGGTGAGCAGCGCCGAGTAGCGACAACTCCTATGGTAGACGTCATGGCCGGGCTCGCCCCGGCCATTGACGTTTGCAGGTAGTGCCCCACTCTATCAGCCGCCATTGCGAGTACAGCGAAGAATCCAGACCGCCTCCGTTGAAAGACTCTGGCTGCGCTCGCAATGACGGGAGAAAGCGGTGGCCTACGTTACTGCCGCCCGCTTCGGCTCGACGATCTCGAACATCCGCGGGAATTCGTCCATCAAGCCCATCAGCTCGGCGAGGCGCATCGGGTTGCCGGCGAGCTCGACCTTGCCGGCGGCCACCGCCTCCGGAAAGCTGGTGAGCTTGGCGATCACCTCGTCGAGCGTGGCCCGCGCGAGCGTGAAGCTGGCATCGGCGCCTTCCGCCTGCACGCCCTCGGTGTAGGTGAGCGCAGAGTTCTCCAGATTCAGCACGAACGTCTCGCCGGTATCGGTAAAACGCCAGTTCAGCACGATGTGCTTGCCGTCCGCCTTCGGCCCGTTGAGGCGGATGCCGAGCACGTCCCAGATCTGGGAGGTACGCAGCGCGGCCAGCGTCTCGCGCGGCATCGGCGGGCGCGGCGGCACCTTCGGCATGCCCTGTCGCAACTCCTGCGCGCCGAACAGATAGGCGTTGCGCCAGGTCGCGCTTTCGGCGGCGTAGCCGAGCTGCTCCAGCGTGTCCGCCAGCAGGTCACGCGCCGCCTGATTGCCGGGCTCGGCGAAGACGAGATGACCGAGCGCCTGCGCCACGAAGCGGAATTCGCCCTTGGCAAAGTCCGCAGCCGCGCGCGCGAGGATCGCGTCGGCGCCGCCCATATACTCGACATATTTCTTGCCGGATTCCACCGGCGGCAGCGGATCGAGATTGACCGGATTGGCATCGTACCAGCCCAGATATTTCTGGTAGATCGCCTTCACATTGTGCCGGATGTGGCCGTAATAGCCGCGGCCGTGCCAGGCGCCCTCCAGGCTCCTCGGCAACTGGACCGTCTCGGCGATCTCGGCCGCGGTCAGCCCGTGGTTCATCAGGCGGATGGTCTGGTCGTGCGCGAACTTGTAGAGGTCGCGCTGCTGCCGGATCATCGTGCCGATGCGCTCGCGCCCCCACACCGGCCAGTGGTGCTGGCCGCACATCGCCTCCGCCTTGCCGTCCCAGAGCAGCAGGGCCTCGTTCAGATATTTTGACCAGGCCAGCGCGTCGCGCACATCGGCGCCGCGGAACGGCAGCAGATTGTGAAAATTGTGCGTGCAGTTCTCGGCGAGGTTCAGAAGCTTGTAGCGCGCGACGAAGAAGTGCATCTCCGCCGGCGCTTCGCTGTTCGGCGCCATCTGGAATTCGAATTCGACGCCGTCGATCACGCGCGTGTCGCCGGTCGCCATGATCAAATCGGTCGGCCGCAGCAGCGCGACCGAGCCCGCCGCCATCGACTTGCCGAGGCCGCAATCGACCTGCCCGCGCGCGCCCTTGGCGAGGAGCGGCCCGAACTGGTACTGCGCCCGCCGCAGCATCGCCGGTCCCGCGATGATGTTCTCGGAGACGGCATGCTCCATGAACAGGTTCGGCGCGATGATCGGCACCCGGCCGCTGGCGAGCGCATCCTCCTCCAGCACGCCGCGCGCTCCGCCCCAATGGTCGGTGTGGGTGTGGGTGAAGATCACGGCGGCGACGGGCCGCGCGCCGCGATGCCTGAAATAGAGATCGAGCGCGGCACGCGCGCCCTCGATCGAGGTCAGCGTGTCCACCACGATGACACCGCTGTCGCCTTCGATCAGCGTCATGTTGGCGATGTCGAGCCCGCGGACCTGGTAGATTCCGGGCACGACCTCGAACAAGCCGTGCTGCATGTTGAGCCGCGACTGCCGCCACAGGCTCGGATTGACCGTCGGCGGCGCCGCCTCAGTGGAGAGAAAGCCGTAAGGCTTGAGGCTCCAGACCGTCCTTCCCTGCGGATTGGTGATCTCCGCGTTCTCGATCGTGCCGAGGAAGCCGCGCGCGGCATCGTCGAAATCCCGGGTGTCGGAAAACGGCAGCGCATTCAGCATCGCCGTTTGCCGCGCGATGACGGACGGCGAGGCGTCCTTGGGCATATCAGCTGTCTCGAAGCTGCTCATAAGGCTCTCCCCGGCTTATCTTTGTTGGGGAGGCATCTAACCGCATCTCGATTGTGGTTCCAACTGCTCCTTATGCAGCCAGCCCTTCGGCGACCCTCTGGGCCGATGCGGTCGCGTCAGGCATCCGCAAGGCGCGAGCGAGCACATAGCCGCCGCGGTCCTGCTTGGCCCGGTACATCGCCCTGTCCGAGCGCGACAGCAGCGCTTCCGCGGTGCGCCCGTCGCCCGGCGCAACGGCGACGCCGACGCTGACGCCGAGCTCGATCGCCTGTCCGTCCACATCATACGGCATGCTGATCGATTGCAGGATCCGCTGTGCCATCGCTTCCGCTTCCGCATCAGCCGCCGCGCGCTGCACCAGGACGAACTCGTCGCCACCCATCCGGACCACGAGGTCGTCGGCTGTGGCAAGGATCTTCAATCGCCCTGCAACTTGCTTCAACAGCGCGTCGCCGACGGGGTGGCCGAACCTGTCGTTCGCTTCCTTGAAGCGGTCGAGATCGAGCGTATGGACCGCAACCATCCCCGCCGCCAGCATCGGCGGCAAGTCCGTGGCCAGCACCGAGCGATTGGACACGCCGGTCATGGGGTCCGAGCGCGCGAGCTGCTCGAACTGCCGCTTCAGCGTGATCTGGCTGATCGAGGCGTTGAAGCTCAGCCGCACCATCTCGAAGCTCGCGACCACATACATCAGGATGAGGAGCCCAAGCCCGACATGGCGGAGATCGGGCTGCATGAACGTCACGATCGCGGCCGGCGCGGCGATCGCGACGAGATCGAGCAACGCCGCGACGGGACGCAGCGCCAGCCGCGCCACCACGCCGGCGCCGAACCCGAAGCCGATGCCGATCGCCATCACGCAACAGAGCGCATCACCCAGCACGATGCTGCGCGCGGCAAACACACCAAGCACGAAGGCCGTCGCGACTGTGCCGGCAATATAGCACCGCTCCCAGATCGCAGCCTCGGCCCGACCGAGCTGCTGCGACCGCGCGAGGCGGCGCCGGAACGCAAAAATTTCGAACAGGCGAACGATGGCCACCGCGACACCGGCGACCGTCAAGACCGCCGTCACCTTGTCGCCGGTCTCGTAGGTCGTAATGGCGCCGACCATCGCCTGGCAGGCGGCCGCGAGAATGGTAGGCATCGTCGTGCCGTGCAGGCCCGCGATCACTTCCATATAGACGGCGTCGGAAATCGACGCCCGCCCTGTTTCCATTCTGTTGAACAACATGCCAGCCCCATCTGCTGGCATCGTCCTACCGCACATCGGTAAAAAGGCGTTCACCGCACGGCAGTTGCATTTGAGCGCGCGGGTTTACCGTGCGTTAGCCATCTGCCGCCCTTCGGGCGAGGCCGATGGAGACGCTTCCCTCGGCGTCCCCGCTGGCGCCGCCAATCGCGGCTGGTTCCGCTACATCCCCAACAAACGAGGCAGCCACAACGACAGACCTGGCCAATAGGTGACGACCACGAGGAACGCCAGCATGGTCAGGAGCCATGGCCAGACCGCCACCGTGAGCTCGGTGATGCCCATCTTGGCGATGCCGGACGCGACATAGAGATTCAGGCCGACCGGCGGATGGCACAGCCCGACCTCCATGTTGACCGTCATCAGGATGCCGAAATGGATCGGATCGATGCCGAGCTTGATCGCGACCGGAAACAGGATCGGCGCCATGATCAAGATGATCGAGGACGGCTCCATCACGTTGCCCGCGATCAGCAGCAGGAGGTTGACGACGAGGAGGAAGCCGATCCAGCCGAGGCCCTGGTCGATCATCCATTGCGCGAGCGCCTGCGGTACATTCTCGTAGGTCATCAGGAACGAGAACAGGACGGCGTTGGTGATGATGTAGAGCAGCATCGCCGACAGATTCGCCGATGACAGCAGCACCCGCGGCACGTCTCGCAGCTTCAAATCCTTGTAGATGAACACCGCGACGATGAAGGCGTACACCGCGCTGACGGCGGCAGCTTCGGTCGGCGTGAACAGCCCGCTGTAGATGCCGCCGATCACGATCACGATCAGCAGGATTCCCCAGATCGAATTCCTGAACGCGTCGAGGCGCTGCATGAACGTCGCCTTCGGCATCCGCGGATAGTCATTCTGCCAGGCGCGATAGAACGTCGTGGCGCCGAGCAGCATGGCGAGCACCAACCCCGGTACGATGCCGGCGATGAAGAGCTTGCCCACCGAAGTGTTGGTGGAGACCGCATAGAGAACCATCGGAATCGACGGCGGGATGAGAATCCCGAGCGAGCCGGAAGTCGTGATCACGCCGGCGCCGAACCGTTTCGGGAATCCCTGGGCGACCATGGCGGGCAGGATCACCGATCCGATCGCCACCACGGTGGCCGGCGACGAGCCGGAAATTGCGGCGAACAGCGCGCAGGCGACCACGCCCGAGAGGGCAAGACCACCATACCAATGACCGACCAGCGCGGTCGCGAACGCGATCATCCGTCGCGCCACGCCGCCATGGGTGAGGAAGTTGCCGGCAAGGATGAAGAACGGGATCGCCATGATCTCGAAGCTCTCGATACCGGTGAACAGCTTCAGCGCCACCGATTCCGTTCGCACGTCGGTCAGCGTGAACATGAAGCTGAGCACGGTCAGTCCGAGCGCGATCGAGATCGGCATGCCCGTGAGCATCAATGACAGCAGGAGACCGAAAACGATGGCGACCCGCAGGCCTTGCGGCAACGTGATCAAATGGGCCGCATGGGCGAAGCACACTGCGACGATCAGGACCGGCAGCAGCATCAGGATCCAGCCGAGCGGACTGCGCTCGTCCCGGACCACCTGACTGCGCGTGACCGGTGCCGGATGAACCGGGTCTGCCTCGACGCCCTCGACGCCGGCCATGTCGTGATGCGGCAGCTCGCCGGTGCGATAGAACGACCAGGCGACTTGCAGGAAGCGGAAGCACATCAGGCCGGAGCCGAGCGGAATCGTGAGATACACCAGCCACATCGGCGCTTCGAGATCGTTCGACTGCTGGCCGGTCTGCCACATCTGGCCGACGAACGCGGCGCCGAAATAGCACACGATGGAAGTGAAAAGGGCGCCGCACAACAGACCGAAGGTGATCACGCGGCGGCGCGACCCGCCGGGAAGGACATTGACCAGCACGTCGACGCCGACATGGATTCCGGTTCGCACGCCATAGGCCGCGCCGAACTTGGCCATCCAGATGAACATGTAGATGCAGAGCTCTTGCGCCCAGGACAGGTCGAGCGCGGCGAGCCAGACGAACGCCGCTCGCATGGGCACGGCGAGGAAAGTCAAGTTGCGGGCTTCCGCCCATTTAGCAATGTCGATCGACAGCCCCGCCCCGTAGCGGTGCAGCACGGCGACGAAGATGAGCAACGTCGCGGCCGCAATCAGCGTCGCGATCAGCCATTCCTCGAGATGATTGAGAAAACGATTCAGCACGCGCAGCAACTTGGTCCCCCCAGGATAGGCTGGTCGTTCAAGAGCGAAACGGCCGGGAGTGCGATCACCCCCGACCGTTCATGGTTGTTCTTGAAGGAGCGCCGCCGTCAGTTCATCTTGACGTCGAGTTCCTTGGCGACGAGATCGAGCACTTCCTGCCCGACCCGGCCCTTTGCCCATTTATAAGTCGGCTGCATCGCTTCCTGCCACGCCTTGCGGTCGGCATCGGAGAGATAATGCAGCGTGGTCTTGCCCGTCTTCTTGATCTCGGCCAGCGCGTCTTCGTTCTCCTTGCGCGCGATCGAGTTGGTGTAGTCGGTCGCATCCGCCATCGCCTTGTCGAGCTGGGTACGGATATCAGGCGGCAGGCCATTCCAGAATTTCGAATTGACGATGACCGCGTATTGCAGATGCGCGTGATAGGACACGGTGATGTCCTTCTGCACCTCGTAGAACTTCTGCGTCAGATAGTTGGACGCGGTGTTCTCGCAGCCGTCGACCACGCCGGTCTGCAGCGCCTGGTAGACTTCGGAGAACGCCATGATCTGCGGGATCGAGCCCATCAGGCGGAAATACTGGTCGGCAATCTTCGATCCGGAGATACGGAACTTGAGTCCCTGGAAATCCGTCGGCTTCATCAGCGGGCGATTCGAAGAGACCATGTGGAAGCCGTTGTCCCAATAGGCGAGCCCCGAGATGCCCTTGGCCTCGAGCTTCTGGAACAGCCACTTGCCGACCGTGCCCTTCATCGCGTGGGCATAGGTCTCGTCGTCCTTGAACAGCCAGGGCAGATCGAGCGCCTCGAATTCCTTGACGCCGAGCGGCGCGAATTTCGCGGTCGAGGGCGCGAGCATCTGCACCGAGCCGAGCTGGAGCGCCTCGATCTCCTCCTTGTCCTTGTAGAGCGTGGAGTTCGGATAGACCTCGACCTTGACCTTGCCGTCGGTGTATTTCTCGGCGAGTTCCTTGAACTTGAGCGCGCCCTTGCCCTTCGGCGTGTCGTTGGCGACGACGTGACTGAACTTGATGACGATCGGGCTCTGGGCCTGGACGACGGCAGGAGCCACGAGAATAGCAGCGGCAGCGACCGCAAGAAGCAGCTTGCGCATGAAGTAACCTCCCAACAACTTCTAAAACCGGGTTCTTTTCTTGTTTTGCGGTTTCAGTAGTGGCAGCAATCCGACAGCCAAACAACTAGACCTAAGCCCAATTTGCCGCTGCCAAGCTATCTTGACGGCCGTTGCAGACGCAACCCGGCGCTTGCTCCCCTCCTGTGGAGCGATCGCTTATGTCGCACTGCAGCAGTGCAATCAGCCTTTTCGCTGGGCGACCATGAACAGGCGCCGGAACGGGAACAGCGTCTGCCCCGCGGCATTCTTCGGATAGGCCTTCGCGACCCGCGTCCCGTAGGCGGCCTCGAACGCGGCTTTCTCGTCGCCCTGCAAGACATCGAGGTAGCGCGTCAGCCAGGTCCCCTTGGTCCATTCCTTCACGGGGTTATCGCCTTCGAGCACCTGCAGATATTCGGTCTCCCAGATGTCGATGTTTTGGGACAGGGGCAGAAGAAGATCATGATAGAAGGCCGGCCCCTCGACCGGCGGCGGGGTCACGAGATGCTCGACCTTGGAGCGCCAGGGACCGTCCAGGGCGGTCTCGCCGATAAGCACATGCGAGGGAGCCAGAAAGTTGCGCGGCATCTGCACCGCGAGCATGCCGCCGGGCACGACCTTCTCCATCACCGAGGGGAAGAGTGCCGCATGATTAGGCAGCCAGTGCAGTGCGGCATTGGAATAGATCAGGTCATATGACTTGGCCGGACGCCACTGGCCGAGATCCTCATGGGACCATTGCACCTCCGGCGCCGCCTTGCGGCCGGCGGCTACCATCTCGGCCGAGCCCTCGACGCCGGTCACGGTCGCATCCGGCCAGCGCTCCTTGATCAGTTTCGTCACGTTGCCGGCGCCGGCGCCGAGATCGGCGATCGTGCTCGGACCAAATTCCGGAATCCGCATCAAGAGGTCGACCGCGGGCCGGAGCCGGTGGCCGGAGAATTTCAGATATTGCTGCGGGTCCCAGACCATCGTTCAGCGCCTTTATCTTTTTTCGTGTTTCCTTCAACGCGGCTCTTGGTTACCACTGCTCGTCCCGGTCGGGCAAATCACCCTGACGGGGACAGGGCGGGAATCGAACAGCAAAACCAACGGCAACAGGCAAAAAAGCAAACAAGAGAGCGTGCGACCATGGACATCGGGCTCAAATCGAAAACCGCTGTCGTCACCGGCGCGAGCATCGGCATCGGCCGCGCCATCGCCAAGGGCCTGGCTGCCGAAGGCGTGCGCGTCGTCGGCGTGGCCCGGCGCACCGAGCTGCTCGCCGAGCTGGTGCAGGAGGTCGGCGGGGGGCTGATCACGCCGCTCGAGCAGGACGTGATGGCCAAGGACGCGGCGGAGAAGATCGCGGCCTTCGCGCTGAAGGAGCTCGGCCATGTCGACATTCTCGTCAACAATGCCGGCGGCAGCCGCCCCCTGCCCGTCGATGCGCCCGACAGCAAATGGGACGAGGCGATCGCGCTGAACTTCACCAGCTACCGCCGCATCACGCATGCGCTGCTGCCGCAGATGATCGAGCGCAGATGGGGCCGCATCGTCAACATCACCGGCAAGTCCGAGCCGGAGGGCCTGAACGCCGCGTTCGCCGCCAAGGCCGCCGTGCACGCCTGGGCCAAGGGCCTGTCGCGCGAGATCGGCGAGCACGGCATCACCATCAACTGCATCCCGCCCGGGCGCATCATGAGCGAGCAAATCCGCCGCAACTACCCGCCGGACTATCGCGAGCGCTTCGCGGAGGAAGAAATCCCGGTCGGCTATTGGGGCGAGCCGGAGGACCTCGCGGCACTCGCGGTGTTCCTGGCATCACCCGTGGCCCGCTACATCACGGGAACGGTGATCCCGGTGGATGGCGGCTTGCGGCGGTATCAGTTCTGAGGGCGGGCTGCGGATTCGGTCGGTTGGTGAAAGCGTGCGACGTCCGCTCTGCTCGCCTGAGCGGACAGAATCGGCTCCGTGGTCCAATGGCGACATCACTGCTTGGCCGGGTCAGATGCGATTTGCGCCTAGGAAAGTCTCTTCTGAGAACGGCAAGAACTCTTCATTGCTTCGCTCGCACCTTTGCTCGAGATGATTGGCGTCTTCTGCTCAATCGCCCGCTTCAGCTCCAGCGCGCAGGGCGGCGGATAGGCCTTAAGTCGCATCGAGGCGGGCGCCGGAGCTGCCCGCGAACTCAGTACAGCCCCATGGCCATGGCGCAAGAGGTCGAAACCAGAAGTGCAAGGCCGTTGATTCCAAACTCGGCCTCGAGATCGCGGCCGAACAGGTGCAGCCACTTATCCTGCGCCTCGTAGGCGAGCTTCTCCCGCTCGGCCGGACATTCGTAAGCTGCGCCGGCCTGGTTCTGAAGATGATGCACCATCTCATGCACGAGAACGGACAATTCGGCAGGCGTCGTGCCGGTCCATTTATCCGAAAGGTAGATTGTCCTGGTTCGGTCATCATAGAAAGCGACCACGTCCCGCCTCTTTTCGAAGGATGATTCCTGCTCGTGGAGTGCAGTGGTCTCGTGCTGAAGCGCCGACAGCAGGCCCCTGGTGCGAAGCCCCGCCATCTCGACGGAGGCTACCCGCTCGATGCGCGGGTGATTGAGGCTGGCGGGCAGGGCGTAATTGGCGGAGATCCAGATCGCGATTGCGGTCAAAAACACGTCCATGGCTGCCTCCTGTGCTCTTCGGGCTTCCTATAAGCGCTAGAGCAAGAGGGCGTCTTTGGGATATGCTTGGATTTGCCTTGGGAATTTGCTGGTTTTGTTTTTCGAAACGGCAGGCGCTGGCGGGATTGTAATGATCTACGCATTCAAGGAGTATCTACTCGATACGGACCGCCGGGAATTGTGGCGTGCGACTGCGCTGGTCGCCGCCGAGCCTCAGACCTTTGATCTCCTCCTCTATCTCGTTCGAAATCGCGAGCGCGTGGTCAGCAAGGATGACCTGTTGGCTGCGATTTGGAGCGGCCGTATCGTTTCGGAATCGACCCTCAGCAGCCAGGTTAACGCGGTTCGCCATGCCATAGGTGACGATGGAGAGCGGCAGATCCTGATCCGCACGCTGCCTCGCAAGGGGTTTCGCTTTGTGGGCGAGGTCGAGGAACGATGCGAGCGGGAACCGCTTCCTGGGGGCGAAGCGGCGGCCCCCCCGCAGCCGACGGATCGACCCGAAGCGGCGCGCAAGATGGAGCGGCCGGAACGCCGGCAACTCTCGGTGATGATCTGCGACCTCATCGGCGCCCGCACTCATTTATCGGGCCGGGACCCTGAAGACCTCCTGTTTCTCATGTCCGCTTGTCAGGACCGCATCAAGGCAGTGATCGCCGGGCACGACGGCTTCATCGGCAAATCCTTGGGCGACAAGGTTGTCGTTTATTTCGGATACCCGTGCGCGCGCGAAGATGATGCGGAGCGCGCAGTGCGCGCCGGCCTTGCGGTCATCCAGGAAGTCGCAGGGTTGCGGCTCCACGCCAAAATGCCGTTGCAAGCGCGCGTTGCTATTGCGACCGGCCTCGTCATTGTCGGCGATCTGAACGAGATCGGCATTGCTGCCGACCATGCAGCAATAGGTGACGTGCTGCCGTTGGCGGCCGGTCTCTTGGCGGTTACCGAGCCGGGTGCGCTGGTGATTTCCGCAACTACACATCGCCTCGTCGGCGCGCTGTTCACCTATCGCGATCTCGGATCGCTTGGGTTGAAATCGAGCGTCGATCCTGTCAGGGCCTGGCAACTGCTTTCGGAAAGCACGGCAACCAGCCGCTTCGAAGCGCTGCATGCTGAGCCCGTGAGGCTGATCGGCCGCGAGGAAGAGCTCGCGCTGTTGCAACGACGCTGGAGCCAGATCAAGACTGGCGAGGGCCGGCTGGTCCTGATCTATGGCGAGCCCGGGATCGGCAAGTCGCGCTTGGTTTTCGCCCTGCGGGAGGAGATCAAGGCGGATCCGCACCATTGCCTGCGCCTGCAGTGCTCGCCCCATCGCGTCCAGACTGCGTTTTATCCGGTCATTAATCAGCTCGAACATGCGGCCGGTCTTTCGGCCGGTGACAGCGATGCTACCAAGCTCGATAAACTCAAAGCGTTGCTGGCGCCGTCGTCGCAAAATTTGGCGAGGGACACAGCGCTTTTCGGTGAGCTGCTCTCGATTCCGTGCCAGACCGGTTCGTCCGTGCTGTCGATCAGTCCGCAGCGACGCAAGGAATTGCTATTGGAGCAGTTGGTCGGCCAGATCGCCGGTCTTGCCGCCGAGAAGCCGGTGCTGATCGTGCTCGAAGACGCGCATTGGGTTGACCCGACCACGCAGGAACTGTTCGATATCCTGACCGAACGCATCCGCACGCTTCCAGTTCTGCTCATTATCACCTACCGGCCAGAATTCGTCCCGCCGTGGCTTGGCCAGTCCCACGTGACGGTCATGACGCTGAACAGGCTTGGCCGGCACGACAACATCGAAGTGATCCGACAGGTCGCGAACGGCAAGGATTTCCCGCCCATCCTGCTCGAACAGATCGTGGCGCGAACCGATGGCGTGCCGCTATTCATCGAGGAGATGACGAAGTCGGTTCTGGAAATCGACATCATGCGCGAGGAAAACGGCAGCTACGTGCTTACGCAGTCGTTGCCGTCTCTCGCCGTGCCAACGACGCTACAGGCTTCATTGGTCGCCCGGCTGGACCGGCTCGCCTCGCTGCGCGCGGTGGTGCAGGCCGGAGCGGCGTTCGGACGTGAATTCGCTTACCCGCAGATACGGGCGGTCTGCAATCTCGGCGATGCCGAGCTCGCGCCGCTGCTCAGGCAGCTGGTCGCTTCCGGGCTGGTGCACCAGCGCGGCGTCGTTCCGCACGCCGTTTACACGTTCAAGCACGCGCTGGTGCAGGATGCCGCTTACGGCACCATGCTCAAAAGCCAGCGCGCCGCGATTCACACCCGCATCGTCGAGATCTTCGAGCGCCAATTTCCCGAAATGCTGGAACGTAACCCGGACGTGCTTGCCTATCACTGCACCGAGGCGGGAAGCTCCGGCAAGGCCATCGATTACTGGCTCAAGTCCACCCGTAAGTCGCTTGCTCGTTCGGCCGGCATCGAGGCGGAGGCCCAATTGGAAAAGGCCATGACGCTGCTGCCGAACATTACGGATCAGACGGCCCGTCAGCAATTCGAGGCCCGCATCCAGGTCGAGCTTGGCAACACCTTTATCATGACCAGAGGATTTGCCTCGCCCGATGTCGCCACCGCGCTGACAAAGGCGCGGGCCCTGCTCGATGAAGCCGCCTATCCTATCGAAGCGCTTCGGGCGCTCGGTGCCCTGTGCAACTATCACTTGATCCGGTCGGAATCGCCAAAGCTCCTGCAGCTTGCAGAGCCATTCCTTCGTCGCCGCGTTGACCCGCCCGGCGTGATGGTTAGTCATTACGAGGCCGGCACCGCCTATCTGCACATCGGCAGGTTCGAGGACGCGAGACTTCACCTCGAAAAGGGGCTCTCGCTTTACGAAGAAGAAACACCGGTCGCATTTATGGCCGGCAATAATATCCGAACGTTTTCGCTGGTCTGGCTCAGCCTTACTTACCTTTATCTCGGCAAGCTGAAACTGGCGACGGAAACGAGAGAGGCCGCCGTGAGCGACGCGCGAAGCCGCCTCCATCCCTTTACCCTGGTATCGGCGCTGCTGGCCTCGGCACGCTTCTTCCTCCACACACGCGACCTGCAGGCCGCGATCGCCGCGACCGAAGAGGGATTTGCCATCGCCACCGAGCAGCGCAGCCCCTACCACATTTCCCGCGCCAATATCCTGAAGGCTGTCAATCTCGTCGCGGGCGGTCGGGCCACGGAGGGAATTTCACTGATGGACGCTGCGCTCATGGAACATCGCGACACCGGGGCGAATTTTCAGAGTTCGTTTAACCTGTCCTGTCTCGCGGAGGCCTATGCCCGCGCCGGCAATCATGCACGCGCACTCGATTTCGCCGAGCAGGCGATCGGCGAGGTCGAGCGGTCCGGCGAACACTGGTGGGCTGCCGAGGCCCAACGCCTCAAGGGAACGATCCTGCTCACCGCAAATCCCACCGATCGCCGGCGAGCCGAGGACTGCTTTGTCTCAGCGCTGAAATCCGCGCAGACTCAGAAGGCAACGTTTTGGGAGCTGCGCGCTGCGCATAGCTTGGCCAGCCTGTGGAGCGGGGAAGGCCGCGATACTGAAGCCCGAAAGTTGCTGGCGCCGATCTATCGTAAATTCACCGAAGGCATTGATTTGCCTGATCTCGACGATGCGCGAAGGTTGCTGGACCGTCTCAGGAAGCCGGTCTCCAGTCAGCAGCGGCAAGCGACCTGGCGCTGAGGAAACGGACTAACGGCATCGCCAGCGGAGCAGCCACGAGACATCCCAGACGCGATCGCGAACCTAACGAACATCCGTGCATCGGTGCCACGATAGCATCGTGACGGTGTTTTGCCCGACCTGTCAACGTCGTCGCGACGCGCAGGGTCGCGACGGCGCCGCCTGAAGATACCTTGTCGATCAAGGGGCGTTGGGCTCAGCTCTTTGACGCGCTCTGAGCCCAACCTAGAGACGCAGGTGCTGTACATAGATATCAATTTTCCGCCGGCGGCTTCGATGAGGTTCTTGGCCGCTTCGTACCGGTTGGTTTTTGGATTTTCCATGATGCTGTTGAGAGATTTTGGGGTGTATTGCCCTGTCATACAGAAATGCATAGTGACTTCCTCCTGTCGGGGAATGTTCGGAAAATTGGGGCGCAAGATTTACTTCGGGCTCAACAAAAACAGGCGGCTAAAGCCGCGTTGAGCGAAAGACCATAGACCCCGCAAGATACCGCTGAGAATAGACGGGCGTTCGGCACTACCCGTCGGCGGCTGAGCGATCAGGCTACATCAATTATGCGGCGTACGGAAAACATTCTGAGTCCATCACTCGGACGCCGACGGTCCAGGATGGGGTAACCGCGGTCAGAAGCGGTCCCTATCGAAGGCCCGCTACACGCGTGCGCTAGGCTTGCGCTTCCGCATCCGCGCTGCTCTGACCGAGGCGCGGCTCCGTCCCCGCCAATAGCCGTTGAATGTTGGCGCGGTGGCGAACGATCACGTATATGCCGCCTCCGATCACCAGCAGCCGATAGGGCCACGGTTGCTCAAACCCGCAGACCAGAACGATTGCCGTCAACGCCGCGAGGATCGAGCTCACGGAAACCATCCGGGTGATGCTCAGCGCGACGCCGAAGACTGTTGCAGCCCCCAATCCCACGGGCCATGAAATCGCCAGCAACACACCCAGCCCGGTCGCAGCGGATTTGCCGCCCGTAAAGTTCAGCCAGATCGAGCGGCTATGCCCAAACAGCGCTGCAATCCCGGCCAGGCAAACTGCCCATGACACCCATATCTGCAAATCAGACGCTGTCGGCGGGGTCGCAGACAGCTCGGTATAGAGCCAGGGACAGAAGGAGCGGGCAACGATGATGGCCGCCACGCCTTTCAACACATCGGCGACAAGCACCGCCAACGCCGGCCACTTGCCCAGGGTCCGCAATACGTTCGTCGCCCCGGTGGATCTGGAGCCATGCGCTCGAATATCAATGCCCTTGAGGAGTTTTCCCGCGAGATAGCCCGTGGGCGTAGAACCCAAGAGATAGGCGATCACCAATCCAACCGCGCCCGCTATCCAAAAAGCCATGATCGAAAAAGCCAAGGGTTCTAGTTCCGGTTTTACGCAACCAGCGCTTTATCGCCGACCTGTTTTGACCGCGACGAGTCGGAGGCGAAATGCCGGAGCCGGCTGCACAGGTCTGCCCCATCTGGGAGCGGGCACATCGCGCATTCATGCACACGCGGTCTGGTCTTCGCCCGGGCCTCTGTCACGATAGCATTCTGCCAGTGTTTTGCCCGACGGGTCAACTTGATCGCGGCAGCGAATGTCACCGCGGCGCGACTCGAAAAACCCTTAACCTTCAAGGGACCTTCTACTGTGCATGGGGTTGTTTTTCGACGTTTTAGTTTTGGACCCTGAGAAAAAAGCGCAAAGGCCCGCACGAACAACTCACTCCGCCTGCAGGATCTCCGCAATCGCGGCGCCCGCCGCGATGGTGCCGAGCTTGCCGCCGACGTCGCGCGTCGCCCTGCCCTCGCCGATCGCTTTCGCCACCGCCGCCTCGATCGCACGCGCGGCTTCCTCGTAGCGGACGGCGCCGCTCGTCTCGCCGTGCCAGGCGAGCAGCAAGGCCGTCGACAGGATCAACGAGACCGGATTGGCGACGTCCTGCCCCGCGATATCAGGCGCCGAACCGTGCGCCGCCTGCGCCATAGCATGGCGGTCGCCGACATTGAGCGAGCCGCCGAGGCCGAGACTTCCCGACAGCTCCGCCGTGAGATCGGACAGGATATCGCCGAACATGTTGGTGGCGACGATGACGTCGAACCGATCCGGGTTGCGCACCACATGCGCCATCATGGCGTCGACGAGGATGTCATCGACCGCGAGGCCGGCATAAGCTTTCGCCGCCTCGCGGCAGATGTCGAGAAACATCCCGTCGCCGATCTTGAGCACGTTGGCCTTGTGCACGATGGTGAGATGCTTGCGCCGCTTCATCGCCAGACGGCAGGCGGCGTGCGCGATGCGTTCGCAGCATAGGCGCGTGATCCGGCGCAGCGAGATCACCACATCAGGCGTGACCAGCATTTCGCCATTGCCCTGCTCCATGTTGCGGTCGGCATAGAAGCCTTCGGTGTTCTCGCGCACCACGACGAGATCGAAATCCCCACACCGGCCGGGCCGCCCCGCATAGGTGCGTGCGGGCCTGACATTGGCGTAGAGGTCGAGGCTCTTGCGGAAGTGACGCGACGGATTGATCTCGCCATGCGCCTCGTCCTTGAAGTCGAAGGTCGCGGTCGGGCCGAGGATCAGGCCGTCGGCGGCGCGGACGATGTCGAGCAGTTCGGGGCGCACCGTCGTGCCGAACTGCTGCAGGCTCGCATGCCCGACCGCGTGCTCCTCCAGCCGCAGATTGAGCTGGAAGCGCTCGGAGGCCGCGCGCAGCACGCCCGATGTCGCGGTCGTGATCTCCGGTCCGATGCCGTCACCGGGCAAAACGACGAGTTGCATGGCGGTCCCCTCAAATTGCAGCAGCAGAACGATCATACGCCGGAGCACGGCGGCTTCGCCCAGCCTTCGCGCATACACAGCATGCAAGCATATGCCTGTGGAAGCGGCCTTTGGCGTAGTACATGCCGAAAGTCCCGTTCAGCCACGCCGCCGAAACAACGCGCAAGTCCATGATAACAAGGCAATGACAATCACGTTACCTGCCGCCGCGCGCGAGCCCGACCACACCGTGTCCGACGGCCTGCCCGCTGCGCAGCGGCGCTGGGCCATTGCCGCGATCTTCACCGCGCTGGCGATGGCTTCGCTCGACACCGCGATCGCCAACATCGCTCTGCCCGCCATTGCCGCCGATCTGCATGTCACGCCGGAGCAGTCGGTCTGGGTCGTCAACGTCTACCAGATCGCGCTGGTGGCGACGCTGCTGCCGCTCGGTGCGCTCGGCGAGATCGTCGGGCACCAGCGCATCTATCTCGGCGGCCTGATCCTCTTCACCATCGCCTCGCTGTTCTGCGCGGTGGCGTGGTCGCTGGACAGCCTGCTGGTCGCCCGTACCCTGCAAGGGCTCGGCGCCAGCGGCATCATGAGCGTGAACACCGCGCTGGTGCGTTTCGTCTATCCCGGCCGGATGCTGGGCCGCGGCTTCGGCCACAACGCGCTGGTGGTCGCGACCGCCTTCACCTTCGGTCCCTCGATCGCCTCGGCCATCCTGGCGCTCGGGCCGTGGCCGTGGCTGTTCGCCGTCAACATCCCGTTCGGCCTCGTCGCGATCGGCATCGGCTTTGCGATGCTGCCGAAGACGCCGCGCGCCGATCACGGCTTTGATTTTCTCGGCGCGGTGCTGGCGTCGGCCTGCCTCGGGCTGTTCATCACGGGCATCGGCAGCGCCGCGCACAATCTGTCGCCGGTGGTCGTCGGCGTCGAGCTGGTCACGGCCCTCGCGCTCGGCTTCATCCTGACGCGCCGGCACGCCGACCATCCCGCACCGATGCTGCCGATCGACCTGTTCAGCCGCCCGATGTTCGCGCTGTCGGCGGCGACGGCGGTGTGCTCCTTCGCCGTGCAGGGCCTCGCCTTCGTCTCGCTGCCGTTCTATTTCGAGGACGTGCTGGGACGCTCGCAGGTCGAGACCGGATTCTTCATGACGCCATGGCCGCTGGTGGTCGGCATCATGGCGCCGATCGCGGGGCGCCTCTCCGATCGCCATGCCGTCGGATTGCTGGGCGGCATCGGCCTTGTGCTGCTCGGCCTCGGCATGGCGCTGCTCGCGATGCTTCCGGCCAATCCCGCCATCCCCGACATCATCTGGCGGATGGTGATCTGCGGCATGGGGTTCGGCTTCTTCCAGGCGCCGAACATGAAGGCGGTGATGTCGAGCGCACCGCCGCACCGCAGCGGCAGCGCCTCCGGAATCGTCGCGACCGCGCGCCTGACCGGACAGACGACGGGAGCCGCGCTCGCCGCGGCCTGTTTTGCTCTCGCCGGACACCAGGGCGCAACGGTGGCACTGGCGCTCGGCGCCGGCTTTGCCGCGCTCGGCAGCGTCATGAGCTTGTTGCGGCTCGCGGTGAAGTAAGACCCTCAGGCCAGATGCCGCGCGGCTGTCGCGTCGACCGTCGCCGCTGCCGCGATGACCGTCTCGTCGTCGAGCGCAGCCAGGCGCACGTCGATGGCATCGATGACCTTGCGCGAGAACGGTCCGAGATGCGCATAGGCCGCGATCATCTGTACCGCGATCCGCGCCGATGACGTGTCGCGCTTGGCGCAGTTCATGAAGGTTTGCCAAAGCGGGCGCCCGTCGGGGATGGAGGTGACCACGCGATGAACGGTCTCCATCGCCCCGACCCTGGCGCGGATGTCGCCTTCGGCAAGCTCGTGGCGCTGCCTGGACCGGTCGAGCAGCGTCATCAACTTGTCGACGCGGCCCGCATAGGCGGCCGGGCTGTAGACACGCTCGAGCACGGTCTTGTAGTCCATCAGGATATCGCGGAGCGGCCGCACCGGATCGAAGTTGATGCCGCCGGTGCACTGATCGCCGCCCGTCGTCGATGCCAGATCGTGGTCCGCGTGCAATCGGCCTTCCTTTGCAAGGCGCCGCGTGAGCTGCGTGTTCGGCAACGCGTAGAGCAGCCCGATCATGGCAACCGGGATGGCGGCCTCCTCGATGAAATCGACCATGGCCTCCGCCATCGAGACCTTCTCGTTGTCGAAGCCGACGATGAAGCCCGCGGTGACAAGCATGCCGGCGGCGTAGATCTTGTGGATGCTCTCGGCGATGTTGCGCCGCGTGTTCTGTTTCTTGCGCATCGCGACCAGGGTTGCGGGATCCGGACTTTCGATGCCGACGAAGACAGCGAAGAAATTGGCCGCCCCCATCAGGTCGAGCAATTCAGGATCGTCGGCGAGATTGACCGAGGCCTCGGTGGACAATTCGAAGGGATAGCCGTGCGCGCGCTGCCATTCGGCGAGCTGGGGCAGGAACAGCCGGAGCGACTTCTTGTTGCCGATGAAATTGTCGTCGACGAAGTCGAGATGGCCGCGATAGCCCATATTGTAGAGCCTATCGAGCTCGATGAGCATCTGCTCATTCGTCTTGGTGCGCGGCACGCGCCCATAGAGCTCGATGATGTCGCAGAACTCGCAGGTGAAAGGGCAGCCGCGCGAATACTGCACACCGAGGTAGAGATAGTCCTCGAATTTGAGCAGGTCGAAGCGCGGCACCGGCGTCGAGGTGACGTCGGCCTGGAATTTCGGCGCGGTGAAGACGCCGGCGCGTGCGCCGCTGTCCCAGGCCGCGATGAATTCGTCGATGACGCTTTCGGCCTCGCCGAGCACCCGGAAGTCGGCTCGCTCGTAGACATGGGGGCTGGAGGTGGGATCAGGGCCGCCGACCACCACCGGCTTGCCCGCCGCGCGGCATACGTCGATCAGGCGCAACGTGTCGGCCTGCTGCGGCAACATTCCGCCGGTGAAGACGACGTCGGCCCAGGCGAGATCGTCGTCGCAGAAAGGCTGCGTGTTGCAGTCGATGAGGCGCACCGTCCAGTTGGCCGGCAGCATCGCGGCAACGGTGATCAGGCCGAGAGGAGCAGCGGGGCGTTTCACGCCCATCAGTTCGCAGGATTCGCCAAAACTCCAGAAGGACTCCGCCGTGAAGAGCGGATAGAGCATCAGCACGTTGCAAGGCTTCGGTACGTTCATGGAACCCCTTCTGGCTTCGCCCCAGTGTAGCAGAGCATCTTGGTCTTGCATCCCGGCAAAAGGGACAAACTGTTGCCGATTGTTCCATGGTGGCTGGCGCGCCAAAGCAGGAGACGTCGTCCGAGGCTGTGCGCAGGCGTACAAGGGACGCGGCGAATGGCCTCGGGTGCGGACCCCGGGGCGGAGGTTTTCGCGCAAAACAGGCGGACGCAACACCGCCCGCCCCTTAATCATCCTGCGAGCGCGAAAATCATCGACGACACCCCGCGGACTCTTGATTTGAACAGTTCCAATTTGCCCGACACATTGCGCCCCTGAGTTCAATCGGTGGATTGGGCCAATCAGGGGACTGCGATGGCAAACCTAACAATCAACGGAAAAACCTTCACACTCGATGTCGAGCCAGATACGCCGCTGCTCTGGGCGATCCGCGAGAATGCCGGCCTGACCGGCACCAAATATGGCTGCGGCATCGCACAATGCGGCGCCTGCACCGTTCACATGGACGGTGTCGCCACGCGTTCCTGCGGGATCTCGGTCGCTGAGGCCGAGGGCAAGAAGATCACCACGATCGAGGGACTGGCGTCCGGCAGCTCGCTGCACAAGGTGCAAGAAGCCTGGATCGCCCAGGACGTTCCGCAATGCGGCTATTGCCAGAGCGGCATGATCATGGCGGTGGCGGCGCTGCTGATCGAAAGACCGAAACCGACCGACGCCGATATCGACGAGGCCATCACCAATATCTGCCGCTGCGGCACCTTCCAACAGGTGCGCGAAGCGATCCACATGATCGCAAGCGCGTAAGTAGCCGCCCCATGAACAAGCACGTCTCTCCCAAGATGAACCGCCGTGCCTTCGTCATCGGCACCGCCGCGGTCGGCACCGGCCTTGCGATCGGCCTCGATCTCCCGTTCGGCGGCCCCGCCGTGGTGCGCGCGGCCGACGGCTCGCCCGAGATCGGCGCCTGGGTCGTGGTCAGGCCCGACGATGCCGTCGTGATCCGCATCGCCCGCTCCGAGATGGGCCAGGGCTCGCTCACCGGCCTCGCCCAGCTCGTCGCCGAGGAACTCGAATGCGACTGGTCGAAGGTCTCGACCGAATATCCGACACCGGGCCAGAGCGTTGCCCGCAAGCGCGTCTGGGGCGATTTCTCGACCGGCGGCAGCCGCGGCATCCGCTCTTCGCACGACTATGTCCGCAAGGGCGGCGCCACCGCGCGCCTGATGCTGATCCAGGCCGCCGCCGATGCGTGGAAAGTCCCGGCGTCCGAATGCACCGCCGCGAACAGCGTCATCACCCATGCGCCATCCGGCAAGACCACCACCTACGGCAAGGTGGCCGAGGCCGCAGCCAAGCTGACGCCACCGTCCGACGTCAAGCTGAAGGATCCGAAGGACTGGAAGCTGATCGGCAAAGGCGTGAGGCGGCTCGACACCGCCGACAAGACCACCGGCGCCATGATCTACGGCATCGACGTCAAGCTGCCGGGCATGCTGAACGCCGCGATCAAGGACTGCCCGGTGTTCGGCGGCAAGCTGAAGAGCTTTGACGAAGCCAAGATCGCCGGCATGAAAGGCGTCAAGCAGGTCGTCAAGGTCGGCGATACCGCGGTCGCGGTCGTTGCCGACACCTGGTGGCACGCCAAGACCGCGCTGGAAGCGCTGCCGATCGTCTGGGACGAGGGCGACAACGCCAAGGTCTCGAGCGAGTCCATTGCAAAATGGCTGGCCGAGGGCCTCGACAACGGCCAGCCGGCCTATGTCGGCAACAAGAACGGCGACGCCAAGGCCGCGATTGCCGGCGCAGCCAGGAAGATCGACGCCGTCTACAGCTACCCCTACCAGAACCATGCCACGATGGAGCCGATGAACGCCACCGTGCTCTACACGGCAGACAAGTGCGAGGCCTGGTGCGGCACGCAGAATGGCGAGGCCGCCTTCGCGGCGGTGCTGGAGGCGTCCGGCCTGCCGGCCGAGAAGTGCGACGTGCACAAGGTGATGCCCGGCGGCGGCTTCGGCCGGCGCGGCCAGACCGACTATGTCCGCCAGGCGGTCATAATCGCCAAGCAGATGCCGGGCACGCCGATCAAGCTGTTGTGGTCACGCGAAGAGGACATGGCGCACGGCAGGTATCATCCGATCACCCAGTGCAAGATGACCGGCGCGTTCGATGCCGACAATAATCTGGTCGCGCTGCACTACCGCCTGTCCGGACAGTCGATCCTGTTCTCGCTCCGCCCCGAAGCGCTGCAGAACGGCATGGATCCGGCTGCATTCCAGGGCGTCGCCCAATCCGGCGAGGCCGCGTTCGGCTATTCGGTGCCGAACCTCCTGATCGAGCATGCGATGCGCAATCCGCACGTTCCGCCCGGCTTCTGGCGCGGCGTCAACGTCAATCACAACGCGATCTACATGGAATGCTTCATGGACGAACTGGCCCAGGCCGCAGGGCAGGACCCGCTCGAATTCCGCCGCAAGCTGATGGGCAAACATCCCAAGCATCTGGCGGTGCTCAATGCCGTGGCCGAAAAGATCGGCTGGACCACGCCGGCGCCGCAGGGCGTCTATCGCGGCATCGCGCAGGTCATGGGCTATGGAAGCTATGTCGCCGGTGCCGCCGAAATCTCGGTGACCGACGGCAACAAGATCAAGGTGCATCGCATCGTCGCCTCCACCGATCCAGGCTACGTCGTCAATCCGGCGCAGGTGGAGCGGCAGATCGCCGGCTCCTTCGTCTACGGCCTCTCCGCACTGTTCTACGGCGGCTGCACCGTCAAGGACGGCAAAATCGAGCAAACCAACTTCGACACCTACAACTCGATGCGCATCAACGAGATGCCGAAGGTGGAAGCGGTGATGGTGCCGAGCGGCGGGTTCTGGGGCGGTGTCGGCGAGCCGACCATTGGCGTCGCGGCGCCGGCGGTGCTCAATGCGTACTTCGCCGCGACCGGCAAGCGCATCCGCTCTGTGCCGTTGCGCGACCAGAACATCACCTTCGCCTAAGAGACGCCGCGGCGGCCACGACGGCCGCCGCGGCATTTTCCGGATGAGGCCCATGAATGCGCCGGTGACACGGCGGAATGCCGTCCTCGGCATCACCGCCGCGGCCACATCGTTCGCCGTACCTTCGATCCTGCGTGCGCAGTCCGCAGGCCGCGTCGTCGTGGTCGGCGGCGGCTTTGGCGGCGCGGCCTGCGCTCGCGCGCTGAAGCGTGCGCAGGGAAACCTGCAGGTCATCCTGATTGAGCCCAATGCAGTCTTCACTTCCTGCCCCTTCAGCAACGAGGTGATTGCGGGCCTGCGCGACATCGACGCGCAGCAGTTTGGCTACGACAAGCTCGCGGCCCAGGGCGTCACCGTGATCGGCCAGGCCGTGACCACGATCGAGACGCAGCGGCGCAGCATCTTGACGGCCGATGGTGTTGCGCTGCCCTACGACCGTCTTGTGCTCTCCCCCGGCATCGACTTCCACTTCGAAGCCCTGCCCGGCTACGACGAGGCCGCGGCGGAAAAGATGCCGCACGCCTGGAAGGCCGGCGCTCAGACGCTTTTACTGCGCAAGCAGTTGGAGGCAATGCCGGACGGCGGCACGGTTGCCATTACGATCCCCGCCAATCCCTCGCGCTGTCCGCCTGCGCCTTACGAGCGCGCCAGCCTGATCGCGCATTACCTGAAGATCAACAAGCCGCGCTCGAAGGTGCTGGTCTTGGATGCCAAGGACACTTTCTCCCAGCAGCGGCTATTCGAGAGGGCGTGGAAGGAGCTCTACGGCGACATGATCGAGCGCATCGCGCTGTCGCAAGGCGGCCGCGTGACTTCGGTTGACGCTTCGACCAAGACCATCGTCACCGAGTTCGGCAACTACACCCCTGACGTCGCCAACGTCATCCCGCCGCAGCGCGCCGGCCTCATCGCCGGGATCGCCGGCGCTGCGGATGCGACCGGCTGGTGCCCGATCGACCCTGCGACTTTCGAGTCGAAGCTCGTCCCAAACATCCATGTCGTCGGCGATGCCTGTCTCGGCGGCGGCATTCCCAAATCGGCGTCAGCCGCAAGCGCGCAGGGCAAGGCCTGCGCCGCTGCCATCGTCAGTCTGCTCGCGGGTCGCACGCCAGAGGCGCCGCGGCTGACCGGCGTCTGCTACAACACCGTCGCGCCCGGTTACGGCTTTTCGCTGGCCGGCAATTACCAGCCCAAAGGCGATATCTTTGCCGAGGTCGAGGGCGGCGCGACCAGCCCGGTCGACGCCCCGCGAGAACTGCGCGCCCGCGAGGCAGCCGAGGCCGAGCGCTGGTTTCAAACCATCACGGCGGATACCTTTGGCTAGGACATCTCTCCATATCGCAACGCTGGTCGCCGCCACTCTTGCCTCTGGTGCAGAAGCACAAGACCTCGTGCCCTACAGGATCACCGGCGACGGAATTGGCCAATCGCTCACCGGCGCGCCCGGCGATACCGCGCGCGGCCGCGCGCTGGTGCTCGCGCGCACCACGACCTGCATCCTCTGCCATTCCGGCCCCTTCCCGGAAACGCGGTTCCAGGGTGACCTCGCGCCCGACCTTAGGGGGACCGGGAACCGCTGGTCGGCGAGCCAGTTGCGGCTTCGGCTGGTCGATGCGGCGCGCTTCAACCCACAGACCATCATGCCGTCCTATTATCGCAATGGCGGGCTCGTGCGGGTCGGGCGCAATTTTGTCGGCAAACCGATATTGTCGGCCGCCGAGATCGAGGACATCGTGGCCTTTCTTGCAACGCTTCGGGACTAGGTTCATGCCGACCACGCGACGACGATTCCTGGGCCTTGCCGGAGGCGTGACGGCCGCCGGGGCGATTCCGATCGTCACGCTGCAGCCGCTTCAAGCGACACCAGCGATGCTCACCGCCGCGGTACGCAACATCGTCGGCGAAGCCGCTGTACGAACCGGCAAGGTGAAGCTCGACATTCCACCGCTGGTCGAGAACGGCAACACGGTGCCGATGACCGTGAGCGTCGCCAGCCCGATGACCGCGGATGATTACGTCAAGAGCATCCACGTTTTCAACGAGAAGAACCCGCAGCCGAACATCGGCAATTTCCATCTCGGCCTTTCGGCCGGCCGCGCCCAGGTTTCGACGAGGATCCGGCTCGCCGACACCCAGAGGGTGATCGCGATCGCACGCCTCTCCGATGACACTTTCTGGCAGGTTGCCGCCGACGTCGTCGTGACGCTCGCCGCCTGCACCGAGGAGATGAACTGATGACCGCGCTCATCAACGTTCCGGCGAAGGCCAGACGCGGCGACATCATCGAGATCCGCACGCTGACCTCCCACATCATGGAAACCGGCTTCCGTCACACCGCGGACGGCGCGCTGGTACCACGCGACATCGTCACGAGCTTCACCTGCCGCTACAACGGCACCGAGATCTTCAGCGCCGACCTCTTCCCGGCAATCGCGGCGAATCCATATCTGTCGTTCTTCACGGTTGCGAAAGAAAGCGGCAAGTTCGAGTTCGAGTGGACCGGCGACAACGGCTATTCGTCCAGCGCATCGGCATCGATCACGGTCGAATGATTTTCTGGCGCGCGATAGCGGCGGCGGCGCTTCTCGCCACGAACTCCGCCCTGCTCGCCGGCGAGATTCCGCCGGACGAGCGCCGCTCCGGCTATTCCTTCATGGGTCGGGACAGCCGCGCGATGCAGGATGACGACACGTCCAATCCGGGCATGTTGTTCGTGCTCGACGGCGAGGCGCTCTGGACGAAGAAGACCGGCAGCGCGGAGAAAGCCTGTGCGGATTGCCATGGCGATGCCCGGAGCAGCATGAAAGGCGTCGCAGCGCGCTATCCCGCCCTCGACAAGACGCTAGCGCGTCCCGTCACGCTCGATCAGCGCATCAACCTCTGCCGGGGCAATCATCAGAAAGCGACACCGCTGTCCTACGAGAGCCGCGACCTGCTGGCGCTGTCCGCCTTTGTCGCCCACCAGTCCCGCGGCGTTCCGATCACGGCCGGCGGCGATCCGGAGCTCAAGCCCTTCCTCGAACAGGGCCGCGACCTTTTCATGCAGCGCGAGGGCCAGCTAAACCTCGCCTGCGCCAATTGCCACGACCACAATTTCGACAAGCGCCTCGCGGGCGCGCCGATCACGCAAGCGCAGCCGACCGGCTATCCGCTTTACCGCCTGGAGTGGCAGACACTGGGGTCGATCGAGCGCCGGTTGCGCAGTTGCATGACCGGCGTTCGCGCCCAGGCCTATGATTACGGCTCGCCCGAGCTGGTCGCGCTCGAGCTTTACCTGATGTCGCGGGCGCGCGGCCTGCCAATGGAGACACCGGCCGTTCGCCCCTGATCGTAGATTAGGACTAGGCAGACGCGGCACGGTCGCTAGTATCCCTCCCAAAGAGAATGAACAAAGGGAGGATTTGAAGTGACCAACCACAACATATCACGTCGTACGCTCTTGAAGGGCACCGCGGCGGCGGGCGCACTCAGCCTGACCGGAATGCCGGCGCACGCCGAGGTCAATTGGAAGAAATACGCCGGGACCAAGCTGGAGGTCATCCTCGCCAAGGGCCCGCGCGGCGACAATCTGCAAAAGTACATCAAGGAATTTACCGAGCTCACCGGCATCCAGGTGGAATCCGAGCAGATTCCCGAGCAGCAGCAGCGCCAGAAGGTGGTGATCGAGCTGACCTCCGGCCGGCCGAGCTTCGACGTCATCCATCTCAGCTATCACGTGCAGAAGCGGCAGTTTGAAAAGGGCGGCTGGCTCGCCGACTTAACGCCCTACATGAAAGACCCGACGCTGACCGCGCCCGATCTCGTCGAGAGCGATTTCTCGGCCGCGGGCCTGCAATACGCCAAGAACGACAAGGGCCAGATGCTGTCGCTGCCCTGGTCGGTCGACTATTTCATCCTCTACTACAACAAGGAGCTGTTTCAGAAGAAGGGCGTCGCAATCCCCAAGACGCTCGACGAGATGGTTGCGGCCGCCGAGAAGCTCACGGATACCAAGGAAGGCACCTACGGCTTCGTCGGACGCGGCCTGCGCAACGCCAACATGACGTTGTGGACCAACTTCTTCCTCGACTATGGCGGCGAATTCCTCGACGCCAAGGGCAACATCCTGACCGACGGTCCGGAAGCGATTGCGGCAACGAAGCTCTATCAGACGCTGCTGACGAAAGTCGCTCCGCCCGGCGTGGCCGGCTTCAACTGGATGGAGTCGATGGCCTCGTTCACGCAAGGACGCTCGGCGATGTGGATCGACGGCGTCGGCTGGGCGCCGCCGCTGGAGGATCCGGCCGCCTCGCGCGTCGTCGGCAAGGTCGGATATACCGTCGTCCCGGCCGGACCGAAGGGACAATATTCGGCCACTTATGGCGACGGCCTCGGCATTGCGGCGGCGAGCAAGAACAAGGAAGCCGCCTATCTGCTCTGCCAGTGGGCGGTCTCGAAGCAGCAGGGCGCGCGGCTGTTGCAAGCCGGCGGCGGCGTGCCGTTCCGCAACTCGATCCTTGGCGATCCCGCAGTCCAGCAGGGCGTGAAAATGCCCAAGGAATGGCTGCAATCGGTGATCGATTCTGCCAAGATCAGCAAGCTCGGCCTGCCTGTCGTGATTCCGGTCGCCGAATTCCGCGATCTCGTCGGTGCTGCCATCACCGCGACACTGGCCGGCGCCGATCCTGCGACCGAGCTGAAGAAGGCGCACGAGCAGTACCGGCCGATCCTGGAGCGTAGCGAAAAGGCGTGAGCGCATTGACACAATCGGCTCCGGCCGCGGCACAGTCTGATGCCGCGCCGGAGAAGGAGTTGCGGCCGCCGTCCTACTGGCCGTTCGTGGTACCGGCGCTGGTCGTCGTGCTCACCATCATTATATTCCCGTGGGTCTTCACGATCTGGATGAGCCTGAACGAGTGGAAGGTCGGCTCGCCCACCACCTTCGTTGGACTCTCCAACTATCTGCGGCTGACGAGCGATCCGCGCTTCCTCGAGGCGGTGGGCCACACCATGGTTTACACCGTCCTGTCGGTGTTGCTGCCCCTGATCCTCGGCACGCTTGCCGCCGTGGTGTTTCACCAGAAATTCGCCGGCCGCGGCTTCCTGCGCGGCATCTTCATCATGCCGATGATGGCAACGCCCGTCGCGATCGCGCTGGTCTGGACCATGATGTTCCATCCCCAGCTCGGCATCCTGAATTACCTGCTGTCGCTGGTCGGACTCCCCGCACAGCTCTGGGTCTTCCACCCTGCAACCGTGATTCCCTCACTCGTGCTGGTCGAGACCTGGCAGTGGACGCCGCTGGTCATGCTGATCGTGCTCGGCGGCCTCGCCGCAATTCCGACCGAGCCCTATGAGAGCGCGCAGATCGACGGCGCCAGCTTCTGGCAGGTGTTTCGTTTCATCACGTTGCCGCTGATCATGCCGTTCCTGTTCATCGCCGGCATGATCCGCATGATCGACGCGGTGAAAAGCTTCGATATCATCTTCGCGATCACGCAAGGAGGGCCGGGCTCGGCCTCGGAGACGATCAACATCTACCTCTACAGCGTCGCTTTCACTTATTATGACCTCGGCTACGGCTCGGCGATCGCGGTCGTGTTCTTCCTGCTGATTGTCCTGCTTGCGGCGGTGATGCTGTACGCCCGTCAGCGCATGCTGTGGACCGAGATCTCGAGCGGCGCATGAACCCAAGCCAGACCAATCTACGACAGATCAACCTGCGCCAGGTCATGGGCAGGATCGGCCTCTGGCTCTCGGTGTTCGTCATCGTGTCGCCGGCGATCCTGTTCTTCCTCTGGATGGCGTCGCTCTCGCTCAAATTCGAGGTCGACAATGCCGCCTACCCGCCGGTGTTCTTCCCGGAGCGCATCGCCTGGAAGAACTATGCCGACGTGCTGGCGTCCAACCGTTTCCTGACCTATTTCGTCAACAGCCTGATCGTGACCGGCAGCGCGACCGCGCTGGCTCTGCTGGTCGGCGTCCCCGCCGGCTACGGCATCGCGCGCATGGCCGCGCACAAATCCGCGATCGTGATCCTCATCGCCCGCATTACGCCCGGCCTGTCCTACCTGATTCCGCTGTTCCTGCTGTTTCAATGGCTGGGATTGCTCGGCACGCTGGTGCCGCAGATCATCATCCACCTCGTCGTGACGGTCCCGATCGTGATCTGGATCATGATCGGCTATTTCGAGACGACGCCGATGGAACTGGAGGAAGCCGCCCTCATCGACGGTGCCACGCGCTGGCAGGTGTTTCGCCATGTCGCGCTGCCGATCGCAAAGCCCGGCATCGCGGTCGCCTTCATCCTGGCCGTGATCTTCTCCTGGAACAACTTCGTGTTCGGCATCGTGCTGGCCGGGCGCGAGACGCGCACCCTGCCCGTCGCGGTCTACAACATGATCTCGTTCGACCAGCTGAGCTGGGGGCCGCTGGCGGCTGCGGCGCTGATCGTCACCCTGCCGGTGCTGCTGCTGACGGTATTTGCCCAGCGCCAGATCGTTGCCGGGCTCACGGCTGGAGCTGTGAAGGGCGGCTGAAATGAAACGGCCGGGCGTTACATGTCGCTCGGCCGCGTCGTTTTTGCCTGCCTACTCCGCCGGTGCCGCGTGCATCTCCGGATGCGCAACGTAGGGCTCGCTGGCGCCGAGCCTGCTGGCCGCGAACAGACCGGCGGCCATCACCGCGTAGGCGAACGCCACGGCCGGCGTCACGCCAAAGCCGCCACCGATGCCGACGGCTTCGCCGTGCATGAAGCCAAAGTAGGTGAGAACCGCACCAACCAGCGCAAACGCCGAAGCCTTCTCGAAATCGCGCTCGATGATGAAGACGCCGATCGCACCCAGGATGAGGCCGCCGAGAATGGAGCCTCCGCCCATCACCTCTAACCCGTGATAGAACACGCCCTGCTGCGGCAGCGCGGCGATCGCAGCCAGCTTGACCGCGTCGGCCTTGTCGGCGGCCATGCCGCCGACGGTCGCCGCCGCATTCATGGTCGAGCCCAGCATCGTGTCGATCTGGAGCTTGGCCCAGGCGGCCAGATGCGGCGTCAGCGCCAGCACGATCGCGGGCGCATGCTTGACCGGCGTGGTCTGGAACGCCTGCGCGCCGATCAGCATGCCGATATAGAGCAGGATCGGCGAGATCGCGACCACCGGCACCAGCGCCAGCAGCACCGAGATGATGCCGAACCAGGCCAGCACGACCACCATGATGCCGGTCGCAGCCGAATAGCCGATGCGGCCGCCCATCGCCTTCCAGCCGGGATGGCCGATATAGACCGCGTTGATGAAGGGGTTGCCCATCAGGCAGCCGATCAGGCTGACGATTCCGTCGGCAGTGAGCACGCGCGTGGTCGGATATTCGTCGCCGGCGGCTTCCGCGCTCTCGACATTGTCCATGGCCTCGACGAGGTCGTAGATGCCGAACGGAATGGCCGTGACCAGGATGACGCCGAGGAATTCGAAGCCGGAGAACACGTGGCCCACCGCCGGGATCGGCACCGAGAAGCCGAAATTGGCAAAAGCTGCGCCGACGCCGGCGATGCTCAATCCGCCGAGACCGAGGCCGAACAGGTTCGAGCCCCAGGCGATGATCATGCCGACCGCGATGGCGACGAGGCCCGCCGGAATGCCGCGCCAATATTTCACGCCGCCGAACCAGCTCACCAGAATGATGGCGAAGCAGACCAGACCGATCTGCGGCGTCATGTACATCTCCAGCGCCGGGCGCATCGAGATGAAGGTGACGGAGACGCCGGCGAGCGTGCCGAGCAGCGCCGCGCGCGGCGTGATCTTTCGGATGAACGGCGCGATGAAGCCGCCGATCATCAGGATAAAGCTCTGGAAGAACACCCAGACGAGGCCGGCGGACCAGCCCTTCAGCGGATCGCCGGTCTTGAGCGTGATCGGCAGCATGATCACGAAGGTGACGATGAACATGTGCGGCACGCTGACGCCCGAGGGCAGCGCGCAGACGTCGTTGCGGCCGGTCTTCTGCGCGAGACGATAAGCGAGAAAGGCATAATAGAAGGTGGAGAGGCACATCATCAGCCCGAGCGCGGGCAGGATGCGGCCGAACACCAGACTGTCCGGCATCTTCAACACAAAGCGCAACAGGCCCGTGAGCACCAGCATGTTGACGAGGATGTTGGTACCGAAGCCGAAAAACGCGTTCCAGTCGCCCGGTGTCCAAAGTGCCGGCTTGAACTCGGACTTGCTCAGATCAGATTTGCCTGCCGTCCCCGTCATACCTGTGCTCATGGTGATGCCCCTAAGCTGAAATGTCCGAAGTCTTCATCGCCTCCAGTACCGCAGCTGAGCTCGCGACCCAGCCGAAGATGCCGCCCTGGGCCTTGATCATCTTCAGGCCCATTTCGTGAAACTCGGGAAAGTAGGATGCGCAGCCGTCCGAGATGACGACGCAGCGGTAGCCGCGGTCATTGGCCTCGCGCACGGTGGTGTTGACGCACACTTCCGTTGTGACGCCGCACACCAGCAAATTCTCGATACCGTATTTCTCCAGCACGTCCGTCAGCTCGGTGGCGTAGAACGCACCCTTGCCGGGCTTGTCGATCACGACCTCGCTGTCGAGCGGATAAAGCTCCGGGATGATGTCGTGGCCGGCCTCGCCGCGAATGAGGATGCGGCCCATCGGGCCGGGATCGCCGATGCGCAGGGACGGCGCACCGCGCTCGACTTTCGCCGGCGGCGCGTCCGACAGATCGGGCAGATGGCCCTCGCGGGTGTGGATCACCAGCATGCCGGCGTCGCGCGCCGCCTTCAGCACGGCACCGATCGGCTTGACCGCGCGCGCGAGCTGGCTGACGTCGTTGCCGAGCGTCTCGCCGAAGCCGCCGGGCTCCATGAAGTCGCGCTGCATGTCGATGATGAGAAGCGCGGTGGCGGGCCAGTCGAGCTTGATCGGCTCGGGCTCGGCGCTGATGACGCCCAGTGTCGGCTTGGCTGAGTTCAACATGACGCAGGCCCCGCGAGAACTCTCTTTGCCAGGAGTTCTGCAAGCGCCATGCCATTGTGTACAATAGCTGGGGAGCGAAATCTCCGAAGAAATTCGCTGTGCTGTCAGGAAGTTAGAAGGAGAACTACCGGCTGCTTATTCCCTGTGCGACGGCTTAGCGACGTGCAATTGCTCAAAGGATGAGCGGCGGTGGCGCTCGCTTTCCTAGCGGGCAGTACTTCCGTACAGGCGCCGATGCTCGTCCTCATAGGGTGCATACGAATCCTTCAGCGTCGCCATGTTGAGCAGCATGGTCGCCACCACCGTGCCCGCCTTGTCGAACACGCGCGTCCTCATCCAGGCGCTCTCGGTGCGTCGACTGCCGGACAGCGCGACCACCTCGCGCTCGACCTCGTATTCTTCGTCGACGAAGAGCGGCCCCTTGATGAGCCTGATCTCCTGATCCGCAAACAGGCCGACCGCCGGACCCTTGGCCGGGAGCGGATCCTCCTTGGAGCGGTACTGGAACAGCACGCTCAGCATCTCCATCGGGATGATGGCCTTGCGCCAAGGATTCGAAGAAGAATCGTTGGCGCTCGAATAGTATGGCGAGGCCTCGGTGATGACGGCGAGCTTCTGCTGCAGCGAGAATGGATAGAGATCGCCCATGGTCTGGTCGAACGCCATCCGCACCGCCCGCCGCTTGCTCGTTTGCGCCACCTTCACGTCGCGAAGGATCACGGGATCGGCGAGCGGCTTGAGTTCGGCCAGACGCGTCTCGAGGGCGGTCGGCACTGACGGATCACCGAGCGAGGCGGTGCCGCGCAGCACTTCGGTGCCGTCACGCTTGACCATCTGGATTTGACACTGGCTTGTGCCGGGCAGCGGCTTCGACAGGATCGCCTGCACCTCCTCGCCTTCGTAGCAGACGCTGCGATAGTGCGCGGAGAGGCAACCGCTCTCGAACCAGGCGCGTCCCCACAGGCGCTCGCCGAGCGGCGCGAACTGGCTGAAATGCGTCGGCCCCTCGATGGTGCCGCCCTTGAAGCCGAGCTTTTGCGCAGTCGCATCGTCATGGATGGACGCGTGCGCGTCGTAAGTTTGCGCCTGCAGCATCTGACGCGGCTGGCGCCACGGTCCGATCAGCGCCTCGGCCGTCTCTGTGATTTCGGTGTCGAATGCGTTTGCAGCCATGGTGCTCTCCACTGGAAGCCATGACTAGCAGGAGCGCCACGGATGCGGCCAGCGATATTGACTTCGCTGGCCCATGCTCTTGACTGTCACAATTCGCGTCGCGCAGCCGCTCCCCCTCCCGCAGCGCAACCCCACGCCGAACAAGAGACGAGGACTTCCGAAATGACGCTGTTGCAAGTCGAGCTGGACGATAAATACCGGCTCGAATCGAAGCGGATCTTCCTGTCCGGCACTCAGGCCCTGGTCCGCCTGCCCATGTTGCAGCGCGAACGCGACCGGCTCCAGGGCCTCAACACCGGTGGCTTCATCTCCGGCTACCGCGGTTCCCCGCTCGGCATGTACGACCATGCGCTGTGGCGCGCGAAGGAACACCTCCAGCAGCACGACATCGCCTTTGTCCCCGGCCTCAACGAGGACCTCGCGGCCACCGCCGTTTGGGGCAGCCAGCAGGTCGGCCTGTTTCCCGGCGCCAAGGTCGATGGCGTGTTCGGCATCTGGTACGGCAAGGGTCCCGGCGTCGACCGCTCGGTTGATGCGCTCAAGCACGCCAACGCAGCCGGCACCTCGCTGAACGGCGGCGTGCTGGCGCTGGCCGGCGACGACCACGGCTGCCAGTCCTCGACGCTGGCGCATCAGAGCGAACAGGTGTTCGCGGCGGCGCTGATCCCGGTGATCAATCCCGCGACGCTGCAGGACTATCTCGATCTCGGCCTCTATGGCTTTGCGCTGTCGCGCTTCTCCGGCTGCTGGGTCGGCTTCAAGGCGATCAGCGAGACCGTCGAAAGCTCGGCCTCCATCTACAGCGATCCCGAGCGGATCCAGATCAAGCTCCCCGACGATTTCGAGATGCCGCCCGGCGGGCTCAATATCCGCTGGCCCGATCCGCCGCTGGATGCGGAGAAGCGCCTGTTCGGCCCGAAGATGGCCGCGGTGCAGGCCTTTGCCCGCGCCAACCAGCTCGACCGCATCGTACTCGATTCAAAGCCGGCGCGGCTCGGCATCGTCGCGACCGGCAAGGCCTATCTCGATCTGCGCCAGGCGCTCGCCGACCTCGGTATTACCGACAAGGATGCGCAGGATCTCGGCTTGCGCATCTACAAGGTCGCGATGACCTGGCCGCTGGAAGAAAGCGGCGCCAAGCGCTTCGCGGAAGGTCTTCAGGACGTGCTGGTTGTCGAGGAGAAGCGCGGCTTCATCGAAGACCAGCTGATGCGCATCCTCTACAATATCGATGCGTCCAGGCGCCCGACCGTCACGGGAAAACGCGACGAACGTGGCGCGCCGCTGCTGCCGAGCGAAGGCGAGCTGACGCCGACCATCGTCGCGTCCGCACTCCTGGCGCGGCTGCGAAAGCTCGGTCATCACAGCCCGTTGCTGGAGCAGCGGCTGGCGCGGCTCGAGGCGTTCGACAATCCTGTTCCGGCCGCTGCGCAAATCAAGCTGGCGCGCACGCCGTTCTTCTGCTCGGGCTGCCCGCACAACACATCGACGCGCGTACCAGAAGGCAGCCGCGCCATGGCTGGCATCGGCTGCCACGGCATGGCCCTGAGCATGCCGACCCGCCGCACTGATCTGATCTCACATATGGGCGCCGAGGGCGTGAACTGGATCGGCCAGTCACCCTTCACCACCGAGCAGCACATCTTCCAGAATCTCGGCGACGGTACCTACACCCACTCCGGCCTGCTGGCGCTGCGCGCCGCCTCCGCCGCAGGCATCAACATCACCTACAAGATTCTCTATAACGACGCCGTCGCGATGACCGGCGGCCAGCCCGCTGAAGGCGCCTTCAACGTCGCCCAGATCGCGCACCAAGTCTGGGCAGAGGGAGTGAAGCGTCTGGCGATCGTCTCCGACGATCCCAGCAAATACCCTGACGGCAACTACTTCCCGCAAGGCGCGACCATCCATCACCGCCGCGAGCTCGATGCCGTGCAGCGCGAGCTGCGCGACATCAAGGGCCTCACGGTCGTCGTCTACGACCAGACCTGCGCCGCGGAAAAGCGCCGCCGCCGCAAGCGCGGCCTCTATCCCGATCCCGCCAAGCGCGCCTTCATCAACGAGCTGGTCTGCGAAGGCTGCGGCGATTGCTCGCAGGCCTCCAACTGCGTCTCGGTGCAACCTCTGGAGACCGAGTTCGGCCGCAAGCGCCAGATCGACCAGTCGAACTGCAACAAGGACTTTTCCTGCGTCGAGGGATTTTGTCCGAGTTTTGTCACCGTGCATGGCGGCAGCCTGAAGCGCATGAAGACGTCGGCGGTCGATTCCGGACAGTTGTTCGCCGATTTGCCGCTGCCGCCTGCCCGCGAGCTGGAGGTGCCGTACAACATCCTCGTCACCGGCATCGGCGGCACCGGTGTCATCACCATCGGAGCTCTGCTCGGCATGGCCGCCCATGTCGACGGCCGCGGCTGCTCGGCGCTGGATTTCACCGGCCTGTCACAGAAGAACGGCGCGGTGATGAGCCATGTCCGCATCGCGCAGAAGCCGGAGGATATTTCCGCAGTCCGTATCACAACCGGCGGCGCCGACGTCATCCTCGGCTGCGACATGATCGTCTCGGCAGGTCCCTCCGCGCTCAGCCGCGCCGAGCGTGGCGTGACCAAGGCCTATATCAATGCCGACCTGCAGCCGACCGCGAGCTTCGTGCAAAATCCCGATCTCGATTTCGAGATGGGCACGATGCAGACCGTGCTGCGCGACGCGATCGGCGAGAAGAACCTCGACATCATCGACGCCACAGGCATTGCCTCCGCATTGATGGGCGACAGCATCGCGACCAACCCCTTCATGCTCGGCTTCGCCTTCCAGAAGGGGGCGATCCCGCTGTCGCTGGAGGCTCTGCTCCGCGCCATCGAGATCAACGGCGCCGCAATCGAGATGAACAAGCTCGCCTTCACCTGGGGGCGCCTCGCCGCCCACGACATGTCGCGGGTGCGCAGCGTGCTGCAGTTCAAGAGCCGGGCATCCGCGCCGACGAAGTCGCTCGACGACATCATCGCGACCCGCGCGGAGTTTTTGACCGGCTATCAGGACAAGGCGTACGCCGACCGCTACCTCGCGGCCGTTGCCCAGGTGCGGAAGGCGGAGAATGCGGCCTCGCCGGCATCCACGGAGCTGACCGAAGCCGTGGCGAAGAACCTCTTCAAGCTGATGTCCTACAAGGACGAGTACGAGGTCGCGCGGCTCTACACGGACGGCAGCTTTGCCACGAAGGTGTCCGAAAGATTCGACGGCGATTTCACGCTGAAATACCATCTCGCCCCGCCGATCTTCGCGCAGCGCGACAAGACGACCGGTCATCTCCAGAAACAGGAGTTTGGTGGCTGGATGATCCACGCTTTCCGCGTGCTCGCCAAGCTGAAGTTTTTGCGCGGAGGAGCATTCGATCCGTTCGGCCGAACCGAGGAGCGGCGGACCGAGCGGAAGCTGGTCGAGGACTATCATGCGATGATCGATCAGCGGATCGCCGGGCTGAATGCCGCACAGATCCCGTTGCTGACGAGGCTCGCGCGCGTGCCGGAGACCATCCGTGGCTTCGGCCACGTCAAGGAAGCCAACATCAAGCTGGCCGCCGCCGAGAAGGCGCGGCTGGAGGCGGAGCTGGAGAACAGCCGCTTTGCAGCGGCGGCGGAGTAGCGGTGAGAGGGCGGGCTCTCTCCCCGCGTCATTGCGAGGAGCCCTTGCGACGAAGCAATCCAGAATCTTTCCGCTGAGACAGTCTGGATTGCTTCGCTACGCTCGCAATGACCGTGATCGTGGAGACTACAACTCGACAGATGCCCTCGCTGCACTCGACGCTGTGGTCGTCCCCTCCGCCAGATGCCGCCCCGCAATGTACCCGAACGTCAGCGCCGGCCCGAGCGTGATCCCCGGCCCCGGATAATTGCCGTTCATGATCGAGCCCATGTCGTTGCCGCAGGCATAGAGCCCCGCGACCCGCGTACCGTCCTCGCGCAGCACGCGTCCTTGCGCATCCACCTTCATGCCGATCGCGGTGCCGAGGTCCGCCGGATAGATGCGCATGGCAAAGAACGGCGCGCGGAGGATCGGCGCGACGCAAGGATTCGGCCTGTGTGCAGCATCGCCGAGATGGCGCTGGTAGATCGTGCTGCCACGGCCGAATTCGGGATCGCGGCCCTCCTTCGCACCGATGTTGTAACTTGCGACCGTCGCCGAGAGCGTGGACGGCTTGACGCCGATCTTCTCTGCGAGCTGCGCGATGTCGGGCGCCTCGATCAACTCACGGCTTGCCACATAGCGCCGGACACCACGCGTTAAAGGCTTGATACGGCCGAGGCCATATGCCCACAGGAATTGGCGATCGCAGATCAGGTAGAACGGCCGGTCCGGCTCGCCATTGCCGTCGCGGAGCATCGCGAGCACGAACTCGTGGTAAGACAGCGCCTCGTTGACGAAGCGGCGGCCCGCGGCATTGACCGCGATCACGCCGGGCTTGGCGCGGTCCGTCACGGTATGCGGGAAGATGCCACGGCTGCCATCGGGACGCCGGAACAGCGAGGCCGGCACCCAATAGGCCGGGCTGGTCGCATCCGTGTTGAGCGCGGCGCCGGCGGCCGCCGCGAGCCGAATCCCGTCGCCGGTTCCGGCCGTGTTCGTCGCCGAGACCAAGCCCGCCGCAGACGGAAAGAACCGCTTGCGCAGGACGGCATCATGAGAAAAGCCGCCGGTCGCGAGCACCACCCCGCGACGCGCGGCAATCAGGCGGTCACGCGAGCCATGTCGGATGACTACGCCGCTGACGCGATCGCCCTGCATCGATATGTCCGCGACATCCGCACTGAAGAGCACCTCGACCTGCCGCGCCAATAGCGAAGCATAGAGCCGCGCAGCGAGCGCGTTGCCGAGATGCAGCGTCGTGCCGCGCGGGCTTCGCAGCCGTTGCAACGCGTATTCGGAGACCAGCCGCGCCGCGCGCAGGGTCGAACGCAGCGACTTTCCGACCCGGCGCAAATGCGGGATGTCGAGACGATTGACCATCATCCCGCCGAACAGCGTGAACTCCGGCAGCGGTGCGCGCAGCCGCGCAAAACCTGCACCCAGCCGCGTGCCGTCGAAGGCGACCGGCTCCAGCACACGCCCGCCTGGCATCGCGCCCAGCCGCTCCGGATAATAGTCCGGATAGGCCTTCACAGGCTGGAGGCGGACGTCCGTGTTGGCTTCGAGATAGGCCACCGCCTCCGGCCCGCGCGCAAGGAAGGCGGCGCGCAAGCCGGCATTGGCGGGCTCGGGGACCGTGCTCGAAAGATACTGGACGGCGTCCGTGACGCTGTCGGAAAGCCCGACCTCTTTCATTTTGGGATTGGCGGGAATCCAGACCATGCCGCCGGACCACGCGGTGGTGCCGCCGACGAACGCGGTCTTCTCGATCACCAGCACACGCAAGCCTTCGGCGGCGGCGACCGCTGCGGCCGTCATGCCGCCCGCACCGGCGCCGACCACAATGACGTCATAAGTCTCTTGCGCCGGCATCATGCGGCCAGTTTCCAGGGGCGAGGCATGACACCGTCATACCTCGCCCGGTGGCACCAATACTAGCGCGCCGGCTTTCGCTCGATCGGGTCGATATCGACCGCCCGCAGGCGGCCGAGCCGCAGCACGTCCATGACCAGCCGCCGGCCGATCCGGTCGCGATCGAGCACGCGGATCAGGTCATCGACGCCGTTGATCTCGGCACCATCGAGCTTGATGACGACGTCACCGGGCAACAGGCCCGCCTTCGCCGCCGGCCCGCCCGGCTCGATCTGCGCGAGCAGCGCGCCCATCTTGTTCTCGACACCGGCCAGCACCGCGTGCCGCCGCGGGATCGGCGCGGTCTGCCCGGCGACGCCGATATGGGCGCGGCGTACGTAGCCGTGGCGGATGATCTCCGACAGCACGAATTGCGCCGTGTTGCTGGCGACCGCGAAACAGATGCCTTGCGCGCCATTGATGATGGCAGTGTTGATGCCGATCACCTCGGCATTCGACGATACCAGCGGACCGCCGGAATTGCCCGGGTTGAGTGCGGCATCGGTCTGGATCACGTCCTCGATGGTACGTCCGCTGACCGAGCGGATCGAGCGCCCGAGCGCCGAAACCACGCCGGCGGTCACGGTCGATTCGAAGCCGAGCGGATTGCCGATCGCGATCACGAGCTGGCCGCGCTTCAGGCTCTGGGAGTTGCCGAGCGCGGCATAGGGCAAGTCGCGCACGCCGCTGGCACGCAGCAGTGCAAGGTCCGTGTCAGGGTCGACGCCCAGCACCCGGGCGTCGCCGACATGACCCTCGACATCGCGCAGCCGGATCTCCTTGGAAGAGCCGACCACATGGCTGTTGGTGAGGACGAGCCCGTCCGGCGAGATCACGATGCCGGAGCCGAGCCCGCCGCGCTCGCGGCCGTTCGGGACCTTTGGCCCGGTCTCGACCCGCACGACCGCAGGGCCGACGCGGTCGGTCACGTCGATCACGGCATTGGAATAGGCGTCCAGCAGGGCCCGGTCGTCGATCGGGGCAGACGCTGTCGTTCGCGATGACGAGGCGTCATCGACGATATCCGAGGTGAAATCCAGCATGGCAAGAGTCCTTGAGGCTCACACAGATGGTGGCCTATCTCCTCTCGCGCAAGTGACCCGCCTGGGGCGCAAGCCTGGACTGTTGGTTAGGGCGCCCGTCGCAGGGTGCCGGCTTTGGCCTTGACCGGATCGAGCAGCGACCAGTCACCGTCCGGAAGCACATAGCCCTTGGGGAACGGCGCGCGCAGCTCCAGCCCAAGCGAGCGCAGCACCCGGTCGTCCCGGTAATAGCATTGCAGCACCACCCGCACGAGAGTTGCGGCAGCCGCACCGCCGTGCTTGCGAAACTCCTGCGCCACCGCATCGCGCCTCTCGGCATCGAGCTCAGCGAGCGGCTGGTCCGCGAGCCGCGCCAGATGGTCCAGCGCCGCCGTCACCAATCCGGTGTCGCGGCCGAGCGTCGCCAGCATGTCGGCCTGGATCGCCGGATCGTCGGCGCCGGGCACCTTGTACTCGTCGCTGGCGGGAACGATCATCGCGGCGATGGTGCGGAGGTCGTCGCGTTGCCGCGAAGAGAGGGAGAGTTGATCAGGCATTGTGTCCTCTTCCAAAATTCGCGCCGCATCGAAGGTGTACTCCCTCCCCCGCCTGCGGGGGAGGGTCGGGGAGATGGTGCCTTCGCAAGGAGATTCTCCCAGAGGAGAGAGCCCTCACCCGGCGCTTCACGCCGACCTCTCCCGCAAGCGGGAGAGGTGCAGCGAAGTCGCGGCTCGCTTCGATCCACATCACAATCAATCGAACAGGTTTGCGAGGCGCTGCTTCATCTGGTCGGCGATGTAGAGCGCGAGGGCCTGGATGGTGGAGGTCGGGTTGACGCCGCCCGAGGTGACGAAGATGCTGCCGTCGATGATGAAGAGATTTTTCACGTCATGCGTGCGGCCCCATTCGTTGACGACGGAGCGCTCCGGATCGGTGCCCATCCGCGCGGTGCCGAGCAGATGCCAGCCGCCCCAGGGGATCGGTGAATTGACGCAGATGTCGGTCGCCCCTGCCGTCTCGAGAATTTCCCGGCCGCGCGCCAGCGCATGGTCCATCATCTTCCGGCTGTTCTCGCTGATGGTGTAGTCGATCTTCGGCGCGGGAATGCCGTGGCTGTCCTTCAACACCGGATCGAGCGTGACCTGGTTGTGCTCCTCCGGCAGGTCCTCGCAGATCGCGGAAAACCCGAGCCGATGGCCATTGAGCTTGCGGAATACGCGGTGATGATCGGCGCCCCAGGGCAGAATGCCCTTCTGCTCGCTGACGACGGCTTCGAACACCGGGCCGGCACCGCGCACGAACTGCACGCCGTAGCCGCGCACGAAGCCACGCGAGAGATCCGTGTCGTACCACTCCTTGCTCCACAGGCAGGTCGGCGGCGCGCGGTTACTGTCGGTCGGCTCCTTCACATAGCCGTAGATCTGCGCATAGGGATGGAACATCAGGTTCTTGCCGACCAGGCCGGACGAATTGGCAAGACCGTTCGGAAAGCGGCTGGATGCCGAGTTCAGCAGCAGCCGCGGCGTGCCGACGCCGTTGCAGGCGATGATGACGACATGCGCCGGCTGGAACTGCTCGACGCCGTCATTATCGTAGTAGACCACGCCCGAGGCCATGCCGTTCTCGTCGGTGGTGATCTCGCGCACCCGGCAATGGGTGCGCAGCTCGACGCCGGCGCGGACCGCGTGCGGCCAATAGGTGATGTCGGTGGAGGATTTGGCGCCTTGCGCGCAGGCCGGCGTGCAATGGCCGAGATTGATGCAGCGCGCCCGGCCATCATAGTCCATGGTCGCGACCGTCGTATCCGACGGCCACCAGTGCCAGCCGAGCTTGTTCATGGCCTTGCCGATGATCGCGCCGGACAATCCAAGCGGCTGTTGCGGCATCGGCGGATGCGTCAGCGGCGAGAGCGGGTCGCCCGACAGGCCTGACGTGCCCATCATGCGGTCGTTCTCCTCGAAGAACGGCGTCAGCGCGTCATAGTCGATCGGCCAGTCGTCGGCGACGCCGTCGAGCGTCTTGACCTTGAAATCGGAGGGATGCAGCCGCGGCCAATGCGCGGTGTACATCACCGTCGAGCCACCGACCGCGTTGTAGTTGACGACCTTGATCGGCGAATTGTCGTCGTTGATCGGGTAGTCCTCGGGCCGGCCGCGGACGTTTGGGCTCGACGACCACTCGCCATAGAACTTGGCCTCCCAGTCCCGGCCCGTGCTGGGATATTCCGCCGGGTTCATCCAGCCGCCCTGCTCCAGGCAAAGAATGTGCATCTTGGTCTCGGCCAGCGACCACGCCATCGCCGCGCCTGAAGCGCCGGCGCCGATGATCAGGACGTCCACGGGGTCTTTCATCGCAAATTTTTCCTCCCGCCCTCGCCGCTTTCCGGGCGATTCGGCCTGCACGGTCCTGCAAGGCCGGCGAACGATAGGATCAGAGCTACGGCTGAGTAAAGCCGCGAGGCCGGAATGTCGCACTTCGCAGGGCGCAGACCATTGGTATCGCCACATCCGGATGCTAGGAACAAGGCGAAAGAGCAATCGATAGCGAGACCGTATGTCCAGCGAGAATTCATTTGCCGCCGCCCGCGCTTTCGCGCTCGTTTTCTGTCTCGCTCTGTCCGGATTTCTGGGCACCTCCGGCCCCGCCTCCGCGCTGACCGCCGCCGCGACAGTCCGCGACGGCAACGCCATCCAGCTCGGCGACGTCACCTACCGCCTCGACGGCGTCGACGCGCCCGAGCTGGACCAGGTCTGCATCGACGATCATGCCGATTCCTGGACCTGCGGCATCGAGGCCCGCGACCAGCTCGCCAAACTGATCGACAAGCGATCCGTGCGTTGCGATGATGTCGGGCCGGAAAAGAGCTTCGGCAAGCGGCACCGCGCGATCTGCACGGCCGAGGGCGACAAGACCAGCTTGAACGAGCAGCTGGTCAAGCTCGGCTTTGCCGTGGCGCGTGAGCCGATCAAGGCCAACGTCAAGCCGGCCGCGACCGACGCCAGATCGGCCTCCGCCGGGATCTGGAAGGGCTGCTTTGTTGCACCGCAAGAATTCCGCACCGGCAAAAAGGACGGCACGCTCCTGGGTGCTGCCTGCCGCGCCGACCGCGACAAGGAAATCCGCGCGGTGCTGTTCCCGGAGGACCTGACGATGCCGCCGAGCTGCAGCATCAAGGGCAAGCTCGCGGTGCGCGCACGCGTCACCGGCAATATCGGCATCTATCATCTGCGGGGCTGTCCGAGCTACCCCGCGACCACCAAGCCGGACCGCTGGTTCTGTTCCGAGGACGACGCCCAGGCCGCCGGCTTCCGCAAGGCGTATAATTGCCGCCGGCCAAAGTGAACAAGGCGATCACGCAGCCGTGAGTGGTAGCCGGAGACAGTATTGATCCGGAATTGAACTCCGTCGCGAGTTGCTGCACTTATCAACGTGCGCACGCGCTTTGCGCGAGTGCTTCCTTGGCAGACGATCCTCATCGGGTTGTCTTTGCTCGGGCGTTTCCTCCCTAGACTTGGGCCGCTTGTCACAACAAGCGGCTCTTCTTTTTCGTACGCCGCTATCGGCGCATTTGCATGATCTGGTCCATCGGCGGCATGTTCTGGTTGAGGTGCGCCATGATCCAGACGGTTCCACCGACCACCAGAAACACGACCATCAGCCCGAAGGCGAGCGCCAGCACATTGTTGGTGTTGTCCGGACCCGTGGTGATGTGCAGGAAGAACACCAGATGCACGCCCATCTGCGCGATCGCCAGCACGATCAGCGCGACGGGGATCGAGGGCTGCCAGACCAGATCGGTGCCGGCGATGAAGAACGACGTCGCCGTGAGCAGCAGCGCAAGCGCAAGGCCGACGACGTAACCGAGGATCCTGGCCCCAACGCCGTGTTGCTCCTCATCGCCCGGTGCGAGGTCATGTTCGGCCTGCATATGCGTCTGATCGCTCATACGCCGCTCCCAAGCAAATAGACGACGGAGAAAACGCCGACCCAGATGATGTCGAGCGCGTGCCAGAACAGCGCAAAGCACATCATCCGCCGCAATATGTCGGCGCGAAAGCCTTTTGCGAACACCTGGGCCATCATGGTGAGCAGCCACAAGACGCCGGCCGAGACATGCAGGCCATGGCAGCCGACCAGCGAGAAGAACGCGGTCAGGAAGGCGCTGCGCGACGGACCATAGCCACGTGCGACGAGATCGGCGAATTCGCGGAACTCTATGACCAGGAAGATCAGGCCGAGCAAACACGTCACGGCCATGCCGAGGTAGAACCAGAAGCGGTTGCGGACGTCGGCCGCGATACCGGCCATGCCGCAGGTGAAGCTCGACAACAGCAGGCAGACCGTCTCGATCGCGACATTTCTCTGCTCGAAAATCTCCGAGCCCCTGGGGCCGCCGGCGGTCTGGTCGACCAGCACCGCATAGGCCGCGAAGAAGCAGGAGAACATCACGATGTCGGAGAGCAGGAAGACCCAGAAGCCATAGGCGGTGACGATGCGCTTCGGCGCCGGCCCCGGATGCTCGATGACGACGCCGATGTGATGGGGATCGGCGTGCGCACGGCCGGCGGTCGCGGTCATCGACATCAGACCGCCCCCGCCATGCTGACGAGGTTGCGCCGCTCCTCGATATTGACGCGGTCTATCGCTGCGACCTCCCCGGCCGGAATGACGTATTCGTCATGGTCGCGCCAGGCGAACACCACGAAGGTCGCGACCGCGCCGATACCGCCCAGGATCACCATCCACCAGATGTGCCAGATCAGGGCAAAGCCCATGATGGTGGCAAAGAAGGCGCAAACGAAACCGGTCGGCGAGTTCCTGGGCATCTCGATATCATGATACTCGGGCAGATCATGCTCGAGCGATTGCTGCTGGGCATGGGCCTTCATGTCCCAATAGGCGTCCTCACCACGGACGTCGGGATCGAAGGCGAAGTTGAACACCGGCGGCGGCGACGAGGTCGCCCATTCCAGCGAGCGACCGTCCCAAGGATCGCCGGTGCGGTCGCGCAGCGCCTCGCGATTGCGGATGCTGACGACGAGCTGCATGATCTGGCAGATCACCCCGATCGTCAACACGGCCATGCCGGCGGCCGCCACCAGCATCCAGGGCCGCCAGGCCGCGACATCGTAATGCTGCATGCGCCGCGTCATGCCGAGCATGCCGGCGACATAGAGCGGAACGAAGGTGACGTAGAAGCCGAGGAAGGTGAACCAGAAAGCCAGCTTGCCCCAGCGCTCGTCGAGGCGGAAGCCGAATGCCTTCGGAAACCAGTACTCGAAGCCGGCGAACGCGCCGAACAGCACGCCGCCGATGATGACGTTGTGGAAATGCGCCACCAGGAACATGCTGTTGTGGAGCATGAAGTCTGCCGGCGGCACCGCGACCAGAACGCCGGTCAATCCGCCGATGATGAAGGTGACCATGAAGCCGACCGCCCACAGCATCGGCGTCGCGAAGCGGATGCGACCGCCATACATCGTGAACAGCCAATTGTAGATCTTCACCCCCGTCGGCACCGCGATGATCATGCTGGCGATACCGAAGATGGCGTTGACGTCGGGCCCGGCCCCCATCGTGAAGAAATGATGCAGCCAGACCATGAAGGAGATGACGCAGATCGCCATGGTGGCGAGCACCATGGAGCGATAGCCGAACAGCGCCTTGCCGGAGAAGGTCGAGACTACCTCGGAGAAGATGCCGAAGGCCGGCAGCACCAGGATGTAGACCTCGGGATGCCCCCAGGCCCAGATCAGGTTCATGAACATCATGACGTTGCCGCCGGCCTCGTTGGTGAAGAAGTGGAAGCCGAGATAACGGTCGAGCAACAGCATCGCGAGCGTGGCGGTAAGGATCGGGAAGGCCGCGACGATCAGCAGATTCGAGGCCAGCGTGGTCCAGCAGAACATCGGCATGCGCAGATAGTTCATGCCCTTGGTGCGCAGCTTCAGCACCGTCGTGACCAGATTGATGCCGGCGACCAGCGTCCCGACGCCGGAGATCTGGAGCGACCAGGCGTAATAGTCGACGCCGACGCCCGGCGAGTAGGACAGTTCCGACAGCGGCGGAAACGCGAGCCAGCCGGTGCGCGCGAACTCGCCGATCACGAGCGAGAGATTGACCAGCAGTGCGCCGGTCGCGGTCAGCCAGAACCCGACGGAATTCAGCGTCGGGAATGCGACGTCGCGCACGCCCAATTGCAGCGGCACGATCAGGTTCATCAGCCCGATCACGAACGGCATCGCCACGAAGAAGATCATGATGGTGCCGTGGGCCGAAAAGATCTGATTGTAGTGCTCGGGCGGCAGATAGCCCTGCGACTGGTAGGCGACCGCCTGCTGGATCCGCATCATGATGGCGTCGCTGCCGCCGCGCAACAGCATCACCGAAGCCAGCAGGATATACATCACGCCGATGCGCTTGTGATCGACGCTGGTGATCCACTCGTGCCAGAGGTAGGGCAGATGTCCCTTCACCACGACCCAGCCCAGCACGCCGAGGATGGCGACCAACACCACCGCGCCCGCGATCAGCGGGATCGGCTGATCGAGCGGAATGGCCGACCAATCGAGCTTACCGAGCATCATGGGCTCCACTGTGCGATCGGCCCGCTTCGGATGCGAGCTCCGGCCCCGGCCCAGGCGGAATGTGCTGGGTCGCGATCAGGTCGAACAGGCGGGGATCGTCGAGGCGATAGGTCGGCCTGCCCTTTTCGATGCCCTGCTGCATCAGCTTCTTGTAGCTGTCCTCGTTCAGCACGGCATCGGTCTTCGCCGTGGTCGCGACCCAGTCGGGAAAGGACAGCGGCGAGATCACGTTGACGTCGAACATCATGTCCGGGAAGCCATCGCCGGAGAAATGCGCCGACAGGCCTTGCAGCTTGCCCTCATTGTCGGCGCGCAGGTTGAGCTTCGTCACCATGCCGTTCATGGTGTAGATCATGCTGCCGAGCTGCGGGATGAAGAGCGTGTTCATCACGCTCGACGATGTTAGCTGGAAATTCAGCTCCGCGCCGGCCGGCACCGTCAGCGTGTTGACCGTGGCGATACGCTGGTCCGGATAGATGAACAGCCATTTCCAGTCGAGCGAGACAGCCTGTATCCTCACCGGGCTGCCGGTGCCCGGCACGGGCGCCGCGGGATCGAGCCGATGCGAGCCGATCCAGGCAACACCGCCGAGCAGGATGACGGTGAGCGCGGGGATCGCCCACACCACCATCTCGACGCGCCCGGAATAGACGAAGTCGGGCTGGAATTTTGCTTTCGGATTCGAGGCGCGAAACCAGAATGCAAAGGCCAGGATCGCGAAAATGGTCGGCACCACGATCGCGAGCATGATGAAGACGGAATCGACCAGGATGGTGCTGTTGGCGGCAGCCACCGGCCCTTGTGGGTCGAGCAAATTCATCGGCGAGCCACTGGCGATTGGGAAACCCCGAGAGGAGCCTAACGCGGAAAAGCCCGCGCAACAAACGCGGTTGTGTGAAGAGGGTTCCGGACCATCGCGGCTCAACCGCCGGTCATCTCGCGGGGCGGCATGCAATTCCGTGCGATGTCAATGACATCTGCGCGGGACAGTTGGCCTTCTCACCTCGGCACTCCATTGCTAGTTTGCACGAAAAAAGGGATGGAACGAGATGCAGGGCCCTGAGGACGATGCCGGCCTCGCCGGCAAGGTGGCGCTGATCAGCGGCGGTGGCGCCGCGGGCGACGGCATCGGCAACGGCCGCGCTGCAGCAATGTTGCTGGCCCGCGCCGGCGCCAAGGTGCTGGTCGGCGACCGCGACCCCAAGCTCGCCCAAAGCACCGTCGAGATGATCACGGCGGAGGGCGGCACTGCTTCTGCCCATGGCGGCGACGTCACCAGTGAGGGCGATTGCAAGCAGCTGGTCGAAGCCGCGCTCGACCGCTGGGGCCGGCTCGATTTCCTCGACAACAATGTCGGCATCGGCAGCCGTGGCAGCGTGGTCGACGAGGCGCCCGAGCAATATCGCCGCGTCATGCAGGTCAATGTGGAGACCATGTTCCTGCTCTCGAAACACGCGATCCCCGCCATGATCAAGACCGCGCAGGGCGGCGCGATCGTCAACATCTCCTCGATCTCGGCGCTGCGGCCGCGCGGGCTCACGACCTACACGACGTCGAAGGCCGCGATCATCGGTCTCACCCGCGCGATGGCGGTCGATCACGGCCGCGACAACATTCGCGTCAATTGCATCTGCCCCGGACCAATGTACACACCGATGGTCTATGCCCGCGGCATGAGCGAGCAGGCCCGCGCCCAGCGGGCAAAGGCCTCCGTTCTGCAAACCGAAGGCACCGGCTGGGATGTCGGCCACGCCGTCAAGTTCCTGCTCAGCAATTTCGCGCGCTACATCACCGGCCAGGTGCTGGTTGTCGACGGCGGCGTGACGCTGCAAGCGCCAGAACGCGAGTCACAGGAACACTAGTAGAAGGAAACAAAGGGATGGCCCGCCTGCCCTATCTCGAGGCCGACCAGGTCGCGCCCGAATATCGCGACATGCTCAAGCGCAACACCAATCTGCACAAGCTGCTGGTCAACTCGCCGGAGATGGCGCGCGCCTTCAACGGCATCGGCAGCTATATACGCTTCAAGAGCAAGCTCGACCCGCGGCTGCGGGAGCTTGCGATCCTCCAGGTCGGCTGGATCGAGAAGTCGGAATACGAGTTCACCCACCATGTGAAGATCGGCAAGGAATTCGGCGTCACCGACGAGGACATCGCCGGCCTGATTGCGGAGACCGAGGGCAAGCCCTCGAAGCTCGAGCCGCTTGCCAGGTCGATCCTGAAAGGCGCCCGCGAGATGGTCCGCGCGCTCGCGATGTCGGAAGCGACCTTCGCCGAGATCAAGCAGCATCTCTCCGACGAGCCCATGGTCGATCTCGTCCTGACTATCGCTTTCTATTGCGGCGTGGTGCGCGTGCTCGCCACCATGGAGATCGACAACGAGCCATATTACAAAGAGGTACTTCAGCAGTACCCGATCCCGGGAGTGAACTGACATGCGCCTGAACGACAAGATCGCCATCGTGGTCGGAGCCGGGCAAAGCCCCGGCGAAGGCATGGGCAACGGCCGCGCCACCGCAATCACCTTTGCGCGCGAGGGCGCCAAGGTGCTTTGCGTCGATCATCATCTGGAATCGGCGCAGGAAACTGCCGCCATGATCGCCGCCAAGCACGGCACCGCGGCGGCCTTCAAGGCCGACGTCACGAAATCCGCCGACATCAAGGCGATGGTGGCGGACGCGCAGACGCGCTGGGGCCGGATCGACGTGCTGCACAACAATGTCGGCGTCAGCCTGTCCGGCGGCGATTCCGAGCTGTTGCAACTCACCGAGGAAGCTTTCGACCGCGTCGTCGCCATCAACCTCAAGAGCTGCATTTTCGCGGCGAAAGAGGTGATCCCGATCATGCGCGCGCAGAACAGCGGCGCGATCATCAACATCTCCTCGATGGCGGCGATCACGACGTATCCTTATGTCGCCTACAAGGCGACGAAATCGGCGATGATCGCCTTCACCGAGCAGCTCGCCTACCAGAACGCCGAATATGGCATCCGCGCCAACGTCATCCTGCCCGGCTTGATGAATACCCCGATGGCAGTCGATACCCGCGCCCGCGAATGGCACAAGACCCGCGCCGAGGTCGAAGCCGAACGCGACAGCAAGGTGCCGCTGCGCAGGAAGATGGGCACCGGCTGGGACGTCGCGAACGCCGCGCTGTTCCTGGCGTCTGACGAGGCGAACTTCATCACCGGTGTGACGCTTCCGGTGGATGGCGGGGCGAGTGTGAGACGGGGGTAGAAGTGAGCACAGTGCCGCTTCCCTTCGCCTCTTGTGGGAGAAGGTGGCGCCAAGCGCCGGATGAGTGGCTCGCTCCGCAAATTCAACAAGCGAAGGGACCGCGGATAGAACCCCTCACCCGGATTCGCTTTGCGAAGGCACCTTCTCCCACAAGGGGCGAGGGTGCACCTATCGCGCGGCACGACTCTAATGCGTCACCCGCCAGATCGTGCCGTTGCCATCTTCCGACACCAGCAGCGATCCATCCTTCGCTACCGCAACGCCCACCGGCCTCCCCCACACCTCGGTGTCACTCACCACGAACCCCGTGACGAAATCCTCGTACTCGCCCGTCGGCTTGCCGTCCTTCATCCGGATGCGGATGACCTTGTAGCCGGTGCGCTTCGAACGGTTCCAGGAGCCGTGCTCGGCGGCGAAGGCGTCGCCCTGGTACTCGGACGGAAACTGCGTGCCCTGATAGAAGGTCATGCCGAGCGAGGCCGAATGCGGCTGCACCAGCACATCTGGCACTGTCACCTTGTCCTTGATATCCGGCCGCGCACCGGCGTGGCGCGGGTCTTCGTTGCCGCCGATATAGAACCACGGCCAGCCGTAGAACGCGCCTTCCTTCACGCTCGTCACATAGTCGGGCACGAGATCGTCGCCGAGGCCGTCGCGCTCGTTGGTCGAGCACCAGGGCAGACCGGTCTGCGGCTGCACCGCAAGTCCGACGCAATTGCGGATGCCGGTGGCATAGATCTTCCGCTCCTTGCCGTCGGGATTGAAGGCGAGCACCGTGGCGCGCTCGGTCTCGCTGGCCCAGCCCGCGCCGAGCGGCTGCGCTTTCGACCATGCTTCCAATCCGCCCGGCGGCGTGCCAATGCCTTCCGCGACATTGCTGAGCGAGCCGACCGAGACCAGCATGCGCTTGTTGTCAGGCGTGAAGACGATGTCGCGGGTGGAATGGCCGCCGTCATGCGGTAGGCTCGCCACGATCGTTTCGGCCTTGCCGCGCGCCTTGAGGTCACCGGCCTGATACGGAATGCGGACGACGCTGTCGGTGTTGGCGACATAGACCCATTGCGGATTGTCGCCGTTCGGGAAGAAAGCAATGCCGAACGGCTGCCTCAAGCCACTGGCGAACAATTCGTTGCTGGCGACCTTGCCGCCCTCGCCGGCGCGAAGCACGCGGATGGTCCCGCCCCGCGTCTCCGCGACGAAGACATCGCCGTTCGGCGCCACGCGTATAGTGCGCGGCGCGCGCAGGCCTTCGGCGAACAGCTCGATCTTGAAGCCGGCCGGCACCTCAAGCGCAGCCTCGGACGGACGCGGCACCACGCGCGAGAAGCTCGCGACCGACCGCGTGGCACCGGGCCTGACCAGATCTTGCGGCCGGATCAACCTGACCGTGCCGGGCTTGTCGGCCTGCCAATCGCCGTAGGCATCCTTGCCCTGCAGCACCGGCTCGGCGCGCACACCGGTCATAGCGGCGACCAGCAATCCCGCGGACAGCGCCGCGGCCGAAATCCTGCTCTTCACGTCTTCCTCCCGGCCTTCACCTGTCGCGCGTCTACGCCGATCGACCCGCAATCGTTCTGCGACAGGTCAAACGCCTGCCGAATCGCACGTCAGCTCATGCCCGCACGATGTGCATCAGCCGCAGCCCATCGTACTGGAAAATGCGGCTGATCGGTGCGACACATTGTAAGGGCGGGGCCGCGGATTGCGGTCATCAAAGCTGCGGCATTGGTGTCGCACCTGTCGGGGTGATCATGTGGGGATCCATCGTATCGGAATGGGCGAGCCTGCTGCTCCGCTGGCTGCATGTGGTGGCGGCGATCGCCTGGATCGGCAGTTCCTTCTACTTCATCGCCCTCGACCTCAGCCTCAAGCCTGACAGCGAGCTGCCGGACGGCGTGCAGGGCGAAGCCTGGCAGGTCCATGGTGGCGGCTTCTACCGGATCATGAAATATCTGGTCGCGCCCGCCCGGATGCCGGACGAGCTGACCTGGTTCAAATGGGAAGCCTACACCACCTGGCTGTCCGGCTTCGCGCTGATGGTGGTGGTGTACTATCTCGAGGCCGGCCTGTTCCTGGTCGACAAGTCGATCCTCGACCTCACGCCGTTCCAGGCCGGCCTGTTCAGCTTCTGCAGCCTTGCTCTGGCGTGGCTGCTCTATGAAGGCGCCTGCCGCACCGGGCTCGCGCAGCGCGAACTGCCCTTTGCCATCGGCGGCTATCTGTTCCTGGTCGCGCTGACCTACGCCTTCACTCATGTGCTAAGCGGCCGCGGCGCCTTCAACCAGATCGGCGCGATCATCGGCACCATCATGGTCGCCAACGTCTTCACGCTGATCATCCCGAACCAGAAGAAGATCGTGGCCGCCCTGATCGCAGGGCAAGCGCCCGATCCGAAGCTCGGCAAGACCAGCAAGGAGCGTTCGGTTCACAACAACTACCTGACGCTCCCCGTGGTCGTTCTGATGATCAGCAACCACTATCCTCTGCTCTACGCCACCCGCTTCAACTGGATCATCGTTGCGATCATCCTGGCGCTCGGTCCCGTGATCCGCCACTTCTTCAACGAGGGTCATGCGGGGCGCAAATCGCCTTGGTGGGTGTGGGGAGTCGCCGCTGCCGGCGTGATCGCGATCCTGTTCCTGTCCGCCGCCGGACCGCGCGAGGTCAAGACCGGCGCGCTGTCGGCGCCCGTCACGGTCGCCAATGTCGAGGAGATCGTGATGTCCCGCTGCAGCATGTGCCACGCCGCCGAGCCGGTCTGGGAGGGCATCGTGACGGCGCCGAAGGGCATCCTGCTCGACGCGCCCGAGCACATCCATCGCAACATCCGCCTGATCGGCCGCGTCGCCGCCTGGTCCAATGCGATGCCGCCGGGCAATATCACCGAGATGACGAGCGAGGAGCGCGCCATCCTCGCGGCCTATATCGAGCAGGCGCGCTGATGCCATTACGCATCCATGCCGCATTTTGCGGAATGAAATTCTGCATGTCCCGCCGATTTGAAAATGACTTGACCGCCCATCCGGCGTAGACAGGATCAGCTGGCGCGGTCCAGATTCAGCTCAAGTCCAGTTTGCATTCGGGGAAAGAACAGTGACCCTCAAGAACGTCATCGGTATCGACCACGCCGTGGTCATGGTTCAGGACCTCGACAAGGCCGCCGAGAATTATCGGCAGCTCGGCTTCACACTCTCGCCGCGCGGCACCCACAGCGCCCATATGGGCACCGGCAACTACACCATCATGTTCGATCCTGATTACATGGAACTGCTCGGCGTGCTGGCGGCGACCGAGCACAACGCGCCCGCGCGCGCCTTTCTCGACAAGCGCGGCGAAGGCATCGAGCGTATCGCCTTCACCGCGGTCGATGCCGCCGCCGGCGCGGAGGAGATTCGCGCACGCGGCCTGGAGCCAATCGGTCCCACCTATTTCGAAAGACCTGTCACGCTGCCTGATGGCACGGTGTCGGCGGCAAAATTCCGCACCTTCATGTGGCCGACCGCGGAAGCGCCCGGCGGCGTGCGTATCTTCGCCTGCCAGCACAAGACGCGCGAGACCGTGTGGATTCCCGAGTTGATGAAGCACGCCAATGCGGCGAGGCACATCAAGCAGACGCTGATCGCAACGCCGGAGCCCGCGAAGGAAGCCGCGCACCTCGCGCACCTGATCGACCGCGCGCCGAAGGCGGAGGCGGACGGCGCGGTGGCCGTGCCCTCCGGCGGCGATCGTGCCGACTTCGTCTATCTGACCCTGGAGCAGCTCGGCAACCGCTATCCCGGCGTGCCGCTCGCAGGTCTCTCCGAGCGCGGCGGCGCGGCGCTGGTGCTCGTCAGCAGCGATCTGGCGGCAACCCAGAAGGCGCTTGGCTCGGCAGCTGTGCGCAGCGGGGCTGCGATCTGCGTGCCGCCCGCCAAGGCCAACGGCACCCTGCTCGCCTTCGTTGCCGGCTGATTTGAACTAATTCTTTAACAAGCGTTTACCGGGCAACCCTAGGATTTTTGGGCTATCCACGCCTTCAGGGGCCAAGCGCATGTTCAAAGAGGAATCGCCGATCGCCTATGACGCGCCGGCCGAGCTGAAGAAGTGGCCGTCGCTGAAGGGCGAGAGGCAGAAGGACCGCGGCCCGCCCTATCTCGTCTATAACGGCACGCTCGCCGACTGCGTCCGCGAACTCATGGGCAAGCCCGTGAAGGGCATCTCGCTCTACGACATCATGACGGGGCCGCAAGCAGCGTTCGACCAGACGGTGCTGTCGCCCGGCGATGCCGCCGAGATCGCGATGCGCAAGGACTTTCCCAAGGACTAGTTCAAGGACTAGTGCGAGGCGCGCTTGCCGCGGGACTTCTCCTGCTGCCTGGACGAGGAGTCCGTCGGCGCATCCAGGAAAACGACCGGCGTGCCGCGCTTGACGTTGTCGCCAAGCCGGCGCACGTCCCAATTGGTCAGCCTGACGCAGCCGTGCGAAGCGGACTTGCTGACCTTGTCGGGCTCCGCCGTTCCGTGAATGCCGTAGCCCTGCGCGGAGAGACCGATCCAGTACGCTCCGACGGGATTGTTCGGCCCCGGCTTGACGTCGAACGGCTTCTTCGACTTGACGCTGTGGAACTTGTACTCGGGATTGTAGTGATAGGTCGGCTTCTCGTTGGTAGCGGTCACCTTGAGCGCGCCGCTCGGCGTGGGGCGGTCCGGACTGCCGATTGACGCCGGGTAGAACGCGACGAGGCGGTCGCTCCCGTCGAACGCCTTCAAGGTCTCGCCCGTCTTGTCGACCTCGAGCCGCGCGATACGCGGCAGCTCGCGCTGTGCCGAGACATTCGCGACGACGATGGTCTCGCCCGCCTTGTCGAACGACTTGCCGGGATTGAGCGTCCGCAGCAAATCCTCGCTCATATGGAATTTCTCGGCGAGCCCTTCGCGCGCGCTGGTGTAGCTCAGCGCCTGCAGCGACTTCATGTCCTCCAGCTTGCTGGGCAGCTCTTTCAGGAACGGCCCCTTCACGTCGGAGTCGGTGATCTTGTATTCGACGATCATGGCACCTTCGCTTGCCGCGCTCAGCCTGTCCCACAGCTCCGGCGCAATAGTCTTGTCGGATGCGAACCCGTTCTGCTCGGCAAATGCCTTCAGCGCCTTCTGCGCGTTCTCACCGAACTTGCCGTCGATTTCGCCGGGTGAGAACTGCGCCCGATCGAGCAGGACCTGGAGCTTCACGACCGATGCGGTGACCTTGTCGGTCGCAGGCTGCTTCGCAGGACGCGCAGCGTCGTTCACCGCGGCAGCATCGAGATTGTTCGCGAGCGCCGGACAGGTCACCCACAGCGAGATCACCGCGCCAATTACCCATCGCATCATGTCGCTCGTCCCAATTCGCCAATGCCCCGTAAGAACCGCGGAAAGTTTCTCTGCGGGAACACCGTAGTAACACCGACGGAACCGACGAGACCGCAGCTTTGCCGCAATCGGACGGTTAAGAACTTCTTATCGCCGGCGCAACGCTGGCCCGTTCATCCCACAGTTCGAGGTTGTCCACGCAATGCGATTTGTCATCGCGGCTTGCGCCGCGTTTCTGATTCTGATGTGCGACCTCGATCCGTCGGCGTCCCGGCAAACATCGGCCTTCGATCGCGCCGTTCTTCAAAACACCCAAGCCTCGCCACTTGTTCCGGTGGTCGAGCTGTTCCTCGCAAGCGTGCACGCGATCGAGCTCGCCAATGCACGCGCGGCCTATGAGGAGACACCCGAGCCGCTGCCTGCGGCCGAACCGGTCGCACAAGCGCCGGTGTCGCCGACTGAACGCTTTTGCCACGCGCTTCGTGAAGCCGCCGAGGCCAGCGGCATTCCGGTGCCGTTCTTCGCGCGCCTGATCTGGCAGGAGAGCCGCTTCAAGTCCAACGAGGTCAGCCAGGCCGGCGCGCAGGGCGTTGCACAGTTCATGCCGGAAACGGCAGCCGAGGTCGGGCTGGATGATCCCTTCGATGCGATGAAGGCGCTGCCGGCATCGGCCAAGTTCCTGCGCAAGCTCCGCGACGATTTCGGCAATCTCGGCCTCGCCGCGGCCGCATATAATGCGGGCCCCGGCCGGATCCAGAAATGGCTTGCCAAAGAAAGCGAGTTGCCGCGCGAGACGCGCGACTATGTCCGCATCATCACCGGCACCAAGGCCGAGGACTGGACCGAACGCACCGAAGCGCTCGCGATCCGGATCGATCTGCCGCGCGAAGCGCCGTGCGAAGGCATCGGCAGCCTGTCCAAGACGAAGGACGTCGCCTGGGTTCCGGTCAACCTGACGCCCTCGGTCACAACCATCATTCGCAAGGCAGAGCAGCTGGCGGCGCGATTGGCGACCGACCGGCTGCGCAAGCGGCTTGCATCCGTGATCCGTAAGGGCACCCATGGCAAGGCGCGCAGCATGATTGCGGCACGTGCGGCCGGAAAGAGCGCGAAGGCCCGCGCTATCCGCCTCGCATCGAGCGAGCGCTAACCAGTCACACCGGCTTCTCGTCGTCGGTCACCGGCGACGTCACCACCAGGAAAACGAGGTCGGTCAGGCCCGAATTCGAGATCGCGTGCTCGACGCCGGGCGGCAGGAAGATCACGTCGTGCTTGCGCACGATGTGGTTCTTGCCGGCGATCTCCATCAGCCCCTCGCCGTCGAGGACGTGATAAACCTGTTCCTGCACCTTGTGGCGGTGCCGCGCGACATAAGCCATCGGCTGGTACATCGAGATGCGGTAGTCGATCCGGCGCGAGCCCGCGGTCTCCGGCATCACCAGCGGCTTTGACAGCGCGCCGCCGAAGTGATTGGGGAATTCGCGCCAGGGCACCTCGGCAATGTTGCGGATGAAGGCGCCGTTGCTCTCCTCGGCCATGATCATGCTCCCTTTCGCGCGTCTCAATTCACCAGCGCTCCGCCATCGACATAGACGATCGATCCGGTCGCAAAACCGTTCGCCATGAAGCTCGCGATCTGCCGGGCGATGTCCTCGGCCATGCCGACACGGCCGACCGGCAGCGCGGCCGCCGTCCTGGCCAGCATCTCCTGGCGCGCCGCTTCCGGCATCGCAGCCCGGATCGGCGTGTCGATCACGCCGGGCGAGACCGCATTGACGCGCACCGGTGCCAGCTCCAGCGCGAGCGCGCGGGCCAGCGATTCCAGCGCGCCGTTTGCGGCGCTGATGATCGCCGAGTTCGGCCGCGGCCGAACGCTGAGGAAGCCGGTCACGAACGTAAGCGAGCCGCCAGGCCTGATCTCGGCTTCGCGCGCGACGCGCCAGGCGCCCCAGAACTTGCCTTCCATGGTGGCGCGGACATCGTCCATCGCCACAGTCTTGAACGGGCCGGTGCGAAGCTGGGCGGCCGTCAGCACGACGTGATCGACCGGGCCGGTGCGGCGGAACAGCTCGGCGACGCTCTGGTCGCTGGTGACGTCGGCGGGGATCGCAGTCACCTTCAACCGCTCCGCGACCGGATCGAGCTTTGCGGCGCTGCGCGAGGCGATGATGACCTCCGCGCCCTCTCTCGTCGCAAGCTCCGCCGTGGCAAGTCCGATGCCTGAGGAGCCGCCGACCACGACGACCTTTTTGCCTGCGAACGTCATTCCGATCTCCCCGACATGTTCTTGATGGGCGATTTGCGACCCTCGGTCAGCCCGGCTGGAACCGGGTGCCGATGCCGGCCTTGCTCTGGCCGAGGCCCGGCAGCTCCCAGACGCCGGCGCCCGACGGATTGACGTCGGCGGCGATGTCGACGTCGATCAGATACGGCTTGTTGGCGGCGATGCCCTTGCGGATCGCCTCGCCAAGATCGCCGGCGCGATCGACCCGCACGCCCTCGACGCCGCAGGAGCGCGCCATCGCCGCGAAATCCGGATTGTAGCGTTGGCCTGTGTCCGGATGCTTGAAGTCGGTCGCAAGCTCGCGCCCGCCGAGATAGCCGCGCTGAAGTCCGCGGATCGAGGCATAAGCGTAATTGTTCCAGACCACCCAGACCACGGGCAGATTGTACTCGACCGCGGTGCCGAGCACGTGGGCATGCATGAAGAAGGCGCCGTCGCCGCAGACGGACACGCAGGGACGATCGGGCGCCGCGAATTTCGCGCCCATCACGCCGGCGACGCCAAAGCCCATCGGACCGAATCCCATCGAGCCAATCAGCGAGTCCGGCCGCTTCGGCTTGCAGAAGCCGAGCAGCCAGTTGTGGTGCACGCCAATGTCGGAGACGAGGATGGCGTCTTCCGGCAGCGCCTTGTCGATCTCGGCGGCCGCGCGCTGCGGGTTGATCGGCGTGGTGTCGTCGGAGAAGCCGGGCGCGACGAATTTGTCCCACTCCTTTCGGTAGGTGTCGATCTGCGCCAGCCATTTCTTGCGGGCGTCTGACTTCTTGAATAGGTTGTCGCGGCGGTCGAGCTCCGCATGCACCTGGCGCAGGAAGGTGCGAACATCGGCCATCAGTCCCAGCGCGACGGGATAGTTGCGGCCGATCTCCTCGGGATCGATGTCGACGTGGATCAGCCGCGTCGGCGGAATCGTGAAGGAATAGCCTGGAATCCACGAACTCGAGGTGCGATCGTCGAAGCGGACGCCAAGTGCGAGCAGCACGTCGGCCTGCCGCGTCGCGTGATTGGCCTGATAGTGCCCGGCGCGCGCGACGAGGCCGAGCGCAAGCGGATGATTGACGTCGAGCGCGCCGAGACCGCTCGCGGACGCGGCGACCGGAATCTGAAGCCGTTCGGCCAGCTTGCGCAGCTCGTCCGCCGCACCGCCATAGCGCACGCCCTGCCCGACCAGCATGACCGGCCGCTCGGCCGCGAGCAGCATGTCGACCGCCTTCTCCACGCCCTCAGGATCGGCACCGCAGCGGCTGGAAATGTTGGCGTTCCACTCGATCGCCTTCGGCGCCTCTTCCGCGGCTGATTCCATGAAGACGTCGAAGGGGACGTCGACCACTACCGGCCCCGGCCGGCCCGTGATCATCGTCTTCCAGGCCTGCCGTATCGCAAGCGGAACCATCTCGCCGCGCGTCGGCTGAAACACCTTCTTGCACATCGTGCGCACGGTCGAGGGGAAGTCGGCCTGATAGTGCCGGTACATCTCCTGGAACGCGCCGCGGTTGAACTGGCTGGTCGGCACGTTGCCGGTGATCGCCATGAACGGCACGGAATCGAGGAAGGCGTTGGCGAGCGAGATCGGAAGATTGGCCGAGCCGGGCCCGCACGAGGTGAAGGTCGCGGTTGGCCTGCCGGAGACGCGATAATAGACGTCCGCCATGAAGCCGGCGACGCTCTCGTGATGCACGGAGATCGTCTTGATCTCGGAAGAACGTTCGTACAGAGCATCGATGAACTGGATGTTGCCGTGGCCGCAGAGCCCGAACACCTGCGGCACCTTCTCCTGGATCAGATAGTCGACAATGACCTGGGCGCCATTGAGCATGTTTCTCGACATCAACCCGTCTCCCTCTCGGCCCACGACTTCTTGTGGACCGGGGCGGAAAACACGGCGCGGTCGTCGTTAGGCCGCGGGCACCCTATTTCTCATAATGCTGTACGTCAATTTATATTGTGGTAGGCTCGTGCCGGCGGAAAATGCGAAGCTCGAGTCCGACGCCGGCACGAATTGGCGTGCTACTGTCGCAGCATCGAGTCACGACGGATTTGCCGGAGGGGTGTCCTTGAGATCGCGTACCAAGCCCAGCACAAGCGAGAAGCCCGCCAGCCCGCGCAAGGCCGCGATTGCCAAACTGGTCTCCGCCCCCAAGGCTGAGGGCGACGATGATGCCGAAGACAAGCAGCGCGGCGGCGGGGTTCAGTCGCTCGGGCGCGCCTTCTCGATCCTCGAAGAAGTGGCGCGCCACCGCGAGGGAATCGGGCTTGCGGAACTGAGCAAGCTGGTCGGCCTGCACAACTCGACGACCTTTCATCTCGCCAAGACCATGGTCTCGCTCGGCTACCTCCGCCAGGAGAAGGACAACAAGCGCTACCGCATCGGGCGCCCCTTGTTCGCGCTCGCGGCAAGCGCGCTGGACGAGATCGAGATGGTCAATGTCGCAACGCCCGTACTGGAGGAGCTGTCGCGCCAGACCGGCGAAAGCGGCCATTTTGCCGTGCGTATGGGCGATGCAGTGATCGTCGTCGCCCGCACCAGCGGTCCCGGCGCGTTTCAGCTGACCGACCGTGTCGGTGTGGTGCGGCCCGCCCATTGCACCGCGCTCGGCAAGATCATCCTGGCCTCGCTCCGCCCGGAACAGTTCAAGCGTTTCATCGATCGCGTGGAGCTCAAGCCCTCGACGCCCAAATCCATCAGCAATCCCGGCGCGCTGATGCGCGAGATCGCCGAGGTGCAGCGCACCGGGGTTGCCTTCGACGACGGCGAGTTCAATCCGGAAGTGCGCTGCGTCGCCGTGCCCGTGACCGACTTCACCGGACAGGTGATCGGCGCGCTCGGCATATCCGGGCCGATCTGGCGGCTCTCCAACCAGGCGCTGCATGACGGCGCGCAGATCGTGCAGGCCGCCGCCGACCGCCTGTCGGCCGAATTCGGCGCCAAGGATCGGGCGCACAAGGCGTTCACGCCGAAAGTCTAGGACGCGCATCAACGGCGATTTTGCCGGTTGACACCGGCGACGGCGTTCGGGATTATCCTCCAGCATTAGAAGAACGTCTCTCACATTGTCGGATTGCCGATTTTGAAGGGAGGCACGCGGTGCACCCGGGAGGAGACAGACATGATCCGCTACCCGCGACGGACGTTGTTACGCGCGGGCGCAGCCTTCGTCGGCGCGTCCGCATTTGGGTTTCCGGCGATCGTGAAGGCCCAGGCCGAGCGGATCCGGATCGGACACCTGACACCGCTGACCGGCTTCCTCGGAGTGATCGGCAGCTACGCCCAACTGGGCGTCAAGCTCGCCGCCGAGGAGATCAACGCGTCCGGCGGCATCCTCGGCAAGCGGATCGACCTGTTATCGGAAGACTCGATCAACCCCGCCACCGCCGCAACCAAGGCGCAGCGCATGCTGGAGCAGGACGGCGCAGTGGTGCTGCTTGGCGAGATCTCGTCGGCCTCATCGCTCACCATCATGCAGGTCGCCGAGCGCAACAAGAAGGTGTTCTTCTCGACCGGCGCGCGCTCGGACGCGCTACGCGGCAAGAACTGCAACAAATACGCCTTCCACTGCGACATCCCCAACACCGTGATGGTCAACGCGGTCGGTACCGCGCTGTCGCAGCAGGGCATGGTGAAGGGCAAGAAGTTCTTCACGCTCACGGCCGACTACATCTTCGGCCACGACCTGCTGAAGGCCGCCAAGGCGTTCTTCGGCACGCACGAGGCGAACCTGATTGGCGACGAGCTGATCGCAACCGACGCCACCGATTTCAGCCCGTATCTGCTGAAAGTGCGCCAGGCCAAGCCCGACGTGGTCTGCTGCAATCTCGCCGGCAACCAGGTGACCAACCTCGTCAAGCAATATGCCGAGTTCGGCCTGCCCTACCCGCTGGTCGGCTTCAATCTCAACACCGGCGATGCATGGGCCGCGGGCGCGGGCAATCTCGGCGGTACCTGGCCGACGGTCTGGTATCACACGCTGAACAATCCGACGTCGCAGGCCTTCGTCGCGGCCTTCAGCAAGAAGTACGGCAAGCCGCCGGAGAACCACGCCTGGATCGATTACGTCACGCTGAAGCTGCTGGCGGAAGCGATCAACACGACGAAGTCGACCGAGAGCAACGAACTGATCGCCTATTTCGAGAAGCAGGCCCAGTTCGACATCGGCAAGGCGCGAAAGGCCTATTTCCGCTCCTGGGACCATCAGCTCGTGCAGGAGGCCTATCCCTTCACCGTGAAGCCGAAGGACCAGATGAAGGACCAGTGGGACATGCTGGTGCTGGGCGATGCGGTTCCGGGGGCGGGCGATCCGCCGGAGACGATCTATCCGACCAAGGAACAGAACCCTTGCGAGATGAAGGCCTGAGGCGCGGCTTGGACGCAACATGCAGTTCGAGTTCTTGCTGGAACAGGTGGTGAATGGCCTCGTGCTCGGAGGCTATTACCTTCTCATTGCGCTCGGGCTGTCGCTGATCTTCTCGGTCGGCGGCATCGTCAATCTGGCGCATGGCGCCTTCTATGCGCTCGGCGCCTATGTCAGCGTCGAGCTGACCAGGCGTCTCGGCTTCGGCGCTTCGGTGGCGATCTCGCCTTTCGCGGTCGCGCTGCTCGGAATCCTCTTCGAGCGCTTCATCCTGCGGCGCTTCTACTCCGCCGATCCGATCCTCAGCCTGCTCGTGACCTTCGGGCTTGCGATGGTCGCAGAGCAGGCGATCCGCATGATCTGGGGCGCGGCGCCGGTCTCGACCGAGATCCCGCAAAGCTTTCGCGGCTCGGTCATCGTCGGCGATTTCCTGTTCTCGCGCTATCGCCTGCTGATCCTCGCTGTCGTCGCCGCCATACTGCTCGGGATCTGGCTGCTGCTGCAAAAGACCTCGTTCGGCCGCGTGGTGCGCGCCGGCATCCAGCGGCCCGACATGGTCGCGGCGCTCGGCATCCGGCTGCAGCCCTACATGACGGGGATCGTAATGCTCGGCGTCGGCATGGCCGCGCTCGGCGGCGCCTTCTTCGCGCCGATCACCACCGTGCATCCGGCGATGGGCGCCGAGATCATGACCATTGCCTTCGTCGTCGTCGTGATCGGCGGCCTCGGCAGCTTCTGGGGCGTCGTCATCTCCGCCCTGCTCGTCGGCGTGGTGCGCGGCATCGCCATTCATTTCGAGCCGGCCGCCGGTGAAGCCTCGATCTACATCCTGATGTTCCTGGTGCTGCTGGTGCGCCCACGCGGCCTGCTCGGCGAACGCATCGAGAAGTTCGAATGAGGAGCGCCTCGCCCATCCACAGGCTGAAGCCGCTGCTGATTGCGACCGTGGCCATCGTCGCGCTGCCCTTCCTGCTGAAGGCGTTCGGCTTGTCCTTGAACACCGGCACCTGGATCGTCGGGCTCGCGATCGCGACCAAGGGGCTCAACCTCTGCATCGGCTATACCGGCCTCGTCTCGTTCGGCCACAGCGCCTGGTTCGGCATCGGCGCCTATGCCGCGGGCCTGATCCAGCTGCGTTTCTTCCCCGGCGAGATCTGGCTGCCGCTACTGGGATCGATGATCGTCGTCGCGATCGCATCGGGCGTCATCGGCATGCTGATCCTGCGCCGGCGCGGAGTCTACTTCTCACTGCTGACACTGGCGCTGGCCGCGCTGGTCTACACCACCGCCTTCCGCTGGACGAGTCTCACCGGCGGCGAGGACGGGCTCGGCGGACTGAAGCGCGGCAGCATCGGCTCCATGAGCTTCGACAATGCGCTCAACTATTACATCGTGGTCTCTGTCGTCGGGCTCGCCGTCCTCTACATGCTGATGCGCCTCGTGCGCTCGCCGTTCGGCCATGTCCTGGTGGCGATCCGCGAGAACCAGCTGCGCGCGAGCTTCCAGGGCTATCCGGTCGAGCGCTACAAGCTCGCGGTGTTCGTGATCTCCGCCGTGGTCACCGGGCTTGCCGGCGCGCTGATCGCATTCCTGAACTATCTGGTCTCGGCGGAGGCCGTCTCGGTGCCGTTCGCCGGCGAGCTTCTGGCCATGGTCGTCATCGGCGGCATGCGCAGTCTGCTCGGCCCCGCACTCGGCGCGCTGTTCTTCATCCTGTTCAGAGAGCTGTTCTCGATCTGGACGTCGGACTGGCTGTTCTGGTTCGGACTCATCTTCGTGGCCTTCGTGATGTATTCGCCCGGCGGCCTCGTCGGCATCGGCGCGCTGGTCATGCGGCGCCTTCGTCCACCCGCGGAAGAAACAGCCGCGATGAGCCGGCGCAAGATCTATGACGGCCTGCCGCTGCCTGATTTCCTCCAACCGGAATCGCTCCAGGGCACTGTGCTCGAGGTGACCGGCGTCTCCAAAAAATTCGGCGGCATCCGCGCGGTCGAGAATGCGAGCATCAGCGTCGCCGCCGGCGATATCCACGCCCTGATCGGGCCGAACGGGGCCGGCAAGACCACGTTGTTCAATCTGGTCTCCGGCCTCTACGCGCCGGATCAAGGCACCATCCGCCTGCGGGGCCGCGACATCGCCGGCGTGCCCGCGAATGCCATCTGCCACCAGGGGCTGGCGCGCTCGTTCCAGATCACCAATTTGTTCCGCGGACTGAGCATCTACGAGAATTTGCGCCTGTCGCTGCAGGCGCGGCGGCCGATGCGCTTCAACATCTGGAACGACATCGACGCGTACGAGGACATCCACGCCGAGACCGCCGCGCTGACAAAATTCCTCGGGCTCGAAGGCATCGAGCAGATCGAGGGCGGCGAACTTTCCTATGGCGGGCAGCGGCTGGTCGATCTCGGCATCGCGCTCGGCTCAAGGCCGCAGGTGCTGCTGCTCGACGAGCCGCTCGCCGGCCTTGCGGCGGCCGAGCGCGAGCGCGTGTCCAACCTCGTCCAGAACATCGCGACCAACATTCCCGTGCTGATCGTCGAGCACGACATCGACCGCGTGCTCGGCTTCTCGCAAGTGGTGACCGTGATGAACCAGGGCGAGGTCCTGATGTCGGACTGCCCCAAGGCGGTGCGCGCCGATCTGCGGGTGCAGGAGATCTACACCGGCAAGGGCATTCCCGCGGTCGCGCACCGGCGCAGCATTGAGGATGCAAGCGAGCGCGCCGCCGTCCTGCTCCTCGATGGCGTCAACACCTTTTACGGCAAGAGCCACATCCTGAGCGACGCCGCGCTCGACGTTCGCGAGGGCGAGATCGTCGCGCTGCTGGGCCGCAACGGCGCCGGCAAATCGACGCTGCTGAAGACGATCGCCGGCCTCGTGCCGGCGGCGTCGGGCAGCATCACATACCGTGGCGCCGACATCGCCCGCCTCCCGGCCCCCGACATCGCGCGCCGCGGCGTCGGTTATGTGCCGCAGGGCCGCGGGCTGTTCGCGGGCATGACCGTGCGCGAAAACCTCGCGCTCGGCCGCCTCGCCCGCAAGACCGACGGCAGCGACGGCGTGGTCTGGAACGAGGAGCAGATCCTGCAGTATTTTCCGCGCCTGAAGGAGCGCATGAACGTTGCCGCCGACTATCTCTCCGGCGGCGAGCAGCAGATGGTCGCGGTGGCCCGCGCGATGTCGGGCAATGTGAGCCTGTTGCTGCTCGACGAGCCGTTCGAGGGTCTCGCACCGGCGGTGACGCTCGAACTGTTCGGGGTGTTCGACCAGCTCCGCCGGCACATGTCGATCGTGATCGTCGAGCACAACCTCGACCTCGTGCTCGCGCTCGCCGATCGCGTCTTCGCGCTGGAGCGCGGCGCCGTGTTCCACCAGGGACCGGCCGCGCCGCTGCTCAACGATCTCAGCTATCGCAAGCAGATCCTGTGGCTGTGATGGAAACCGATGCGCTCCCTCTCCCGCAAGCGGGAGAGGTACAGCGGAGCGCACGACCACGCACAAGCGCAGCAGCCCCTACTCCGCCTTGATGTTCGCGGCCACGACGACCTCGGAAAGCTCCTTGGTCTCCTTCGCGATCGTGGCGGCGTAGTCGGCGGGGCTGAGCACGCTCACGACGCCTTGCGAGCCGAGCCGCTCCACGACCGCCGGATCCTCAGCAGCGGCGACGATCTCACGATGCAGCGTTTCCAGGATCGGCGCGGGCGTCGCCTTCGGCATGAAGAAGCCGACCCAGAACGAGATGTCGAAGCCGGGATAGCCGGCTTCGGCGACGGTCGGCACGTCCGGCAGCGACGGCAACCGCTCGGCCGACGACACCGCGAGCGCGCGCAGCTTTCCGGCCTTGACCAGCGGCACGGCCGACAAGGGATCGAACACCGCCAGCACCTCCTGCGCGAGAATACCGACCTCGGACGCAGCGCCGCCGCGATAGGGCACGTGGATCAGCTTGATGCCGGCCTTCCGGCTGAGCAACTCCATGGCGAGATGGGCAAGGTTGCCGTTGCCGCCAGAGCCGTAGGCGAGCGCGCCCGGTGCAGCCTTTGCCGCGGCGACGAGATCGGCAACGGTGCTGACGTTGGCCGTCTTGGGATTCTCGGGATTGACCACGAGGACGAGCGGCGCCGACACGACGCTGGTCAGCGGCGCGAAGTCTCTTTGCGGGTCGTAGCGGATGTCCTTGAACAGCGTCTTGTTGAGCGTGATGGTGGACGAGTTGCAGGCGAGGATCGTGTAGCCGTCGCCTTCCGCATGCGCGACGCCCTCGGCGGCGATCATGCCGTTGGCGCCGGCGCGATTCTCGACGACGAAGGGCTGGCCGAGCTTGTTGCTCAAGCGATCGCCAATGATCCGCGCGACGACATCGACCGGACCGCCCGCGCTGAATCCGACCATGATCCTGACCGGCCGCACCGGATATTTCTGCGCGAGAGCCTCGCTCGTCACGCACAACCCGGCGACGATCGCCAGCAGGCGAAGCGTTCGTTGCATTCGTTCTCTCCCCGGACGCTAGCTGCCGCTTTGCATGTATTGATGCGGCGCATTCGAGGGACATGATGAGCGGCCGCGCCGGATTTCGCAATCGCGTTTCCGCGCACGCATTCCGCCGCGCGGCACGTCAGAGCGGCATCCAAACAAAAATTGAGAAAACAACCCCATGCACAGTAGCCGGTCCCGGTCGGCCCAAGGACTTTGCATGCTCCGCAAGGACTTGCATGCCCCGCAAGGGCTTGGTGCCCCGCAATGTCGTTTGACACGTCGGGCAAAACACCTTCATGATGCCATCATCGCAACAATCGCCAGCGTCCACGCCGCCCGACCACGGGCCGCCTCGACGCGATTGTGCGTAAGCCCTTCATCGATATCTCAAAATTCGTAATCGCGCGCAGCGAGCGAACGGTCGCTCGCGCGTCTGCGCCAGCACAGGACACAGCACATGACGACAGTACCGAACCGCCCCATCACCTCGCCGGTTGCGGCAAACGATCGCGGCGGCCCCGCCGCGAGCCCCCGGATCAGACTCTACAAGCGCCGCATTGCGATCAGTCATCCCGACCCGCAAGCCGGTGAGCAATTGCTGGCCGAGGCGCTCGGCGCGGCGGACCGCGACGCGCTGCATGGCATCGTCAAGCAATTGGTCAAGGCGAGCGCGATCGGTCAGAAGCCCGACGAGGCCAATCTGGCCTTCATGGTCTCGATGATCAGGAGCATTGCACCGAAGGATTCCATCGAAGCCATGCTGGTGTCTCAGATGGTGTCCGTTCACATGGCGACGATGCGCTGCGCCTGTCGTCTCGCCATCACCGACAATCTTCCACAGCAGGAGAGCGTCACACGCGCATTGACCCGGCTGACCCGCACCTTCGCCGCTCAGGTCGAGGCCCTGAGCCGCCATCGCAACAGCGACGAGCGCACGATCACGGTTCGGAATCTGTCGGTGCAGGACGGAGGACGAGCGATCGTGGGGAATGTCACGCAGCATGCGAACGTGATCGTGGCGGAGGCGGGCCCGAGCGACGCAAGGCAAGGCGCCAACCCATGACCGACGGTCACCCCCGCAATACCGTCCCGATGCGGGCCAGTCCCCGCTGCGGCGCCAGGACCCGCGATGGCGGCACCTGCCGCGCACCTGCCGCGCACGGCAAGGCGCGCTGCCGCATGCACGGCGGGGCGCGGGGAACCGGGGCGCCGAGAGGGAACGGGAATGCGCGGACGCATGGCCTGTTCACTGGAGAAGCCATTGCAGAGTTGAGGGCGGCTCGGGTGCTGCTGGATGAGGCCCGCAAAATGCTCGGTGAACTGACGTGATCGTCCTGGGGACTTCGGCCCAGCGCGAGTGCAGCCAGTCGTCAGCCCCTCAGGAAATTTCCCATACCACCGCCAGGAGGACGATGGACAAGGCAAGACTGGCGGCGAGCAGCACGAGCACGGTGGGTCCCCGCTCGCCCCGGCGCGCTTCCGTAGGTGTCTCGACGGCCGTCTTCAAGCCGCGCCATCACATTTCCCTTCACAATGGGATTCAAGCAGGCACAGGACCAATCGTTCCCGGTTCTGGAACAGGGCTGTCACCCCCCGCGTTGGCTGAACAACGAAGGAGCGTGAGATGACCGAAAAGTACGATCCGGCCCGTGCCGACAAGCATGCCGAACCAGCCGGAAAAGCCCGCCGCCCGGACAAGGCCGACCGCGAACTCGAGAAGAGCTTGAAGGACAGCTTTCCGGCATCCGATCCGCCGAGCAGCACGCAGCCTGCGAAGGCGACACCAGATGGCAAGCGCTGAGCGGCGCGGAGGATGGATGCGCGAGACCGGCGGTCTACGAGATCACCGGCCCGGCCGCCAGCCGAGCCCTCTCGTCGAGGACGACCAGCGGCATTTGAAAGGTGAAGCGTGTCACATCGTCGGTCGAGGTCACATCGATGGTGCCACCGTGGGCCGATGCAATCTGTGACACGATAAACAGGCCAAGGCCCAGGCCTTGTTGGTTGCCCGTGTCCTGTCCGCGAACGAAGGGCACGAACAACTTGCCCAGAGTGGCCGGCGGAATGGCCGGGCCGTGATTGGTGACCGAAAGCGAAAAACTTCCATAGGTCTGGGCGCGCACGAAGACGAGGCTCTCAGCCGGGCTGTAGCTGAGCGCGTTGCCGAGGAGATTGGAAAGCAGCCGGGCTATCCGCTGGCGGTCGGCGAAGACCGGCTTCGTGACGGCAAACTCGGCTTCGATTCGGCGCTGGGGATGCGTGGCGCGCATTTCATCGACCACCTGCCTGAGCAAAGGCTCAAGCGGCTCCATCGATGGCGCCAGCGATATTTTGCCCCCGAGACGGCTGCGCGCAAGATCGATGACGTCTTCGATCAGCGAAGACATGCGGACGGTGCTCGTCGCCATCATGGCGACCAGAGAGATCGCCCTTTCATCGAGCGGCGTGCTTGCAAGAAGGCGCGTGCCGGCCGCGATCGCAGCCAGCGGATTGCGCAGATCATGCCCGAGCACCGCCATGAACTGCTCCTGCAATTCGGCCGCGGCCTTGGCATCGAGCAGCTTCGCCTCCGCGGTCGCGAGGCGCCTTGCCGCATCGAGATGGATGCCGATCAGGTCGGCGAACAGCCGAAACATGCCAGTGATGCCCGGATCCTTCAGCTTTGCCGGCTTCGGATCGAGCGCGCAGAGCGTTCCGAAGAAGCTCCCGTCGGCAAGAAAGATCGGCATCGAGATGTAGGACTGAAAGCCGTACATCGCCGGCGTATGATGGTTCGCGTAGCGCTCGTCCCGGGCGACGTGATCGATGACGACGGCCTCGCGCGCCTGGTGCACTTCGTGACAGATGGTCGTTTCGACCTTCAACTCCCCACCCGCCCCGAGGCCGAGCCCGACCTGGTCGTTGGCCGCGAGGCAGATCCAGCGATCACCGGTGACGCGCGCGATGGCCGAAAATCCCAGTCCTGTAACCTGGGACACGACTGCGAGAATGGTCGGGACCGCCGCAATCGCCTCGATGGCATCGATGTCGGCTTTAAAGTCGTGTTCCATAGAACTCCGTTCGCACCAGCCGGCGCGGTCATAAGCCTTATTCGCGCAGGTATATTCGAAGTCAAAGGAAATTGGTGACTGGCCGGCGTCCAACTACCGCGTCAGTTAAGGAACAGAAGCCGAGCCCAAGCCTTGGTCTGCATCAAATCCATGGATGGAACCAGGAAGATGATCTTCCTGGCTGCGGCACACGCCGCAATGGCAAGCGGTGCAGCACTGAAAGGTTTCAATGCTGTCGGCTTCGACCGCATTTCCCGACTGCGACCGATGTTCGCTTTGGCACATATCGGCATCGCTGCGATCGCGGTGGCGAACGGGAACATGGGCCGTTGGCGCGGGTTGGTGCGTCATGAACGAAGTGGCCTCTTACCCCTCATCCACAGCTCCCTTGCCATCGCTTGTGACTGTCTCGTGCGAACGGACCGGCTCGGAAATCCCGGACTGGCGAGCCGGTTGATCGTCCAGAGCATCCATGCGCGGGTTCGAATGGACGAACGCCGGCCCACCATGCTGGCAAACCGAGCCATCGAAAATCACCAGCGAAATTGTCCCGAGCCGGACGGCCTGGGCAGCCTCAGGTGATGCCGCACTTCCGCGCTTCCGTCCCACGCGCGCACAGCAACGAAGATCCGAGCAACCAGCCTGGTCTTCATCACTTGAGCCGCGAGCAGATAGGAGACCCGGATTGAAGATACTTCTTGTAGAGGACGAGCCGTTGATCCTTCTGGACGTCGAAGATGGATTGCAGCAGGCGGATCATACCGTGATTTCGGTTTGCAACGCGGACAGGGCGATCGATGTTCTGCGCACGCAAGCCGTGGATCTCATTCTGACCGACATCGACATGCCCGGTTCCATGGATGGCCTGAAGCTGGCCGCTGCGGTGCGCGACCGCTGGCCGCCGGTCAAGATCGTCATCATGTCGGGGAAGAGGCGTCCCACCGACGAGGAACTGCCAACCCACGCTCGCTTCATCCCCAAGCCCTTCAGTCAGGCGCAGCTGCTGAGCGCCGTCGGCGTCTGGTCGTAGAGCGTCCCGGTCGATCTCGCCGGCGCGCACGAACGGGATCGGTGCAGTCTGGCAAGGCTGTTGCGCGGCGCGCCCCCATTGGCACCGTCGCCTCAATCATGTACCCCACCCCAAAACCTTCTCGGGACGGGGCACTCATGGAGACCGCAGCCACTGACGACGCGGGAGGCGCCACCCGCGCGCTGATCCTTGCGCTGCTTGCGCTGGCCTGCGGGCACATGCTCTCGACCCTGCTGCGCACCATTCCGGCTGTCAGCCTCGACCTGATGGCGGCGGATTTCCACATGGAGCCGCAGGCGCTGGCGAGCCTCACCTCGGTCTATCCCTTTGCTTTTGCCGCGGCGCAGATCCCGGTCGGTGCCGCGATGGACCGTTTCGGCGTGCGGCCGGTATCGCTGAGCCTGCTCGCGGGAACCGTGGTCGGCGCCATCGCGTCGGGGTTCGCGACCGGGCCCGAAAGCTTCGCGGTCGGGCAGGTGCTGCTGGGCATCGCGACCTCGGGCATGCTGATGTGTCCGATGACGCTGGCGGCCAAGCAATTGTCTGCGGCCCGGTTCGGCCTGTGGTCGGGCGCGATCCTCTCGATCGGCAATATCGGCATGCTGCTGTCGTCGAGCCCGCTCGCCTTCGTGGTCGATCATTACGGCTGGCGTGCCGGGTTCTGGATCTCGGCGCTCGGCGGCGTCTTCGTCGCGCTTGCGGTGTTCCTGCTGGTGCCGAGACAGCCAGCCGAGCACAAGGACGATTCCTCGCCGCTGTCGCAGATGATCGAGGTGCTGCGGCTGGGCTTCTCACGACCGCTGCGCGGCCTGATCGCGCTGGCGCTGGTGTCGCTGGCGACCTCGCTGGTGCTGCGCGGCCTGTGGGGCGGGCCGTGGCTGATGGACATCAAGGGATTGTCGCGGGTCGAGGCCGGCAACCAGCTCGGCGCGTTCACGCTTGCGATGATCGCGGGGCCCCTGTGCATCGGCATGATCGATCGCAGGCTCGGTCGCCGCCGCGGGCTGGTGGCGGGCACGCATCTGATCGGGGCGCTGCTGCTGGCGCTGATGGCGCTGGGCGCGCCGCATTATGCGGTCTCCGCGCTGTTCGGCGTGCCCGTGATGCCGCCGCAATATGACCTGGTGCTGTTCGTGCTGATCGGCCTTGCCACCTCCGCCCAGCCGCTGCTGTTCGGCATGTCGCGGCAGCTGGTCGACGCGCAGATGGCGGGCAAGGCGCTCGCGGCGATCAACCTCGCCTTCTTCCTCGGCGCGGCGCTGATGCAATCGGTCACCGGCGCGGTAGCCGCGTTGGCCGGGCTGCCGGCGGTGCTGCTGTTCATGGCGGGGGCGCTCCTTCTGGGCGCGCTGGTCTTCATGGCATACACGCGGAGCGTCTGACCTCGCAGGATGGGTAGAGCCATCATCAGCGCGCGTGCGGCATGCGAACGAAATGGCGGCGCGTCCGGAAGGGATTGTGAGCCATTTCACAAGACCTCCATTATGCACGCGCTAGTTTCTTTTCTCGCAAAGTGCATCTTCATCGCCCGTGCCCAGCGTCGACTGGCTCGGCTTTCGACGGTCCCCCGCTGGTGCGGCAAACCTTTCGCGAGGATGGTCCCATGGCCCCGAACACGGACTCGAGCCTGCTCAATCTCAACACGCTGATATCGGTCACTCTTGCGGCGCAATTTGCCTTGTTCCAGCTGCGCATCAAACGCGAGATCGACGTGGGAGACAACAACAACCAAACGTGGTTTCCCGTTCCGGATATCATCAATATCCTGATGATGCTGATCGTGGTCGTATTCTGCGTCGTATTGCCTCTAGCCCACCATCAAAAATACGACAACACCTCGATTCTCGTGTTCACGGTCGCTGCCGTTCTGCTTGCTTTCCATCCCATCTGCATGATCGGGCACTATCGATTGTTCAGCAAGAAGGAACGCGAGCAGGGTCGACGGACTCCTATAATGGGCAAACCGGGCGTCCATACGCGTTACTGCACCGGGCAGGAAGCATTTCTGATTGGGCTCGCCCTTGTGTGCGCCCTGGCAGCCGGCGGATACGTGATGCGGTCGATGTGACGCCAGCACGCAGGATGGCTTTCGCTTCGCGCTCTACCCATCCTGCAAGCTCGCCGCACCGTTTCAGGCCCTTGCACAACGGCGCGCCTCAGGGGATGCTGATGCGCACATTGCATCAAGGGAATGAACTCCATGCCTGTCGACACCAAAGCCGCCACCGACCGCCTCATGCGCTTCCTCGCGATCGAGGGCGTCACCGGACAGGAGGCGGCGATCGGGCGTGAGCTCACCGCCGCGCTGAAGGAGAGCGGCGTGCCGGCCAAGGCGATCCGGCTCGACGACGCCAATACCCGCATTCCGGTGCCGACCGAGACCGGCAACCTGATCGTCGACCTGCCCGGTCGCGGCACGCTACACAACCAGCCACGGATCATGTTCATGACCCACATGGACACCGTGCCGCTGTGCGCCGGCGCCAAGCCGAAGAAATCCGGCCGCAAGATCGTCAACGAGGCCAGGACCGCGCTCGGCGGCGACAATCGCTGCGGCTGCGGCGTGCTGGTGACGCTGGCCGCCGAGCTAGCCAAGCAGAAGCTCGATCATCCGCCGATCACGCTGCTGTTCTGCGTGCGCGAGGAGAGCGGGCTCTACGGTGCGCGCCACGTCAAGCTGGACGAGCTCGGCTCGCCGGTGATGGCCTTCAATTATGACGGCGGCTCGGCCTCCAACGTCGTGATCGGCGCCGTCGGCGCGGACCGCTGGAGCGTCGAGATATTCGGCCGCGCTTCGCATGCCGGCGTCGCACCAGAGCGCGGCATCTCCTCCACCATGATCATGGCGCTCGCGCTCGCCGAGGTGAAGGCCGGCGGCTGGTTCGGCAAGGTGGTGAAGGGCAAGCAGCAAGGCACCAGCAATGTCGGCCCCGTCACCGGCGGCGAGGGCCGGCCCGCGGGCGACGCCACCAACGTCGTCACCGACTACGTGCATGTGCGCGGCGAGAGCCGCAGTCATGACGGAAAGTTCTTCAAGGAAATCACCAAAGCCTACAAGGCCGCGTTCGAGAAGGCGGCCAAGAAAGTCACCAACGCGCAAGGCAAATCCGGCAAGGTCAAGTTCAAGGCCGAGACCGACTATTATCCGTTTCGGATGAAGGAGACCCTCCCCGTCGTGAAACGCGCGATCGAGGCGGTCTCTGCCGTTGGCGGAACCCCGAACGTGCGCGCCGCCAATGGCGGCCTCGATGCCAACTGGATGGTGCGCCACGGCGTCCCGACCGTCACCTTCGGCGCGGGCCAGAACGAGGCGCACACCATCGACGAATGGATCAATCTCGACGAATACGACCGGGCGTGTGCGCTGGCCGTGCAGCTTGCGACGATGCGGTGAGCTGCCCAGCCAAAACACCACCGGCCTGCTACGCTTGATCTAAATCAAGCGTCGAGGCACGGAACCGTTGCCATGCTTCGCCGCAGCATGAGCTTCCAGGCCACCTTCCGCAATTGCCGGCGTGTGACAGCCGCCTTGATCCTGTCTCTGGCTTGCGCTTCCTGTGCGGGACGGCCCTTGCAGGGCGTGCTCGTTCCGGTCGAGGCCGCGGAGAGCACCTCGCGTGTCCCGGTCCTTGTCGCGACGACTCGCGAGCGCGCAGCCACCGACACCGGCGACATGTTCAGCCGCGAGCGCGCGGCCGCGATGTCCTACGCGATCGTCTCGGTCTCGATTCCGCCTGACGAGGCCCGTGTGGTCGGAGCGATCCAGTGGCCGGTGGTGCCGCCCGGCGATCCGCGCCGCGAGTTCGTCACGGTGTCGGCCGACTACCTCGACAAGGTCGCCTTCAACACCACCGTCAACAGCGTCGCCAGGACGACCCGCCGCAGCAAGGCGATGATCTTCATCCACGGCTTCAACAACCGCTTCGACGATGCGGTCTATCGCTTCGCACAGATCGTCCAGGACTCGAAGGCCCCAGTGATTCCGATCCTGTTCTCGTGGCCCTCGCAAGGTCTGGTCGGACTGCGCGCCTACGAGCGCGACGGCGAGGTCGCCCGCGACTCCGCCGGATCGCTCGACGGGCTGATCGACCAGGTCGCACTCAATCCCGCAATCCGCGAGATCACCGTGCTCTGCCATTCCATGGGCTGCCTGATCACGCTGGATGCGCTCCAGGCCAGGGCACGACGGACCGGGAAGATCGGCGGCAAGATCAAGAACGTGGCGATGGTGGCCCCCGACGTCGCGTTCGCGGCGTTTCGCGAACAGATGCAGGGCATGGGGACGTCGCGGCCGCGCTTCGCGCTGTTCCTGTCGCAGGATGACGGCGCGCTGAAACTGTCGAAGTCGATCGCGGGCGGCCTCGCCCGGCTCGGCGATGTCAATCCCGAAGAAGAGCCTTACAAGGGCGAGCTGGCGCGGGCCAATATTCTGGTGTTCGACATCACCCGCCTGCAGGGACAGGCGCATTCGCGCGCATTCGAAGACGCGAGCACCGTCATGGGCTTGATCGAGCGCAGGCTCGCCCAGGGTCAGCAGCTGGCCGAGGACGCTTCGCGGCGGCCGGCGGCGGGGGCGGCGTCACAGTAGCCCGGCTCAGGCTTGCATCTGCAAGCGGTCAGTCGACACGCGACTCATTTCGGGACGCATTCCACATTGAAAGCGATGATGATCTGCGCCGGGTCGGCCTTGCCCAGGGCCTTCAAATCCTCCAGGCCGCTTCTCAACCTCGCGCCGGCATCCTTCAAGCTGTCCTCGAGTTTCGATTTGGCCGTCTTGCATCGCTTTTCGTTGGAGAACTCCTGGAATACGACATTCGGAAGCAGTCTCCATTCGGCCCTGTCATTCGTGGCGGCCGGACTGACGGAGTAGGAGAATACATACATCAGGATCCACATCGGGTGCTCCTTCTGATCGAAAGTCGTACGGCATGTCTCCACCCCGGCGATGGTCCTCCTTGATCTACATCAACCCGCTAGCCTCGACCGACGCCGGGGGCCCTCGCAAGGTGCGCCAGGATTTTCACCACGACTGCATTGCCTGGCGGTGCCTGCCGGCCTAGCCTGCAAAGAAAACGCAGGGAGGCCGCATGCCGCGCATTTCAACCATCGAGTCCGGATTCTACCGGATCCCCCTCCCCGTCACGCTCTCCGACTCGACCCATGGCGAGATCGCGGCGTTCGAGTTGATCACCTGCCGGGTGCGCGATGCCGATGGCGCCGAAGGGGTCGGCTACACCTATACGGTCGGACGCAATGGTGGCGCCGTCGCCGACATCCTCAAGCGCGAGATCCCGCCGCTCGTCGAGGGCCGCGAGGCCGACGACACCGAAGCGATCTGGCATCAGGTCTGGTGGGCGCTGCATTATGGCGGGCGCGGCGGGCCGGCGGTGCTGGCGCTCTCCGCGCTCGACATCGCGCTGTGGGATTTGAAGGCGCGGCGCGCGAAGCTGCCGCTGTTCCGGCTGCTCGGCGGCTTCGATGCGCGTGTGCCGTGCTATGCCGGCGGCATCGACCTCGATCTCTCCGTCGAGGCGCTGCTCAAGCAGACCGACGGCAATCTGGCCAAGGGCTTTCGCGCCATCAAGATGAAGGTCGGCCGGCCCGACCTCAAATCCGACGTCGCGCGGGTCGCGGCGATGCGCAGGCATCTCGGCGACGGTTTTCCGCTGATGGCGGATGCCAACATGAAATGGACGGTCGAGGAAGCGATCCGCGCCGCCCGCGCCTTCGTCCCCCATGACCTCACCTGGCTCGAGGAGCCGATCATTCCCGACGATGTCGCGGGCCACGCGCGTATCATGCAAGCCGGCGGCGTGCCGATCGCGGCGGGCGAGAATTTGCGCTCGCTGTGGGAGTTCAAGAACTACATCGTCGCCGGGGCGGTGTCCTATCCCGAGCCCGACGTGACCAATTGCGGCGGCGTGAGTGCCTTCGTGAAGATCGCGCGATTGGCCGAGGCATTCAACCTGCCCGTCACCAGCCACGGCGCGCACGACATCACCGTCCACCTGCTCGCGGCCTGCCCGAACCGGTCATACCTCGAAGCTCACGGGTTCGGGCTGGACAAATATATCGAGCACCCGCTGGTGCTTCAGGACGGCATGGCGCTCGCGCCGGACCGGCCGGGCCACGGCATCAGTTTCGACTGGAGCGGGCTGGCGAAGCTCGCGCCATAGTACGCGTGTTGCTGCACGCGAGCTATTCCCCCGCGCTGGATGCGGCGGGCGAATAATCGGTTATGGTGGCGGCAGCCGTCATCATCCGAAAGACCCACCTTGACACCCGAGCTGCACCAGAAACTGACCGCGTGGCGCCGGCATTTGCATGCGCATCCCGAGCTGTCCCTGCAGGAAGAGGCCACTTCCGCCTTCGTGCGGGAAAAACTCGCCGAGCTCGGCATTCCCTTCGAGGCCGGAATCGGCGGCCACGGCATCGTTGCGACCTTGATGCGCGGCCATGCGCAGAGCCGCGTCGGCCTGCGCGCCGACATGGACGCGCTGCCGATCACCGAGGACACGGGCCTGCCCTACGCCTCGACAACTGCCGGCGTGATGCATGCCTGCGGGCATGACGGGCACACCGCCTCGCTGCTCGGCGCCGCCGCGCTACTCGCCTCCGACACCAGCTGGAGCGGGACGGTCGACTTCATCTTCCAGCCGGCCGAGGAAGGCTTTGGCGGCTCGCGCGCGATGGTCGCCGCCGGGCTGTTCGAGCGCTTTCCGATGCAGCGGGTGTTCGGCTTTCACAACTGGCCGGGCCTTGCCGCCGGCACCATCGCGGTGCATGACGGCGTCGTCATGGCCTCCGGCGGGCGCATCACCATCACCATCGAGGGCCATGCCGGGCACGCCGGCATGCCGCATCTGACGCGCGATCCGGTGATGGCGGCGGGCCATTTGATCGTGGCGCTGCAATCGATCGTGTCGCGCAGTGTCGATCCGCTCGACACCGCCGTGCTCTCGCTGTGCACGCTCGAGGGCGGCACGGCGCGCAACCAGATCGCCGGACGCGTCGCGATCGGCGGCACGCTGCGGTATCATCGCGATGCGGTGAAGGACACCATCCTGGCGCGGATCGATCAGATCTGCGCCGGCATTGCCACGAGCTTCGGCGTCAAGGTGACGCCGGAGATCGTCATGGGCGTCGGCGTCGTGATCAACGCGCCGACCGAGGCGGGTCTCGCGCGCCTCGCCGCGGACAAGGTCCAGGCCGAGCTGCGGCGCGACCTCGCGCCCAGCATGGCCGGCGAGGATTTCGCCCACTATCTTCAGCAGCGGCCGGGCGCCTTCGTCTGGATCGGCAATGGCGAATTGCGCGAGGGCGCCGAGCTGCACGGCCCGCGCTACGATTTCAACGACGCAATCCTTCCCGTCGCCTCCGGCTGGATGGCGGAAGTCGCCAAGAAAGCGCTGGCATCGAACTAGCGCAGCCGAAACCGGTCACGGGATTTCGCGCGGCAGCTTCCAGTCAGGCCGCGGCTCGAGTTTGCGTTCGCTCTCGGTCCTGGCGCCGGCCAGCAGCAGGCGATAGTGCCAGATCACCTTCCCGCTGCCCCGGATGAGGAGATCGCGGACGTTGCTCATCGTTCCGCTCCCGTGGCAGCGGCGCCCGATGGCGTGTTCGGAAGGATGAATGTGAGTGGGAAGGTACCGGCGGCGAGAGCGTCCAGCGCGGCCTGCTCCTCGGCGAGACGTCGTTCGATGAACTGGCGTTCGATGTCCGACAGCTTGGTCTTCAGCAAGCGCCGGTAGCGGGAGAGATTGTTTCGGTGCGCGCGAATGCGGGCCAGATCTTGATCGAGCATCATCGTCACTCCAGACGGTCTTTCAAAGTCCTTTTCGAATAGCGTGTTGGAAGAGGAATCTTCCGGCGTAAAAAATATTCGGACTGCCGTCCTTGTCAAGACGTCCCCTCGCCGCTCCCCGGCCCGTTGGAGGGCGTCGCCCACCGGCGCCGGCGCTGGCTGAAAATTTTTTGGAGTTCCCCTCTTGCAACGTCCTTGCGCCATTCTAAGTCGTCTTTCGCCGCGAGAGCGGTGTGCCGGATGCCCGATCGGGTCCGGCGCGGGCGCCGGCCGGGGTCTTCGGACCTGCTCCGATTCCCTGTCTTGCGCTCCTTCGTATCCATCTTGCTCTTTGGAGGACTTGGTATGAGGACCAATTTTGACTTCGCGCCCCTGTGGCGCTCCACCATCGGCTTCGACCACCTGGCCGACCTCGTCGACAGCACGCTGCGCCAGGCGAGCGAGGACAACTATCCCCCCTACAACATCGAACGCTCCGGCGAAGACCACTACCGGATCACGCTGGCGGTGGCGGGCTTCGGCGCCAGCGACATCATCGTGACCGCCGAACAGAACGCGCTCACCGTCGAGGGCAGGAAGCCCGACGGCGCCGCGCGCGAATATCTCTACCAGGGCATCGCGGCACGCCCGTTCCGCCGCGTGTTCAATCTCGCCGACTACGTCCAGGTCAAGCAGGCCGCCTTTCAGGACGGTCTCTTGATCATCGATCTCGTGCGCGAGATTCCGGACGCGATGAAGCCGCGCCGGATCCCGATCGCGGGCGCCTCGTCACCGCAGATCGAGCAGAAGAAGGCGGCTTAGCCTCGCCAAAACGAGTTCGGCACTGCCCGCAACCAGCATGGCGGATGGCGACCTTGGTCGCCGTCCGCCGAGCAGGAACCATCCCTTTGAAAGGAGTGTAGAGGGAGACAACCATGACCAAGGCCAATGCTACCACCGGCGGTCTCGACCCGCTGTTTTATCCCGCCGCACATTACGAATCGCCGACCGCCGTCCTGAACGACCGCGCCCTCTCGACAGCGGAGAAGCGGATCATCCTGTCTTCGTGGGCTTCGGACATGTACGCGGTCGAATCCCATCCTGCATTGCGCGAGATTCCCGGCCTGGACCACGTCGTCCGGCTCGCGGACATCCTCGCCGCGCTGCGCAGGCTGGATGACGACGACGATCCGCCGCCCCGCGGCGGCGCTTCGATGCGGCTGCGGCGGTCTCCGACCGCCGCCACGCAGCCTCATTCGTAATCGGGCAAATTCGTGATGCGCATTGACTAGACGATGCCGCCTTGCCGAAGCGCCGCGATCGCGGCCTTGTCGTAGCCGAGCTCGGTCAGGACAAGATCGGTATGCTCGCCGAGCGTCGGCGGCCGGCTCACGATTTCGCCCGGCGTCTCCGACAGGCGGACGGCGGCGCGCGTCACCGGCGCGGGCTTCGGCAAGCCGGGATAGTCGATGTCCTGCATGAAGCCGGCGGCCCGGATGTGGGGATGATCCAGCGCCTGTTGCGGGCTCAGCACCGGCCCGGTCGGAATCATCGCCTTTCCGAGCGTGTCGACGGCCTCCTGCGTGGTGCGCTCGGCGCACCAGCGCGCCATCCGCTCGCTGATGACGGGGCCGTTGTTGCCGCGGCTGATGTCGTCGGCAAAGCGCGGATCGTTCAGCCACTGCTCTTCCTCGCCCATCAGCCTGGCCCAGCGCTTGAACAGCGGATGCCCCGTGACCTGGCACAGCACCCAGCCGTCCTGGGTGCGATAGATGTCCGCCGGCGCCGCGGTCTGGCCGAGATTGCCTGTCGGCACGCGATTGACGTTGATCACGGCCTGCTCGATCAGCGTCGCATTGGTGAAGGACAGCGCGGTTGCCAGCAATGCGCCCTCGACGACCTGCCCGCGCCCGGATTTGCCGCGCTCGATCAGCGCGGCGAGCGTGCCGAACGCGCAATGCAGCGCCGTTCCGAAATCGACCCAGTTGACCGCCGCCCGGTATGGCGGATCGCCGGCGCCGGTCATGTACACCGAGCCCGACATGACCTGGCCGACGCCGTCGAAACCGACGCGGTCGGACCAGGGCCCCGGCCCGCCGAACGCGGTTGCCGTCGTCAGGATGATGTCGGGCTTGATCGCCTTGAGTGAGTCATAATCGAGCTTCATGGCACGGAGGGTCTGCGGCGGCAGATTGGCGACGACCACGTCGGCGGTCGCGATCAGTCGGCGCATCACCTCCTGCCCTTCCGGCTTCATCGGATCGAGCGTAATGCACTTCTTGTTGCGGTTGACCTGGAGAAACAGCGCGCCTTCGCCGCCCTCGCCGACCGGCGCGACGAAACGGTCCTCGCTGCCGTCGCGCTTTTCCACGCGGATGACCTCGGCGCCGAATTCGGCCAGCAAGGTCGCGCAATAGGGCCCCGCGATATAGCGCCCGAAATCGAGGACGCGCACGCCCTCCAGAACTCCTCCCATCGACCTCTTTCCTTATGTGTCTTTCGTCAGCTTACAGGGATTGGCTTTTGCGGCAAGGTAGCAACGGACGCCATGCCGTTCCCTGCCCCGCCTTCAAGATGCGACCGGCAAATCATTTCGACTGGCGGAAATTGTGCTCTATTATGCTTCCATCCATCCCCCACCAGAGCCCCGTCCATGCCGCAACAATTCGATCGATCCAAAGAAGATCTCGGCAACGCGATCCATTTCGAGCACGTCAACATCCAGGTCCCGGACCAGCGCCTCGCCACCCTGTTCTACGTCACCGGGCTCGGGCTGACCCGCGATCCCTATCTGATGGTGTCCGACACCAACATGTGGATCAACGCCGGACGGAGCCAGTTTCATTTGCCGAGCGGCAGGCCGCAGGTGCTGCGTGGCCATACCGGGCTGGTCATCGAAGGCCGCGAGGCGCTGCTGACGCGATTGGCGTCGGTGGCGAAGAAGCTCGAGGGCACGGCGTTCGCGTTCGCCGAGCGCAACGACCATGTCGAAGCGACCTGTCCGTGGGGCAACCGCCTGCGCTGCTACGAGCCCGACGCCGCGCGCTTCGGGCGCATTGCGCTGGGCATTCCCTATGTCGAGTTCGACGTGCCGGTGGGATCCGCGGCCCGCATCTGCGCCTTCTACCCTGAAATCATGGGCATGCCATCCGAGCTGTGGAACGGCGACGGCACGGTCGCCGCCGTGAGGACGGGCCGCGACCAGCATCTGTTGTTTCGCGAGACCGATCGGCCGCAAGGCGATTATGACGGCCACCATGTGCAGATGTACATCACCGATTTCTCCGGCCCTTACCGCAAGCTGCTGGCCCGCGACCTGGTCTCGCGCGAGGACAATCAGTACCAGTACCGCTTCTGCGACATCGTCGATCTCGACAGCGGCAAGCATCTTTTCACTGTCGAGCACGAAGTGCGCAGCGCGACCCATCCAATGTTCATGCGGCCGATGGTCAATCGCAATCCGGCAATCAATAATCGCAACTACGCGAACGGACATGATCAAGCGTCATGGGCGATGGGCCCGGATCAATACGAGGGATAAGCGCTGCCTGGACAATCCTGCCAAGACTGGCACGCCAGCGACAAAATCATCGCTCGCCGCAACAGCGTGACTCCGGTCACGGCGATCGTCGGACGCATGCGGCATCCTGTCCACAGTTGCGGGGATGATCCCGCAGCATCCAGACAGGAGAGACAACATGGCCCATCTGATCAAGCAAGACAGCGCGAACTTCGAACTCTCGATCGACCAGCTCGATGAAGTCGCCGGCGGCGGCTGGTTCAGCAGCGTGACCCACTTCATCCACGACGCGGGTCAAGCCATCGGCAAGTTCCTCTCGAGCACGCCGGTTGCCGTCCTTGCCGGCATTTTCGTCGGTGGTGGCGCGATCGTCGTCGGTGGTCAGGCTGCGATGAAGCAGAACTGAGCCTCAAGCCCGAAGCAAGACGCTCCAAGTCAACTCACAGCGAAGCTCCCGGACCCTGTCCGGGAGCTTCTGCTTTCAAGCGCCGGCCGACGCGCGAACGATGTCGCCGGCATATCTCAAAGCATCTGCCGCTGCGCAAATGCCGCGAACGTTCCCGAAGCGGCGCTGAGTTGCTCGAACGTCCCGGTTTCGACGATCTTGCCGTCGACAAGCACGATGATCCGGTCAGCGCGCTGGACGGTGCTCAGCCGGTGCGCGATCACGATCCGGGTGACGTTCAGATTTTCCAGTGCGTCGCTGACGACGGCCTGGGACCGGTTGTCGAGCGAGCTCGTCGCCTCGTCGAACAGCAGGACGCGCGGACGCCGCGCGATGGCCCGCGCAATCATGATGCGCTGCCGCTGGCCGCCGGAGAGCGTGCTGACGCCCTCGGACACCTGGGTCAGCATGCCCATCGGCATCGCCTTGATGTCGTCTTCCATTCCTGCGAGCCGCGCGGCTTCCCAGACCTGATCGAGCGGCAGCCGGAGCCCACCGCAGATATTCTCGTAGATGCTTCCGTTCGCGAGCTTCGCGTTCTGCAGGACGACGCCGAGCTGGCGACGCAACGCGCTGACATCCAGCGTCTCGATCGATTTGCCGTCGTAGAATACCGCACCCGATTCCGATCGCTCGAAACCCAGCAGCAGCCGGAACAAGGACGATTTTCCGCTCCCGGACGGCCCAACGATCGCAACATATTCTCCCGGCGCGATCTTCAGCGTGACGTCGTCGAGCACCAGGGGGCCGCTCGCAAGATACCGGAACGACACGCGCGCAAGCTCGATCGCTCCCGTCAATTCACCCGGCGACTTCCGCTCGTCGGAGATCTCCGTCGGACTGACGATGAGAGGCCGCAGCCGGAACAGCGGCGGAATGGCGATGAGCGCCTCGCTCACGCCGCCGGCCCAGGCCCCGACGGCTCCCATCGATTGACCAAAGGCCGAAAAGAAGGCGAAGAACGTGCCGATGTCCTTCAGCAGATTGCTGTCCGAATAGGACGCGTAGGCGAAGATGATCAGCGTCGCGATCAACGGAAATGCGGTCTCGAACGCGCCGAGGCCGTTGCTCGCGACTTGCGACGAGACGAAATACTGCTTCTGTGTCGCAAACTGCTTCGACCAGATTCCGAGCGCACGTTGCGTTGCCCCCGACACGCGCAGTTTTCCGACGCCGGTCAGCAATTGGAGCACGAATCCGCTGACCTTGCCCTGCTGATTGAAGTGCTTGTTCTCGAAATGCAGCCGCAGCAGATTGGTGGAGATGATGGCGGCGCCCCTCACGAAGGTCAGCGCAATCGCGATCAACGCCAGCCTGGGACTGTAGTAGAGCATCAAGCCGAGGCTGAACACGCAGAACAGGCCGGCGATCATTCCGCGCAACGCGTGGCCTGTCAAAGCACGCCGCGCGGCATCAATGCCCATGGCGCGGTCCACCAGCTCGCCGGCCGTGAACTCCCGGAAGATGGCGGTCGGCAGCCTGAGCAGGCGATCGATCATCGCCGCCTGCAACCGCCAATCGATCGTTGCCTCCATGCGAAGCATGACGAGCCCCTGCATGACCTGCACGCCGGCCACCGCCAACGCCGTCAGGCCAAGCGCCAACGCACAGAAGACGAGCTGGTCGAGCTCCGATCTCGGGATGATCGAGCTGATGAGCAGATTGGTGACGAAGGGCGTCACCAAGGACAGCAGGCCGATCACCACCACCGCCGCTGCAATACGCAGGCCGCTGCCGCGCGCATAACGCAGTGCAAACTGAAGAAGGTCGGAGAACTTGAGCGATCGTGATGGCAGCGGGGGATAGAACATCGCCGCTTCCGGCGCGAATTGGGTTGCAAGGGAGCGATCGACCAACCGGCGCGCTTTCGTGAGCGGGTCGATCATGACATATCCGCGGCCCGGCTCATAAACCAGGGCGACCGGCTTGCGTTGCTCGCCAACCCAGCCGACAAGGGGGCCGGCATCGGTTCTCCACCAATCCGACCGAAGCAGCACCTGGCGCAGCCGCAAGCGGGCATCCTGCGCGATTTGAGCGAGGCTCGGGAAGTCCTGCGGGCTGCCGTCGATCCGGCCGGAGATCGCAATCGGCGTACGCATCGCGTTGCCGACGATCTGGCAGGCACCGGCCAGCCTGTCCGAATAGGATGCATCGACCGCGTCGTGATCGAAACGTCGCACGATGATGCCGGACAGGCGATCGAAGGCTTCCATCGATTGCGAAGCCGCGAGTGCGTTCCGGTTCGCCAGACGCTCGCTCTCGCCCTGCGTCTCACGGGCCAGCATGCCCTGGACACATGCAACGAAGGCTTTATGAAACTGATCAATCGCGGGCCAGATCGCGCCGTCACCCGGCCCCCGGCTGTCGGCGCTCGCAACGCAGCCGTCGTCGCCCGCTTCCACCCACAGGCCTGCCGTCAACGGCAGCAGGCGGCTTCCGCTTGCATAGGCCGCTCCGACGCCCATTAATTTCACAGCGCCCCGCTCCACCGTCAGCCAGAGCAGACCGCGCATCGGACCCCGGCGGCTTTCGCCGGCGGCCAGCGCACTCGCCCCCTCCGGCAGTTCGGCCATCTGCCATAACGGTGCCGGGCCCGCGACAAAGCGAGCGAGCCGCTCGATCCAACGCGTTGCGCAGGCCGCTGACGGCAGGTCGGTTCTGAGACGCGCGGACGCGCGTGTGCCTTCGGTGCCGACCGCGATGAAGCTCAAGCCGCCGGCTGATGGCAGATCGGGGATGATGTCTCCGGCCTCGATCCGGAACAGATGATGTCTGCCGCCGCATTTGCCGTCGTCGACATCGACAGCGAATATGTCGACGTGACCGGCCACGATCTCGAACACATGGCCATGATGATCGAGCAGGATGGGCCTGCGACCATCGAGCGCCATATTGATCGGCAATTTCGCCGATGCGACGAGGCCCGTGCCGGACGCGATGCTTTCGATCGGATGCGTCATTCCTGGGACACCAGCCGTGCATACTCGCCATCGAGCGCCAGCAGAGTCTCGTGCGTCCCGCGCTCGGCGACCTTTCCCTGGCGCAACACGACGATCTCGTCGCAATCCCTGATCGTGCTGAGACGATGCGCTATGATGATGCAGGTGCAGCCGGAGCGGCGCAGATTGTCGTCGATCGCCTTCTCCGTGACCGGATCGAGCGCGGCGGTCGCCTCGTCGAGAACGATGAGGGACGGGCGACCGACCAGCGCGCGCGCGATCTCGATGCGCTGACGTTGCCCGCCACTGAAATTCGTCCCACCCTCGTTCACGTATGAGTCGTAGTTGCCGGCCCGGACCGCGATCTCGTCCTGGATCTCGCCGTCCTTCAACGCCCTCATGAGATCGATGTCCGGCGTCGTCCGGTCCCACAGCGTGAGGTTGTCGCGAACCGTGCCCTCGAACAGGAAAATGTCCTGATCAACATAGGCAATGGAGTTCGCGAGGATTTCGGGCGGAACATCCTCAAGCCGCGCCCCATCGATCAAGACCTCTCCGGCCCAGGGCTTGTTGAGCCCGCAAATCAGACGGCCCAGCGTCGATTTTCCGCTGCCTGACGCACCGACGAGGGCGACGCGCGATCCCGGAGCGACGGCAATCGAAAGGTCGGCGATCAGGGGAGGCTCGAGCAGGGAATAGCCGAACTGCACGTTCCTGAGCTCGATGCGCCCAGCAAGCCTGGCGGGAAAGCGCTTGTTCGATGCATCGCCGTTCGGCTTGTTGCCGAGCGGATAGTTGTAGACGTCTTCGAGGCGGTCGAGCGCGCCACGGATCAACTGGAATCCGCTGGCCTGATTGACGAGCGTCGCGACCGGCTCGGAGAAACTGGCCATCAGCGACTGGAAAGCGACGAGGCTGCCGAGCGTCAGGGACCCCTCGATGACCCGCATGCCGCCGAGAATCAGGATCGCCGTCATGGTCATTCCGGAGATCAAGGTCGGGATCATATCGAGCATGATCGACGACGATGCCAGCTGGCGCTCCGCATTCAGAAGCTTGGCCTGGATGCCGGACCATTGCCCGAACGCCTCGTCTTCAAGGCCGCTTGCCTTGATCGTCTCGATGGTTCTGACAATGCTGACCACTGCTCCCAACGACTTTCCGCGCTCCTGTGAGAGGCCGCGGCTGAGGTCCTCCCGGCGCCGGTGCGAGAGCCGCAAGGACAGAACGTTGAGCAGCGACAGGCCGATACAGATCGCGGCAAGCCACGCATCGTAGATCAGCATCGCGAGCGCAAAGAACACCACCGAGGTAAGATTGAGCACGTTCGCGGCAATTCCACCCGCGAGCAGCCGCGCAATCTGCTCGTTGGCCGCAACGCGCGTCGCGATGTCGCCGGCATGGCGCTGGGTGAAGAACTCCATGGGCAATGCCATCACCCGCCAGAGAAACCGGCTGATCATCACCACCGAGAGCTTTGTCTGAAGCCTGAGCAACAGGGACTGCTGCAGCAGCGTCAAGACCGTACGAATCAGCGCCGTGACGGCCATGCCAACCAGCAACGGGCGCAACCACCCGTTCAAATGCTGGATCAGCACGTCGTCGATGAAAATCTTGGAAAAGCTCGCGGCGACGAGCCCCGGAATGACCATGACGAAGCTGAGCAGGACAAGCAGACCGACCGCAGCTTTCGAGCCGCGCAGCTCGCGGACCAGCAAGCGCAATCCGCCGGGCTTGCTTCCTTGCGCCACAAAATCGGCCGTCGGCTCCATGGTGAGCACGACGCCGGTAAAGCTCCGGTCGAGCTCGTCGATGCCGATGCGCCGCCGCCCGAAGGCGGGGTCGTTGATGTAGGCGTATTTTTCCTCGATCCCGTCGAGAACGACGAAATGATTGAAGTTCCAGTGGATAATACAGGGGGTCGGCGCCGAACGGAGCGTCGCGAGCTCCTGCCGAAATCCCTTGGCAGACAGGCCGAAGCGCCGTGCCGCCCTGACGACGTTGCTCGCCTTGCTGCCGTCGCGCGACACCCCGCATTCGACGCGAAGTTGCTCCAGCGGCACCCACCGCCCGTAATGCGCCAGCACCATGGCAAGACACGCCGCGCCGCATTCCGCCGCTTCCATCTGCAGGACGGTGGGCGTCTTCTTGACTCCTGACGTCGGCGAAGCTGGACTACCCATCGATCCCGGTAAGCTTCCTGATGAGAGGAACGACGAGGTCCAGCGGACGCCGGTTGCGGGTGGTGATCTCGGCCTGGGCCAAGGTGCCGCTGGTCAGATGAACCTGCGGACCCTTTCCGACCGCCCATCGATAGCCGCTTGCCGTCGATGCATCCTGGTCGAGGGACACGGCGACAGCATAGGGCGCACCGTCATGGGAAAACACTTTTACCAGCTGATCGTTGTGGAGCACGGCCGTCATGCCCTGGGGAGTCACGGGAAATTCGGAAACGCTCGAGACAACTCCGATCATCGTGCCGAATTCCTCGCGCTTGACCGTGCTGGGCGCCACGCGCACCTGAAAGCCCGGCTTGACGCTCTTGCCCTGGTCTGCGGGGACATAAACGATGGCCTCGAGCCTTGCGCCCTCGTCCTCGATCAGGACGACCGGCGTGCCGACGGCGAGGACCGAGCCTGTCGACGTCTTGATCTCCAGCACGCGCCCCGCAATCGGGCTCAAGACCTGTGAATTCCGTCCCAAAGTTCCGGCGAGTGCCTGCATCTCACGGCGCGCATTGTTGGCCGCGAACTCGGCCTGTTGCAATTCGCGCGATCGCTGCGTTTCGAGATCGGTCTTTTGCGCGTGGAGCTTGAGGATCTCGTTCTGCGAGTCCGTCCGCCGCTGCTGGGCCTCGGTCAATTCGAGACGGCGATCCTCCAGCGTCTTGCGCGTCGTCAGGCCCTTCACCATCAGTTGCTCGAGATTCTTCACGTCGATATCGAGGGACTGAACGCGTTGGCCCGTCGCTTCGATGACCTTGTTGAAGGCGGTCTCCAGCTTCTCGAAGTTGGAGGCTTTTACTGCGAGCTCCGCCTCGACCTTCGCGGCCATGTCGTCGTGCTCACGCTGCCGCTCCTTGTAGGTTTCCACGGCGTTGCCGTATTTCTGCTCGATCTCGGTCTGCGAGATCTGGGCGATCACCTGCCCGCGCTCGACATGGTCGCCGACCGCAACGCCGAGCGATGCGAGCCTGCCATCCGCGCCGGACACCGCATCGACGACGCGGCCGCTGCCGACCAGAATGCCCTGCCCCGACACGCGCGACGGAATTCGGCCGTAGATGCCCCAGACGAGCGCGGCGACCAGCGCAATCGTCACGACTGCGGCGAGAATCCAATCGGCCGGTTTGGTGATCGCAACGAGATGATCGAGTTCGTCGGGCGATGCCGCACGCTGCAACGCACTGGCGCGGAAAATACGTTCGGGGCCCTCAGTCACGCCTCAATCTCCCCGCAAGAAAGTTCGGCGCAACTGCTTGTCGCTTGTCAAAACCAGCAGGGAACGCCTGAAGTATTCTCCAATGATACACAGGAGCCATTTTTTGCACAACGGGCCGCGACACCCCCGAACGGCCAGTCCTGCGCGCGGCGCTGGCGGAAAATACAATTGAGCGCTCTGCCGTGCGGCGCTAAGCTTGCGCTGATATTTCAATGACACTGTCGGGGCTGAGGATATCGGACGCATCAAATGAAACGACGAGCGGACAGCGTCACACTTACCGCAGCGGCCCGCGTGGTCGTCGCTCAGCTGACCAGACAATGCATTGGATTGCTGGTCGCCACGAACGTGTGCATGGCGGGCGTTCTCAGCCAGGCGGACCTGAAGAAGGTCGAGGATCTCAGGCCGATGTTCGCGGGCCTGATGGGCGATCTGGTCCAGACCTCGAAGAGGCCCGACATCTCCGCTGTCGATGCAGATTGCGTCAAGTCCACGATTCAGAATCTCGTCGAGATTTCGCAAGAGCTGTCCAGTTTCGAATATCTGATCACGATCGAGAAGGAGCTGATCAGCGTCAGTGAGAATGACCCAACCCGCGACGTGGTGAAATTCGCCGTCGAGCAGTCGACCAATATTCTGACCAGCCAGCGCAAGAAGATTGCCCAGCTTCCCGATCAGTGCGCGAGGTCGGCTCTGGCCTTGGCCAAGGCTCAGCAGGCTTTGCAAGTCGTCGACGCGACAACCGGGATTTTGAGTTCTATTCGTTCTCGACTTTGAAATGAACCGACGTCGGTCGTGATACCCGCGCGACGAGATCCGGATGAAGCGGCGGACTCACCAACCTGTCGTCGTCGAACCCTAACGAATGGCGGAACGAAAGAGGTCATCCGATCGGATGACCTCTTCACTCCGGATTGACGACGGAGACATTCCACCGACAAACGATCGACCCGCAAATGGTCCGTTTCATGTCCGGCGGGACTAATGCGGGATGTACTGTCCCAGCACCGGCCTGGCGAAGACGTCTCGCATCGTCCAGCCGCCGACCGCGCGCGAATCCAGAATGCTCTGGAGCATGCTTTCGGTAGAACCGCCCACCACCGTCTCCAGCGCCGCATCATCGAGCAGAATTGCAGAGTGTTCGTTCTTCGAGGTCTCAGATTTTGTCATTGCCATCTCCTGTTTGCCTTAGGAGGGACCGCCCCTCTCAATCAGTGGTCACAGGTATAGGACCCGAGGTTCGTCCAGACTGTGAGGCCCCTCACACAGGAGCATGGAGGGGAGCCCGCACCGGATTTTGGCCTCTCTTTCGTTCGCTCAGACGAAATTCCCGGGCCGATGGCCCGGGAATCCCAAGCTTGACCGGCTGGTCCCGTCCAGGGTCAGGACATTCTGAGCGGGGGCACGGTTGGACCCGGGCCGGGGCCAGTCGGGGGATGCGCGATCACCTTGATGATGGCTTCCGCGACTTTCAGGCCATCGTGCTTGAGCCAGTCCCAGGCCGAGGACGCTTCGTGCTTGATCCAGCCCCACAGACCGCCGCCAGCGACGGAATCGAGCTCCTCAAGGGACAGCTCACAATTTGCAAAGTCGTTGTTCGTCGGAACGCTCATCGTCGTTTTCTCCCGTTGACGCTGCGAGGCCATCCCGCAACCACGGGCAATGTGTCGGCACGCACGAGGGGTTGATGTGACTGCAGTCACCTTGTCGCTATTGGAAATGATTTGTCGCCAGGAGCCGAGGGACGTTGCTGAACCCTTTGGGCGCGCTGCCTGCCAAAATGCACTTCGGGCCGCTGCCATTATTTGGTGGACCAATTGGGTCCGGACCCTAGACCACAGTCCCGAACAACTTCCCGATGCCGGCGGTCAGCGCCAGGGCAAAGGCGCCCCAGAATGTCACGCGGACAGTCGCACGCAGCATATTCGCGCCTCCCGCCTTTGCGCCGACCGCTCCCAGCACGGCAAGAAAGGCCAGCGATGCAGCGGACACAATCGGGACCAGGGCGCTGGCAGGCGACACGAAAACCATCAGCAAGGGCATGGCGGCCCCCACCGAGAACATTGCAGCCGAGGCAAACGCGGCCTGGACCGGACGTGCTGCGGTAATCTCCGAGATTCCCAATTCGTCGCGCGCGTGAGCCGTCAGCGCGTCCTTCACCATCAATTGCACCGCTACCTGCCGCGCCAACGACGTGTCGACACCCCGCTTGACGTAGATCTCGGCAAGTTCGTCGAGCTCGAATCCAGGGTTCTCGCTCAACTCCTTGCGCTCCCGAGCAAGATCGGCCTGCTCGGTATCCGACTGCGAGCTGACGGAGACATATTCGCCCGCGGCCATCGACATCGCGCCGGCGACCAATCCGGCAATACCAGCAATAAGGACGTCGCTTCGGGTTGCCGCCGCTGCCGCAACGCCGACGACCAGGCTCGCGGTCGAGATGATACCGTCATTGGCTCCCAAGACTGCAGCTCTGAGCCATCCGATCCGATCAACGAGATGGTTCTCGGTGTGCACATGAAGGCGGCTCATATCGTTCTCCTGACAATGCCCTGAAGCCGCGGGCCGACGTCACGCGCCCCGGGGGCAGAACCCTATCGATCAGTGCGAGAACAAAATCGGGATGGGAGGGTTCGACAACATGCTTTGGGTCGCACCTCCAAGTATGAACTCCCGGAGCCGAGAGTGCCCGTATGCTCCCATCACGAGGAGGTCTGCGTTGCAGGAGGCGACATGCGCTTCAAGGGCCTTCCCAATTGGCCGCCCCGCCGCATCGACGTTGTCGAGGATCACATCGATTCCGTGCCGCGAAAGGTTCTTGGCAAGTTCATCGCCTGAATGCTTCGTATCGAGGGTCTTCTCATTCGCGACCGTTATGACCCGCACTTGCCTTGCATGCTCCAGGATCGGAATCGCATCGGCAACCGCGCGAGCGGCAGCCCGGCTGAAATCCCATGCAACCACCGCGGTCTTGAGTTCGAATGGCTTGGTTCGCTGTGCTTCGGGCAGGACCAAGGTTGGCTTTCCCGTGCCAAATATAATGGCCTCCGCAAACCGTTGATCGTAGGCCTCGGGGACGGGCACCAGGATCAGATCGCGCAGCCGCCCATATTCCACGAGTACGTCCGGCAGCTCGTTGGTCAAGCATTTATCCAGGATCCTCTCGCGCGATAAGCCGGCTTTGTCCGCGATGGAATCAAACGCGGCGAGCAGCGCCTGTGCGCTCTCCCGGCTCTTCTTGGCCTCGCTGGCAGCCATTCCCGCGACATTCACGAGAGAATTCGAAAGAAACGTGCCGGGAACTTGAACATGAACCTCGCATGCGAGCGCGGCGATGTGACAACCCAAGGACGACGCAACCGCAACCGCCTTTTCCACGACCGAAACCGGGGTCGGTTCGGGGTAGCTGGTCAACGTTAGAAGAACGTCCCTGATGGCCATCGGGCCCTCCCACTGAACTTCCGATCAGTCTAGGTGCCCAATTCGAGGGTGAATTGATCTATCGCAGACATCGCCCCGGCCCATCCGTGTCGTCCAGCTGCTGGATGCAGGACGTCTCGCGGGCTGTGCGACACTTTTGATCCATCTCAACGGCATACCGAGCATCGCCTCGTAAGGTCGGGCCTCGACCGAGAGATTGATTAGCAATGGAGGACCATGCCGTGCTCAAATTCAATCAACTCGTCACAATAGCTTCCGTATCAATCGCCATCGCAATGTCTTCCCCAGCCGCCAACGCCCAGCCTTACGGACCTGGGGCGCATGGATGGGGACGGGACATGATGGGCTCCGGCATGATGATGGGGCCGGGGTTCTTGGGTCGCGGTGGATTCGGGGGCATGTGCAGCCCCGCTGCCGCCGGCTTTTCCGGATGGCGCATTGACCGGCTCGAACAGGTCATCAAGCCAACAGATGCGCAACGTGCCAAGTTCGATGAATTGAAGGCGGCATCCGACAAAGCCTCGGAGGCCCTCCGCCTCGCCTGTTCGACCGACGTGCCAACCACCGCGGTCGGTCGAATGGAGTTCATGGAGAAGCGCATGGAAGGGATGCTGCAGTCGGTCAAGACCATGCGTCCCGCTTTCGAGGCATTCTACGCCACTCTCACCGACGAGCAGAAGGGCCGACTGGATTCGCCTTCGGACCGCGGCCGCTTTTGGCGGCACCTCTGGTAGAGCATCAGCCGGCCAATTCCCGATAGAACGCTTCTGGACTGACGCCGATCTGGTTGGCGACAGGCTTTCGTTGTCCCTTCGTACCGTTGATCGCGCAGAGCTTGACGACCTGCAGACGGCTAGTCGACAGGGCCACCACGCGAACGCCAGCCGCTCATGCCGCCCGGATAATGGCGCACGTTCTGCTGGCCGGCGGCGAGTGCGCGGCGCAGCGCGGTCGCCGAGCGACCTCCCGCCTGACAAATCAGAACGATCGGCTTGCCCTGCGCCAATCTCGCCGGATCGAACTGCGACAGCGGATGATTGAGAGCACCGGGAATGTGACCATTACGGAATTCGTGCGGCTCCCGGACATCGACGATCGTGCAGCTCTTCTCGCGATGCGCCTGCACCAGCTCATCATGATCGATCGCAGCAACGCTGGTCGCCCCCGCAAACTTCTTCAGCAATCCTGACAACATGGCAGATTCCTTCTTTGCTTCGCTAAACCGACCCAGCCGCCGCACCGCAATTCACATTCTAATTATCGAATATATTCAACCTTTTGGATCCAAACGATCGCGGCATCACGCTCGATCTTCGCGAAGGAAGCGGTGCCGGCGCGGCCCTTGACGATGGAATGCCGAATGCTATTGAAGGACCAGATGCGCAAGCCGGATACTCAGATCCTGGAGAAAAAAGCGAGCGAGCTCGCCGCGCTGATGCGCATGTTTGCCAATGAGCATCGCCTGCTGATCCTGTGCCAGCTGGTCGAGCTCGGCGAAGCGAGCGCCGGCACCCTCGCGGACTCCGTCGGGATTTCACCCTCGGCGCTCTCGCAGCATCTTGCGAAAATGCGCGGCGAACGGCTGGTCGCCTCCCGGCGCGACAGCCAGACGATCTGGTACCGCATTTCCGATCCGCGGGTGGAAGAGCTGTTTGCCACCCTGCACCGGCTGTATTGCGGCAGGAAGGCTCACTGAGCCGCCCTGCCGGCGCCCGGTGTTTCAGGCCCGCTTCGGCTGACTCGTCTCGACCCACCAGAAGAACAATCCGGCCCCGATCGCGAGCGCGATGAACCACGCCGCGTCGGGCACACCTGTCAGATCCGGCAACCGGACCTTGCCAAGCGCCCAGACATTCAAGACATGCCCCTTGAGCCAGTCGAAACTCAGCGCATAGAGAATCGCGCCGGCCACCATGCCGAGGGCACCCACCAACGCATGAACGCTGCCGGTCGCGATCGCACCGAGAGCCGTTCCGGGGCAGTAGCCGTAGACCACCATTCCGACGCCGAACAGCGCCGCGCCCAGCGCGACCGCGAGCATGTTGGCATCCTTGACGTAATATTTGGAGTTGCCGGTATCGACCAGCAGCAGGACGCCGATCCCGCCGACCACGATCGCGGTGCCCATGACCTTGAGGACCGTGAAGTCGCGCAGGCGGAACTGGTTCTCGATCACGTTGCAGCTTGTCACCTTGCCACGCTGCAGCAGGAAACCGAAGGCCGCCCCCATCACCAAGGCACCAAAGATAGCAAGCATGATCGTCTCCTCAGGACTTGCGGAACATGACGGCCGACACGACGAGACCGGTTGCGAACATCACCCCCAGGAACAGCCAGCTCGACAGCGCAAGCTGAAGGCCGCCGGAGATGCCGTGGCCGCTGGTGCAGCCGCCGGCGAGGCGCGCGCCGTACATGATGACGACCCCGCCGGCAAAAGCGGCGATGAAGCGCTTCGTCACCGATGGGCCGAAACGCTCCTTCCAGACTTCGGGCACGAGTTCGAGGCGCCAGGTCCCCGACAGCACGGCCGATACGAAGGCGCCGAAGGGAATGCCGACCAGGAACCAAACGCCGTAGTCCCACTTCAGCGGCATGCTCTTCCAATAGCTGTTTTGCGCAACCGCATCGGCACCGATGAACGGCGTGGCAAACAGCGATGCGATGCGTGAATACGCGGTGGTGACGCCGAGCGGATCGCCAAACAGGCCGAACGCGATCCAGCTCAGGATGCCGATGCCGGCGCCGACCAGATAAGGGGACCAGTCGATCCGGGCACTTCGCGGCACGTCTCGTGCGATATCATGGGTGATCGTCGTCATGGTGCGTCTTCCCCGAAAGCGACTTTCGCGGCCGCCGCTATGGCCATCGAGACTATTTATATTCAATAAATTGAATTTAGCAATATCTAAAATAATACCGGCACGTCACGCGCGCTCGGCGCTGGCGGCGTGGCGCAGCTGTGGTGACCAGCCGCGGTCGACGAGCAGATCGGTGAGTGCCGCCCCGACCCACATGCCGATAAGCACGAGCCATGCCGTCAATGCGAACACCGAGGCGCCCGTGATTCCGGCGCCGACGGCGCAGCCGCCGGCCAGCATGGCGCCGAACCCCATCAGGACGGCGCCGATCAGGTAGCGGCGCATGCCGAGCCCGTCGGAAAAGCCCTCCAGCCGGAGCTCGTGCCCACAGGCGGCGGCGGCGAAAGAACCGAGAAAAACGCCCGGGATGATACCCAGATCGAAATCAAGACGAATGTAAGGACTGTTCAGCACGACGGTCAGGACCTCGGCGGATGGTCCGCTGAAAGTGAGACTCTTCAGCGCCACGGGCGAAAAAGAGGACTGGGACAGTTGGTAAGTGAAAACCCAGCCTGCAACGACGGCCGCGCCGGTCAGAAGCGCGGACCAGAGCAACCGTGGAGCAAGGCGGCTGCGAAACGCGAAACCGAAGCCGGCCAACAGCCAGATCGCGCTGAAGGCAAGCTTTTCCGGCGTCCCGCCGCCCACCAGGCTCATGATGTCCCGCGACGGGCCGCCGTTGATCAGCCAAAGATTGGTCAGCCACTCCCGAGCCGGCGACAGCAGGCCGCGATAGGCTGCTTGTGCCGCAACAGCGAACACCAGACCCGATAGAAGGGCGCGCAGGTTGCCGTTGGCCGAAAGCACCAGCAGGCGGCTCGCGCAGCCTCGCGCCAACACCATGCCGCAACCGAACATCAAGCCGCCGATCAGCGCGCCGGAGATACTGCCCTGCTGGGCAAGCTGACGCGCCTCGGAGACGTCAAGCCATCCGAGTGCAACCAGCAACTGCGTTCCCATCAGAGCGCCGGCAAAGGTCAACAACCAGACCGCCAGTCGCTGCCCTGCTTGCCCGCGCGAAAACTCGATCGCCGCGGCGCGGAGGCAAAAACGGCTGCGTTGCGCGAAGAAGCCGAAAAGGCCGCCGACCAGAAGCCCGCCGATCCACGACAGCAGATCCTCACCTATGAGATCGGCGATGGACGTCAGCACGTTCGCTTCGACTCCCTCGAGATCTGCCCAGTCTATCGATCCTGCATTTTCCCCAAATGAGCCAGATCAAAACCGACCAGATGTCGAACAGGGCGATAACGCATTTTCGAAGCGCTCAGGGGCGCAGATAGGCATAGCCCTGCTGTTGCAGCTCGGCCAGCCGGACGACACCGCCCTTCTCGGCCACGACGAACCCCGGGGTGAGATCGTCGAGCTTCACGCCCTGGGCCTTCATCGTGTTGGCGCAAGCGTCGAAGCCGACTTGCTCTTTGCCGCTCCATCGTGGAGACGACGTGGCTATCCGCCGACAGCGCGTGAAAGGCGCGCAGCGCCGGACCGTGAACGACGAGCCGAATGTCGGCCTGACCAGGCCCGCCAACGCCGTCGACGTGGTTCTGGATATTGCCGAGCACGAACACGACGCGATCGATATCTGCAAGATGGTAGACCACGCGCTGCCGCGGGCCGGGCCCAGCTGCGGCAACGGCCTGTCCGGCCCCGAAAGCCCCCAGCAGCAACGTGACACCGGCACTCAGCAACGATCGACGTTCCATGATTCCTCCTAAGGCGTCTGCTTGACGAACTCCGCAATGCGGTCCGCAGCGTCTTCCGCCGCCAGGTCCCGAAAGAAATGATCCGCATCGTCGATGGTCGCGATGCGAATGTTGCCGCTCTGCCTGGCCGCCAATGGGCCGAATGACGGCAGGACATCGGGAACCGTGGTGTCCTTGGCGCCGGCGAGTACCAGGACGGGGAGCTTCAGCGTGGCGGCGAAAGCCGCCGTGTCCTGCAGCGGATCATCCCGGTAGAAGGACAGGAAGGCGCGCGGCGTGACGACCGCATCGCGACAATAGATAAACCCGCGAACATTGATCCACTCGCCGCCGCGGCCCGCATCGACCGCCCGTGAAGCCTGATCCAGCAACGGCGAGAGCGGCGCGCCATAGGTCTTGGCATAGGCCGCGCGCAGGTCGATCTCGGTCGCGCGGGTCGCCGGAGCAAGCAGCACCGCCCCACGCACGGCGTCAGATCCGGCCGTCAGGTAGCGCACAACCCGGTTGGCTCCCCGGGAATGGCCAAAGGCATAAATCCGCCGCGACGACTTCCCGGCTTCGGCAATCCACGCGCCGATCTCCGCGACGGCGTCGCCCGTCAGATAGTCGTGCTTCTGTGCGCAATCGAACATGCCCTTGCGACGATCGAGGCCGAGCGTCAGATTGTGCGCCAGCGTCGCGATGCCGCGCTCCTGCAGCAGCCTGGCGAGCCCCTGGATGGTCTCCATGTCCTTGTGGGCCAGCGTGCCGTGGGTCATCACCACCAGCGGCGTCTCCGCCGTCATCGGCTTCGGCGTGCGCAAAGTCGCCAGCGCCACGCGACCGCCGACGGTCAGCTCGCGTTCCTGCTCGGCGGCCAACAGCGGCTGAGAAAATACCAGGACGAAAAGCACGGCCAGAAGGCGCATTCAGGACGACCCCAATTACGGACGAATGATCGTCCAGTTCTTCTCCGCCAGGTCGAGCAGCTCGGCAACACCGGCCTCGACGACCCTGACGCCCGGCATCAGCCGGGGCCGCTTGCCGTCCCTCGCGGTCAGCGTGTCGAGCGTATTGCCGCAAGCGACAAAACTCACGTTGGGCATGGATTTCGCGAAATTTCCCATCCGCTCGTGGACGGGCGAGCGATCGTCCAGCAGCATGTCCAGTCCCCCATTGAAGGCGACCACGGTGATCTCGACCTCCTCGCCGTGGCCGGAATAGTAGCGAGATACGTTGGCCGCGATATCAAGTACCGCCCGCATCTTTGCGGGTTCGTCATCACTGATCTGGAGCGCGAGCCTGTGCGGCTCGGCGGCGCGGGTCGCATTCATTGCCGCATCGACGAAAACCGCTGCGGAGAGGGCCGTGAAGCAAAGGACACGGCGGCTCACCACGGAATTTGTCACTCGACGCCTCGCGGCTTGCCTTCCTTCGAATCTTCGGGCGTCACATCGATGGCGGCGGCCCGTCCCGTGATCTTGACCGGTCCGAGACAGTCCTTCATGCAGGGATCCTTCTGCCAGAAAGCCTTTTCCGACGTCGTGCGGTCGTCCATGTAGAAGCCCTGCTCATTGGGCATTTTGATCGACGCCAGGTTCTTGTTGCTGAGCTCGAAATTCTGATCCGTGATCACGTCGTTCAGGAACAGAACATAGGCCACCAGCGCATAATACTCATCGACCGAGAGCGACTCCGCGTTTCCATAGGGCATGGCGTGGCGGACATAGTCGAATACCGTCGAGGCATAAGGCCAGTACGAGCCGACCGTCTTTACCGGATTGTCGCTGGTCAGTGATCCCTTGCCGCCGGCGAGCACAGGCCAGCGGCCATTGCCCTCGCCGAACTCGCCATGGCAGGAGGAGCAATTGTCCATGAAGAGCTTTTCGCCCTGGGCGACCGTACCCTTGCCTTCGGGTAGTCCCTGCCCGTCCGGCCGAACGTCGATGTCCCAGCCGCGGATTTCCTCCGCAGTCGGAGCGCGTCCGATGTTGTATTTCGGTCCGCCTTTCGCGTCGGGCTTCTCTCCGGCCAACAGCGGAGTGTTAATCAGGCAGGCCAGGGCCGCCGCGGCAAACAATCTAGGCAACTTCAACATTCTCGACCTCACCATTGGCCAGTACGTGCCAGGTCTGGATACCGTTGTTGTGATAGATCGAATTGACGCCGCGGATTTTGCGGAGGTCGACCTTGGTCGGCTGCACGTAGCCGGTCTCGTCCTGCACGCGCGATTGCAGCAGAAGCGGCTCGCCGTTCCAGTCGAACTCGTAGTAGAAGCGCGTCAGCGCCTTGTCGAGCACGGGGCCGTCGAGCCGCGCCTGACGCCAGTTGCGACCGCCGTCGAGCGAAACATCGACGCGCTTGACCTTGCCGTTGCCGCTCCAGGCCAGGCCCGAGATGATTGTGAAGCCCTTGCCGTGCTTGATCGGGGCTTGCGGGCTTGGACTCGTGATCACCGACTTGGCGTCCATCACCCAGGTGAAGCGACGCGCCTTTCCGTTCGGCAACAGATCGGTGTATTTCGACGTCTCCTCCCGGGTGTGCCAGGGCTGATCGCCGACCTTTATCCGGCGAAGCCACTTCACCCACAGGTTTCCCTGCCAGCCCGGGACCACGAGCCGCATCGGATAGCCCTGCTCCGGATAGAGGGCCTCGCCATTCATCTTGTAGGCGATGATGCAGTCATCCAGCGCCTTCTCGATCGGCAGGCTGCGGTCCATCGCGGCCGCATCGGCGCCCTCCACGAGGAGCCATTTTCCGTTGCTTTTGACGCCCGCTTCTTCCAGAAGGGTGCGCAGGGAGACGCCCGTATACTGCACGCAATGAACCATGCCGTGCGTGAACTGGCAGCCGTTGAGCTGCGCGCCGCGCCACTCCATGCCTGAATTGGCCGCGCATTCCATGAAATGAATGCGATTGACGCGCGGGTAGCGCTTCAATTCCTCGAGCGAGAGGATCAACGGGCGTTCGACGAGGCCATGGATCACCAGGCGATGATCCGCAGGGTCTATCTCCGCGATGCCACCGTGATGGCGCTCGAAGCAGAGCCCGTTGGGCGTGATGATGCCTTCGAGCTCGTGGAGCGGCGTGAAGCTGACCGACGATTCCCGTGACGCCGTCAGCCATTCGACATCGCGACGGATGACGTCCTTCTCGAATTTCGACGGCTTGCCATAGGGGCGCACCGCCACGCCTTCACCGAGGGACTTGCTCCAGTCGGGTACGTTCGGAGGCTGGTTTGCAGGATTGCCGGCGGCAGTTGCGGGCTTCGCCAGGACGGTCGCGGCAACGCCGGCACCGGCAGCGAGAAAGCTCCGTCGGGATTGCTTCGGACTCTCTGTCGTCATCGATCTCAAGCTCCGGTGACCTTGACGGCACGATTGGGCTCGAGCCGCACGGTTTTCTGTCGGGTCAGGTAGTTCGCAACCACATCCCAGATCGCAGGGCCTTCCGTTCCCTCGTTCACGCTGGCCCAGCCTGCCACCTGGTATTCCCGGCCTGCCTCGATCGGAGCTCCGGTCTTGACGAGCTGCATGGCGGTAATGCGCTGGCCCTGCGGCTTGGCGACGTCGATGGCGTAGGCGAGACCTCCGATCCGCACCATGTCGCCGCCCTGCTGATAGTAGGGATCGACGTTGAAGAGGTTGTCGGCGACGTCCTCGATGATCTCCTTCAGCCGCGCGCCGGTCATGCCCATGCGATAGACTGCGGGGTAGGTGATCGCGGTTGCGTTGGTCACGTCCTCGAAAGTGATGTCCTGTCCGGGTAGCACGCTGGTACCCCAGCGGAAGCCGGGCGACAGCGCGATCTCCGCATCGCGCTCCTGCAACAGCGCCTGGCAGATGAGATCGTCGAAAGTCCCGTTGAAATTGCCACGCCGGTAGAGCAGCGACTCCGTCTTGCCGAGAATCTTGCCGAGCTCTCCGGCGAACGGCTTGCGCACCTCGGCGATCTTGGCCGCCATCTCCTCGTCCGGCGCGATGGCGTCGGAAAAGAGCGGAATCAGCTTGTAGCGGAACGCCTTCACCTCGCCGGCGCGCACGTCGAGGTCGAGACGCGAGACGAACTTTCCGGACGAACCGGACGCGATCAGCAGGGTCTTGCCAACCTTCACCGCCTCCGGCAGCGCATCATGCGTGTGCCCGGTGAGGATAACGTCGAGCCCCTTGACGCGGCTGGCTAGCTTGCGATCAACATCGAATCCGTTATGCGACAGCAGCACCACGAGCTGCGCGCCGCCCTTGCGAGCCTTGTCGACCTGCGCCTGGACGTCCTCCTCGCGCACGCCGAAAGACCAGTTCGGAATCATCCAACGCGGGTTGGCGACCGGCGTATACGGAAACGCCTGGCCCAGCACAGCGATCTTGACCCCGCCGCGCTCGAGCATGGTGGAGGCCTCGAACGCCGCCTCATTCCACTCGGTGTCGCGGATGTTCAGCCCAAGAAACGGGAAACCCAGACCTTCGATCGCCTGCTTGACCCGCTCGGCGCCATACGTGAACTCCCAATGGCCGGTCATCGCGTCCGGCTTCAGCAGGGCCATGCAGTCGATCATGTCCTGGCCGCGCGTTTTCAGAGACGACCACGAGCCTTGCCAGGTGTCGCCGCCGTCAAGCAGCACGACCTTATCGCCGCGCTCGGCGCGGATCGACTTGATCACGGTAGCGGCGCGATCCAGTCCGCCGATCTTGCCATAGTTCTTCGCCAGCGCCTCGAAATCCTCGGACGTCAACGCATAGGCAGCCGACGAGCCGGGCGCGATGCCGAACCGTGACAGGAACTCAGCGCCCGTAACGTGCGGCGGCAGTCCCTTCGCTTCCCCAACGCCGAGATTGGTCGAGGGTTCGCGAAAGTAGAGCGGCATCAGCTGGCCGTGGATGTCGGTGACATGCACGAGCGTTACGTTGCCGAGCGGCTCGAATGCCAGCAGGTCCTTCTGCGTCAGCCGTTGCTGGGCGGCAGCCCGGCCAAGGCCCAGACCTGTTCCACCAGCAAGCGCGGCCGTCGCTGCGGCAACCTGAATGAATTCACGGCGCGAGATCATCCGTTCCGTTCCCTTGCATGCCTTCCAGATGGCTCAGTTGCGGACCGAAGGGGTCTCCACCGGCAGTCCAATGCCGCGCCAACCGACATAAAGCTCGAGCGCGAGAAACTCGTCGGAAAGCGGCTTGAAGGGCTCGGCGCGGACGTCGAACATGCAGCCCTCGAAGCGTTCGTGCAGCGGGACCAGGCGCTGATCCCGCAATCGGTAAGTGGGAAAGCCGTTGGTCTGCCCCTGGCTCAGGAAGTCGGCGCGCATGAACTTTCCGTTGTTGCGCTCGTGGCAAGACGCGCAGGCGAGATCGAGCTGTCCATAGCGGGTGTAGTAGATCTGCTTGCCGCGCTCGAACCAGGGTGACATCGGGCCGTCGGTCTTCACCGCCACCGGCATTCCGTGCGACTGGTACCGCACGAAAGTGGTCATATCGGTGAGCGCCTGTGACTTGAATGCCCAAGGCTCCGCCTTCATGTGTTCGCTGCGGCACATGTTGATGCGCTGCTCGAGATTGACCGGCTTCTTCAGCTTGTCGTCCCACTTCGGCATGGCGGCGCCGACACCCTTCATGGACTTCTCTGCCTCGCCATGGCAGCTCATGCACGACTTGCCTTCGCTGCCTTCGACTTTCTTCCAGACATCGGCGGCGCGCTCGACGGCGAGAAAGCCCGGGTTCTCGAGGTCGTCGTCCTGCACCGCCCGGGTCTCCTTGGTGCGGAATTCGTAACCCGAGATGATGGTCTTGAAGACGTGTCCGGGAGGCGCAGGTATGCCCTTTCGCCCGGCATCCTGAGCGGCAGCGGGTACGCCAGCCAGCGCGGTTATGGCAACGACGGCGGCCAGCAGGCCGACATGACGATACGGCATTCGCGCTCTCCGTTCTGATTTGATCGTGGGGATCAAGCTTTGATCGCGATCTTTTCCTCGGCCGTGATCACCGTGCCGTCATCGTCGGTCCATGCGAACTTGAACGTGCCGTCCTCGTCGACCCGCGCGGTGAACTGGATGTACGGGTTGGCCGAGATCGCGGGCTCGAGCGCGCAAGCGAAGACAGGCTTGCCGTTGAACTCGCAGCTGAACTTGTTGATGATCTTTCTCGGAATCGGCTTTCCCTGCGCGTCCTTGCGCTGACCGGATTCCATCACGTGCGAAACCAGGGTCTTGATCTGGATGATCTCGCCCTTGGTGGCTTCCTTGGGAAGCTTGATGCGCGGTTTGTCTGCCATGATCGTTTCCCCTCTGTCAGCCGCCGCAGCCGCCGATGGTCACCTTCACCGTCTTCTGCTCGGTGAACAGCGAACCGTCGCTCATTTTCGCGAGTGCGATCACGTTCTGGGTCGCGGCCAGCCGGATGCGGACCGCAGCCTCCGCCTTGCCGGAGAGCGGCGAGAACATCAGCGTGGCAACACCGGCATTCGGATTGCCGTCCGCAATCAGCATCACTTCCTTGACGTAAGACTCCGCGGTCATCGGGCTCTGGACGGTCAACGACAGGGGGACCGTGTTGCCGTTCTCTGCAATCTCGGGCAAATCGAGTGAAATCTTGCCCTTCGCCGCTTCCTTTCCGCCGGTGAACTTCGCGATCCATTGCGCGGCATCGTTCGACACCTGCGCATCGGCAGCCATTGGCACCAGGGTCAGCGCGACGAAGCCGCCCCCGAGCGCGAATGCCTGCCTTCGACTGATGGGCTTCATCTCAATTTCTCCTGGGGCATCATTTTAGTGTTTCGAGAAATGCGACCACATCCTCGACCTGCGCGGCCGAAAGAATGGTCTTGCCGGCAAATTCGGGGCGCACGCGGCTCAGGCCTTCGTTCTTGTAGAACGCCGGCATCACGGTGTCGGTGAAGATGAGCTTGGGATCGGCCACGATGAGCCTGAGTTGCGCCTCGGTGTAGCGGCCGGCCACACCGTCGAGCGACGGGCCGAACTCGCCGTGGAATTCCTCGGACTTGAGGCTCGTCACTTGATGACAGGCGAGACAGTTGCCGAGCGTGCGCGCCAGGAAAACCTTCTTCCCTGCATCGGCATTGCCCGGCGCGCCGCTCAAGGATTTCGGGAGCGAGTCGTTGACGACATCGAGCTTGACGGATTGCTGCGCCGTCGCGGCGGCTGCAGAAACGGCAAGCAGGAAGGCAGCCGGCAGGAGGCGGCGCATGTTTCCATCCCTTTGCGAGACTCTCGCTTGTTGTGATGACGGACTTACGATCCCATCAAATTCACTTATTACGATATTTGTATATGATGGACGATGTCAAGGACATTTCTGCGACTGTCCGCAGCCGCCCCGCCTACCCCTTCGGGTGCTCCAGAAAGTCGCGGAAACTGCCCCGCCTGTAGCCTTCCTCGCGCACGAAGTGAAACATGGCAAGGAAGTGCTGCGGCTTCAGATAGCCGGGCGCCCGGGCGACTTCGCGCGCAGCAGGCTCCTTGCCGCCGATGCCGTCGGCCGTCGCCGGAAAGAACTGAAACGTGGGAGTGAACCGGATGCCGTATTTCTGCGCCAGGTCCCTTTCGGCAAGTTCCGTCCCGTCGAAGTCGACGACCTTGCGCGAGCCGATCAGGTTGAGCTGCAAGACTTCAAAATTGTCTCGAATATAGCCCGCGATCGCCGGGTCGGCGAAGTTCACAAGGTGCGTTTCGCGGCAATATGGACAGCCGCGCAGCTCCCACATGACGGCAAGCCGCTTGCGGTTTGAAGCAGCCGTCTCGAGATCCTCGCGAAGGTCGAGAAAGCTCTGCAAGAACCATGGCTGGTGATAGAGCCCATCGTCGCCCAGCATCGCCTCCGCGCGCGCAACGGATGATTGCATCATCACGAGCACCACGGGAGCGAACGCGAGAAATCCGCGTCTGGTGAGGCCGTTTGGTGTTGCGATGGAAAGGTGCATCCTGCCTGCTTGCACATTATAGAATTGCGTTCATGATATTCGAATATTAGAATATGACAAGGATTTCCGATGTTGCGGCGCGTCACGACGATATTGCTGTGGCTCACTTTGAATGTCGCTGCCGCGGGCGCGGAAGCTCCCCCGGAATTCGCCAACGGGATCGTTCCTGTGATGGCAAATCTGCGCACGGCCATGAGTTATGCGAGGACGGGTAACATCGCACTCGCGCAGATCGAGATCAGCGATGCCCTGGTCGGCTGGAAGCAGTTGCAGCACTTCAAGGGCACGGCAATACCTCCGTATCCACCGGTCGCATTGGATGCTTTTCTCACAACAGGGCGGGAACAGCTCATTGCCGCCGACCGTGCACTCGACCGCGGCGATGCCGACAGCGCGATCAGGGAAGTGCAAGGCCTGCGACGCGCGCTTCGCGAGCTGCGACGTCACTCCGGCCTTTACGATCTCAGCGACTGTGTCTTCGAACTCGGGCCTGCAATGACCACGCTTCGCGACGAAGCGACGCGATTCGGCGAACAACTTCCTCATCGGGCCGAAGGGACGGTTGCGGCCGCCAGCGTGTTCGGCGACCGGTTGCAGCGCTGTAACGACTGGGCGAGCGTCGAAATCTCGAAGCAGTCTGAGTTTCGCCGGCTGATCGACGGCGCTATCGCAAGCTCCGGCGAGATATCCCGCGCCGCGCTCTCCGGCGACGCTCCGCTTGTCCATCGTTACCTGATCGAGCTGCAATCCTTCGCCCAACTCCTCGACTTTCGCTTCGGCTAGTCAACCGACGTTGGTCAGCCCGGGGAAGCGCTCGAGCAGCCATTGAGAAATCCAGGGCATGAAGCCCGAGAGAAACACGAGGCCCGTCGCTACGAGAAACACGCCCATCGCCCTTTCGATGGTCCCCAGGTGCCTGCGCGCGCGTCCAAGCCACGCGATGAAATGGCCGGTAAAGGCGGCGGCGATCATGAAGGGAACGCCGGTCCCCGCGGAATAGGACAGCAGCAGCAGCGCACCGCGACCGGTCGTATCTTCGGAGCCCGCCATCAGCAGCACCGCTGCAAGGATCGGCCCGGCACAAGGCGTCCACCCGAACGCAAAGGCAAGTCCCATCACGAATGCTCCGGCAAGACCCGCCGGCTTATTCTCGATCTGGACGGTCGCGCTACGGTAAAGAAGTGGAATTCTGATCAACCCCAGAAAGTGCACGCCCATGACAATGATCAGAATCCCCGCAATCGTGCCTAGCGCCGAAAGATGTGCCGAGATGAAGCGCCCCAGCAGCGTTGCGCTCGATCCAAGGGCGACGAAGACGAGGGAAAATCCAGCCACGAAACAAAGGGCGGAAAGCAGAACGCGCCCTCTTGTCCGGGCCCCCTCGGCGGGCAGGTCCGTCACCGAGACGCCGGCCATGTAGCAGAGGAAAGGCGGTACCAGCGGCAGGATGCAGGGTGAGAGAAATGAGAGAAGACCGGCAAGAAAGGCGGCGCCGAGCGAGACGTCCAGACCCATACTGCTCCGCTCCCCTCTATACGTATACGAATTTAATGATATAATACCGTCGAGAAGTCCAGAAGATACGTCCAGCGATGTCCCCTGCCCGTTTCCTATTCTTGGCAGCAATAGCCATTGCCCTGTTGCCGCTTCAGTTGGGGAGCGCGCTTGCCGCCGAGCTCGTGATGTTCGAGCGCGCAGGTTGCGTGTGGTGCGCGCGGTTCAATGCCGAGATCGCACCAATCTACCCCAATACGGACGAGAGCCGATCCGCACCGCTTCGTCGCATTGACGTGGATCGACCTCTGCCGACGGACCTTGTTGGGATTGACGCCGGTCCTTTCACACCGACATTCGTGATAGTAGATAAAGGGCGTGAAGTTGGACGCATCAGGGGCTACCCGGGGGATGCGTTCTTTTTCGGGCTGCTGGACCGGATCCTTCTCAATGCGGGATTGCGGGCAGGTCAGTCCTGACGGTGCGAGAGGAATGAGCAAGACATGCCGCTGCCGAAGTTGAAGGATATCGAGGGCTCCGCCGAGCTCGAGCAGATGATCGAGAGGGCACGCGAGGCGAGCGACATGCTGAAGGCGCTCTCGCATGAATCACGGCTGTTGCTGCTCTGCATTCTCGCCGAGGGGGAGAAATCGGTCACGGAGCTCGAGCAATTTCTCGGTGAACGCCAGTCGACAGTGTCCCAGCAGCTCGCGCGCCTACGACTCGATCGCCTGGTGACGACCCGTCGCGACGGCAAGGCCATCTACTACAGCCTGGCGAATGACGACGTACGCAAGATTCTGACCGCGATCTACGACGTGTTCTGCGAGCCGGTACGCCGCCGACGGCGCTGACGCCGGGATTGCTCTGGATTCCTGGTCTTTCCTGGCGCAGACTGCCCGAAGCGAACGACAAGGAAAATCCGGAGGATATGCTCACCCTCTCTCAGGTCAGCCTGGTGTACGGGCTGCTCGCCGGCGCTGCGCTTGGTGTCGCCGGCCGCGCGGGTCGCTTCTGCACGCTTGCGATGCTGGAGGATGCCTTCTACGCGTCCGATACGCGCCGGCTGAAGTCGTTTGCGTTCGCTGCCGGGATTGCATTGCTCCTGACCCAGTCGATGGCGGCGCTTGGTCTCATCGACCTTTCCACGTCGATCTACTTGTCTTCCTCAATCGGACTGGGCGGAGCAATCATAGGCGGGCTGGCCTTCGGCATCGGGATGGCTCTGGTGGGCACGTGCGGTTTTGGGACACTGGTGCGAATCGGCGGCGGAGATCTCAGGGCAATCGTAGCTTATCTCGTGATAGGCATTTCCGCCCTCGCAGCAATGCGTGGATTGACCGGCTTCATGCGGCTCGCCCTGATCGAGCCCCTCTCCGTCCGGCTTCCCGAAGGCACGACACAAAGTCTCGACTCCCTGCTCGCGCCGGTTTTCGGGACTCACGCACGGGCCATCGTGGCGAGTTGCGTGTCGCTTTCGCTGGTCGGCTGGGCCTTGGCTGACGGCCACCTCCTTCGCTCGCGGCGCTTGCTGTTTGCCGGCGGCACCGCGGGGCTGGCGGTCGCCTTTGGCTGGTTCGCGACCGGCTGGCTCGGCCACGACGAGTTCGACCCCGATCGTCTGGCCTCTCTCACCTTCGTCGCCCCGCTTGGAAACAGTATTCTGTACGTTGCGACGTTCTCTGGCAGTCGCGCCGACTTCGGCATCGGGTCGGTTGCGGGTGTCGTCCTCGGATCATTTCTCGCCGCGCTGTTTTCGCGCGGCTTCCGCTGGGAGGCCTGCGACGACGCTCGTGAGCTGAAGCGTCACATGATCGGCGCCCTGCTGATGGGAACGGGCGGCATCCTGTCTATGGGCTGCACCATCGGACAAGGCCTTTCCGCATTCTCCACACTCGCTCTCTCCGCGCCCATCACGATGCTGGCCATCGCCTGCGGAGCGCGGCTTGGCCTCGAATATACGATGACCGGAGAATGGTGGCCGGCGATCCGGCGGATGTTTGGTGCGTCAGCATAGAGAGAGACGAAACAGGCTCGCCGGGCTCAGCCGGGTTTGCCCGGCATGCAGCGTATCGATCAACCAGCCTTAGGTATCGACGATACGCTCGAGCGATTGTCGAGTTATACTAGACTATCGATTGAAGAAACGAGGAATTTCAATTCGGATCTTGCGCCACGGCGATCAGGTCGATGGGCTTCCGTTGGTTGATGATCCCATGCACGCTATCGTCTCGCTCCTTCAGATCGCTCCAGTACGCCGTAAACTGATCCCATCGCCAGACTATACGTTGTGAGCATGGCCAACGAAAACATCGCAGGCCAAAAGCCCAGTCCGGTTGAGGTTGCAAACGAGCCGAGACCGATCATCGGAAACGCCAGGAGATTCATCACCAGCCAACCGCAGATGCCGAAGACCAGTCCCTTGGAGGTGCCGCTGCCCCCGGGCAGATATCGATAGAGATACCCAAAGACGAGGCCGATCACGGTCGATCCGTTGAAAAACGAAACCAGCCAAAGGATTCCTGGGTGAATGTCGTGCCCGAACAAGTGGCCTGCAGCCATCTGGAAGTTCTCGTAGGGCTGGAATGACGGCAGGATTCCGGCCTTGGCCTTGAAGTACATGAGCGCCGTCGAAGCGGCGCTACCGCAAAATCCAGATATGGCGGACTTCCAGATCCACTCCCACACCGTGTGAGTTCGACGAGGAGGTGTCGTTAGCCCCGTTGTTTGCAGCTCCGTTGTTTGCATGGCTAAACAGTTTGCAAGGTACATTTCCAATCACGTTGATCTGCGTCAAACAGCTGGAGTGCGGTCCGGCATTTGCGCGAAGCAGGCCCCCCGCAGATGTCCGCTCTTCATTTGCCAACGGTGCCCAACTCGACGTATCGGGAGCTCGTTGGTCGTCGGATGGACTTGGCTTCTGGACGTTCATGACAGAGTTCGTAGTTCGTCCACTCCGATCGGCGGCTTGTTTCGCCATCCAATAATGAAGGCCCGCTTTGTAAGCCTGTTTCGAACGCGAGCGATCTGCGTTCGCTCATGATCGAGCCGAAGCCGCAGCAGAGGATCGCGAGTCCCCGAGACGGCGAGGCTCTTGTTGATGACCCAGCCGAACGGATCGATACCGGCACGCCGCAGGTCATCCTGAAGGGAAGCGGCCTCGGAAACGGGCGTCGTCTCCGGCAGCGTAACCAGGATCACCTTTGTGTATGCGGGGTCCTGCAGCCTCATCAGCGGGGTAACGATACGCCCCGATCCGCCCGGTGCAAGTTGGCTGGTCATCTGGCGATGATAGGCGCCGGTCGCATCCAGCAGGAGCAGTGTGTGGCCAGTTGGCGCAGTATCGAGCACCACGAACGCGCTCCGGGCCTCCGCAACAACGTGCGAGAAGGCATGGAACACGGCGACCTCCTCGGTACATGGCGAAGCAAGGTCCTCGACGAGCAGGGCCTTGCCTTGCTCGTCGAGGTCACGGCCCCGGCTCGCCAATATCTTCGCGACATACCGCTCTGTCTCGACCCGCGGGTCGATCCGGTCGACCGTCAGGCCGGGCATAACGCCATCAACGACGAAGGCAACGTGAGCTGCAGGATCGGTCGTGCTGAGGTGGACCGCATGGCCTCGCTTGGCCAATCCCACGGCGACAGCGGCAGCGATCGTCGTCTTTCCGACGCCACCCTTCCCCATGACCATGATGAGTCCGTGCTTGCCCAGCGCAATTTCATCGACCAACCGCTCAAGACCCGGCAGGTCAATTGTCTCTGGGTCTGACTTGATAATTGCACCTGACGGTTGACTGGAGGGCGACAGGAGCCCCCTCAGTGCCGTCAGGCCGACGATGTCGAAAGCGACCAATGGAATTTCGTCTCGCGGCAGTTTTTTGAGAGAGGCAGGCATTGCCGCCAACGCCTCGTCCTGATCCCGCTCGAGGGCAACTGCGACGGCATCCGTCGGGTCCGAGGCGTGGAAACCCCCATTCACCACGATGAGCTGGTTCGACAGATTGAGCCCGTCGAGTTCGCCGGCCGTCCTGGCCGCTTCACGGATCGCACCCCGGTCGGCGCGAGTGACCAGGACGATGGTGGTCCGCGCGGAATCACCCAGCGCCTCGAGCGCCTTGCGAAAGCGATTCTCCTGCATCTTCAGACCCGAGTGTGGCCCGAGGCAGGACGCTCCCCGATCATTATCCTTGAGAAAGCCGGTCCATGCCTTTGGGAGGCTGAGGAGGCGTAGCGTGTGGCCGGTCGGGGCGGTGTCGAATATGATGTGATCGAAGCCCGCAATATCGCCGTCGAGCAGCCCTACAAATTCGTCGAAGGCGGCAATTTCAGTGGTGCAGGCGCCGGACAGTTGCTCGCGCACGGTCGACCGCTCGGGAGCGGTAACTTGCGGTCCGAGCTGTTCAAGGACCCGTGCACGATAACTCTCCGCAGCAGCCTCGGGATCGATATTCATCGCCGAAAGTCCGGTCACGTTTGGCACCGGCGTTGGGCGATCGGTCAGACCGACCTCGAGCATCTCGTCGAGGTTCGAGGCAGGATCGGTACTGACGAGAAGAACGCGAAGTCCGCGGTCCGCAAGGGCAACGGCGGTGGCGCACGCAAGAGACGTCTTACCAACACCGCCCTTTCCTGTAAAAAACAGATACGGCGTCGGGGCATTCAGCGCGCGAAAGTGAGACATCATAAGCTATTCCACTCAAGCCCCCCGCGTGGTTGGCCTCGGTCGGGACCCGGGGATTAGATAGCAGCGCTCCAAATCTTTGTTGCGATGGATCAACGGACGTCCGCTGAATAATCCGCTTTTCGGGCCCATGCCCTGTCATGGCCGCTTGAGCTCTTGAAAAGACTCAAGCCGCGGCGCCGTCGCTCCTCTGTCGCGAGTCCGAGAATATATCCCACAGCGCGATAAACATGGCAGCGATCACGGGGCCGATGACAAAGCCGTTGAGACCGAAGGCTTCGATCCCGCCAAGCGTCGAAAAAAACACCACATAGTCGGGCATCTTGGTGTCTTTACCCACGAGCATCGGCCGCAGGAAATTGTCCACCAGGCCAATGACGAAGGCACCGTAGGCAATCAGGACGATGCCCTGCCAGATAGCGCCGGTTGCAAGTAGATAGATCGCCACCGGCATCCAGACCAAGCCAGACCCTATCGCGGGCAGCAGCGAGAGGAAGGCCATCAAGACTGCCCACAGCAGCGATGCGTTTATACCCAGGAACCAGAATATCACTCCGCCAAGACCACCTTGCAGCAGTGCGACGAGCAAGTCTCCCTTGACGGTCGCCCGGATAACGATGGTGAATTTGAGCAGAAGAGCGTTCAATTGTTCCGGGCGCAGCGGTATTGCGCCTTTCACGCGCCTCGACAGCGTCGTCTCGTCGCGAAACAGGAAGAACAGCAAGTACAGCATGGCGAAGAGGTTCACAAAGAACCCGAAAGTGCTTTGACCGATCTCAAGCGCCTGTGCAGCAATGAACTGGCTGCCCTTCAAGAGGGCACCAGACACTTTGTCCTGAACCCCACCAAGGCTCGCGAGGCCGAAGCGATCGAGCAGACTGGTTAGCCAGGAGGGAAGTGCATCCACAATCTGCTGGAACGACCGGACGAGATCCAGTTCGCCTGACTGGACACGCCCGTACACGGAAGATGCTTCCCGAGCCAGCGCTCCACCGACCAACGCCAACGGCAAAATGACCATCATCACGATAATCATGACCGTCAAGATAGCAGCCAGGCTGTGCCTATGATCGAGAATCTCCAACAGTCGCCGGTACAGCGGAGCAAACACCACGACCGCCACAACGCCCCAGAGAATCGCGCCGTAGAATGGCCAGAGAATCCATCCGAACGCGAGTGAGACTGCGACGACCAGGGAAAGGAACACTTTGTCTTCGAAGGTGCTCATGTAGGCTTCCTGTTGAACCGAGTGCGACCTTACACAATGCAACTCCGCTCAATCTTCAGGTTTCTCCTATTGATCGTCAATCGTGCCGAATTCCACGACTGGCGTGATCCAATAAACCAGCCTCGTTCCTGCGAACGCCGTCTTTAACCGGCCCAGCAATCGTGCAGCATCCCGCCTCTCCAGAATTGTCCGCACCAAGACCTCATCGGCGTGCCCCTTCACCTGCTCGGCCGTCGTGTGCAGCCGCACGGTCGGACCGTGGCCGGCGCTCTCTGAGGCCGTAAAACCGGATAGCAGATCGCGCTGCTCGCTGAGATAATCAAACAGTTCCTCGCGAAGCCTGCGAGCAGCGACGAGCGTCAGGCAGACAGATTCAACCGTCATTTGGACCCCTTAGCCGCGCGGCCGAACCGACGATAGAGAATTGGCAGAAGTACAAGCGTCAAAAGCGTCGATGACAGCAGCCCGCCAATCACCACGATGGCCAGCGGCTTCTGAATTTCGGAGCCAGGGCCGGAGGCGAACAGCAACGGGACCAGTCCGAGCGCGGTAATGCTGGCGGTCATCAGCACCGGCCGGAGCCGGCGCTTGGCGCCCTCCATGACAATGCTCTCCTCCGGGACGCCGTGCGCGCGCAACTGATTAAAGTAGGAGACCAGCACAACGCCATTCAGAACGGCGATGCCGAGCAGCGCGATAAACCCGACTGAAGCCGGAACGGACAGGTACTCGCCCGTCAAAACGAGAGCAAAGACGCCGCCGATGAGAGCGAAGGGGATGTTTATCAGGACCATCAGCGCCTGGCGCATCGAGCCGAAGGTGGTAAAAAGCAGTACGAAAATCAGTCCAATGGCGACCGGGACGACGACCGACAGACGTGCAGCGGCGCGTTGCTGGTTTTCGTACTGGCCGCCCCAGGTCAGCCGATAGCCCTGCGGCAGCGCCAACTCTGTTGCAACCCTCTGCTGCGCAGCCTGGACGAAGCCCACCATGTCGCGACCTCGAACATTGGATCGAACCACGCTCATCCGGGTCCCGTCCTCGCGGTCTATCTTCACGGGACCGTCGACCCGATGAATACGCGCAACCTGTGAGAGGGCCACGTGCTGACCGGACGCAAGCGTCAGGGGCAAATTGGCCAGCATGGTGGGTGCTTCGCGGGTCTTCTCGCTGCCGCGCACCAGTATCGGCGTGCGGCGCCCCTCTTCAAGCGCCGTGCCGATGGTGCGCCCCTCAATCTGCGTGCGCAGAGAGGCGGCAATCGCGTCCACCGCCAAGCCGAGACGACCCGCCTCCAGTCGATTGACCACAATCGTATAGTACTGCGCGCCTTCGTTGAGCGTCGTGTAAACATCCTCGGCACCATCGATGCTGGACAGGATCGCGGAGAGGCTGCTTGCAATTTCGTTGAGCTTCGCGATGTCAGGACCGAAGATCTTCACCGCGACGTCGCCACGCACGCCGCTTATCATCTCCTGGACACGCATGTCGATCGGCTGCGTAAAGCTGAGAGACAGCCCCGGAAAGTCGGCGAGCACATGCCGAAGCTGCTGAAGCAGGACGGACTTTTCCGTCGTCTTCCGCTCGTTCGGCGGCTTTAAGACCAGAAACGTGTCGGTCTGATTGGGCCCCATCGGGTCGAGACCCAGCTCATCCGATCCCGTTCGGGCGATGGCACCCGCAACGTCGGATACCTGCGTCAAAATCGCGGCTTGAAGCCTGGTATTGATCGCAATTGACTGATCGAGATTGATCGACGGAATTGCCTCGACGCTGACGATAATGTCGCCTTCGTCCATGGTCGGCATGAATGTCTTGCCGAGCTGGGTGTAGGCGAAGCCCGCAGCAACGAGAGATGCCACTGCCGCCACCATCACCTTGCGTTCATTCGCCAATGCCCAGCGTAGCGCCGGCGCGTAGCCTCGTGAAGCAAGTCGAATCAGCCATGGTTCCCGATGCGGGGCCGCCTTGAGAAGAAACGAGGTAGCGACAGGAAGGACGGTGAGCGCCAGCAAAAGCGATGCGGCCAATGCAAAGATGATCGCGAGCGCCACGGGGATGAAGAGCTTTCCCTCGAGACCTTGCAACGCAAGCAGCGGCACGAAAACAATGATGATGATCATTACGCCCGTTGCAACCGGTTCGAGCACCTCGCAGACTGAACGAAACACAATGTGAATGAGCGGTGCTGTCTGTCCTTCCTGATCCTTGCTGAGGTTTCCCACGATATTTTCGACGACGACCACCAAAGCGTCGATCAACATGCCGATCGCGATCGCAAGGCCGCCCAAGCTCATCAGATTGGCCGACATCCCGACCACGCGCATGACCATCAGAGCGATCATGATCGCGAGCGGCAGGCTTAGGGCAATCACCAGCGACGCACGCCAGTTACCGAGAAACAACAGTAGCAAGACGATGACGAGGATGGTGGCTTCCCCCAGCGCCCGGACAACCGTCCCGACGGCGCGGCCAACCAGCCGGCTTCGATCGTAAAACACGTTGACGGTAACGCTCTTCGGAAGCGACGGTTGCAGCTCCTCTAGGCGCCGGCGCACATCGCTGACGAGCTGGCCGGCATTGGCACCGCGCAATCCAAGCACGAGTCCTTCGACCGTTTCGCCCCGACCGTCGATCGTGACAGCTCCATAGCGCGTCAGCGAACCGACCTGAACACGGGCGACATCGTTCACTCGGATCGGGACCCCGTCCCGGGTGTCAATGACAATCGCCTTGATGTCATCGATTGAGCGGATGCTGCCCTCGATGCGGACGAGTGCGCTGTCTTCACCCTGGTTGACGCGGCCCGCGCCATCGTTGCGGCTATTTGTCTCGATCGCCCGCCGGAACAGTTCAGACGAAATGCCGCGTGCTGCGAGTGCATCGTTCAGAGGCACGATCTCGAATGCCCGGACATGACCGCCGAGCGAATTGACGTCAGCAACCCCCGGAACAGTCCGCAACGCCGGCCGGATCACCCAATCGAGCAACGTTCGACGCTCCGCCAGCGAGAGATCGGGGCTGTCGATCGTGAACATGAACATTTCGCCGAGGGGGCTAGTGATCGGAGCCAAACCACCGGTCACCCCCTCAGGCAGATCGCGCGCGATGTTCGATAAGCGCTCGGAGACCTGATTGCGCGCCCAGTAGATGTCGGTGCCATCTTCAAAGTCGAGCGTGATGTCGGCGAGTGCATATTTTGTCGTCGAGCGAAGGATCTTCTTGTTGGGCAATCCGAGCAATTCAAGCTCGATCGGAACCGTGATCCGCTGTTCAACCTCTTCCGGGGTCAGGCCCGGCGCCTTCATGATGATCTTCACCTGTACGGGCGAAACGTCGGGAAATGCGTCGATCGGCAGGGTAGGCAAAACAACGACGCCTGCGCCGATGAGCAGAAGCACGCTCAAAGCGACGAACATGCGCTGCGAAAGCGCGAACGCGACCAGACGCTCAAGCATTACTCGCTGGCTCCGAGCCGCAGCAGAATTCCCCGGAGGGCCGAGATGCCGCTGACGGCCACCTCATCCTTGTCCGTAATCCCGCCCGCGACCACGACATGATCCTGATCCTCGGCGAGCAGCGTCGTGGGCACCAGGCGAAATCCGCTCTCGGTTGCAACAAAGACCGACGCATTATCACCGCGACGCACGAGCGCCGCGTACGGAATCTCCCAGGCACTTTCACCCGACGAAAGAAAGCTGATCCGCACCGCGGCAGTTTGTCCGGGGCGTAGTTCACCCGTGTTCGGCACTTCCGCGCGCACCAGGATGGTTTGGCTCGCCGCATCGGTCGTTTCCGAGACCAACACGACATGGCCCGGAGTCGCATAACCGTCGATTTCCACTTTCGCGCCGGGCCGGATAGCACGGATGCTCGATGCCGGAATCGCAATCTCGGCCCAAAGGGCCGACAATCGAGCGAGCTTGACGAGCGGCGCAGCTTGCTCCACCCGTTGGCCGGGGGAAACCACAATTTCGACCACCGTTGCCTGCTGTGGCGCTGCGACCGAAACGGTTGCCGTAATCGCCGTCTCGCTGGTCAGGCGCGCAATTGCGTCGTCTGAAAATCCGCTGAGCCGAAGCATTTGCCGCCGCTCGGCCAAGGCGATGCTTGCCTGCCGCGCTTCGGCCTGGCTGGTCTCCAGAACACGTTGCGGCACCGCCTTTCCCTCAAACAGATCCGTATTCCGTTTCAGCTGCTGGGCGGCAAGCACGTCTTGGGCGAAGGCGTGCAAATAGTCACGTTGAAGCGAGACAAAGCTAGGGCTCTCAAGCGTTACCAGCGGCCGGCCGGAGTCCACCCGGTCGCCTCGCGCGACCGAGAGACTGGCGACCATACCGGCTACCGGAGCGCTCACGACCCACAATTGGGGAGTCGGGATCACGATCTGAGCGGGGTACGGCAGGGTCTGATCAGTTCGGCTCGAGACGGGATGTACGACGCGAACGCCCAGGGTTTGCGCTTGTGCGGGACTAAGCTTCACTTCCTCGTCAGCCATCGACGCGGCTGGGAGGCCGACGAACGCGAGCGTAAGCACTGCTCGCGCCAAGCTCTGCCAGGAGCGCAGGCTCAAGTTCACCGGACGGAGACGCATGATCAATGTTCCATTGTCTGCCGACGATCGAGCGACACCGGGCATCTGTGAAAGCGAGCCGCGAGTCTTGGCCGACACGACAAGAATACACCGAGGGACTACAGCACACAGTTGATCCATGTCAGCGTCATGTCGGACGCGATCTGCTATCCTGAATAGCGACGAAATCGGTCTAACGTCCGCTTTTTGCGCCCTTACAGCCATTCCTGCTGTCTGCCCGGCGCGACACTCCGCCGAGAAAGCGGAAACGAAATGCCGCCATCGGGTGCCTTCATTTGCCCGCGCTGGGTGCCGTTGCGGGCCTCACCTCAAGCGTTCTGCTTCTTGTTATCGATCTGATCGCCCAATGATGATGCTCATTGCGCTATGCCCTCAAAACAGCTTTGGCCCAGGCCGATCCTGCTTGGCAGTCCAGGTCATGAGAGTAGCCGTTCCAACCAGGAGGGCGATACCGGCAATGCCAACGGCGACTTGCATCGCGATGGTGCTGGAAGCTGTGACCAGAATGACATAGCCGAAGAATGACAGCAAAATGCTCAGGCAATACATCGCCAGCGAGTTTTCGCCGCAGCGGATCATCGCCACCGTCCATGGGTTCATCAGGCCGCGCCAGTCCCGAGGCATCAGGCGGGAGACAACGATCGCCAATGCCAGAAAGTGCAGCACCCGCAACGGTGAAAGGTGGCTTTTATCAATAGGATAAATCATTGATGAAAGCCAATCAGGCGTCATCTGTTCAAGCGCCTCAATTTGCCAACTCAACGCGATGGCAAGACTGAATGCAAGATAGAGCATCGACAGCACCAGTGCGGCGCGCGACCGGACCATTGCCCTCAACCGACCCGTCGCCTCGCACGAATACCAGGCACCAAGCACGAACAGCAATTGCCACGCCAACGGATTGAAATACAACTCGCCGCTGGGCCACGCTGGCACGTGCCAGCTGAACAGCTGCACCATCAGATAAATAAGAAGCGATGCTACCAGTGTTACCGCAGCGTTGCGGGTAAAAAGCCAAAGAAGGCCGGGAAAGGCCAGATGCAGAAGCACGAAGGTTGGCAGTATGTCGGTATTGAGGGGCGCATACTGCATCGCCGCGGCGTGGAGAATGGCCGCACCGGGATTTTCGAAGAATATCCTCGTGTTGGTCTCATCAAGATAGCGGTGACCGTCGCCGAGCAGCCAGACCAGAGCGAAATAGGCGATCAGCAATAGAAGGAACGAAGCGTAGATTTCCCCGCCTCGCCGCAGCGCGCGAACCACCGTCGTTGGCCACCCCTGTTCGCGCAACCCGCCGCCATAGGCGTGCATGCAGGTGTACCCCGATACGAACACGAACACTTCCGAGGCATCGCTAAAGCCATATTTGCGTAGGGTGAGCCAATCGAGCGAACTGTCGGGAATATGATCGATGAGGATGAACCATAGCGCCAGCCCGCGGCATGCATCCAGCCGCAGGTCACGGCCATCTCCGTCCCCGCGAAGAGACGTTTGTGCCTGGAGAGCGGATACCCAGGTTTGCGGCTTCATCGGCATGAAGGAACCCCAATTGGTGTACCAGGATGTGAGCGGAGGACGGACCGATCGGGCCGTCGCACGCGATCGGGCTGCTGTCCCGCTTGGCTTCGCGTCGTCACAACAAACCCAGGCTGCGGATTAGCACGTAGATTGCCACCGCGAATATCATTGCAGCGAACACGGTGTTCAACGCCCCCTTGCGGTCGGCAAGCGAATTGGCCGAACGGGCGCCGAGGAGCCCGCCGAGAACGCCGCCGGCGATGAACAACGTGGCCAGAGACCAATCCACAAAGCCCGACACGGCATAGTTTGCCGCCGTTGTCAGCCCGAATGCCGTCACCGCAAGGAGAGACGATCCGACAGCATAGAGGATCGGCATGCCAGTGGCCGCGATCAGCGCCGGGACGATCAGGAATCCGCCGCCGATGCCGAAGAATCCGGACAAAGCTCCCGTGAGGAGCCCCGAAGCGAGGAGCTTCGGCAGATTTTCCCGGTTGAGCCGCACCGACGGCTCGCCTGCGCCGGAGCGCCCCTTCAACATGAGGGCGCCTACGACGAGCATGACGACGGCGAACAGTGCGAGCAGCTTCTGACCATCGAGGATCTTGCCGAGCGTCGAACCGAGAAGGGCACCGGCGATGCCTGCGAGCGCGAACACAGAGGCGCAGCGCCATTTCACGTTGCCGGCGCGGACGTGGTTTGCAAGGCTAGCGGCAGCGTTCGCCGCGACGGCGATCGCACTGGTCCCGATCGCGACATGCGGGTCCGATACCCCGACCAGATAGATCAGGAGCGGCACGGCCAGAATCGAGCCGCCCCCTCCGACCAGCCCCAGCGAAAAGCCGACCAGGGAACCAGAGGCGACGCCGAGCGCGCCTTGCGTCAGCGAAAGCATCGTGAAAACTCCTCAATTCGCAACGTCATGCGACTTGCACCGGCAGATGCTGCGGTCCCAGGCGCCCGCATGAGGATGCGAGCCATACCGCAAAAACCCTATGACGCCGGCCATAACGAACCCGGCACGACGAAGGCCGGCCGGCGAAGAACCGGAGGAACACAGGAAGTCCGACCAGCGTATCCACGAAGGCGAGACTTCTTGCGCCGATCGGCGCCTGGTGTTGAACCTCGAGCAGTCAATGCTGGCCAGTCGCGAGCGGCAGACCCGCTTTGCGCCATGCATCGAGCCCACCTTCGACGATGAAGGCTTCGCAGGCTCCGTCCAGCTTCGACGCGAGCCGCGATGCGTTGGCTTGCGTGCGAGCGCCTCTCTTGCAGTGGAAGATGACCTGCTTGCCCTGATGCGCTGCAAGATCGGCCTCGTCGAGCGTCGACAACGGCAGGTTCCGGGCGCCCGGGATCTTCTCGCGAGCGTGCTCATCCACTTCGCGGATGTCGATGAGGATAGCGCCACTGTCGATAAGATTGCGCGCGTCTGCTGGATTGATTGTGGGTAGCGACATTCTTGGCTCCTTCTGTTGGCCTATCTGCTCTTCGTTCTGACAGGCGCGCAGAACAGCCTGTAGAGCGCTGCGAAGAGCTGCTCGATGCGCGGATCGGAAATGCGATACCAGAGCGTCTGGCTCTCCCTCCGGAACGTGACGAGTCCCTCCTCGCGCATCTTTGCGAGATGCTGGGACAAAGCTGATTGCGACAGGCCCGCGACTTCAGCGAGGGAACTCACGTTGTCCTCGCCGCATTCAACGAGCCTGCACAGAATCATCAACCGGCGCTCATTGGCGAGCGCCCGCAAGATGGCGGCAACCTCGACGGCCTGCTTCTCGAAAGTTTCCGAATCGAACGTTGGGAACGCCATCGGTCCATCTCTTCTGGTTTAGACATTGCTTATTTAGCTTTTGCTAATATATACGTCAAGGCCACCGGACGCTGACATCAGGAGGTTCCAGAAATGGCGCGACCCATCATCCGATCATTCTTCGACGAGCCGACCAACACGGTGAGCTACCTGGTGGCCGATCCGACAACGAAAACGGCCGCGATCATCGACCCGGTGTTCGACTATGACCACAACTCAGGCGAGGTGGATACGCGCTCCGTCGAGGCGATGCTGAAAGCAGCGGAAGACGCGGGCAACACCATCGAATGGGTTCTTGAGACTCATGCGCACGCCGACCATCTCTCGGGCGCGCCGTTCATCAAGGCGATGACCGGCGCGAAAGTGGGCATCGGGGAGCACATCAAGGATGTCCAGCGCATCTTCCGACCGATCTTCAACGCCACCGACTTGAAGACCGACGGCAGCGATTTCGATCATCTGTTCCGGGACGGCGAACGATTCAGCATCGGAGAACTCAGTGTCGAGACCCTCTATACGCCGGGGCACACACCTGCGGACATCTCCTACAAGATCGAGGACGCCGTGTTCGTCGGCGACACTCTTTTCATGCCGGACTACGGCACGGCGCGCGCCGACTTTCCCGGCGGCGATGCGCACAAGCTCTACCGGTCGATCAAGCGGCTCCTGGCTCTGTCACCGGAGACACGGCTGTTCATGTGTCACGACTACAAGGCTCCCGGCCGCGACACCTTCGCCTGGGAGACCACTGTGCGCGAGCAGCGCGAGAACAACGTCCACGTCAAGGAAGGTGTCTCTGAAGACGAATTCGTGGCCATGCGTCAGGCGCGCGACATCAAACTATCGGCGCCCAGGCTGCTGCTGCCCTCCATCCAGGTCAACATCCGCGCCGGCAAATTCCCCCCGGCCGAAGCCAATGGAGTGCACTACCTCACGATTCCCGTAAAGCTGAAGGGGGACGCCCGGACCTGCGTGTAGGCAAGAGGCCTGTCGCGCGTCATGCCGCGGCACCGGTCGTTGCTCGAACGCCGAACGTCAGCTCCGATCTGGTGCCGCTGCGACCCTCGCGGTTCGATATGGTGAGTTCCGCTCCCACCTTCGCAAGCGCGAGCTTGACAATCGCAAGGCCCAGCCCGCTTCCGACCGGACTCCGCAGTCTTCCGCGAAAAAAGCGCTTGCCGATTTGATCGAGTTCGTCGGCTGGAATCCCCGGCCCCTCGTCCTCGATCGCGATGGCGTTCCTTCCGGCGGTCCAGACGACACACCCCTCGCGGGTGTGCTGTATGGCGTTTTCATGCAGGTTCCGAAGCGCGAGTTGGAGGCATTCTGCGTTGGTGTTGAGCACCATCGCCCGGACGCTGGCATCGATCGTCACGGTCGTGCGATCGTTCCTTGGAGTAGCAGCGACGATTTCCTCCAAGATCGGTCCGACCGCGACGGGCGCCAGCGGCGCATCGACGGTGTCGGAGTCCAGCCTTGCGATCGTCAGCAGTTGGCGCACCAGGCGTGCGCTCCTGTCGACGGCGGTTACGATCTGCTCGAGTGCACCGCGCACGACCTGTGGATCCTCGGCGGCCAGAGCCACCTGCGCCTGCGTCTTCAGGCCCGCCAGCGGCGTGCGCAGTTCGTGAGCGGCGAAAGCAGTTACCTCTCGTTCGTGCCGGCGGGCGGCCTCCACCCTGCTGAGAAGGCCGTTGAGCGCGACCGCCAGCGGCCTGACTTCGGCTGGAGCCCGGTCGGTTGCCACGTGCCGCATGTCGTCCGGCTCCCGCGCGCAGAGATCCTGGGCCATTCGCCGCAGCGGGCGCAGGCCCTGCCCGACGCTCGCCCAGATCGCCGCACCAAGTAGCGGCGCGATCAGCAGCGCGGGCAGCATCAGCCCCTTGATAAGATCGGTCACCAATCGCTCCCGCAGCCCGACGCGGTCCCCGACCATCACGCGCAGATTGTGATCGGCGTCTTCGACGGAGAACACGCGCCAGGGTTCGCCGTCGATGATCCGGTCGGAGAAGCCGGATGCGGCGGGCGAGAGCTGCTGGTCGGGCGCGCCGCTCGACTTCGCGACCATGCGACCGTCGAGAGACCAGATCTGGCACGACAATTGGCGCTCGTAGCTGCCGAGCGGCTGCACGGCGGCAGGCGCTGAGCTTCCGGGAAGGCCGTCGAATCCGGACGCGAGCGAGGCCACCATGCGCGCGGCCTCCTGCAGGCGCGTGTCGAGAACGTGCTCCAGCTCACCGCGGCTGCCGACGTAGATCCAGATCACCGCGGCCAACCAGATGAGACCCGTCGCCGAGACGAGCATTGCGAACAGCCTCAGCTTCAGCGATTTCATTGGGTCCGTCCCATCCGATATCCGACGCCGCGCAGCGTCTGGATCGCGTCCTTTCCGATCTTGTTTCGCAGATTGTGGATATGGACCTCGACCGCGTTGCTTTCGACGTCCTCCTGCCATCCGTAGAGGCGCTCCTCCAGTTCGGCACGCGAACGGACCTGCTCCGGACGCTCCATCAGCGCTGCCAGGATCGCGAACTCGCGGCGCGATAGGTTGATGGGCTCGCCGGCGACAGTCGCCGAAAGATCAGCTGGCGAAAGCACGATCGCACCGTGGGTCATGGTTGGAGCGGCACGTCCCCCTTCCCGGCGGACGATGGCGCGCAGGCGCGCTGCCAGTTCATCGAGATCGAACGGTTTGGCCAGGTAGTCGTCGGCTCCGGAATCCAGTCCCGAGACCTTGTCGCCGACGCTGTCGCGCGCCGTCAGGAGAAGGACGGGCGTCGCGTCCCGGCGTCCCCGGAGCTTGCGGAGCAGTTCCAGGCCGCTTCCATCCGGCAGCATGATGTCGAGCACGACCGCCGAGTAGCGCGACGTCGCGAGCGCGGCGTCGGCGTCCTCGCACGTCTCGACCGCGTCGACGGTCGCGCCTGTCAACGACAAGCCCGCCCGCAGACCGTCGGACAGGATCGGATCGTCTTCGACGACAAGTATGCGCATCAGCACCTCCGAGGGTTCCTCTCGGTCGCCCGCCTTAAGGCTGGCTTAAGGTAGCCTATCCAAGACGCGGCATCCGCTCACAAAACGCAAGGCCGCCACCGAACATGCCAGGCTTTAAGCGACTTTCGATCGTATTGCTTGTTCTGCTGTCCTCGTTCGCGACGGCGCAGGCGGTAACGCCGCCGTCTGCAGACCAGGCGTTCCAATTGAAGGTTTCGCGCGACGACGCGGGGTTGTCGCTCGTCTGGACGATCGGGCCGGGCAGCTACCTCTACCGCGCAATGATCGCCGCCAAGAACGTGGTCCCCCCCGGGACGCCCGTCACGGTCCAAACGCCCCAGGGAGAACTCAAGGATGATCCGGATTTCGGACCGCAGGAAATCTACCGGAACTCCGCAAAGGCCAAGATCGCGTCGACCGATCTGCGAGGGCTGCACGAAATCGTAGTTGCCTATCAGGGCTGTGCGGAACAGTACCAAATCTGCTACCCGCCGGTCGCCAAGACGATCGATCTGCAGACGCTGGCGATCAAGGACCGCGACGACGCGCGCGCTGCCCGGTCTGGACTCTCATCACCGTTCGCGGACGCTCCAGACGCAGCCGGCGGACCCAGCGACGGCGGTTCGACGAAAGCCGCGCCCACGTCTGCCGATGGCATTTCCTATTGGGTGACGCTTGGAGGCATGCTGGCGTCATTCTTCGGCTTCGGCGCTCTGTTGTCGTTCTCACCATGCACTTTCCCGCTGGTGCCGATCTTCTTCGGCCTGATGGCCCGCTCGCAGGAGCGCCTTTCGTTTGGTCGCGGTCTTGCCCTCGCGGCAACGTTCGTCGGCACGTCGGCGTCGGCCTACTCCATGCTGGGCGCATTCGCGGCCTGGTCCGGATCCGGAGAGAACCTGCAGATCCTGTTGCAGACACCCGTCGCGCTGGGCGTGATGAGCGCGGTCCTCGTCATCCTCGCACTCTCGATGTTTGGACTCTTCGAAATCCAGCTCCCGGCTGCCTTTGTCGACCGGATATCAGGCGCGGCGTCCGGAGGCAGTCGCGGACCGTTGGCCGCCGCCGCCGTTCTCGGATTCGGATCGGCGCTGATCGCCGGCCCCTGCGTGACGCCTCCACTTGCCACCGCCCTGCTCTATGTCGCGCGCACCGGCGACGTCCTGCGCGGCATGGCCGCCCTCTTCCTGTTCGGCATCGGCATGGGCGTGCCGCTCCTGGTCTTCGGAGCGCTAGGGCCGAGATTCCTGCCCAAGCCAGGCCCTTGGCTCGTCTGCGTCAGGCATGCCTTCGGGATCATCCTCCTCGCCGTCGCGATCTCCATCTTCTCCCGGGTTCTATCGGAGCAGACCACGCTGCGGCTCTGGGGCGCCCTTGCGACGGGTGTCTCGGTCTATTTCGGAACGCAGTTCCTGATGGCGAACAGTCGATGGCGCTTCGTGTCGATGGGCATGGCGAGCTTCGCGCTCCTGGTCGGCTCTGTCCTGATGATCGGATCGGCGGGCGACGACGATCTCAACGCGACCCGCATCCTCGATCAATTCGTGACGCGCGAACCCGGACCTGAAGCCCCCGTCCAAACGATCCGATCGGTCGCCGCGCTGGAGCACGAACTCGCTGCGGCGCGTACCGACGGGAAGCCAGTCATGCTCGACTTCTCCGCCGACTGGTGCGTCGAATGCAGGGTCATGGACGCCGTCCTGCGCAAACCTGAAGTACGAGAGCGGCTGCAGGATTTCAGGATGGTACGGGCCGACGTGACCGCCGTCGATGACGCGAGCCGCGCCTTGATGAAACGCTTCGAAATCGTCGGGCCGCCGACGATCCTGCTGTTCGGCTCGCACGGAAGCGCCAATCCCTCGATCAAAATCGTTGGCGCGGTCGATGCCGACGCCCTGCTCGGAAAACTGTCGACCGTCGCTTCGGCCGACTGACCCCACCTCACGGAAAAGGAGTGCAAACATGCTTCAGCACATTTCTCGACGCACGCTCGCCCAGATGATCGGGGTCGCAGGCGTCCGCTACCTCGTCGGTCCCGCGCGCGCCGACGACGGCCCCACCGAAGCGGACGTATCGCGCGAAGCCATCCTCTACGATCCCGCGACACCGACCGCGGGAAACCCGAAGGGCGATCTGACGATCGTAGTCTTCTTCGATTATAATTGCCCCTTCTGCAAACAGGCGGAGCCCGAGCTCGAGCGGTTGGTAAAGTCCGATGGCAAGATCCGCCTCGTCTACAAGGACTGGCCCATCCTCACGCCGGACTCGATCAAGGGCGCGCAGTGGGCTCTGGCCGCCAAGTATCAGAATCGCTACGACGACGCGCATTTCGCGATGATGGGAATGCCGGGGCCGAAGATTCCCGCCGAGCGGATGCGGGAAGCGATCGCGAAGTCCGGCGTCGACATGGATCGTCTCGATGCCGATCTCCAGGCCCACGGGGACGACATCACCAAGCTCCTGCGACGCAACCTCGCCCAGGCGGATTCGCTCGGTTTGATGGGCACGCCTGCCTACATCGTCGGTCAGTACCGTGTGACCCAGGCCCTGAACTACGAGGGCTTCAAGCGAGTTGCCGCCGATGCCCGCGCACGGGCGACAAAAAAGTGAGAGCGCTGTACATGCCCAGCGCGGAGCTTGAGCGGAATATATGTGTCGCAGAGCTGTGCAGCAGCTCCCCAGCCAGGCCGGTTTCGTGAGTGATTGTGGGCTGGGCGGGCGAGCTGGCTGGGGCGGGAGGGATCGAACCTCCGAATGGCGGAATCAAAATCCGCTGCCTTACCGCTTGGCTACGCCCCATCAGGCGACCGGAGATGGCGGAAGAATTGGCGCCCGCGGATTCTCTCTCCGGTCGCTGCCGGTCTATAGGGAGAGAAGCGGTATTTCAACCGGTTGAAGGGCAAAATACCACCGCCGACGGCGCGTGCGCGACTTGAGCCATCCAAAAAATGTGGGCGGAGTCCGCCTCAATAATGGCGGACGAAATGGCATTTCCAAAGGGATTAGGAACTCGGATAGCTTCAGGCGCAAATGAAAGAGGCCGCCAACCGGGCGGCCTCCAATTTAGCGGGGAAGTCTGGAAGGATGATATCAGAGGGGCGGCTGGCCCGGTCCCGAGCCGGGACCGAACGGGCCGCGCAGGTTGCCCGGGCCCTGGAATGCGCCAAAGATCGCGCCGCCGACCCACTCAACGGCGTCCTTGATCGCGCCGCCGATGGCGCGGAAGGCGTCGCCCAGCCAGTTACCGCCGACAATCGTTTCGAGATCCGAATCCGTCAGCTCGATGATTTCCGAACTCTTATGCTCTATGTTCTGCATCGTCTGCTCCTGTTGAGATCGGGCGGACCATTCCGCCCCCTGATGAGGAGAACCATTCCCCTCGGCACCTGTGACCGCAGGAGTACGCCAGGCGGTTCTCTCTGGCTGTGACGAGCATCACGCAGATCGAATTGGGCCCCCAGAATCAAACTCAGAGCCCCCGGGGGGCAAATACGGGCGGCAATCGCCGGCTTTAAATCGCGCCACACTCTATTATTGGGCCCTTGCAACGCTCCGTTCCGGACCGCCGCTGTCCCGGCCTCCCGCCCATTGAGACCTCTGCCGTTTCATGGGAATACGGCGCCAAGATCTGTCCCGCCAAGACCTGTCCACGGGGAGTGAGCCATGACCTACCGCGCGCCGATCTCTGACATGCTGCTGTCGCTCAACCATGGCGCCGGCCTGAAGGCCGCCCTGGAAGCCGGCCATTACGGCGAATTCGACGCCGACATCGTGAGCGCCGTGCTGGAGGAAGCCGGCAAGTTCGCTTCGGACGTGCTGGCGCCGCTCAACCGTGTCGGCGACGAGCACGGCATCAAGCTTGACGACGGCAAGGTCACGACCGCGCCGGGCTGGCCGGATGCCTACAAGCGCTGGACCGAGGGCGGCTGGAACGCGGTGTCGGGCCCTGAGGATTTCGGCGGCCAGGGCCTGCCGATCGCGATCAATGCCGCCTGCACCGAGATCTGGAGCGCCGCGAACGTTGCCTTCGGCCTCTGTCCGCTGCTGACGGCCTCGGCGATCGAGGCGCTGGATGCGCATGGCAGCGATGAGTTGAAGAAGATCTATCTCGAAAAGCTCGTCTCCGGCGAATGGACCGGCACGATGCAGCTCACCGAGTCGCAGGCCGGCTCCGACGTCGGCGCACTGCGCACCCGCGCCGAAAAGCAGGCCGACGGCACCTATCGCATCAAGGGGACGAAGATCTTCATCACCTATGGCGAGCACGACATGACCGACAACATCGTGCATTTCGTGCTGGCACGCCTGCCCGACGCGCCCGCCGGGACCAAGGGGATTTCGCTGTTCCTCGTGCCGAAGTTCATGGTCAACACCGACGGCTCGCTGGGGCAGCGCAACGACATTTTCGCAAGCGGCGTCGAGCACAAGCTCGGAATGCATGCCTCGCCGACCTGCACCATGACCATGGGTGACCATGGCGGCGCGATCGGCTTTTTGATCGGCGAAGAGAACCAGGGCATGCGCTGCATGTTCACGATGATGAACCAGGCCCGGCTCGGCGTCGGCCTCGAGGGCGTCGGCGTCGCCGACCGGGCCTTTCAGCAGGCCCTGTCGTATGCACAGGAACGCAAGCAGGGCCGCGCCGTCGGCAAGAAGGGCGACGGGTCGGATGCGATCTTCGTCCATCCCGACGTCAAGCGCATGCTGATGCGGATGCGGGCGCAGACCGCGGCGGCGCGCACCATCTGCTATGCGACGGCGGTTGCGCTCGACGTCTCGACGCGTGCCAAGGATCCGAAGGTCCGCGCCGACGCTGCCGCGCGCGCAGCGCTGCTGACGCCGATGGCCAAGGGCTATTCCACCGATATCGGCAACGAGGTCGCCTATCTCGGCGTGCAGGTGCATGGCGGCATGGGCTTCATCGAAGAGACCGGCGCCGCGCAGCACTACCGCGACGCCCGCATAACCGCGATCTACGAGGGCACCAACGGCATCCAGGCCATCGACCTCGTCACGCGCAAGCTCGCGGCCAATGGCGGCGCTGCGGTGTGGGCGCTGCTCGACGAGCTCTCCGCAACCGTCAAGCAGGTCGAGGCCTCCAACGATCCCGCCTTCGGCACCACGGGTACAAAGCTGCGCGAGGCACTCGATGCGTTGACGCGCACCAGCAAATGGCTGCTGGAGCGCGTTGCGTCCGCGCCCAACGAGGCCCTCGCCGGCGCGACCCCGTATCTGCAGCAGTTCGGCGCCACGCTCGGCGGCTGCATGCTGGCATCCGAAGCGCTCGCCGCGAAAGCCGACGGCAACACGGACGCCGCGCGCTACGTCTCGCTGGCGCGTTTCTTCGCCGAGAACATCACCGTGCAGGCCGGTGCGCTCGAGCGCACCGTGACGGAGAGCGCGGATTCGGTTGCTGCGGCGGATGCGGTGCTGCTGGGGTAAGGCCGGATGACGACCACCGGCAGCACCAGCACCACCATGACGATCGTGGCCGCCAGCAATTCGGCTCGGAAAAGGTCCAGCGAGCGCATTGGCACGCCTGCAGGATGATGTAGGCTGACGCCTCGCGAGACTCGCAAGCGTCAAGCGTCGCGGCGACTGCAGGGGGCTTTCATGCCGAATGGCAATATCGTCGTCACCGAAGAGCGGGAAACGCGGGTGATCACCCTGCGTCGCCCGAGCAAGAAGAACGCGATCACGCAGGACATGTACCGGGAGATGAGCCGCGCGATCGACACTGCGCAGAACAATCCCGACATCCGCTGCATGATCATCACCGGCGGCTCCGGCGTGTTCACCGCCGGCGACGACATCGACGATTTCATGCACGCCGACACCTCCCGCCCCGAGACGTTGTCGGACGGCGCCAGATTTCTCTATTCGCTCGCCCTCAACGTCAAGCCGATCATCGCGGCCGTGGACGGCGCGTCGATCGGCATGGGCACCGTGATGCTGTTCCACTGCGACTACGTGCTGGCTTCGAACGCTGCGACCTTCTCGGCGCCCTACATCCGCCTCGGGCTCGTGCCGGTCGGCGCGGCCAGCCTCCTGATGCCGAACACGATGGGCTATCAGCGTGCCTTCGCCATGCTGGTGATGGGGCGGAGTTTCACTGCCGCAGAGGCGCATGCCGCCGGCTTCGTCAACACCGTGGTCTCGCCGGGACATACCGAGGTCGAGGCGCGCAAGGTGGCGCGCGAGATCTGCAAGCTGCCCGCCGAAGCCGTCGCGATCTCGCGCAAATTGCTGCGCGTGCAGCCGGAAGAGCTCACCCGCCGCATCGACCAGGAAGCCCATCTGTTCGGCGAGCGGCTGAAATCGGAAGAAGCCATTGCCGCGTTCAACGCGTTCGCGAACAGAAAGAAGCGGTGAAGCACGCGACTCTCCCCTGGGGGGAGGCGCGCGGCACGCGCGGTGTTTCGGCAAAAGGCTTCGTGAAATCTTCGCGCGGAACGATTAATCTGGTTCCATGCGACATCTCTTCCGCCTGACCGCCTTCACATTGGCACTCGCCGCCCTCCCCGCCTCGGCCCAGACCGCAGCGCCGGTCGAGCTGCGCATCCTCGCGATCAACGATTTCCACGGCAATCTGCGCCCGCCGCCGGGCGGCATCCGGATCGGCGATCCCGAGGATCGAACCAAGAAAGTGACGGTGACCGCCGGCGGGGCCGAATACATGGCGACGCTGGTGAAGCAGTTGCGCGAGGGGCACAAGAACACGATTTTCGTCGCTGCCGGCGACCTGATCGGCGCCAGCCCGTTTTTGTCGGCGATGTTCCACGACGAGCCTTCGATCGAGTCGCTCTCGATGATGGGGCTCGCGATCACCTCGGTCGGCAATCACGAATTCGACGAAGGCACGGCTGAGCTCCTGCGGATGCAGAATGGTGGCTGCCATCCCGTCGACGGCTGCCAGGGGCCGCATGCCTTCACGGGCGCCAAATTCCACTATCTCGCCGCGTCCACCTTCGAGACGTCGACCGGCAAGAGCGTGCTGCCGCCTTATGAGATCAGGAAATTCGAGGGCATCCCCGTCGCCTTCATCGGACTGACCTTGAAGGAGACGGCGGGCATCGTCTCGCCGGCCGGAATCACTGGCCTCGAATTCCGCGACGAAGCCGAAACGGTGAACGCGCTGGTGCCGCAACTGAAGGCGCGCGGGGTCGAGGCGATCGTGGTGCTGATCCATCAGGGCGGCGAGCCCGCCGGCGACTACAATGAATGCCCGGCGATCACGGGCCCGATCGTCGATATCGTGAAGAAGTTCGATCGCGCCGTCGATGTCGTCGTCAGCGGCCACACTCACCGCGCCTATGTCTGCGACATCGACGGGCGGCTCGTCACCAGCGGCGACAAATACGGCACGCTGGTCACTGCCATCGACCTCAAGCTCGATCCTGTAACCCGCGACGTCGTCGGCGCCAGGGGCGAGAACGTCATCGTCGCCAATGCCTCGCTGGCCAGGGATCCCGAGCAGACCGCATTGATCGATGCCTACGACAAGCTGTCGGCGCCGATCGCCAATCGTCCGGCCGGATCGGTGACGCAGACGCTGTCGCGCATTCCGAACGAGGCCGGCGAAAGCGCGCTCGGCGATATCATCGCGGACGCGCAGCTTGCCGCGACCAGGGACGCCAAGGAGGGCAGCGCCGTCATCGCGCTCACCAATCCCGGCGGTATCCGCACCGACATCGTTCCAAGGGAGAACGGCGCGATATCCTTCGGCGACGTCTTCGCGAGCCAGCCGTTCCGCAACCGCCTCGTCACCATGACGCTGACGGGCAGCCAGCTCAAGGACATGCTCGAGCAGCAATGGCTCGATCCGAAGCGGCCGCGGATCCTCCAGGTGTCGAACGGGTTCAGTTATGCCTGGGACGCGGCAAAGCCCTTCGGCGAGCGCGTGATCGCCGAGAAGATCACGCTCAACGGCAGGACGGTCGAAGCCGGAAGCGGCTACCGTGTCACCCTCAACGATTACCTCGCCGTCGGCGGCGACGGTTTTACCGTCGCCAAGCAGGGCACGGCGCCGCAATATGGCGGCTACGACGCGGACGCGCTGTTCGCGTTCTTCAGGGCGCACGGACCGATCGGGCCACTGCCGCTGAGCCGCATCCTGCGCGTGAATTGATTCGGATCAAATGGACCGGTCCGGGACAACCCTTTGCCATTCCCGATGGAACGCATAGATTGTGTTTTGCATTGCGTTTTGGCGCCGGATGCGCCAAGCGACGTCGAGAGCCCGTAGCTGTGAGGCCGACCTGATGAGCACGCTTCTCCTCTCCCACAAGGCCTGCCTCGACCACGTCACGCCGCCGGGACATCCTGAAAGGCCCGACCGCCTGCGCGCGGTGGAGGAAGCGCTGTCGAATGAGCGCTTCCAGTTCCTGGCGCGCGACCAGGCTCCGGAGGGCGACCTCGATCTGGTCACGCTGTGCCACAACGAGGATTACGTCACCGAGCTGCGCCACATCGCGCCGACCAGCGGCCAGGTCTATATCGACGGCGACACCTCGATGTCGCCGGGCACGTGGGAAGCGGTGATGCGCGGCGTCGGCGGCGCGGTCGCGGCGACCGAAGCAGTGATGAACGGCGAGCATCGCAATGCCTTCGTCGCGGTGCGCCCGCCGGGCCATCACGCCGAGATCGGCAAGCCGATGGGCTTCTGCTTCTTCGACAACGTCGCCATCGCCGCGCGCCATGCGCAGCGCAAATACGGCATCAAGCGTGCGGCCATCGTCGATTTCGACGTGCATCACGGCAACGGCACGCAGGACATCTTCTGGTCCGACCCGACCGTGATGTACTGCTCGACGCACCAGATGCCGCTGTTTCCAGGCACCGGCGCCAAGGGCGAGCGCGGCGACCACGACACCATCGTCAATGCGCCGCTCGCTTCCGAGGACGGCGGCCCCGAATTCCGCTCCGCATTCGAGAATTTGATCCTGCCGCAGCTCGAAAAATTCAGCCCCGAGTTGCTCGTGATCTCGGCAGGCTTCGACGCGCACTACCGCGATCCGCTGGCCTCGCTGAATTTGCGCGCGGAGGACTATGCCTGGGTGACGCGCAAGCTGATGGACCTCGCCGACAAGAGCGCCGGGGGGCGCGTTGTTTCTGTGCTCGAAGGCGGCTACGACCTGCAAGGATTGAAAGAATCTGTTACGGCGCATGTCGGCGCCCTGATGGGCGCCTGACGCCCCCGCCACATTAAGCCCGCAAAACTCTGCTTCTTCTGGATCTGAAGCGAATCGGGCAATCGGAAACCTAGATGGCCGAAAACACCCAAGTCGACGTCTCCAGGCTGACCTTCGAGCGCGCGATCGAGGAGCTCGAGACGATCGTGAAGCGGCTCGAAGACGGCAAGGTGCCGCTCGAGGAATCCGTGACGATCTACGAGCGCGGCGAGGCCCTGAAGCGCCGCTGCGAGGAGCTGCTGCGCCAGGCCGAGGCGCGCGTCGACAAGATCACCACCGATGCCAGCGGCCAGGCTACCGGAACCGCGCCGCTCGACGTCCAGTAAGGCCCACCGTTCGAAGCCGCCCGCCGCGAGCAACGGCCGCCCGCAATTTTTCATGATCGCACGTTGCCATTTGCGTGTTTGGGCCCGGGTGGCGAAGCACGACGATCGGGGAACTCCCCCACGAGGGCCTTTGCCCCTCTGAATCCCGTCCAAAAGACCTTGCTCTCGGCCAAAATCCTGCCGAGGAACCGGGCAAGGCAGGAACCCTTCCGCTGGTGCCCGGGTTAACCACTCTGGCCCACGGGTTGCACCTGCATACCCGTAATCGGCCCAGCGGGTTGGCTTTGGCCCAAGCTTTGGTGTAAAGCTGCGCGGAGTGTGGCTTTTTGTTAGCCTTGCGTGGGCACTGATTACCGACGACAAGCGCTTCAAACTGCTAATGAAATTGGTTGGGACGGACGAAGCCGATCTAAGTGACAGGGATCACAGAGACTGAACCGGAGCGCACTTAAGCTCACCTAAGCTTGAAGACGGGGCATTGCCCCATGCAGGTGGCTCCGACGGTTTAAGGACTCGCGCTGCGCCGATATTGTGCAAACCCATCGCGCACCGGAACGATCTTTCCGGCGCTGACAAATTGGAAATCGCCGTGAACGCATACAGTAAAACGCCGCTTCTCGACACCATCCGGACGCCGGACGACCTGCGCAAGCTCAAGGTCGAGCAGGTTCGCCAGGTCGCCGACGAGCTGCGGCAGGAGACCATCGATGCCGTCTCGGTGACCGGCGGTCACTTCGGCGCGGGCCTCGGCGTGGTCGAGCTCACCACCGCGATCCATTACGTCTTCGACACTCCGCGCGACCGGCTGATCTGGGACGTCGGCCATCAGGCCTATCCGCACAAGATCCTCACCGGCCGGCGCGACCGCATCCGCACCCTGCGCACCGGCGGCGGCCTGTCCGGCTTCACCAAGCGCAGCGAGAGCGATTACGATCCGTTCGGCGCCGCGCATTCCTCGACCTCGATCTCCGCCGGCCTCGGCATGGCGGTCGCGCGCGACCTCGCAGGCGGCAAGAACAACGTTATCGCAGTCATCGGTGACGGCGCGATGTCGGCGGGCATGGCCTATGAGGCCATGAACAATGCCGGTGCGATGAACTCGCGCCTGATCGTCATCCTCAACGACAACGACATGTCGATCGCGCCGCCGGTCGGCGCCATGAGCGCCTATCTGTCGCGGCTCTATTCCGGCAAGACCTATCGCACGCTGCGCGATGTGGCCAAGCAGATCAACCAGCGCCTGCCCAAGATCCTCGCCAACCGCGCCAACCGCGTCGAGGAATACTCCCGCGGCTTCATGATGGACGGCGGCACGCTGTTCGAGGAGCTCGGCTTCTATTACGTCGGCCCGATCGACGGCCACAACCTCGACCATCTCCTGCCCGTGCTGAAGAACGTTCGCGACATGGAAACCGGCCCGATCCTGGTCCACGTCGTGACCCAGAAGGGCAAGGGCTATGGCCCGGCGGAAGCCTCCGCCGACAAGTACCACGCCGTCGTCAAGTTCGACGTCGCGACCGGCACCCAGGCCAAGTCCAAGCCGAATGCGCCGGCCTACCAGAACGTGTTCGGCCAGAGCCTCGTCAAGGAAGCGGAGAAGGACGACAAGATCGTCGCCATCACCGCGGCGATGCCGTCCGGCACCGGCGTCGACATCTTCAACAAGGCCTTCCCGGACCGCACCTTCGACGTCGGTATCGCCGAACAGCACGCGGTGACGTTTGCCGCCGGTCTCGCGACCGAAGGGTACAAGCCGTTCTGTGCGATCTACTCGACTTTCCTCCAGCGCGGCTACGACCAGATCGTGCATGACGTCGCGATCCAGAACCTGCCCGTGCGCTTCGCCATCGACCGCGCCGGCCTGGTCGGCGCCGACGGCGCGACGCATGCCGGCTCGTTCGACAACGCCTATCTCGGCTGTCTGCCGAACATGGTGATCATGGCCGCGGCCGACGAAGCCGAGCTCGTGCACATGGTGGCGACCCAGGTCGCGATCAACGACCGTCCGAGCTCGCTGCGCTATCCGCGCGGTGAAGGCCGCGGCATCGAGATGCCCGAGGTCGGCATTCCGCTCGAGATCGGCAAGGGCCGCGTGATCCGCCAGGGCAACAAGATCGCCCTGCTCTCCTTCGGCACACGCCTGGCCGAATGCGAGAAGGCGGCCGACGAGCTCGCCGCCCATGGCCTCTCGACGACGATCGCGGATGCGCGCTTCATGAAGCCGCTGGACACCGAGCTGGTGCTCAAGCTCGCCCGTGACCACGAGATCCTGATCACGATCGAGGAAGGCTCGGTCGGCGGTTTCGGCTCGCACGTCGCGCAATTCCTGACCGATCAGGGTGCGCTCGACAGCGGCATGGTGCGCTTCCGCTCCATGGTGCTGCCCGACGTGTTCCAGGACCACGACACGCCGGCCGCGATGTACGGCCGCGCCGGTCTCGACGCCAAGGGCATCGTCGCCAAGGTGTTCGAGGCGCTCGGCAAGGACGTCAAGACCGAGACGGTCAAGCTCGCCTGATCTGATCGTCGATCGGATACCCCTCGCCTCTCCCTCCGGGAGAGGCGTTGTACTGTGCCGCGGTGCCTGGTCGGCGGATCGCTCTCCCGACAATCCGGCTGGCGGGCGCCAATGTGTTCCGGCCGGGTGCGACCGAGATCGGCCGACGTCCGATACGATCTCGCCGCGTGTGCGACTTGATCCTTCGGAGAACCGATGTCCCCTGCCCGCAAGCGCGCCGATGTTCTGCTGGTCGAGCGCGGCCTGTTCGAGAGCCGGGCGCGGGCGCGCGCGGCGATCGAGGCCGGGCTCGTCACGGCCGATGACAAGCAGGTCGCAAAACCGTCGGAGACCATCGCCGAGGACGCCGTGATCCAGGCCGAGCCTGCGCACCCCTATGTCTCCCGCGGCGGCGTCAAGCTCGCCGGCGCACTGGAGCGCTATCCGATCGAAATCGAGGACCATGTCTGCCTCGACGTCGGCGCCTCCACCGGCGGCTTCACCGAGGTACTGCTCACGAACGGCGCCAGCCTTGTGTTCGCCATCGATGTCGGCACCAGCCAGTTGCATCCGTCGTTGCGCGACCATCCCAAGATCGTGTCGATGGAAGAAACCGACATCCGCGCTTATGACGGCAAGCGCCTGCCGGCGCGACCCGACGTCGTCGTCATCGACGTCAGCTTCATCTCGCTCAAGGCGGTGCTGCCCGTGGCACTGTCGCTGGCGGCCGCGCCGATGAGCCTGCTGGCGCTGATCAAGCCGCAATTCGAGGCGGACCGAAAGCACAACAAGAAGGGCATCATTCGCGACGCCGCCGTGCACCAGCAGATCTGCGACGACATCGCCGCCTTTGCAGCCTCGCTCGGCTGCACCGATATCGAGGTGTTCCCGTCGCTGATCACCGGCGGCGACGGCAATATCGAATTCTTCCTGGGCGCGCGCCGTGGTTGAGCGTGTCAGGATCGACCACGTCGGCCATCGCGGCGACGGCGTCTCGCTCAGGGCGGGCGATGCGGTCTACGTGCCCTACACGCTCGGCGGCGAGACCGTCGAGGTCGACCACGTCCCGGGCAACCATCCCGACCGCCGCAAGCTGCTCGCGGTAGACGTCGCCAGCCCCGAACGCATCGCACCGTTCTGTCCGCATTTTGGCGTTTGTGGCGGCTGCGCGATCCAGCACTGGGCAACCGAACCGTACCAGGCCTGGAAGCGCGGCATCGTGGTCGAGACGCTGGCCCAGGCCGGCATCGACTGCGAGGTGGCGCCGCTGGTGGACGCCCATGGTACGGGGCGCAGGCGCGTCACGCTGCACGGCCGCTTCGGCTCGCACGACGTGCTCAAGGTCGGTTTCTCGGCGGCGAGTTCGCACGACGTCATCCCGATTCATCGCTGCCCGATCCTCGATCCCGGGCTCGACGGCGTGCTCGATGCCGCCTGGGCGCTCGCCGAGCTGCTGTCGTCCAAAATGTCGGTGACCAAGCCGCTGGACATCCAGGTCACCGCCACCATCAACGGCCTCGACATCGACGTACGCGGCTCCGGTCCGCTGCCGACGCCGCTGGTCACGGCACTGTCGCGCGTCGCCGAGCAGCATCGCCTGGCGCGGCTGACGCGGCATGGCGAGCTGGTGCTGCAACGCCTGCTGCCGACGGTCAGGATGGGCCGGGCGGAGGTGACGCTGCCGCCGGGCTCGTTCCTGCAGGCGACCGTTGCCGGCGAAGAGACGCTTGCCACGCTCGTCGCCGAACGCATCGGCAAGGCCAAGAAGGTGCTGGACCTCTTCTGCGGCGCCGGCCCGTTTGCGCTCCGGCTCGCCGAGAAAGCCCGCGTCACCGCCTATGACAACGACGCCGCCGCCATCGCAGCGCTGGCGAAGGCCGCGCGCACGCCCGGCCTCAAGCCGATCAAATGCGAGCCGCGCGATCTGTTCCGCCGCCCCCTGGTGCCGCCGGAGCTGCGCGACTTCGACGCCGTGGTGTTCGATCCGCCGCGCCAGGGCGCCCAGGCGCAGGCGCTGAAACTCGCCGCGAGCAAGGTTCCTGTGGTGATCGCGGTCTCCTGCAACGTCGCAACCTTCGCCCGCGATGCGCGGCTCTTGATCGATGGCGGCTACAGGATCGACACCGTCGTGCCGGTCGACCAGTTCCGGCACACGCCGCATGTCGAGCTGGTGGCGCGGTTTACGCGCTAGCCGAGGCACTCCGGACCTTGACGTCGGTCAAGCCTCCGGGTCTGCGGCGGCGCTAGAAGCGTCGTGCGGAATTGCCGCGGAGCGGATGATGACGATTGACCGGCGACAACTCATGGCGGCCGCGCTCGGGCTTTCCACAGCGGCACTCACCGGCCGGCCCGCGGCAGCGACGACAATGAGCTACAAGGAGGCCGTGCAAGCGTCGCGGGCGCCGCTGCGCGCGACGCCGAGAGATCGCGAGCTCGTACGCTTTGCGACACTCGCCGCCAACAGCCACAACACCCAGCCCTGGATCTTCTCTGCAGGCGGCAATGACATCGTGATTGCGCCCGACTTCGCGCGCCGCTGTCCGGCGGTCGATCCGGACGATCACCACCTTTTCGTCAGCCTCGGCTGCGCCGTGGAGAACCTCGTCCTCGCGGCATCGACGCTGGGCTGGCGCGCAAACCCGATCGTCGACGGCGACCGGATCGTGATCGCACTCGAACAGGCCCCGCCTGCCGCATCGGCGCTCGCGGACGCGATTCCGCTCAGGCAATGCACCCGTGCAACCTTCGACGGCCGCGCGGCCGGGCCCGACGCGTTGCGCCAGCTCGAGAATGCCTGTCGCGAGCCGAATGTCTCGGCGATCCTGCTGACCGAACGCGCCGCGATCGCGAAGGTCGCCGACTATGTGCTCGCAGGCAACTCCGCGCAAATGCGCGACGAGGCCTTCATGCGCGAGCTCGTGAGCTGGATGCGCTTCAACGAGACGGATGCGGTCGCAACCATGGACGGGTTGTTCTCGCGGGCCTCGGGAAATCCGTCCCTGCCGGCATGGATCGCGCGCCCGCTGCTGAGGTTCTTCTTCACCGAAAGCGGCGAGAACGGGAAATACCGCGCCGAGCTCGACAGCTCGGCGGGCGTCGTCGTGCTTGCCGCCGATCGCGGCGACCCGCCGCACTGGATTGCGGTCGGCCGTGCCTGTCAGCGGTTCGGCCTGCAGGCGACCGCGCTCGGGCTCAAATATTCCTTCCTCAACCAGCCGGTCGAGGTGGCGGCGCTCAGGCCGCAATTCGCGACCTCGCTCGGCCTCGGCGATCGGCGTCCCGATGTCATCATGCGCTTCGGAGCCGGGCCGGATCTGCCGAAATCGCTCCGGCGCGCCCCGGAGCAGGTGATGCGCTGATGACGTTGCGGATCATGGCGGCTGCCGGCCTTTATTTTCTGATCGTCTTCGGCGCGGGATTTCTGCTGGGGCCAATCCGCGTGTTCTTGCTGGAGCCGCGCATCGGGTCACTCGGAGCCGTGCTATGCGAGACACCGTTCCTGCTGGCCGCCATCCTCGTCGCCGCACGGATGGCGCCGCGTGCGGTGCGGCTCGAGCCCCGGACACGCGCCCTGCTCGGCGTCGGAGCGACCGCGCTTGCCATGCAGCAGATCGCGGACGTCGTCGTCGGTGTGGCGCTTCGCGGAATCGGCCTGCGCGAACAGATCGCTCGCTTCGTGACGGCCGAAGGCGCGATCTATGCGTCGCTGCTGCTCCTGTTCGCGATCATGCCGGAGCTGGCGCACCGGAATCCCGGCTAGCCCATGTTGCCGTTCACCGAATACCAATTCCTCGCAATTTTCGCTAGCTACAACCAGGCGATCTGGCCGGCACAGGTGCTGGCCTATCTGCTTGGCGGCACGGCGCTGGTCCTGCTCGTTGCGCCCAACCGCTGGTCGGATCGTGTCATCGCAGCGATCCTTGCCGTCATGTGGGCTTGGACCGGCGTGGCTTATCACCTGGTGTTCTTCGCAACGATCAACAAGGCGGCCATTTTGTTTGGCGCGCTCTTTGTGCTTCAGGCGGCTGCGCTGATCCATGCAGGACTGGTGCAGCACCGTGTCATGTTCCGCTTTCGCTGCCATCTGGCTGGCTGGATCGGACTATTCTTCGTGACCTATTCTGCGCTGCTGTATCCACTGATCGGCCTGATCACAGGACATTCCTGGCCCGAACTGCCCATGTTCGGAGTGACGCCGTGCCCGGTCACGATCTTCACATTCGGCATGCTGCTGCTCACGCGCGGGACCCTTCCTGCCGGCCTGCTTATAATCCCCGTGATCTGGTCGCTGATCGGCGGCAGCGCGGCAATTCTTCTGCGCGTGCCGCAGGATTGGCTGCTCCTTGCCAGCGGCTTAATGACAGTGGCTCTGATTTTGATCGATCGCGCGACGGGACGGTCCGCCCAGGCGACACACTTTCCGGGGGCATGCTCCAGACGCCATCCGGCCGCCGCGCGACATAACCGTCCCTTGAGGAACTGGTGGCGCGGTTCAGCCGATAGCTAGCGGCGAAGTCCGCCCAACGCCGGCGACTCGCCGGGCAGCATCGACGAGTTGATGTCGCTGTCCATGCGTCCCGACTGCTGCTGGGCGAACCCGGCCCCGAACGACAGGCTGAGGTTGGAGGTCGGCTTGAATTCGACACCGGCAAACCCGCCATAGCCCGGTGCGGTGCCGGAGGTGAGCGGCGCAAGCGAACTGCCAATCCCGTTGCCGTATTTCAGCGTGTCGAAACCGGCAAAGAAGGTGACGGGCATGCCGCCCGCGGTCTTGGTGTTGTAACCGAACTGCGTGCTGTCATAAGAGAGCGCGCTGAAATTGCCGGCGGGCGCGCTCTGGCTGAGGCCGCTCAAACCAAGGGTGCCGCGCTGGCTTCCGACAAAGAAGCCCGGGCGAAAATCGTAGCCGCCAGCATCGCCGGCATTGAAGCTTGGAAAGTTGCCGTAGCCGTCGGCGCTCTGGACAACACTGCCGCCAAAGCCGAATGGTCCGCCCGGGATCCAATATTGCAGAGGCGCCACTTGTGCTCGTACCGGAGCTGCGCCGAGGCAAAGCACCGCCAAGAGAGCGACAAGAGTGCAGGAACGTGCAAGGCCGGGCATTCGGGTAACCGTCTGGAAAGCCCGCAAATTATACGCCCCGGATCGCGCAAATGCCAGCGATGCGACGCCGCCGATCACGCCATGGGGTTCCAGGATTCACCTCTTCCTGACGCATTGAACCTCCCTCGTTCCGGATTGACCCATTTACAGGACGCGCAAGCCCAGACCGTCGCTTTGACCGCGACGGCTTGAAGACGTCCTGCAACGCGCAGTTGCGCAAGACCTTTGAAAATGCCCGACATTGCACGGAGGCTGTCATGGAGGTCAATTCCGACAGGTTGAATGCCTTTATGGGCAAGATGATCACCGAGGTCGGGGCGGCGATGAACGCATCGCTGCTCCTGCTGGGCGACAAGCTCGGCCTCTACCGCGCCCTCGCCGGCAAGGGGCCTATGAATTCCGCCGAGCTGGCGAGCGCCACCGGAACGAACGAACGCTACGTCCGCGAATGGCTGGCGAGCCAGGCGGCTTCCGGTTACGTGGAGTACGACTCCGCTTCCGGCAAGTTCTCGATGCTCCCGGAGCAGGCGATGGCGCTTGCCGACGAGAACAGCCCGGTGTTTCTCGGCGCGGTCGGCAATGTCATCGCCGCGGCGTTTCTCGACGAGCCGAAGATTACGGACGCATTCAAGAGCGGCAAGGGCGTCGGCTGGAATCGCCGCAGCGAGTGCCTGTTCTGCGGCACCGCCCGCTTCTTCCGCACCGGCTACATGCATAACCTGGTACAGGCGTGGCTGCCCGCGCTCGACGGCGTCGTGGACAAGCTGAAGCGCGGCGCCAAGGTCGCCGACGTCGGCTGCGGGCACGGCGTCTCGACCCGGCTGATGGCGGAAGCCTTCCCGAACTCCCGCTTCTACGGCTTCGACTATCACGAGGGCTCGATCGAGGCCGCGCGAAAGGCGGCCACTGAAGCAAAGCTGGGCGACCGGGTCAGCTTCGCTGTTCACTCGGCCAAGACCTATCCGGCCGAAGGCTACGATCTCGTCTGCTTCTTCGATTGCCTGCACGACATGGGCGATCCGGTCGGCGCCATCAGCCACGTGCGCGAAGCCATGGCCAAGGACGGCACCTGCATGCTGGTCGAGCCGTTCGCGGGCGACCGCCTCGAAGACAATCTCAATCCGGTCGGCCGCGTCTACTATGCGGCGTCGACCATGATCTGCACGCCGGCCTCGCTCGACCAGGAGGTCGGCCTCGCGCTGGGCGCACAAGCCGGCGAAGCAAGGCTGTGCAAGGTCGTGCGCGAGGGCGGCCTGACGCGTTTCCGCCGCGCCGCCGAAACGCCTTTCAACCTGATCCTGGAGGCACGGATCTGATCTTCCTCATGCCGGCGCGAGCCTGCGGCATACGGCCATGCCAATGCCGGAAAGATTCTGGAATGCTTCGCTGCGCTCGCAACGACGGTGTGCGGCGGCGCTGACCTCATATCGCAGCGACGGCCGTGAGGCCCCTACGCCGTCTTGTCCACCGAGGACGACGAATCCGCCGGCGGATATTTCGTCACCGGCACCATGAAGGACTTGGTGCCGACCTGGTAGATGATCTTGCCGTTCTGTCCGTCGTCGGTCGCGATCTGCGTCTGGCCGAACATGATGACGTTCTTGTAGACGTATCCGGTGCCCTGACGGGTGATGCCGTCGGTGGTGACGCTGACCTGCGCTTCTTTGCCATCGACGGAGAGCACCTTGAAGCTCGCGCTCTTGCCGTTGTCGCTGGAATAGCCGCCCCAGCTTCCCATCAGGCGGCTGTCGGAGGCCGGCGGCGCCTGCTTCTCGAGATTGGCGGTCTGCTTGCCGGCGCCCCCGAAGGAGAACAGGAGCACCATGTTCTTGCCGTCCTTGGTGCCGACCGTGACCCCGCCAAAGGTGATGAGCGTGCCGCTGACCTGGGCAAAGCCGCGCTCGGTGTGTCCGTTGTGGGTATACTCGACCTGCGCCCGGTTACCGCGGATGTTCACGACCTTGAAGCCGACGGGCTGATTATTGCCAACCCAATTGCCCTTCCAGTCACCGAGCAGGGAGCTCTGGTGATACAGCCGCTCGTTGGCGGGAGCGATCTGGCTGGTGCTCGAGGTGACGATGGCCATCGGGTTGCTCGGCGGATTGGTCTGACGGGCCCGCTTCGTTCGCGCGCCGACAGCGACGTCAGAACATTATCCGGAAACAATTGGAAACAACCGATTAGGGCCACGCGACAGTTAACGCGCAGTTAAGATCTTACGGGGCGGGATCGGGCAAAAGGTCTCATTGGAGGTGGGCGTTCAGCGCCCCCAGCGGTCCGACCAGATCTTCTCGCCGATCATGCAGCTCACGCGCGGCTCCTTTTCCTTCTCCGCAACGTGCATCACGGGGCGCTCCGGCGTGCGGCCGGCGACCTCCATCAGCAGCTTGGTGCGGATTGCTTCCTTGAACTTGTCGCGATCTTTGATCGTGATCACGAAGGAACCGGGGCCGCCGGTGACGCAATCCTCGTAGTAGTAGTCGAGATTGTCGATATCCATGGTCGAATAGGACGGCTCCTTGACCATGATCGGCAGGCCGTTGATGACGATGCCCTTCTCGATCGCGGCGTCGCGCGCCACCGTGACCGGGCCGCCATTGTTGTTGGGACCATCGCCGGAAATATCGATCACGCGGCGCAGGCCGCGATAGGGGTCCTCATCGAACAGCGGCATCGCGAAATTGATCGCGCCGGAGATCGAGGTGCGCGAGGCGCGCCGGATCGGCGTCTTCATGATTTCGGCGGCGACGGCGTCCGCCGTCTCGGGCCCGTCGATCAGCCGCCAGGGAATGATGATCTTCTGGTCGGTCGAAGCGGCCCACTCGAAATAGGTCACGGCGATCCGGCCGTTCGGACCCAGCTTCAGCGCCTGCAGGAATTCCTTCGACTGGATCGCCTGCGCATAGCCTTCGCGCTGGATCGCGAGCTCATCCATGTCCATCGAGTAGGACACGTCGACCGCGAGGATCAGTTCGACATCGACCGTCTGCGCGTCCCGGTCGGCCGCCAGCCGTCGCGGATGAATCTTGGGCGGCTCGGATCCAGGCGAACCAAACCTGGGTCCTGGTGCCGCGATGCCCGCAACATCCCCTCCGGCGAACATGCCGGTCAACAGCACAGCCCCGATCGAGAACAGCAAGCGCATCGCAGCCTCCCGTCGTATGACGCGATGGTGACATGCAATCTCCTTGCCGCAAAGTGCGAAGATCGCTTGCGCTTCACATTCCAGTTAAGCTGTGCGAGCTGAGAATCTTGCGAGACAGGATTTGCGAGTCGGGACTGGCGCGCTTTGCGCAAAGCTGCCGTCATGTTGCCGCGCTTGCGCCGCTGGAACACACGCGCCGTCCGGCCCCGCCGTGCCGCGGCTCGTGTGGCGCTCCCGGAATGACGAGCCATTGGACAGAGCGTCCCGCCCACTTGTCCGGCGCGATTTCCATGCTAGGCTGGCCGCACAGATGGGGATGGAGTCCCCCGACAACCGCCCGGCGGCCTCCGGCTGTAATGGGCTGATGACTCCTGCTTGAGGAGAGGCAATCTTTTGGGCCTCTGCCTTCGGCGGGAGCATGGACGAACCCGCCAATGGCGGGTTTTTTGTTGCCTGGAAGAAGGCCAGGAGAGGGTCAGGACGTGAAGGTCAAGGAGAAGTCCAAGGCGTGACGACGACACCGAATGCTGCGCGTGCGGGGCTGCCCAGAGGGATCTGGGTGCTCGGCTTCGTCTCGATGCTGATGGATATCTCCTCCGAGATGATCCATGCGCTGCTGCCGGTCTATCTGGTCACCGTGCTCGGCGCCTCCACGCTCACCGTCGGCTTCATCGAGGGCATTGCCGAGGCGACCGCCTCGATCACGAAGATCTTCTCCGGCGCGCTGTCGGACTGGCTCGGCCGGCGCAAGCTGCTCGCCGCGCTCGGCTACGGGCTGGCCGCGCTGACAAAACCGTTGTTTCCGCTTGCTCCAAGCGTCGGATGGCTGATTGCCGCCCGCTTCATCGACCGCGTCGGCAAGGGCATTCGCGGCGCCCCGCGCGATGCGCTGATCGCCGATATCGCACCCATCGGCCTGCGCGGCGCGAGCTTCGGGCTGCGACAGTCGCTCGACACCATCGGCGCGTTCGTCGGTCCGCTCGTGGCGATCGGCCTGATGTGGTGGACGGCGGACAATTTTACGATCGTGTTCTGGGTGGCAGTGCTGCCAGCGTTCCTGTCGTTCGGACTGGTCACATTTGCGGTGAGCGAGCCGGATCCGGACCCGCGCCGGGAGCCGTCGAGCAATCCGCTGAACGCCGTCGCGATGCGGCAGCTCGGATCGGTGTACTGGCGTGTCGTCGCGGTTGGAATCGTCTTCACGCTGGCGCGCTTCAGCGAGGCCTTTCTGATCCTGCGCGCGCAGAACATCGGGCTCAACGCGATGTGGGTGCCGGCCGTGTTGGTGCTGATGAACGTCGTCTACGCGCTGTCGGCCTATCCGGCCGGCGTGCTCTCGGACCGGATCAACCGCACCGGCCTGCTCGCGCTCGGCCTTGTCCTCCTCGCCGGCGCCGATCTTGCGCTTGCGCTGCTGCCCAATCTCGCGGGCCTCGCGCTTGGCGTCGTATTGTGGGGGCTGCATATGGGATTGACGCAAGGCCTGCTCTCGGCCCTCGTCGCCGACGCAGCACCGCCGAGCTTGCGCGGCACCGCGTTCGGCTATTTCAACCTGTTCACCGGCCTTGCCTTGCTGGCCGCAAGCGTGATCGCCGGCGCGCTGTGGGATGCCTATGGTCCGGCCGCAACGTTCCTGGCCGGGCTCGGCTTCGCACTGGTCGCGCTCGTGGGACTCTTCGCCGTCGGCAACGGGCTCGCAGCGGAGCAAATGAGATGACGGAGGACTGTTCGTCGTGCTGAGCGGAGTGATTGCGATCGCGATCGGCAGCGTCCTTGGCGGCTGTGCGCGCTATTTCGTCTCCGGCGCGATCGCGCGGCGGATGGGCGAGACCTTTCCTTGGGGAACCATGACCATCAACGTCACCGGCGCCTTCCTGATCGGCATTTTTGGCGCGCTGGCGACCCACCCCGGGTCGGTGTTCGCCGCGCCCGATCCCTGGCTGTTCGCGGTCACCGGCTTCCTCGGCTGCTACACCACGGTGTCCTCATTCAGCCTGCAGACGCTCACCCTGGCGCGCAACGGCGAGCCGATGCATGCGCTCGGCAATATCGTGTTCTCGGTCGGACTGTGTCTTGCCGCTGTGAGCTGCGGTTTCCTCCTTGCTGACAGCCTTGGAGGATAGACGCAGATGAACGCTCCCTCCTCCGCCGAGCGCTGGCACAGTGCGACGCTCTATGCCTGGGTTGCAGCCGGCAGCATCGCCGGCGGGCTGACGCGCTATCTGGTCGGGCTCGCGCTCGATACCGGTCCGGGCTTTCCCTTCGCGACGCTCTTCATCAACGCCACGGGATCGCTGATCATCGGCTTCTATGCGGCGCTGACCGGTCCCGACGGCCGTGTGCTGGCCAGTCCCGGGCACCGGCAGTTCGTGATGACCGGCTTCTGCGGCGGCTACACCACCTTCTCGACCTTCAGCCTGGAGACCTTCCGCCTGCTCCATGGCGGCCTGAAATACACGGCGCTGGCCTATATCGCGGCGTCGGTCGTCTGCTGGCTGGTATCGGTGTGGGCAGGCCATATGATGGCAAGCCGCTACAACCGCTTGAAAAGGAGCTGACCATGCAAATCCCCAATCAGGCTGTCTCGCTCCGGATCTTCATCGGCGAGAGCGACCATTTCGACGGCAAGCCGCTCTATGAAGCCATCGTGATGACGGCACGCGAGCGGCATCTGGCAGGCGCCACCGTGCTGCGCGGACCGATGGGGTTTGGCAAGTCGAGCCGGCTGCACACATCGAAGATCCTGCGGCTGTCAGAAGACCTGCCGCTGCTGATCGAGATCGTCGACAGTGAGGACAACATCAACGCATTCCTGCCCATCCTGGACGGCATGATGTCGAGCGGGCTGATCACCTTGGAGAAGGTGCAGGTCCTGCAATATGGTGAGAAGACCGGAGGCTGAGCGCTCCGGCCGAACCCCGAGCCCGCCGTGTCCAGGAGGCGGAATGAACGACACCGTCACCAAGCCGAAAACCAGGACCAAGACCAAGGTCGAGCGGCCGAAGCTGCACAAGGTCATCCTGATCAACGACGATTTCACGCCGCGTGAATTCGTCACCATGATCCTGAAGGCCGAATTCCGCATGACCGAGGATCAGGCCTACAAGGTCATGATCACCGCGCACAAGCTGGGCGCCTGCGTGGTCGCCGTGTTCACCAGGGACGTCGCCGAGACCAAGGCGACCCGCGCCACCGACGCCGGCCGGGCCAAGGGCTATCCGCTGTTGTTCACGACGGAGCCGGAGGAATGAGGCGCGCCGTCTTTCGTTTCCAGCCCGATTTGCCCGCCGAATAAGGTATCTATTGGCCGCCAGGAAGCGCATGGTGAGCCATCACCGGCTCATCCCGGCCTCCAACGGTGACTGAGAGATTCTCGCGCTCCCGCCCACATGCGGAGCTCCCGTGCGAAACACCACCAAGACAAGCATCCCGCTCAGCGATCGTCTTGCCCAATTGGCAGACGAAGCCCGCCGCCGCGCAGAGATCGCGCCACCCGGAGCCCAGCGCGAAGCGCTTCTCAAGGCAGCGCAGTTGAGCGAAACCGCCTCGCACATTCATAACTGGATCAGCCCGCCTCGCCCGAAAGTGCCAAGGTAGCGGCAAAGCCAACCCTGGACGGCGGTCTCTTCATGTCGAGCGACCACCGGCCACGGTCGGCATCCGCCGACAGATGCGACCTCGAATATAAGTTGCATATAATGAACGATATTTCGGTTTGGCCGTTGTAGCAGCACTCCCCAAACGAAGCGGGGGCAGACAACAGCCAAAGCGGCCCCCGAATGATGAAATCTCTTATCGCGTTCGCGATGTTCTTCCTCCTCGGAGCGTCCGTGATTGTGTTGCCCGGCTTTGCTCCCGAAGTGAAGGCGCGCGAGACAGTCGCTCTGGCAAAAGCGGATCGGCTCGCAATCCATCCTGTTGTCCGGAATTGCTCCGGCCAAGTCTGGCCGGACTTCAAAGCATCGTGCCTGCGCAGAAGTGGGTCGGATGTCAGAGTTCATGACGCTCGTTTGGTGACTGCGCGCCGCTAGACCAACAATTGCAAGGCGCCGACCGGGCTTGTCGGCCGATGCAGGAAAGTGGTGCACAGATGTCAACGATTCCAACGTCCTCGCCGAACGTTCTCGTCGTCGAAGACGAGATGATACTGCGCATGCGCGCGGTCGATATCGTGGAGGATGCAGGATTCCACCCCGTGGAGGCCGTCAACGCCGACGAAGCAATCGCGATCCTCGAGTCGCGATCGGACATCTCGCTTCTGTTCAGCGACATCCAAATGCCCGGCAGCATGGACGGCCTGAAGCTGGCCCACGCGGTGCACGATCGCTGGCCTGCCATCAAGATCGTGCTGGTGTCCGGCCAGGTAAAGCCGTCTGAAGCCGAAGCGCCGGCAGACAGCCGCTTCTTTCGCAAGCCGCTCGCTGTCGAAGAAATGATCTCTCAGTTGCAGGGAATGATCGGGGCGGGCGCGTTGAAGATCGTCCCGAGCGCAACCACGGCCTCCGGGGAAGACCTCGAGGTGGTTCGATCGCCGCAGGAATCGATTCTGGTCGCGGAAAACGACAATCTCCGCCTCTTGCTGGAACAGGCCGACACCGACGCCAAGCTGCTGCTCGCTCAAGCGGGCATCGAAGCCCAGGAGCGCCAGGCTGCCGACAAGCTGCAAAAGCTCATTCTCGGAGAACTGCATCATCGCATCAAGAATACGCTTGCGACGGTGAGCGCAATCGCAGCCCAGAGCTTCCGGGCCGCAATCAATCTGGAGCAGGGGCAAAAGGCCATGGACGGCCGCTTGCTGGCGTTGGGGCGTGCCCACGACCTGTTGATCCAGGTCAGCTGGGCAAATGCGAGCCTCACCCATACCCTGAGCGGCGCCACCGATCCCTTTGACGTTCAGGGGGGCAGACGATTCCATTTCAATGGACCGGACCTCAGGATCACATCCGGTGCCGTGATAGCGCTCGCGATGACATTCAACGAGCTCTGCACCAACACGACGAAATTCGGCGCACTGTCCAATTCCTCCGGCCATGTCGAGATCGCATGGACCGTAGACGAGATCGAGCAGAGGCTGCGGCTGAAGTGGAGCGAAAGCGGCGGACCCGCAGTGACGCCGCCGACCCGGCGGAGCTACGGCACCCGGATGATCGAGTCACTCGGCCAGCAACTGAACGGGCAGGTGCGCCTCGCCTATGAAGCGTCCGGATTTGTCTATCAGTTGGATGTACCGCTGAGGTCGGTGATGGCGAGTGGCACCTGAAATTCTGCCGACCGGTTTGGCGGCGGCCGACTTCCGGGGACTACCTCAGGCCATCACCACCGGCGTTTCCTCCGCCAGTCCGTAGACGCGCTGCGCCTTGGAAAAGCCCGCGATCGGGAATTCGCCGAGCTCGCGCCAGCCGCCGTTGCAGACGCTGGCAAAGCCCTCGGACGCCACGACGGTCCGTCCCGTCCGGCCTGCGATCTTCTCCAGCCTTGCCGCGAGATTGACCGCAGGACCGATGCAGGTGAAATCGAGGCGATTGCCGCCGCCGATATTGCCGTAGAGGATGTTGCCGACGTGGAGCGCGACGCCGAAGCGGAAGCGCTCGACGACGTCGCCGACGGGATAGGCGAGCGCCTCGACGCTGGCGCGGGACTCCCGCGCCGCCTCCAGCACGCGCGAGCAGACATGGGCGGCGTCGCCGACATATTCGTCGATCGGGAACACCGCGAGCAGGCCGTCGCCCATGAATTTCAGCACCTCGCCGCCATGGCCCCGGATCGCGGTGACCTGGCAGTCGAAATAATGGTTGAGGATCTCGACCACGGTCTCGGCCGGCAGCCGGTCCGACAACGCGGTGAAGCCGCGCAGGTCGGAGAGCCAGATCGCCGCCTGCATGGTGTCGTTGTGGCCGCGGCGGATCTGGCCGCCGAGGATGCGCGCGCCGGCGCGGTTGCCGACATAGGTGTCGAGCAGCATCTCGGCGGTGCGGCGCAGGCTGATGATCTCGCTGACGCGCGCGAGCGGCGCCACGAGGGTCCGGATCGCCGCGATGTCGTCTTCGCTGAAACCGCCGGGACGCCGCGTGACCCAGCTCGTCGCGTGGATCGAGCCGTCGAGATAGGGCATCGGCACCGCGAAATAGTCGGTCACGCCTTCGGCGCGCATGTCGTCGAGGAACGGAAACCGCTTGCTGTCCGGATCGTCCATCCGCCCCCGGACCTCCAGTCCCTCCTCGAACACGATCCGCAGCGGGCTGCGTGCGAATTCAGGCGTCTCGAGGATCTCGAAATCGACGGTGCCGATCTCGACCTTCTGCCCCTCCCGCCAGACGAAATTGCGGCCGAAGATTTCCGGATGCAGCGTGCGGATGAAGATGCCGAACCGCCACAGCGGGAGGCCGGCCGCGACCAGATGCTCGCAGACCTCGGCGATCATCTCGGAGGGTGTCCCCGACGACCTCGCGCCGTCGATCAGCCAGTTGGTGATGCGCTGGATCTCGGAGTTTTGCATGTCCGCATTTGCGGACGAAGTTGTGGGATCGTCAAGCTGCGCGGTGGGCTAGTACCGCGACACGACCGCTCGCCCTGCCCTACCGCCCAACCTGCCCGCGGTCGCGCAGGAAGTGATCGGCCAGCACGCAGGCCATCATGGCTTCGCCGACGGGAACGGCGCGGATGCCGACGCAGGGGTCGTGGCGGCCTTTGGTGAATATCTCGGTGTCGGCGCCCTTGCGATCCACCGTCAGACGCGGCTGCAGGATCGACGAGGTCGGCTTCACCGCGAAGCGCACCACCACCGGCTGCCCGGTGGAGATGCCGCCCAGCACGCCGCCGGCATGGTTGGACAGAAAGCGCGTGCCGTCATTGCCGGTACGCATCTCGTCGGCGTTCTCCTCGCCGGTGAGCTCGGCCGCGCCGAAGCCGGCACCGATCTCGACGCCCTTCACCGCATTGATGCTCATCATTGCGGATGCAAGCTCGGCGTCGAGCTTGGCGTAGATCGGCGCGCCCAGTCCTGCCGGCACGCCGTCGGCGACGATCTCGAGCACCGCGCCGATCGAGGAGCCGCTCTTGCGGATACCGTCGAGATAGGTCTCGAAGAAGGCGGCCTTGTCCTTGTCCGGACAGAAGAACGGATTTTTCGCAATCTCGTCCCAGTCCCATTTGTCGCGATCGATCTTGTGCGGGCCCATCTGCACCAGCGCACCGCGTACCTTTACATCGGGCAGCACCTTTCGCGCGATCGCACCGGCGGCGACGCGCGTCGCGGTCTCGCGCGCGGAGGAGCGGCCGCCGCCGCGATAATCGCGCAGGCCGTATTTGGCCTCATAGGTGAAGTCGGCATGACCCGGGCGAAACTTGTCCTTGATCTCGGAATAGTCCTTCGAGCGCTGGTCGGTGTTCTCGATCAGGAGCCCGATCGGCGTGCCTGTCGTCACCTGCACGCCGGTCTCCGGATGCGCCATCACGCCGGACAGGATTTTGACCTGGTCCGGCTCCTGGCGCTGGGTGGTGAAGCGCGACTGGCCGGGCCGGCGGCGATCGAGATCGCCCTGGATGTCGGCTTCAGTCAGCGGGATCATCGGCGGACAGCCGTCGACCACGCAGCCGATCGCCACCCCGTGGCTCTCGCCGAAGGTGGTGACGCGGAACATGTGACCGAAGGTGTTGAAGGACATCGCTGCTCGCTGGCTCGGTTCCGGCGTGTGGTAACGCGCGGGGGGCCGGGGGTCAAACCCGCCGCTCCGGACGGCGGCGGCCCGCCTTAACTATACTTCTCCAGCCGTCCGTCGCGAAACACGTAGACAGCGCCCTGCTCGATATAGAGCTCGGCGGCGCTCGCCGGCGTCTCCAGGCCGAGCGAGACCATCAGGGCCCGGCAGGTGCCGCCATGGGCGACGGCGACGGTGTCGGTCCGGAGCTGGTCGTACCAGGCGCGGACGCGGACCTGCACATCAGCGTAGGTCTCCCCGCCCGCGGGACCCACTGTCCATTTGTCGGCGAGGCGCCGGGCGTAGACATCGGGATCGGAGGCCTCGCTCTCGGCCAGAGTGAGCCCTTCCCAGGTGCCGTAGCCGATCTCGCGCAGGCGATCATCGAGCGCGTAGCCGGCCACCGGCAGCTCGAGCTTGCCGCGGGCGAGCTCCATGGTCATGCGCGCACGGCCGAGTGGGCTCGACACGTAGGGAAGCCCCGCCTTGTCGCGGCCGTTGCGCTTGAACAGATCGGCGAGAATGCCGCCAGCCTGCACGGCCTGGCCGCGGCCGCGCGCGTTCAGCGGAATGTCCTTGGTGCCCTGAAGCCTCCCGAGCGCATTCCACTCGGTCTCGCCGTGGCGAAGATAATAGATCGTGGGCACGGCCATTCCAGATAAAGGCTAGCTCTGTTGTTTGAGCATGATCTGATCGGAAATCCGGTTCCCACTTTTCCGGATCATGCTCTATCCACCAAGCGGGATATCCGGCGCGTCCGGGCGCTTCATGCCCAGCACGTGGTAGCCGGAATCGACGTGATGCACCTCGCCGGTGACGCCGCGCGATAGATCGGAGAGGAGGTACAGCGCACTGCCGCCGACGTCCTCCGTCGACACGTTGCGCCGCAGCGGCGCGTTGGCCTCGTTCCACTTCAGGATATAGCGGAAATCGCCAATGCCGGACGCCGCGAGCGTCTTGATCGGCCCGGCCGAGATGGCGTTGACGCGAATGTCCTTCTCGCCGAGATCGGCGGCGAGATAGCGCACGCTGGCCTCCAGCGCCGCCTTGGCGACGCCCATCACGTTGTAATGCGGCATCCACTTCTCGGCGCCGTAATAGCTGAGCGTGATCAGTGAGCCACCGTCGGTCATCAGCTTCTCGGCGCGCTGCGCCACCGCCGTGAACGAGTAGCAGGAGATCAGCATCGATTTGGAAAAATTCTCCTGCGTGGTGTCGACGTAGCGGCCGTCGAGCTGCTCGCCATAGGCGATCGCGTGCACCAGGAAATCGATCTTGCCCCATTTCTCCTGCAGCACCGCGAAGGCGGCATCGATGCTGGCAGCATCGGTCACATCGCAATGGCCGAGCACGAGGCCGCCGATCTCGGCGGCGAGCGGCTCGACGCGCTTCTTCAGCGCGTCGCCCTGATAGGTGAAGGCGAGCTCGGCGCCGGCCGCGTGGCATGCCTTGGCGATGCCCCAGGCGATCGAGCGGTTGTTGGCAACGCCGAGGATCACCCCCCGCTTGCCTTGCATCAGTCCCGAATTCTGCGCCATTTCCTAACGTCCCGTCGAGCTGGGTCAAGGTCTGGAGGTACACCAGCCCTCCCTTGCGGTATAGTCCTAATACGCGGCGTTAACGCTGTTTCGAGCGCCGGAATAGCTGTTCCGCTCGGGTGTTATGATCGTTGTGGCGCTCGCGCCGAACATCAGGACGTCAAGACGGCATGAGTGCGTTTCGCCAAAGTGTGGAAGCCATGATCCCGGCGTTGCGCCGCTACGCCCGCGCGCTCACGCGCGAGGCGGATGCGGCCGACGATCTGGTGCAGGATACGTTGGTGCGGGCGCTGCGTTCGGAGCGCCTGTTCCTCGGGGGTGACGTCAGGAGCTGGCTGTACACGATCCTGACCAACCTCAACAAGAACCGGCGGCGCTCGCTGGCAAGGCGTCCGCAATTCATGCAGCTGACGGAGAACAACCCGGATGCCAGCGGGACCGAAGCCGAAGGACGTGACATCGAGAAGGCGCTGGCGACGCTGGTCGAGGAGCAGCGCTCGGTGCTGCTCCTGGTGATGCTGGAGGGCATGAGCTACCGCGAGGTCGCCGACATCCAGGGCGTGCCGATCGGCACCGTGATGTCGCGCCTGGCCCGCGCCCGTGCCCACGTTAAAGCCTCGCTGGAGGGCGAGCGCCCGGCGCTCAGGCGGGTGAAATGATGATGGCAGGGTTGATGCATTGCGCATGGCGCTTCCCACGCATGGAGTGGGACGCGGCGCAGTTGAATCACGAAAGACATTTTGGGCCGCAGAGCCAGAGACGACCGATATGAACGACCGCAAGATCCCAGTGACCGAAGACGAGCTGCACGCCTATGTCGACGGCGAGTTGCCGGCCGAGCGCCGCGCCGACGTCGAGGCCTGGCTTGCCGCCCAGCCTGACGATGCCGAACGCGTGCAGTCGTGGCGCGCCATGGCCGAGATGCTGCACGCCCGCTATGATTCCGTCGCCCAGGAGCCGGTGCCGGCGCGGCTTGAGCTCGAGCGGCTGGAACGCCGCCCGCGGCACTGGCTCTATGGCGCCGCCGCGGCCGTGCTGGTTGCCTTCGTCACCGGCGGCACTGCCGGCTGGCTGGCGCATGGCGCCGCCAACGCACCATCGACCTTCCAGAGCTTCACGACGGACGCGCTCGACGCCCACCGCCTCTATGTCGTCGAGGTTCGCCACCCCGTCGAAGTCGGCGGCAACGAGCGCGACCACCTCCAGGCGTGGCTCACCAGGCGCTGCGGCTGGACCGTGTTCGCGCCGAACCTGGAGGCGAGCGGGCTGAAGCTGGTCGGCGGCCGGCTCCTGCCGGGGCCGAACGGTCCGGCGTCGTTCCTGATGTATGAGGGCGCCTCGGGCGAGCGATACACGATCTACACCGCCAAAACCGAGAACGGCGCGACGCAGATGCGGTACGCCAGGACGGACAAGGACGGCGCGCTGTTCTGGGCCGAGCGCGGCGTCGGCTACGTCGTCAGCGGCGGCGGCGATCGCGACCGGCTGACCAAGGTGGCGCAGGCCGTGTACGACCAGGCCGAGAAAAACGGTACCTAGACAACCACACAAACGCGGTGCCTCGATTCCGACATTGAAAATTTGGAATCAAGACATCGGCGCGTCTCATTATCGCACCGGATGATCACGCGAAAATGAGCAGCGTTCGATCCGCCGATCGACGCGGGCGGCCTCGATTGGGGTTTTTGGTACCGCGCTGGTCCCCCTCTCGAGGCCGCACCTTTTTATCGGCTGCCCCGCCGGACAACCGACACGTCGAGCGTCGAAGCGCTACCACGCTTCACCTGTATGATGAGCATCATCTGCAGGGAGGATGCTCTAGACCTTAGGAGAACCCCTTCAGTTCAGATCTCGCCCTAAAGCGCGATAGCCCGCGCCTTAGCTCTTTGTTTGCGCATGATCTTTTCACAAAACCGCTACGCGCTTTTGCGGATCATGCATCAGCCAAGCCCGCTACGTGGATTGTAGGGGTGTTGGTCCCGCCACTTCTCCATCAATGCTTCAAGCTCGGCGTCGTTCCCGTCCGGTAGCATAATCCTGATGGTGACGAAGAGATCCCCGGTTCCGCCGGCTTTTGGCAATCCCTTGCCCTTGAGGCGGAAGGTCCGGCCGCTGGAGGTGTTCTTCGGGACCGATAATTCCACGGCATTGCCGAGAGTGGGCACGCGGACCTTGCCGCCGAGCACCGCCTCATAGAGCGTGACCGGCAGGTCGATCCTGAGGTCGGCGCCTTCGACCTTGAAGAAGGGGTGCGGCGCAATGCTGATGGTGATCAGAAGATCGCCCGGCGGATGGCCCTGAGCGCTTTCGCCCTGCCCCCGGAGCCGAATCTGCTGGCCCTCGGTAACACCGGCCGGAATCTTGACGTTGAGCTCCTTGCCCGTCGGCAGCCGGACGCGCTTCTCTCCGCCCTGCACCGACTCTTCCAGCGAGACGGTCATGGCGACATTCAGGTCGAGATCAACCCCGATCCCGCCAGTGTCGAATTCGAACTGCCCGGCGCCACCGGCCCCGGGCCGCGCGCCGCGCGCACCGCCGAACATGCTGTTGAGGATGTCCTCGAACGCGCCAGCCCCCTGACCGGGGCCAGCGCCGCCACCGCGGAACGTGTAGCTTTCGAACCCGCCGGGACCCGCGCGACCGCGTGGCCCGCCGCCGCCCGGAAAGCCCTGAAAGCGCGGCTTGCCGTCGGCGTCGATCTCGCCGCGGTCGAACTGCTTGCGCTTGTCCTCGTCGCCGATGATCTCGTTTGCCGAATTGATCTCGGAGAAGCGCTCTGCGGCCTTCGGGTCATCCTTGTTGCTGTCGGGATGATGCTTCTTGGCAAGCTTGCGATAGGCGCTCTTGATCGCGGCAGCGTTGGCGCTCCGCGGCACCCCCAAGATCTCATAGGGGTCGCGCATCCGTCACGTCTCCTCTCGGGAAATCGATATGTTCAAAGGGCTCCCCGCCCCATCTGAGCCTCATGTGGGGGCGAGTGGCATTTTTGCAACTAGTCTTCGGGGCTGATTCTCTACCTCTGGAGCACGATCTTATCGAAAAACCGGTTCCCGCTTTTCGCGAACGCGGCCCTTCGGGTCCGGATCATGCTCAGCTCCGCCATGGCTTTAGCGTATGAATCTCCCAACGGCCACGGGTGCTTTGGCAGCCGGCGCCCTGGAGCCAGCTTTCGGTGCGGCCGTTGACGTAGCTCGCCAGGAAATCGCGGCACTTGCGGCCGTCCTCGGCGGCATAGGATTGCGCGATCGGCGTAACCGAACCGCGCGCCCCGGTCTCCGGATTCTCCCAATGCTGGCTGGAATCCTTGTCGCCCTTGCTGAGGACGTCGGAGGCGGCGTTTCGGGCGAAGGCGAGATCGGTCTCGGTGGGGGCCGCCTCCTTCGCCGGCATCGCGATCGAGCCGGTGAGGTCGCTGTCGTCGGCCTTGGCGTAGGCACTCGTGTCATTGCGCGAAAAGCTGCAGCCGCTGGTGCCGAGCCCGATCAGAACGACGGTCATGACGAAGCCGGACGGCCGGATCGCCGATAGGCCAACGCGTCCCCATGCCCTATATAGGGCGGAAGCGGACAACAACGCGTTTTGGGCCGCAGGACGCAACTCGGACTCCAGACATGACCGACACGACTTCGATGAAACACCAGACACCCTTAACATCCGGTGATTTCACCGCCGCCGACGAGCCGTTTGCGCTGTTCGAGGCCTGGCTGAACGAGGCCATCAAGAACGAGCCGAACGATCCGAACGCGATGGCGCTCGCAACCGTCGACCCGGAAGGGCTTCCGGACGCGCGAATGGTGCTGATGAAGGGCTTCGATACCGATGGTTTCGTCTTCTACAGCCACATCGCGAGCCAGAAGGGCCGCGAACTCGCCGCAAATCCTAAGGCGGCGTTACTTTTTCACTGGAAGTCGCTGCGCCGTCAGGTCCGCATCCGCGGCAACGTGACGCCGGTGACCGACGCCGAGGCCGACGCCTATTTTGCGACCCGCCCCAAGCAGGCGCAGATCGGCGCCTGGGCGAGCAAGCAGTCGCAGGAGCTGGAAAGCCGCTTCGCCTTCGAGCAGGCCATCGCCAAGGTCGCGGCCAAGCACGTCATCGGCGAGGTGCCGCGTCCGCCGGGCTGGAGCGGCTGGCGCATCACGCCGGCGCGCATCGAGTTCTGGCACGACCGCCCATTTCGCCTGCACGACCGCATCGAATTTCGCCGTGACGCGGCCGGCGAGCCGTGGTCCAAGACGCGGATGTATCCCTAGAGCTTTGGCCGATCTGAAAGATGTCCATGCCGCATTCGTCCAATGCGCCGCGCCGCACGCTGCTCCTGACCGGAGCGAGCCGCGGCATCGGCCACGCCACCGTGATCCGCTTCTCGTCGGCGGGCTGGCGCGTCATCACCTGCTCGCGGCATCCGTTCCCGGAGGATTGCCCGTGGGACGCAGGCCCCGAGGATCACATCCAGGTCGACCTTGCCACCCCCGCCGATACCACGCGTGCGATCTCCGACATCCGCGACCGCCTCGAAGGCGGCATGCTCCATGCGCTCGTCAACAACGCCGCGATCTCGCCAAAGGGCCCTGGAGGCTCAAGGCTCGGCTCGGTCGACACCGATCTCGATACCTGGACGCACGTGTTCAACGTCAACTTCTTCGCGCCGATCATGATGGCGCGGGGGCTGATCGAGGAATTGAAGGCGGCCAAGGGCTCGGTCGTGAACGTCACCTCGATCGCGGGCTCGCGGGTGCATCCCTTCGCAGGCGCGGCCTATGCGACCTCCAAAGCCGCGCTGGCATCCCTGACGCGCGAGATGGCCTCGGATTTCGGCCGGGTCGGCGTGCGCGTCAACGCGATCGCGCCGGGCGAGATCGACACCTCGATCCTGTCGCCGGGCACTGAGAAGATCGTCGAGCAGCAGATCCCGATGCACCGCCTCGGTACGCCCGACGAGGTCGCCAAGATCATCTACGTGCTGTGCACGGACACCAGTTCGTACGTCAACGGCGCCGAGATCCACATCAACGGCGGCCAGCACGTGTAGGTGCGCGTCATTGCGAGCGAAAGCGAAGCAATCCAGACTGCCTCCACGGAGACGGTCTGGATCGCTTCGTCGCTGCCGCCTTCGCTCCTCGAGTTACGGCAGACAAGTCGCTCCTCGCAATGAGAGAATTGGAAGTGCTCAGGGAAGCAAGGCGATCCAGACAACGCCGCCGCAAGACCTGGATCGCCCGCCCTTCTTTCCGTTGCTCAGTCGATTCGAATCCGACGCGACCGATCGCGCAGCCGGGGAGCTGCGGCATTAAATGCAGTCGAGCAGTCGTCGTCATTCTCACCGTCGAGCAGCGGAGCACCACAGTGCCGGCACATGCGTGCCGACATCGACGCCGCCTTGCCGCTCGCCAGGACCTGACGATAGTTCGCCAGATCAATGACGTTGCGGAGCGACGTTATGTGTTTTTCAACCATGGCTGTTCCTCGCGGCTAACCCACTGCTTATCGCAGACAAGTTTCGCGCAAACGTTCAGCCCACTGCTCAAATTTTACGAGAGGAATTGGGGCACTGCGCACACATCACCGCACGGCCTCAATCCCGCTCTATTCTGCGACACCAAGCACCGTGTCTCTACGACCGGCGTAAGGTCTCGGTAGCTATCTCCCGAGAGGGCTACGAGATCAGAGCCACTTCTTCCACTTGAAGATCCAGTACGGGACGATCGCCGCGATCAGCATCAGCACCAGCGCAAACGGATAGCCGTGCGCCCACTCGAGTTCCGGCATCGCCTTGAAGTTCATGCCGTAGATCGAGGCAATCAGCGTCGGCGGCATCAGGACGACGGCCATGACCGAAAACAGCTTGATGATGTTGTTCTGCTCGAGATTGACGACGCCGAGCATGGCGTCGAGCACAAAGGTGATCTTGCTGGAGAGATAGGAGGCGTGGTCGGTCAGCGAGGCGACGTCGCGCTGCATGGTCTTGAGCTGCTCGCGCATGTCCTTCGACCATTTCACGCCCTCCACCACCGCGGACAGGAACGTGACGACGCGGCCGATCGACACCAGGCTCTCGCGGACCTTCGAGGTGAGATCGCCCTTGCGGCCGATCGAGATCAGGATCTGGGAATATTGCTTGGCGTGGCCGTGGCGCTCGCTCTCGGGCTCGAAGATGTCGTGGCTGACCTGGTCGATGTCGGCGCCGCATTTCTCCAGAATGTCGGCGCAGCGGTCGATCACGGCGTCCAGCAGTTCCACCAGCACCATCTCGCCGGTGATCGTGGGCACGCACGAACGGGCAAGCTTGGCCTCGACCAGGGCGAAGGGCTTCGGCAGATCGTAGCGCACCGTCACCAGCCGATGGTCGCCCAGAATGAAGGTTACCGCCGTGGTCCGGGGCATGTCGGTATCGGAGTGGCACATCAGCGTCGCAGTCATGTAGCGCGCGCTGTTCTCGATATAGAGGCGGCTGGAGATCTCGATCTCCTGCATGTCTTCCCGGGTCGGGATCGCGATACCCGCGAGCCGCTCAACGGCCTTGTCCTCGGCCGCGGTCGGATTGACCAGGTCGATCCAGACCGCCGCCTCCGGTAGTGCCGCGAGATCGTCGACGACCGCCTTCTTGAGGGAGCCCTCGGAGGGAAGAAACACAGAAAACATGCACAACTCCAGCAGGGCCTGCGACAGAATGACAGCCCTTAGCGCGATTCTGACAAGTTCATGATGACAAGCACATTAACGGAGCGTTTGCATTTGTGGCGGCGCCGTGGCCCGACCGTGGCATGGAATCGACAGTTCGGCATCCTTTGTCCAAAAGCGAGCTCTGGGGTGCAAAACTTGCGGCAAAAAAGCCACAGCTAGGGGCTCGCAGTGCGGGAGAAGGTCCGAAACGCTGGAATTGTGGCAGATTTCAACGATAATGGGGGTCAACGGAATCGTGGAATTTGGGCTTGGCTCAAGCCCCGCGAAAGCTTGTTGTTTTCGATTGGAATCAGATCATGTCGTCGCTGAAAGTTATGCTGGGTATTTTGGCCGCTGGCCTGATGCTGTCGGGCTGCATGCAGGCCACGCATTTTGAGGCGACCGACACCAAGGCCTTCAAGCCGAAGGACAAGGAACTCCTTGCCAAGGTTCGGTACGAGAACACCCCGGTCGCTGAGCCGTTCCGCCGCGCTATCGTCGATTACCATCGCAAGGAAGCGCCGGGCTCGATCGTGGTCGATTCCGACAATCACTATCTCTACTACGTGATGGATGGCGGCAAGGCGATCCGTTACGGCATTACCGTCGGCGAAGAGGCAATGGCCTGGTCCGGCATTGCCAAGGTCGGCAGCATGACCGAGTGGCCGGCCTGGCACCCGACCCCCGGCGAGATTTCGCGCCTGGGCGTGCCCACCTTCGTCGCGCCCGGTCCGGACAATCCGATGGGCTCGCGCGCCATGTATCTCTACTCGGGCGGCAAGGACACGCTGTTCCGCATTCACGGCACCAACCAGCCGGAATATATCGGCGCCTCGATCTCGTCGGGCTGCATCCGCCTGACCAACGAGGACGCAATCGACCTCTATAGCCGCGTCAAGGTCGGCACGATCGTGGTCGTGCTCGAGCCGAAGCACGGTGACTCCCCGTACAACTCGCGGCTAGCGCTGCAGGGCGGCGCCAGCCAAACGAGCCAATACTGATCGTCTCCCGATCTCCTGAATTGCAAAAGCGCCGGTTTTACCGGCGCTTTTTTGTTGCGGGCTTCTTGGATGCCGGGTTCGGTGCGGGAGGCGCGGGCTTCTCGGGCTCTTCGGCCTCATCCGCCTGGTCTTTGGCAGCCTCGGATTTGCCGTCCGCCTTGGCCGCGACCTCGCGCGGCGGGGCCTCTTCCGGCCGTTCCGCCGGCAGCAGCGGGGCGACCTGCGGCAGGGGGTCCCAGACGTTCCACTGGCAGATCCGGTAGTCGTTGCGCCGCTGGGCCAGATCGAGATGGATGTGATCCTCGTGGTACCAGTCCGAGCCGGGGCCGAGCACGGTCGTAAAACGCGAGCAGACCGAATGCAGCACGCGCTCGCGCACGTCGCGCGACAAGGTGCGGTCGGTCAGGCCGATCGACTGCCCGTTGACGAGCTTGATGGCGCGGACGTCGATGGCGTTGGCCTTGCCGTGCTCGGACAGTATCGCACCGGCGACGCGGTTGCGGCCTCGGCACTCGAAGCTGTCGAAATTGTCGAGATCGCTGATGGTCGAGCCGAGGCTCGCGGCCAGCGGCACCATGTCCTTGCGCACCCAATCGGCGATCGCTGACGCCATGGTGCAGCGGAGAATCGCCGCCGGCTTGACCGCCACCTTGCGCTTGTCCGGCAGCACGATGGCCTCCAGCCGCACCAGATCCTCGCCGCCGCAGGCGCCTGGACCGCGGATATCCGGGATCGAGGGCGCGACTGCGATGTCCTCGGTCAGCGCAAGGCGGCAGGCCGAGACCTGCTTCTCGGGCGGCGCCGCGGCCTCGGCGGGCTTGCTGGCGTTCGGCCTGTCGGGAGAAGGCTTGTCCGGGGAAGGCCTGTCCGGGGAAGGCTTGCCTTCGGCCTCCGGCGCGGCCTCGTCCGATGCTTTGGGGGCTTCCTCAGGGCGCGGTTTCGGTAGCGGGATCTTGGCGGAATGATGCGTCGCGCGCGGCCGTGGTGTACCAAGACCGAAGATATCCAGCGGACCAGCATATTTTCGCGCCTCCGCCCTCTCGGCGAGCACGAGCGACAGCCCCAGCGCGACGGTAACCATTGCCGCGCCGGCGGACATATAGCCGCGACAAGACCATTTGCGGCGAAAGTCCGGCAGGCTAAAACTCATGACAATTCTTTGGCCCAGCGCTGAGAGCGACAACCGCCCAGCGAATTCTCGGAGGAACGACGGAATGCTTGGTTTGATGCAAGATTGGCCCCTGCTCTGCCACCGTATCATCGAACACGCCGCCAGGATTCATGGCAAGCAGGAGGTCGTCACGCGATCGGTCGAGGGGCCGATCCATCGCACCACCTATGGCGACATCCACAAGCGCGCGCTCAAGGTCTCGCAGATGCTGGAGCGCGACGGCATCAAGCTCGGCGACCGTGTCGCAACGATCGCCTGGAACACCTGGCGCCATCTCGAGGCGTGGTACGGCATCATGGGGATCGGCGCCATCTGCCATACCGTCAATCCCCGCCTTTTCCCCGAGCAGATCGCCTGGATCATCAACCATGCGCAGGACCGCATCGTGATGACCGACATCACCTTCGTTCCGGTCCTTGAGAAGATCGCCGACAAGCTGGGAAGCGTGGAACGCTACGTCGTGCTCACCGACAAGGCGCACATGCCGCAGACGACGCTGAAGAATGTGGTCGCCTACGAGGACTGGATTGCGGAGGCCGACGGCCAATTCAAATGGAAGGATTTTGACGAGAACACGGCAGCCGCGATGTGCTACACGTCCGGCACCACGGGCGATCCGAAGGGCGTGCTGTATTCGCATCGCTCCAACGTGCTGCACGCGCTGATGGCGAACAATGTCGACGCGCTCGGCACCAGCGCCTCCGAGACCATGCTGCCGGTGGTGCCGCTGTTCCACGCCAACAGCTGGGGCATCGCCTTCTCCGCGCCGTCGCAGGGCACCAAGCTGGTGATGCCCGGCGCCAAGCTCGACGGCGCCTCGGTCTATGAGCTGCTCTCGACCGAGAAGGTGACGCACACCGCCGGCGTTCCGACGGTGTGGCTGATGCTGCTCCAGCACATGACCGCCAACAATCTGAAGCTGCCGGACCTGAAGATGGTGATCTGCGGCGGCTCGGCGATGCCGCGCTCGATGATCAAGGCCTTCCTCGACATGGGCGCGAACGTGCGCCACGCCTGGGGCATGACCGAGATGAGCCCGATCGGCAGCGTGGCGGCGCTGAAGCCGCCGTTCCAGAATGCCACCGGCGAGGCGCGGCTGGACGTGCTGCAGATGCAGGGCTACGCGCCGTTCGCGGTGGAGATGAAAATCACCGACGATGCCGGCAAGGAGCTGCCGTGGGACGGCAAGACCTTTGGCCGTCTCAAGGTCTCCGGCCCGGCCGTCGCCAAGGCCTATTACCGCGTTGACACCAACATTCTCGACGAGGACGGCTTCTTCGACACCGGCGACGTCTCGACCATCGACGAGGCCGGCTACATGCGGATCACCGACCGCTCCAAGGACGTCATCAAGTCCGGCGGCGAGTGGATTTCCTCGATCGACCTCGAAAACCTCGCGGTCGGCCACCCCGCCGTGGCGGAGGCCGCCGTGATCGGCGTGTTCCATCCCAAATGGGACGAGCGGCCGCTCCTGATCGTGCAGCTCAAGCAGGGCCAGCAGGCCAGCCGCGAGGACATCCTGAAGTTCATGGACGGCAAGATCGCCAAATGGTGGATGCCGGACGACGTCGCCTTCGTCGACGGCATCCCGCACACCGCCACCGGCAAGATTCTGAAGACGGCGCTGCGCGACCAGTTCAAGGATTATCGCTTTCCCAACGCGGCGGCATAGGTAGACCGTCACAGGCGCCATGCCCGGGCTCGTCCCGGGCATCCGCGTCTCGGCTGCAGAAAGGCGTGGAAGGCCGGGCCAAGCCCGGCCATGACGGTCCGGACGCCTGCGGAACGCTTGAATTTACGGCCGGGGCGTGGTCTCAACGGCCCATCGTCGCGCCAGATCGGCCGGCACCGCGCCCCAAGACTTCGGCAGAGCTCACCCGATGGCCCGCAGGTTTTCCGCTCCCTATCAGTCGGAGCCCGTGTCCAGCCTCGCAAGTTGGGCGCGCAATCTGGCCGTGTTCGCAGTCGTGGCGGTGGTGGTCTCGATCCTCATCCTCCGCTTCGGCTTCCTGGAGATGAAGCCGGCGCTGGCGACCTTCTTCGGCGGGCTTGGGATCGCCGCGCTCTCGATCCTGTTCGGGCTCGCCGGTTTTGCCGCAATCTGGCAGAACGGCTCGCGCGGCATGGCGCGCATCCTGCTTGCCTTCCTTATCGACGCAGCGATCCTCGGCTATCCCGCTTATCTCGGCCTGCAATACCGCAAGCTGCCGGCGATCCACGACATCACCACGGACCCGATCGACCCGCCGCGGTTCGATGCGCTGGCGCGTCTGCGTACCGGCGACGGCACCAACACGGCCGTCTATGCCGGCCTCTATTCGGCCGAGCAGCAGCGCCAGTTCTATCCTGATATCGAGCCGATTGAGCTCGAGATTTCCGTCGACCGCGCCTATGCGATCGCACTTCAGCTCGTCAACAAGCGCAAATGGCTTGTCATCGACGAGCGCGCGCCGCAGCCGCCGCGCCGCATCGGCCGCATCGAGGCGGTGGCGCGCTCGCCGATCATGGGATTCCGCGAGGACATCGCGATCCGCGTCGTGCCCGACGGCGACGATTCCCGCGTCGATATCCGCTCCGCCTCGCGCTATTTCGAGAGCGACCTCGGCAGCAACGCCGCGCGCGTGAAAAAATTCATCGACGATCTCAACACCGCAGCCGATGCCGACGCGCTCAAGCCGGTGAAGAAGACGCCGGTGATCCCGCCGAAGGCGCCGGCGAAGACGGTCAAGAAGTGACCGTGAGCTAGGCGTTCGCCATCCGGTACGTCCCGCCAATCACGGGATCGCCATCCGTCGCCACCACGCCGCGGGCGACGAGATCCTCCAGATGCGCCAGCACGGAATAGCCGGCGGCGGTCGTCAGCCTGGGATCGATGCCGATATAGATCGCGCGGACCATGGTCGGGATGTCGGTCTCACCCTTGGCAAGGCGATGCAGGATCGAGGATTCGCGCGCTTTGCGGTGACGGATCAGGAAGCGCACGAAACGCGGCCCGTCCGGGATCTCGGGGCCGTGGCCGGAGAAATACAGATCCTCCTCGCGTGCGGCCAGGCGGTCGAGCGAGGCCATGTAGTCGATCATCGAGCCGTCGGGAGGCGCCACGATCGAAGTCGACCAGCCCATCACGTGATCGCCGACGAAGTTGAACTTTCGCTCGGGCCAGGCGAATGCAAGATGGTTGGCGGTGTGGCCGGGCGTTGCCACGGCCTCCAGACGCCAGCCGTCGCCTTCAACGACGTCGCCATCGGCGATCCTGATATCGGGCGCGAAGTCGCGGTCGACGCCGGATTCCGGATTGTGCTTCTCGCTCTCGAAGCGCGGGCGCGAGGCGCGGTGCGGGCCTTCGGCATAAACCGGCGCGCCGGTCGCCTGCTTGATCCGCGCGGTGTTCGGCGAATGGTCGCGGTGGGTGTGGGTGACGAAGATATGGCTCACCGTCTCGCCGCGCACGGCATCGAGCAGCGCCGCGGCATGCGCCTCGTCGTTCGGACCGGGATCGATGATCGCGACGTTGCCCTGGCCTACGATGTAGCTGACCGTGCCGGTGAAGGTGAACGGGCTCGGATTGTTACAGAGCACGCGCCGCACGCCGGGTCGGACTTCCTCGACGCTTCCGGCTTTGAGTGGAAAGTTGCGGTTGAACGGGACGTCGTCGTTGTCGGACATGGGACTTCCTGTGCACTACGGTCCCACCCCTCGCCGTCATACCCCCCGCGAAGGCGGGGTATCCATTACGCCGCGGCGCCGGTGGCGAAGGCGAGGTCTCTGGGATGCTGGATCGCCCGCTCCGGTGCGCAACTGCGCACAAGGCGGGCGATGACAGCTGAGCAATCAGAAAAACGCCTGAATACCCGTTATCGCGCGGCCCAGGATCAGGGCGTGGACGTCGTGGGTGCCCTCATAGGTGTTGACCGTCTCGAGATTATGGACGTGGCGCATCACGTGGTATTCGATCGAGATGCCGTTGCCGCCGTGCATGTCGCGCGCGACGCGGGCGATGTCGAGCGCCTTGCCGCAATTGTTGCGCTTCATGATCGAGATCATCTCCGGGGCGAACTTGCCCTCGTCCATCAGGCGGCCGACGCGAAGCGAGCCCTGGAGCCCCAGCGCGATCTCGGTCTCCATGTCGGCGAGCTTCTTCTGCACGAGCTGGGTCGCGGCGAGCGGCTTGCCGAACTGCTTGCGATCGAGCGTGTACTGGCGGGCGCGGTGCATGCAGTCCTCGGCCGCGCCGAGCGCGCCCCAGGAGATGCCGTAGCGGGCGCGGTTGAGGCAGCCGAACGGACCCTTGAGGCCGGAGACGTTGGGCAGCAGCGCGTCCTCGGGGACCACGACGCCGTCCATCACGACTTCGCCGGTGATGGAGGCGCGCAAGCTGAGCTTGCCGCCGATCTTCGGCGCGGACAGGCCCTTCATGCCCTTCTCCAGCACGAAGCCGCGGATCTGGTTGTCGTGGGCGGCCGATTTGGCCCAGACCACGAACACGTCGGCGATCGGCGCATTCGAGATCCACATCTTGCTGCCGGTCAGGCGATAGCCGTCGGAAACCTTCTCAGCGCGGGTTTTCATGCCGGCCGGATCGGAGCCGGCGTCAGGCTCGGTCAGGCCGAAGCAGCCGACCCATTCGCCGCTGGCGAGCTTGGGCAGGTACTTCTTGCGCTGGTTCTCGTCGCCATAGGCGTAGATCGGGTACATCACCAGCGAGGACTGCACCGAGTTCATCGAACGATAGCCGGAATCGACCCGCTCGATCTCGCGCGCGACGAGGCCATAGGCGACGTAGCTCGCATTGGCGCAGCCATACTCCTCAGGCAGGGTGATGCCGATCAGGCCGAGCTCACCCATCTCGTTGAAGATCTCGCGATCGGTCGTCTCTTCGAGATAGGCCTTGGCGACGCGCGGCATCAGCTTGTCCTGGGCATAGGCGCGAGCGGTGTCGCGCACCATGCGCTCGTCTTCGGTGAGCTGCTCGTCGAGCAGGAACGGATCGTCCCATTGAAAAGAAGCCGCAGCCGGCTTGTCCTTGGCCTGAGGGCGCACGCTCATGAAACGTCCTTTCGTCTGGTTCCGTCGAAATTTGCCCGACAAAGTAAAGCGCCGCGGCAACAAGTGCAATTGCGTTGCAGATGTATGGGTCTGCGTGAATCCCGGGGACGCAGGTCGCGCCGGAGCATGACAGCGCTAGCTTTCGAGCTGCTCGTTGGCGACGATCTCGATGCCGAAGCCCGACAGGCCCTTGTAGTCGTGCACCGATGAGGTGAGATGCCGGATCGAGGTGACGCCGAGATCGCGCAGGATCTGCGCGCCCACACCGACCTCGCGCCACTGGCGGTTGCGGTCGGCCTCGGTCGCGCTCTCATCGGGCAGCGGCGCCACGGGGACGCCGGCTGCGCCGTCGCGCAGGTAAACCAGCACGCCACGGCCGGATTTCTTGAATTGCTCGAGCACCGCCGCCATGCGCTTGTGGCCGGTAAACGTGTCCTTGACGATGTTGGGCTTGTGGAAGCGCGTCAGCACGTTCTTGCCGTCTCCGACGCCGTTATAGACGAAGGCGACGTGGGCGATGGAATCGAACGGCGAACGGTAGGCATAGCCCTGCAGCGGGCCGATCGGGCTCTCGGTGACGAAGGTCGCCACCCGCTCGATCAGCTTCTCGCGCGCCTGGCGGTAGGCGATCATGTCGGCGATGGTGACGTGCTTGAGCTTGTGCTGGGCGGCGAAGCGGGCGACCTGCTCGCCCTTCATCACGCTGCCGTCGTCGTTCATCAGCTCGCTGATGACGCCGACCGGCGGCAGGCCGGAGAGCTTGCACAGGTCGACCGCGGCCTCGGTATGGCCGGAGCGCAGGAGCACGCCACCGTCCTTGGCGATCAACGGGAAGATGTGGCCGGGACGGGCGAAGTCGTTGGCGCCGGCATTGGGATTGGACAGCGCGCGGCAGCACGAGGCGCGCTCCTCGGCGGAGATACCGGTGCCGCCGTCGGGCTTGTAGTCGATCGAGACCGTGAACGCGGTGGTGTGCGCGGAATCGTTGTGGGCGACCATCGGATCGAGCCGCAGCCGGCGCGCGTCCTCGGTGGTCACAGGGGCGCAGACGATGCCGGAGGTGTGGCGGATGATGAACGCCATCTTCTCGGCGGTGCAGAGCGACGCGGCGACGATCAGATCGCCCTCGCCCTCGCGGTCCTCGTCGTCAGTGACGACCACGAGCTCACCCCGGGCAAAGGCCTGCAAGACTTCCTGAACGCTATCGGGCATTTCCCAATCTCTATCGGTTATGGCCCGGAGGCTTAGCCGGACTTGGGCCGGGGCGCTAGTGTCCTGGACGCAACCGCATATGCCCGATGGCGACCCGGTCAGAGGGTTTCAGGCGTGCACCGCTGAAGGCTTGCACCGAAGATACCAGGGATTTGGGAGCAAATAGCCCGGGAGGAAGGCCGCCGGACACCGTCAGGGCAGCACTTCGCGCCGCTCGCCGAGCCGCTGATCGAGCTCGGCGCGCTTGTCGGCCAGCAGGCCGGCCTGGGCCGCCTCGATCACCGTGAACAACTCATGGGCGTCGCTGAGCCGGGTCACGGTGACGTAGCTGGCGCCGGCCGCGTAGAGTTCGTCCACATCCGACAAGAGATCGGCGGTGGCAACGATCATGGCGGTCGGGTTGAGGGTGCGGACGTGGCGGACCAGCTTCTCGTTGCTGGCGCCCTTCAGAAGCGCATCCGGCACGCTGAGGATGATCATCTCGGACTTGCCGACGCCGGCATGGAGCAGCGTGTCGGCGCTGCTGATGTCGCCATAGATCACGTGCAGGCCGCGCGAAAGCAGCGTCTGGAACACATTGGGATTGAAGTCGATCACGGTGATCTGCTCGAGCAGCACCGGTGCTTGCCGTTCGATCTCGGCCAGCAGCGCGCTCGCCGCACGGAAAAAGCCGAGGATGACGATCCGGCGGGCCTCGCCGTGGCCGCCCTCGTGGCCGTCCTCACCGTGCGCGTGGCCGTCGTCGAGGTCCTTCAGACCGATGCGCTTCAAGGGGCCGATCGCCCAGCGGGTGATCTCGTCACTGCGGGTCATCACGAAGGTCGAGAGCACGGCCAGCACCACGAAGGCGAAGGAGGCCGCATTCGCCGTCTCGGCTGCGATGTGGTTGTCGGCAACGCCGGTCTGGATCACCACCAGCGAGAACTCGGATATCTGCGCGAGGTTCAGGGCCGGCAACAGGCTGGCGCGCAGGCCCTGCTTCATCAGATAGAGCGGGGCGAAGGTGGTGACGAGGCGGCTCAGCACCGTGAACGCCGCGATCATCAAGGCAAGTCCGATCACGGAGAGGCCTGGCACGGGAATGGTCATGCCGAGCGCGACGAAGAACAGCGTGATGAAGAAGTCGCGCAGCGTCGTGACCTTGGCGGTGACGTCGAGCGCATAGGGAAAGGTCGAGAGCGAGACGCCGGCGATCAGGGCGCCCATCTCGCGCGACAGCGACAGCCGCTCGGCCGTCTCGGCGACCAGGAAGCACCAGGCGAGCGCGCCGAGCAGGATCAGTTCGGGGCGGCGGGCGATCTGGTGAAACAGGCGCGGCAGCACGTAGCGGCTGACCAACAGCGCGGCGGCCACCAGCACCGCGACCCGGGCGATCGAGAGCAGGATGACGCTGATCTCGAGATTGGCAAGGCTCGGCTGCACCGCCAGGAAGAGAATGGCGAAGATGTCCTGGAGCACCAGTACGCCGAGCGTGATACGGCCGGGCAGCGTATCGAGCTCGCGCTTCTCGTACAGCACCTTGACGATGATGACCGTGCTCGACAGCGCGCAGGCGACGCAGAGATAGACCGCGTCGAACTGCCCCCCGCCGAGCGACAGACCGATGCCGGCGAAGAACAGCACCCCGAGCAGGCAGCCGCCGAGGAGCTGGCCGCCCGCCGCGAACAGGATCACCTTTCCGGCCCGCACGATCTTCTTCAGGTCGATCTCCAGGCCGATCATGAACAGCATGAAGATCAGGCCGAGCTCGGAGATGACGCTGATCGATTCCTGCGACTTGACCCAGCCGGCGCCGAATGGACCAATGCAGAAGCCGGCGATAAGATAGGCCAGGATCAGCGGCTGCCGGGAGAAATGGGCGAGCAAGCCCAGCATCCAGGCAAACAGAATACAGAGAGTGATGTCGCGAATGAGCTCGTGCATGCCAGATCGGTCCGTTTTGCCGCACCCTAGTGATCGAGTGCGGCGCGGCAAGCGAGCAATTCGTCACATGCGTTTGGCGTTCGCTGCCGCCGTGTTGATAGGCACGCTCGCATCCGTCTTGCCTGCGGCCGCGCAGTCCAAGGTCAATATCGAACAAAACTTTGCCGATTCGCTCACCGCACTGCCGAAGGAGGAACTCACGGTCTCCGGCGGGTTCTACGTGCCGGCCTATTCCAGCGTCGCGATGAGCCAGGGCAAGCTGCGTGTCGACTTCTCGGTGACCTTGAGCGTGCACAACGCCTCCGAGACCCAGCCTCTGGTGGTCAAACGCATCGCCTATTTCGACACGGCAGGCAAGCAGGTGGAGACCTACCTGAAGGGTCAGGTGGCGCTGAAGCCTCTGGCCACCGTCTCGATCTTCATTCCGACCGACGACGTTCGCGGCGGGACCGGAGCCAATTTCCTCGTCGACTGGGCCGCCGCGGGCGAGATCGCCGAGCCTGTTGTCGAGGCCTTGATGGTTGGCGGCGTCGCCAATGCACATTACGCTTTCATCAGCCAAGGCCGTCCGACCCGGACGGCCGGCAAGAAGTGAGGCGGCCGGCACGACAGAAGCAAGGCTGACCGGCGCAACGCCGGCCGCTCAACAAGAAACAGAAAAGAGGAACGCCCCCATGACGTCCAGCTTCGATTTCGCGCCCCTGTTTCCCGCAGGGCTACCGGCCCCTTCCGCGCGCTGGACGGGCCTTGCCAAATACAGTTTTGTCGGCGGCAACAACGATTCCGGGCAGCTGCCACTGGATGAGCTGATCGAGGCCGCCAGCACGGCCTTGCAACGTGAGGGCCGATCGCTTGCCACTTACGGGTTGGCACATGGTCCGCAAGGTTACATGCCCTTGCGCGAATTCCTGGTGACAAAACTCAAGCGCGATGCCGGCATCAACTGCACCGTGGACGATCTGCTGATCGTCTCCGGCTCGCTGCAGGCGCTTGACCTCGTCAACTCGACGCTGCTGAGCCGCGGCGACACCGTGATCTTCGAGCAGGAGAGCTATCAGGGCTCCTTGACACGCCTGGCACGGCTCGGGGTCAACGTGGTGGGCATCCCGCTCGACGAGGACGGCATGCGCATGGACGCGCTGGCCTCGACGCTGGCCGACCTGAAGAGCCGCGGCATCCGGCCGAAATACATCTACACCATTCCGACCGTGCAGAACCCGACCGGCAGCATCATGCCGGAGAGCCGCCGCGCCGAACTGGTGCGGCTGGCCGCCGAATATGGCGTGCCTGTTTTCGAGGACGATTGCTATGCCGACCTCGTCTGGTCCGGCCAGCGGCCGCCGGCAATTTACGCGATGAGCCCGAACGGCGGCGTGATCCATATCGGCTCGTTCTCGAAATCGATCGCGCCGGCGCTGCGTGTCGGCTTCATCGTCGCGCCCTGGGATGTGATGTCGCGGATGCTGGCACTGAAGACGGACGCCGGCTCCGGCGCGCTGGAGCAGATGGTGCTCGCCGCCTATTGCAAGCCGCACTTCGCAAGCCACGTGCCGGCGCTGACCAAGGCGCTGCGCACCAAGCTCGATACGCTGATGGAAGCCCTCAACGAGCAATTCGGCACCGCGGCCGAGTTCGAGGAGCCCAAGGGCGGCATCTTCCTGTGGGTGAAGCTGCCCGATCAGGTCGACACGCTGAAGCTGTACCAGGCTGCACTCGCGGCCGGCGTCTCGATCAACCCGGGGCCGGAATGGTCGACCGACAAGAGCCATTCCAGCTCGCGCCTCAGGCTGTGCTTTGCAAGCCCCTCGCATCAGCAGATCCGCGACGGCGTCGCCGTGCTGGCCGAGGTCTGCCGCCGGGAGTTCGGCGTGCCAGCCCGCAGCGCCAATGTCGAGAAGGCGCGAGCGTGAAGGCTATGCCTCACGCCTCGACGTGAAACTCCACGTTCACCTGGCCGCTGCCGGATGACGGAAAGTACTCGCAGAGCTGCTCGGCTCTGCCATGGTACTCGTACCAGCCAAGCGCGGCGAATAGCATGATGGTGTCAGCCATGCCGCCTTCGCCATTGCACTTGGTGGCATAGTCCGGGAGCATGTCGAGGAATTCGCGGTAGCGGCGGCTTTGCCAAAGCTCGAGCACGCGGAGATCGACCTGGCGGTTGAACTCGCTGGCAACACTCGTCCACGCCTCAGGGCCCAGCTTCTTGTTGGGCCAGAGCCGATGCGAGAGCGAGCCGCTGGCAACGATCGCGACCTGTTCGCCGGATTTCTCGATCGCACGGCGCGTCGCTTCGCCGAGGGTACGGCTTTCCTCGAAGGACGTGAACAGCGGCGAGGCGACCGAGATCACCTTCGCGAAGCCATCCGGGTTCATGTAGTGCATCGGCACGATGGTGCCGTACTCGAGCCCGAGGCTCGCCACCTGGTGCGCGATGACATTGAGGCCTGCATCGCCGGCCCCGCTGGCGATTGCCTCGGCGAGCCGCGTGTCGCCCGGCAGGTCGTAGCGCAGATCCTGAATCATCTGCGGCGCCTCGTGGCTGGTGAACGAGCCGCGATGCCGGGCATTGGCGTTGATGTGATAGCCGAAATTGGAGAGCCAATGGGTGTCAAACACCACGAAGCTGGTGACGCCACGCTGTTTCGCCCGCCGTCCAAGCTCGCGCAGGGATTGGACGGCCGCTTCGCGCGCGGCGCGCAAGGAGCTTCCTGGCTGCTCCGACAACATCAAGGATGGAACATGGGTGACCTTCGCTGCCAGTACGAGCTGCCCCATCGCGGTCACCTCAAAGCGTCAGGCCGCCTGGGGCTGGCTGCCGTGGATCGCGGAGGCCAGCCGCAGCAGCAGCACGATCGAGACGTTGCCCTTACCGGCCTCGATCTGGGCGATGTAGCGCTCGGAAATCCCGGAGCGGCGGGCGAGTTCGCGGCGCGACAGGTCGCAACGCATGCGCGAGGACCTCAGGCGGTCGCCCAGCTCGGCCAGAAACGCGGTCTCGGAGTAAGGCGGCGCGGCACGGCTCCCCGGCAGCACTTCGCCCGCAAAATCCACGACTTGATTCAGCATCGATCTATCCAATTCGCCTACCGGAAGCACCATCCTACAGGGCAATCAGGCCGCCTCATTGACGCGGATCAAATTCGCGCGCGATCGGCTGCTGCCATGGACGGCTGCGAGCAGGCTGCTACACTTTGGAATTCTTCGAGGCGGGATCTTCAGGACATGACGCGTGGTTTGAGCCGCTTGATCGCGGCAGCGGTGCTGTGGGTCGCGTTCACCGCCGCAGCCGGCGCCGGGTCGCTTGCGGCAACGGTCGAGCAATGGGGCCTGCTCGGCTCATGGGCGGTCGACTGCGCAGCTCGGCCCGACCGCGACAAGGGCGCCCTCTTGACCTACGAGATCCGGAAGGACGGCCGGGTGATGTACCGGCGTGATTTCGGCGAGGCCAGGGACGAGAACGAAGTGGTGTCCGCAACGGTCAACGCCGAGGGCCTGCTCAATCTGATGGTGTACTTCCCCTCGCTCCAGCAGACGCGAGAGTTCGGCCTGCTGGTGTCAAAGCAAGGAAGGCTGCGTGCGATCTACAATCGCAGCGAGCGCGGCCAGTACACGATCAGGGACGGCAAATACGTCGCCACCGGCGCGCCGACACCCGCGCAGCAACGCTGCGATTAACTACCTGAACAAGTGTTCAGAATTCTCTTCCCGTTCCTCCGGAACGTTCGCGCGCATGCGCAGTTCTCATTGGCATTGAATTGGAGGAGGACATCATGAAGAAGCTTGGTTTTGTGGTTGCGGCTCTCGGCGCGCTCGCGATCGTTGCACCGACGATGGCGAATGCCGAAACGGTGGTGATCAAGAGCGGCCATCACGGCTACGGCGCCCGCGCCGAAATGCGCGAGCATCGCGATCATGGCTGGCATCGCGGCTGGCACCATCGCGACCGGGTCGTGGTGGTCAAGCGCGGTCACCGTCACCACTGGGATTAATGCCTAACGCATCATGGAAATGGCCCCTCGCGGGGCCATTTCTTTGCGTCTCAAAACTGTGCTGGCAAAGCTAATCCCACGCCGGCGCAAAGCCGGGATTGACGCAGCGACTGTCCTTGGGCAACGCGGCGATCTTCTTGCGGTCGGCATCGTCGAGCGTGATCTTCATTGCGTCGAGATTGGCCTGCTGGCTCTCGCGGCGCGCGGCCTTCGGGATCGCCGCGACGCCGTCCTGATCGAGCAGCCATTTCAGCGCAACCTGCGCAGCCGTCGCATTGTGCCTGGTGCCGATCTCCGCCAGCACCGGATCCGAGGCGATGCGTCCCTGCGCCAGCGGGCAATAGGCGACCAGCGGAATCGACCTGGCCTGGAGATAGGCCAGCACCTTCGATTGATCGAGCATGGCGTGATACTCGATCTGGTTGCAGGCGATCGGCGCCTTGATGTCCTCGACCGCGATCTTGAGCAGCGCCGTGGTGAAATTGGCAACGCCGATCGCCCGCGTGCGCCCCTCCTCCTTCAGCTTCATCAAGGTGTCGAAAACCGCGCCCCAGTTCGCGGCTTTCGACGGCCAATGCACGAGATAGAGATCGACATGGTCGAGTCGCAGCTTGTTCAGGCTGGCGTCGAAGGCCCGTCGGATCGCGTCCGGCGCCAGATTCTCGTGCCAGACCTTCGTCGTGACATGCAGCTCGCTGCGCGGCAGCCGCGCCGCGGCGAGAGCCGCGCCGATCGGTTCCTCGTTGCCGTACATCTCGGCCGTGTCGATGTGGCGATACCCGATCGACAGCGCGCTCTCGACCGCGTCGCGGCAGGCATCGCCCTGCATGCGGAATGTGCCGAGGCCGAGCTTGGGCATGCTGATGCCCTGTGTCTTCAGATTGCCCATGAGTTAACTCCTGACGTATTTCAGCGCGCGGTGGGTCCGCGGGAACGGACTCTTCGGTGATGGAAAAGAGGCGGCGGGAGCGGGCACTTTAGCGCGGATGGCACCCCTGGACCAATCAAGATCGGGTTAGCAAAATAGCCGGCGGGCATCGCCGCGACAGCCAAACGGCATTTCAGCTTATGCCCCTCTCCTGTCAGCATCAGACCATGGCGGTCATTCCGGCCGCACGCGACACGGAGACGATCATGCAGACGATTCTGACGATGGCCATCCTGGCGGCCGCCCTTGCCGGTGCCACGCCGACCTATGCCGACGGCTTCGCCTATATGGGCTCACCCAAGCAGGGCGAGTTTTTCGTCCGGCAATCCACGGCCCCGCAGCTGCCGGCCTGGATGAATGCGCGCGCAGAAGCCCCGCAGCCCGTGACCCGGCCCGTGCGCGGCGGCATCGGCCTGCGCATGCCTTAGGAATGCTGCGCCACCACGGCCGGGCGTGCCTGCGGCTGCGGCTCGATGTCGACCGACCAGAGGTCGCGGTCGTCGACGTCTTTCAGCGTCACGGTCATCACGCCGTTGCGGCCGTCGATATCGACGCGGCCGAAGAACTGCAAGCCGAAGCAGGGCGCCAGATTCTCGCCCTGCGCTTCGCTGCATCCGTTCTGGTACATCGCGACCGGACCAAACGTGTCGTCCAGTTCGCCCGGCCCCCAGGTGCCGGCATGCAGGGGACCGGAGACGAATTCCCAGAACGGCTCGAAATCCCTGAACTGCGCCTTGTTTGGATCGTAATAATGCGCAGCGGTGTAGTGCATGTCGGCGGTGAGCCAGACGATGTTGCGAACACCGGTGCGCTTGATCGAGGCCAGCAGATCGGCGATTTCGTGCTCGCGCCGGTCGGGCGGCCCGTCGCCGAGCGCAACCGCATCCGGGCTGACGAGGCCGATCGGCAGGTCGGCGGCGATCACCTTCCAGGTAGCGCGCGAGGCGGCGAGCTCGCGCTTCAGCCAGGCGAGCTGCTCGGCGCCCAGGATCCAGCCGCGATGGTCATCGCCCTTGTTCCAGCTGTCGTCGCGATAGCTGCGCATGTCGATCATGAAGACATCGAGCCGCGGACCATAGGCGATCTTGCGATAGACCCGCCCCTTCCGCGCGCCGATGTCGCGGATCGGCATGAAGTCGAAGAAGGCGCGGCGGGCGCGCGCGACCAAACGCGGCGTGCCGTCGTCCTCGTGGCCGGCGTCGTCATAGCTGCCGGTCGGCGACCAGTCGTTGGTGACCTCGTGGTCGTCCCACTGCGCGAACATCGGCACCTCGGCGTGGAAAGCGCGGAAATGCTCGTCGAGGTGGTTGTATTTGTAGTTGCCGCGGAACTGCGCCAGCGTGTGCGCGACCTCGGATTTCTCCTCGGTCACCAGATTGCGCCAGGTCTCTCCGTTCGGCAGCTTCTGCTGGGAGGGAATCGTGCAGTCGGCGTAGATGTGGTCGCCGGAGTGGATGAAGAAGTCCGGGCGGTTGTCGAGCATCGTGCGATAGCTGCGATAGCCGCCGCGCGAGATGTCGATGCCCCAGCCCTGCCCCGCGACATCACCCGACCACAGGAACGAGATCGACCGGCCGGCAGACGGCGCGGTGCGGAAATGGCCGACGCGGGTTTCGCCGGCAACGCCGGTCGCGACGTCGTCGAAGCGGACTCGATAGAAGATGTCTTGCCCCGGTGGCAGATCGTTCAGAAGGACTTTTGACGTGAAGTCGGCGTCCGGCAACGCATCGCGCGAAGCTGACGCGATGACGGTCTTGAAGCTCTCGACGGTCGAGCACTCCACCTGCATGCGCGCAGGCCGGTCAGCGCGCGCCCAGATCACAGCCGAGCCGTCCGAGATATCGCCGGACTGGATGCCGCCTGCGATCTGCGGACGATCCGCGGCGCGGCCGAGGTGCGGCTTGGCGAGTGTGCCGAGCGAGGCGACGGCGAGGCTTGAGGTGGAGCGGACCAGGAACTGCCGCCGGGTCCAGGCGCGCGCGGCGCGGAGCGTTGCCATTCAGGGAACCTTCGTCGAATCGCGACGGAAGGTGCCTGCGCCGTTTGACTCCCGGCTTACGGTTTCTTGACTCCATGCCTACGGTTTTGCGACGGACAGATGACGGATCGGGCTACACCTGCGCGACGGTGCACTCGTTCGCCCCGTTCTTACGGGGAGAGCGTTGGGTCCGGCTGTCTCGCCAGCTAATGCTTCCAGTTGCAGATGCCGCCGCTGCGGCACGGCCAGGTCTGGATTCGGGTGTCCATCGCCTGCGCATCCAGAGGATTGCCGTGACGATGCGCGAGTCTGGTGCGAGCGGCGCCGCGCGGCTGCGCGGGCCTAGCGTGCGCGACCTTCGGCTCGGACACATGCACACGTTCAGCCGCGACCTTCTTCGGCACATCTACCGGTTCGGCCCGCGCCTGCGCTTCGTTGCCGCCGCGCGCCTCCAGCGCAACAGGAGCGAATTGCGTCTCGGGCCCGAGCCGCTTCGGCGACAGGACTGCCTTGGACAGGTCAAGGCCGAGATATTCACCGGGCTTGTAGTCATCAGCGCGCGCGAGGCCGCCCCATGCGAGCACGACGCCGAGGGCAACGACAAAAGATACGCTCTTCAGGACCACGGACGCCTCCTGAAATTGATTGTTAAGGGGTAATTTACTTCTATCTAGGAGGCGTCGCGCGCAATTCCAGCGGCCAAATGCCGCCGTGGTTAAGAAGTTTGCGGTGTCAGGCGACCTTTCGCGCTGCACCCGTCCCGTCCAGGAACCCCATCAGGCGGCTCCGGATGATGGTTTCCGCTTCGCCCATGATGCGATCCACCAGTTCCTTGCATGAGGGGATGTCGTGGATGAGGCCGGCCACCATTCCGCAGCTCCAGGCGCCCGCATCCATCTGGCCCTCCAGCATGATCCTGGGATAGACGCCCGCGACCTGGTCGTGGATGTCGTCGATCTTGAGCTTGTCGCCCTTCTCGCGCTCGATCTCGAGCAGGCGATCGACGTTGGCGTTCTTGAGCACGCGCTCGGTGTTGCGCAAGCTCCGCATGATCAGGCGGGTGTCGAGCTCGGTGGCCGCGACCAGCGCGTTCTTCACGTTCTGATGCACCGGCGCTTCCTTGGTGGCGATGAAGCGCGTGCCCATGTTCATGCCGGCCGCGCCCAGCGAGAGCGCCGCAACGAGGCTGCGGCCGTCCGCCATGCCGCCGGAGGCGACGAACGGAATCTTCAGCTCCTCCGCCGCACGGGGCAGCAGGATCATGTTGGGGATGTCGTCCTCACCGGGATGACCGCCGCACTCGAAGCCATCGACGCTGACGGCGTCGCAGCCGATGCGTTCGGCTTTCAGTGAATGCCGGACCGACGTGCATTTGTGGATGACCTTGATGCCAGCGGCCTTCAGCGCCGGCATGTAGGCTTCCGGGCTGCGACCCGCGGTCTCCACCGCCTTGATGCCGCCCTCGACGATGGCCGCGATGTATTCCGGATAGGGCGGCGCCGCGAAGGTCGGCAGGAAGGTGAGGTTCACGCCGAACGGCTTGTCGGTCATGCCGCGGCAGCGCGCGATCTCCTTGGCGAGCAATTCCGGCGTCTTCTGCGTGAGACCGGTGATGATGCCGAGCCCGCCGGCATTGGAGACGGCGGCAGCCAGTTCGGCAAAACCGACGAAATGCATGCCGCCCTGGATGATGGGGTGCTCGATGCCGAACAGTTCGGTGATCGCGGTCTTCACGTTTGGGCCTCCCGAAGTTTCGATTTGTGTTTGGATCAGTCTAGCCGGACTTTTGCGCGGCGGTCACCATTTCTCTCCGAACGGCCTGATCTCCATCTCGAAGGTCCAGGCACTCTTGGGCTGCTGATAGAGCTGCCAATAGGAATCGGCCACAGCCGATGGCGGCATCAGGAGGTCGGGATTGTCGAGCGCATTGGGCCCGAGGGCTTCGAGCCGGCGCTGCCGCACCCATTCGGTGTCGACGCCGGAATCGATGATGAGATGGGCGACGTGGATGTTCTTCGGCCCAAGCTCGCGCGCCATCGCCTGCGCCACCGCGCGCAGGCCGAACTTGGCACTGGCGAAGGCGGCAAAGCCGCTGCCGCCGCGCAGGGACGCGGTCGCACCGGTGAAGAAGATCTTGCCGCCGCCGCGCGCCAGCATCAGCCGCGCCGCTTCGCGCCCCGCGAGGAAGCCGGAATAGCAGGCCATCTCCCAGACCTTGCGGAACACGCGCTCGCTGGTGTCGAGGATCGGAAAATTGACGTTGGCGCCGACGTTGAAGATGCAGACGTCCAGCGGCGCGTGCTTGTCGGCGTCGTTGAGGAAGGAGATGACCTCCTCCTCTTTCCGCGCATCGAGCGAACGCGCATGGATCTCGCCGCCCGCGGCCTCGATGTCCCGCACCAGCGGCGCGAGCTTGTCGCCGTTGCGGCGGCCGGCGAAGACCGCGAAACCTTCGGCGGCAAACTTCTTGGCAATCTCCGAGCCGATGAAATCGCCGGCCCCGATCACGGCAGCTGTCGCGTTTCGCTTGGGCAAAGTCGCCTCCTCCGGTGAGAGCGTGTAATTGGGCCGAAGGCTATAGTTCTAAAATAGAACTGTCAAACTTCGCGACGGACTGTTAGGCTTCTTTGCAAATAGCGCTGATCATTCAAGTCAGTTCCTTTTTCTGACTTACTAGGCTCGGCCGGGAGACGGCATCATGAATTGGGACACGCTGGACGAAGAGCCCTGCTCGCTCTCCCGCACCGTCGCGGTGGTCGGTGACCGCTGGACGCTGCTGATCCTGCGCGAATGCTTTTTGCGGGTGCGGCGCTTCGAGGGTTTTCAATCCTCGCTTCAGATCACGCGGCACCTGCTCTCGGAGCGGCTGAAGAAGCTGGTCCGCTTCGGCATCCTGCGCCGCGTCCCCTATTCAGAGGCGCCCAAACGCTATGAATATATCCTCACCCAGAAGGGCCTCGACCTCTACCCGATCATCATGGCGATGGTGCATTGGGGCGACGCCCACATGGGCGACGAACGCGGCCGCCCGCTGCTGCACGAGCACAAGACCTGCGGCAAGCAGTTCGACCCCGTGATGGTGTGCTCGGAATGCGGCGAGGTGCTGCATGCGAAGCAGGTGCATGTGCATCCGGGACCAGGGCGTAAGGAGGCGGTGGCGGGGTGAACGGACGCGAGGTCGCTACGGCGATCGCCGCTCAGCCCGCGCTGGCGAACTCGACAGCCACGTCATTGTGCACGCTATCGTGCCCACGACTGCGCGAAGATGCACGATACGGCTCGCGACCAGCTCGATTTTCTGCGGCGCATTGGAGTTGGGTTCCATTGATATTGGTCAAGGGTGAGCCCGAACGCCATGACACGTTCCCTCTGATGATCGCATCTCAGGGAGAGAACACATGACAAGAACCGCCAAGCTTCTTGGACTGATCGTGATGGCTGGGCTCTTGACCGCAGTTCCGCTGTCGCCGGATTACTCGCCGGCGAACGGGCCATCCGTATCGCTTGATCGCGCCGAGGCGAGAGTTGGGCGACCGCTTACACCGATGAGCGTGGCAGGCGTCAACCGCAGAGTGCACCGGCGCGCCTATTACGGTGCGGCCGCCGTGGGAGGCGCCGCGGCCTATGGCGCTTATCGCTACCGCAGGGCCTGTGGTTACTATCCGTATCCACCCTGTTATTAAGGTCCGCGTGAGGCTCGCCGCTCCCTGCACTGACAACAGCGGCGAGCTCTCATTGTCCGTCACTTTCGTCCGGCATCAGTGCCACTGACGGCAGACATGGCCCGCGCCCCACACCGCACATCTGCGGATTTGCCGTTTGGCGACTCTGGAGATGCAGACGCCGCCGACCAACGTCCGACCCGGCCCGCAAAGGAAGGCGACCCGTGTGGCCATGCCGTCCGGCTGATGAAGCGGCGCGGGCGACATCGCCTGCGCCGACGTTGCAATGGCTACGGCAAACGCAGCGGCGGCAAACAACCTGATCATGCGTGCTCTCCATGGTTTAGCCCCACGACCAGACATGCCTGTCTCGGTCGGCGCACGTTGACCTGGATCAACGGCGCGGCCGATCAGAACGGCATCCGGGCCCTGATCGTCGTGGCGCTGGAACGCTCGCGCTAGTGGCTACGCTCTCCCAGTTCGAGCGTTACGAGCCGTGCCAGAAGCGTCGCCGAGTGGAACTGTCCAATGACAGCTTCAACATTGCAGGGGCTGCGCGCCAGCGGGGGTATCGGAACGAGACGCACCGGTGTGTCGGTGCGTCTTCGTCACGTGCCATTTCTCGAGATCGGGCTTCACCTCGTCCGATCCCTGCTCCTTCTCCGGAGATCCCTTCCAGGGCTTGTCCGTCTGTCCGTGCGAACCCCAGTCGGTCTGACCTACGCGAATGGGACGCCGTAGTAGGAGTTGATGCCGCGGACCGCGGCGTCATCGCTCCAGTTCCAATCATTCCGTTCGCGGTATTTCGGCGCGCCTTCCAGTTCCTTGGTGGTGATGCCGGTAACATAACCGCCAAGCTCCGTATCGTACTTCAGCGACTGCCAGGGCAGCGGATAGTGGTCGTTGCCGAGGCCCAAAAAGCCGCCGAAGCCGAGCACGGCGTAGGACACCCTGCCGCTGACCTTGTCGATCATCACGCGTTCGATCGAGCCGATCTTGTTGCGATCGGCGCCATAGACCGATGTTCCCTCGACCTTGTCGCTGCCGATCAACTTGCCCATCTCGCTTTGGTCCAGTTCGACTTGATTCAGCATTTCAATTCTCCACTCAGCCAGTGTGGAGGCAACCCGGATAGACGAGCGATCGTTCCGGTGTGCTCCGCGTCACGTGCTGATGAGGCTTCGTCTCGGCGCGCTCCGCCACGATCCTCGCCTTCGGCGCCTGGCTTGTGGTCGCCTTCGGTCTGCGCGCCGGTTTCGGAGGTGTGTTTCATGTCGCTGTCGGGGCCAGCGTCGCACTCGCCTTCATCGCGGCATCGACGGTTTGGGCCGTCATTTCCGTATCGGCCTGGTTGCTCAGGCGCAGGCTTCGCATCGCCTCCTACGGACCGCGCACCGATCGGCCTGTTCGCCCTCGTTAAAGGGCTCTCCCTTCTTGAAACCTTAGACCGCTTTCGCGCTGGGCGAAGGCTGCGACTTCGGCGGTTGAAGGCCCGGACTGTTGGCCCAGCGCTCCGCCTGGTCGATGACCTTCTGGTGGCTCGGGCGCACCGGTTTGGCTGCTTCGGTCTCTTCGGAAAGCTTGCGGGGCAATCTGACTTCTTCCGTCATGACGTCTCTCCCTTTTGGCCAAGGATACGCCTTTCCGGGACCCGATAAAACAACTTAACTTATTGATTTCATTTTATTTTTTTACTCATTTGACGCCTGTGGCTCAGCTTGCGGAACTCTTGCCAAATTGGATTGTTGAGTAAACTACTCAAACAGCTCATTTGGAGTGATTTCCAATGAATGACCTCCGCGCCGAGCGGCTTCAGGTGATGCTCTCGCCGGAAGAACTGTCTGCTCTCGACGATTTCCGGTTCAAGCATCGCATGCCGACGCGGGCGGCAGCCGTTCGCGAGCTGCTCAGGCTCGGCCTGGCCGCTGTGGGAGACGATGCGGGCAGCGGCGTCAAGTCGAGCAATTACGGCGTCTTCGCGCGCGGCCCGGACGGGCACGCGCCGATCGGTGGCGACCGCGACGCAGAGGATTGACCTGTCTTACGAGACATCCACAAACAAACGACCCGCACAAGCAAACGACCCCGGCACCGAGGGTTCCAGGGCCGTCCTTGGAGATTGCTTCCGGCGCACCAGGGGCATGACTACCGGAAACAATCCGTCGACTTTTTGCGAGCGGATCCGTTCCTCGCGGGAACTAGCCCGTCGCGTCGTTTGAACCGTCCGGCATCGCCCCTGAGCCCGGCGTCTTGCTCTCGTCATTCAGCTTCGGATCGCGCGTCGCCTCTCGCGAGGGCGAGCCGTTGCGGCTTGCTTGCGGATCCGTCTTGTGGACGGTCTGTGCCCGCTGCTTGTCACGCGGCTGCTCCTCGCCGCGCTGGTCCTTGGCGATGCCTTGATGCGAATTCGCCATGATGTTCGTTCGCCTCTCTTGATCCATCGAAGCGCTTACGCCCGGCCGCGTCGAATGTTCCGGAAAGACGCTAGATATGCGCCGCGTGGAAGGCAGGCGATGCATTTTCATGATGCACCTGCCGCACGGTCGTCACCGTCGCGAACGCGACCGAGACGCCAAAGGCGAGAATGAGTGAGAGAAGAGCCAGACGTGGAGCCATTGCAAAAACCTCCTTCTGGAATCGAAAATCAGCGCGATCGACTGTTCCCGAATGATCCCAAATTGGTCGCTTGCACTCCGTGAGCAGTCTCACACGCAGATTCACGAAAACGAGAGCGTCACGCGTCCCGCTGTCGAGGGATGCGGACCACGACGGGCGGGACCTCGCCGTCGAGCCATTCCTGCTCGTGCGCGAGTGCCGTCCACGCGTCCGCCATCCGTGAAAAGCGTTTGTGCGCCGGTTGTCCTTCGGCCCGCTCTGCGAGCTGAAGGCAGTTGTCGGCGTTGTCCCTGAAGATATCAGACTGTTTCATGAACTCAAATTGGGGACGGAACCTTCGCGTCGCAAGCGCCCTTACGGGATCGTAACACGGGCGGAACTTCGCCCCACCGTCCGCCGTTGAATGCCCATGAAGATTCTTGTCGCGATAGTCCTGACGTTCGTCAGCACTGCGGCGCTCGCCGACAGCACCGGGGAGCGGCGCCTTGGCGATCCCCCGCCGACCGCGACCGAGGTCGTCAGCGGCCTCTACGCGTTCAGCCGCTTCCAGCAGGGCCTGCTGGAAAGCACCGACCTCAAGGGCAATGCGGAGGTCAACAACCTCGCCGCCCTGCGCGCCGAAGAAGCAGACTGGCGCGACAAGGTACTGAAACAGATTCAGGAAGCGATCGGCACCGAACCGCGCGTCGCCAAGACAGCCCGCGCAAGCGCCCTGGTCCAGCCCGAAACCTCGGACGGACCAAGTTACGTAAGAAGCTTCTATGCCGCGCAGATTCCCGAATACGAATCGGTCATCGACCTGCTCGAACGTTACCTCAAGGCCCCCGACAACGCCGCCCTTGCAGCGTTCGCGCGCGAGCAGCTCCCGCTGTTGCGCTCACAGGTCAAGGACGCCGAACGCACCATGGCGGACAAGTAACCTTTATCATTTGTTACCCGGATGATGTTGCTGGCTCTCCGGCCAAACGGTGCGATCGCTTTCCGGCATCCTGTCCCGGCCTGCATCCCCGACGACAATTAATCCTGCTCTCATGGACGCTCTCCCTGTGTTGGCGGCCTAACGGCAGGGCCGACTCTCCGATGGCCCCGAGCCCCAAACAGGCACAGGGGACAAGCACCTCCGGCCCGAAAATCCTGGAGGCCGCGATGGAACCATTCCGTCCCATGGGGATTATCTCCGTTGGGCTGAGCAAAGCAGGTTCCAATTCCCGGCGCCGCCACGTTGGTGCTTGATTTCGAATTTGGCTGACGCTCTATTTTGATAATCGCGTCTTGCCTTGGATTCGGCCGACGCCTGCGGGGGAATCAGTATGAGCGACCTCGATCCCGGAACTGGATCACGCTCCGGTCGTCGCGTCCCAAAGCCAAAAACCAACAGCATGTCGGAGCCGGATTCCCGGGCGGAATTGCTGCTCGCCCTGCAGGCCATGCGCAGCGGCGATTTTTCCGTGCGCATGAGCGGCGACTATCTCGGCATCGACGGCAAGCTCGCCGACACTTTCAACGAAATCATCGCCGCCAACCAGCGCATGGCTCAGCAACTCGAGCTTGTCGGCCAGGTGGTGGGCCGCGAGGGCAAGACGCGCCAGCGTGTGAAGTTCGGCCTCGCCAGCGGCTCCTGGGCCGACATGGAAGGCTCCGTCAACACGCTGATCGACGATTTGTTGTGGCCGACGCGCGAGGTGACGCGCGCGGTCGCAGCCGTGGCGCAGGGCGACCTGCTCGAGACCGTAAAGCTCGACGTCGACGGCCGCCCGCTACGCGGCGAGTTTTTGCAGTCGGCGAACATCGTCAACACCATGATCAAGCAGCTCGGCGTGTTCACCTCCGAGGTGACGCGCGTCGCGCGCGAGGTCGGCACCGAAGGCAAGCTCGGCGGCCAGGCCCAGGTGCCGGAAGTGACCGGCGTCTGGAAGGATCTGACCGAGAGCGTCAACTCGATGGCGAACAACCTGACCAACCAGGTTCGCAACATCGCCGAGGTGACGATCGCGGTCGCCAATGGCGACCTCTCCAAGAAGATCACGGTCGACGTCCGCGGCGAGATCCTTCAGCTCAAGGAAGCCATCAACACGATGGTGGACCAGCTCCGCTCCTTCGCCTCGGAAGTGACGCGCGTGGCGCGCGAGGTCGGCACCGACGGAAAGCTCGGCGGCCAGGCGATCGTGCCCGGCGTCGCCGGCACCTGGAAGGACCTGACCGACTCCGTCAACGCGATGTGCGGCAACCTCACCGCGCAGGTCCGCAACATCGCCAACGTCACCACCGCCGTGGCGCGCGGCGACCTCTCGCGCAAAATCACCGTGGACGTGCGCGGCGAGATTCTGGAGCTGAAGGACACCATCAACACGATGGTGGACCAGCTCAACTCCTTCGCCTCGGAAGTGACGCGCGTCGCGCGCGAGGTCGGCACCGAAGGCAAGCTCGGCGGCCAGGCCCAGGTGCCGGGCGTCGCCGGTACCTGGAAGGACCTCACCGACAACGTCAACTTCATGGCGTCGAACCTGACGGCACAGGTCCGCAACATCGCCGATGTCGCCACCGCCATCGCCGGCGGCGACCTCTCCAAGAAGATCACGGTGAACGTGTCCGGCGAAATCCTTCAGCTGAAGGAAACGCTGAATACGATGGTGGACCAGCTCAACGCCTTCGCCGGCGAAGTCACGCGCGTCGCACGCGAGGTCGGCACCGAGGGACGGCTCGGTGGCCAGGCCAACGTGCTCGGCGTCGCCGGCACCTGGAAGGACCTCACCGAGAGCGTCAACTCGATGGCCTCGAACCTGACGGCACAGGTCCGTAACATCGCCGAGGTGACGACCGCGGTCGCGGGCGGCGACCTCTCCAAGAAAATCACCGTGGACGTTCGCGGCGAAATCCTGGAGCTGAAGGACACCATCAACACGATGGTGGACCAGCTCAACGCCTTCGCGGGCGAAGTCACGCGCGTCGCGCGCGAGGTCGGCACCGAAGGCAAGCTCGGCGGCCAGGCCCAGGTGCGCGGCGTCGCCGGCACCTGGAAGGACCTCACCGACAGCGTCAACTCGATGGCCTCGAACCTAACTGGCCAGGTCCGCAACATCGCCGAAGTGGCGACCGCGGTGGCCAAGGGCGATTTGTCGAAGAAGATCACCGTGAACGTGTCGGGCGAAATCCTTCAGTTGAAGGAAACGCTCAACACCATGGTGGACCAGCTCAACGCCTTCGCCGGCGAAGTCACGCGCGTCGCACGCGAGGTCGGCACCGAGGGCAAGCTTGGCGGTCAGGCGCAGGTGACCGGCGTCGCCGGCACCTGGAAAGACCTCACCGACAACGTCAACTCGATGGCGGGCAACCTCACCGCCCAGGTCCGCAACATCGCCGAGGTCGCTACCGCCATCGCCGGCGGCGACCTGTCGCGCAAGATCACGGTGGACGTCCGCGGCGAGATCCTTCAGCTCAAGGACACGCTGAACACGATGGTCGACCAGCTCAACCGCTTCGCCGGCGAGGTGACGCGCGTCGCGCGCGAGGTCGGCACCGAAGGCCGCCTCGGCGGTCAGGCCAACGTGCCCGGCGTCGCAGGCACCTGGAAAGACCTCACCGACAGCGTCAACTCGATGGCGGGCAACCTGACCGCCCAGGTCCGCAACATCGCCGAAGTGACCACCGCCGTGGCACGCGGGGACTTGTCGCGCAAGATCACCGTGGACGTGAAGGGCGAGATCCTCGAGCTGAAGAACACCATCAACACCATGGTGGACCAGCTCAACGGCTTTGCCGGCGAAGTGACGCGCGTCGCGCGCGAGGTCGGCACCGAGGGCAAGCTCGGCGGTCAGGCCGAGGTGCCCGGCGTTGCCGGCACCTGGAAGGACCTGACCGACAACGTCAACTTCATGGCCTCGAACCTGACGGCACAGGTCCGCAACATCGCCGAGGTCGCGACCGCGATCGCCGGCGGCGACCTGTCGAAGAAGATCACCGTGGACGTGCGCGGCGAAATCCTTCTGTTGAAGGACACGCTTAACACGATGGTCGAGCAGCTCCGCTCCTTCGCCGCCGAAGTGACGCGCGTGGCGCGCGAGGTCGGCACCGAGGGACGGCTCGGCGGTCAGGCGGTCGTGCCCGGCGTCGGCGGCACCTGGAAGGACCTCACCGACAACGTCAACCTGCTCGCGGCGAACCTCACCACGCAGGTCCGCAACATCGCCGAAGTGACCACCGCTGTGGCGCGCGGTGACTTGTCCCGCAAGATCACCGTCGACGTGAAGGGTGAAATCCTCGAGCTGAAGAATACCATCAACACCATGGTGGACCAGCTCAACGCCTTCGCCGGCGAAGTCACGCGCGTCGCGCGCGAGGTCGGCACCGAGGGCAAGCTCGGCGGTCAGGCCGCGGTGCCGGGCGTCGCCGGTACCTGGAAGGACCTCACCGACACCGTGAATTTCATGGCGGCGAACCTGACCGAGCAGGTCCGCGGCATCGTCAAGGTCGTGACCGCGGTCGCCAACGGCGACCTCAAGCAGAACCTCACCGTGAAATCGAAGGGCGAGGTCGCAGCGCTCGCCGACACCATCAACAACATGACAGAGACGCTGGCGATCTTCGCCGACCAGGTGACGTCGGTGGCGCGCGAGGTCGGCGTCGAGGGTCGGCTCGGCGGCCAGGCCAACGTGCCCGGCGCAGCCGGCACCTGGAAGGACCTCACCGGCAACGTCAACCTGCTGGCGGCCAACCTCACCTCGCAGGTGCGCGCGATCGCGGAAGTCGCGACCGCCGTGACCAAGGGCGACCTGACACGGTCGATCCAGGTCGATGCCCGCGGCGAAGTCGCGGAGTTGAAGGACAACATCAACACGATGATCACGAACCTCCGTCTGACGACGGACGTGAACACCGAGCAGGACTGGCTGAAGACCAACCTCGCCAAATTCACCAACATGCTCCAGGGCCAGCGCGACCTCGCCACCGTCGGCCGGCTGCTGCTCACCGAGCTGTCGCCGCTGGTGAACGCGCATACCGGCGTGATCTACCAGGTCGAGAGCGAGGACAGTCCGCAGCTTCTGCTGCTCGCCTCCTACGCCGGCGACGGCGTCTATCCGTATCAGCGCGTGCTGCCGCTCGGCGACGGCTTGATCGGCCAATGCGCCCTCGACCGACGGCCGCGCGTCATCGCCGACATTCCGGCCGACGTGGTGCCGATCAATTCGGCACTGTTCCGCGTCGCACCGAAGAACCTGGTCGTACTGCCGGTGCTGTTCGAGGGCCAGGTCAAGGCGGTGATCGAGCTCGCCTCGCTGACCTCGTTCACGACCTCGCAGATGACATTCCTGGAGCAGCTCACGGACTCGATCGGCATCGTGCTCAACTCGATCGAGGCGACGATGCAGACCGAAGGCCTGCTCAAGCAGTCGCAGCAGCTCGCCGGCGAGCTCCAGACCCAGCAGCGCGAATTGCAGCAGACCAACGACCAGCTCGAACAAAAGGCGCAGCAGCTCGCCGAGCGCAACGTCGAGGTCGAGCGCAAGAACCAGGAGATCGAGCAGGCCCGCCGCGCGCTGGAGGAAAAGGCGACCGAGCTTGCGCTTACCTCGAAGTACAAGTCCGAATTCCTCGCCAATATGAGCCACGAGCTGCGCACGCCGCTGAACTCGATCCTGATCCTGGGACAGCAGCTCACCGACAATCCGGACGGCAACCTCACTGGCAAGCAGGTCGAATTCGCCCGCACCATCCACGGCGCCGGCACCGACCTGCTCAATCTCATCAGCGACATTCTCGATCTCTCCAAGATCGAGTCCGGCACGGTGACGGTCGACGCCGAGGAAATCCTGACCGCGAACCTGCTCGAGACCGTCGGGCGACCGTTCCGTCACGAGGCGGAAAACCGCAATTTGTCGTTCAAGATCGACGTCGATCCGAATCTCGCGCGCAGCATCGTCACCGACTCCAAGCGCCTGCAGCAGGTTTTGAAGAACCTGCTCTCTAACGCCTTCAAGTTCACCGCCGAAGGCGAAGTGCGCCTGACGGTCGCCGGCGCGGTCGGCGGCTGGGGGACGGATCACCCGGTGCTGAACTCGGCACCGGCCGTGATCGCGTTCGAAGTGTCCGACACCGGCATCGGCATTCCCCTTGAGAAGCAGAAGCTGATCTTCGAGGCGTTCCAGCAAGCGGATGCCGGCACCAGCCGCAAATATGGCGGCACCGGCCTCGGCCTTGCGATCAGCCGCGAGCTCGCAAGCCTGCTCGGCGGCGAAATCCACCTGCGCAGCTCGCCGGGCAAGGGGTCGTGCTTCACGCTCTATCTGCCGCTGAAATACTCCGGCCCGACGCTCGCGCCGCGCGCCGCACCTTCGTCTCAATACAGCCAGCCGCCGGCGCTGCAGCCCACCATGCCCGAACAGCAACGCGTCATCGAGCAGCTTTCCGACGACCGGCTCAACCTCGAACCCGGCGACAGCATCCTCCTGATCGTCGAGGACGACCCGCATTACGCGCGCGTTCTGGTCGACCTCGCGCGCGACAAGGGCTTCAAGGTCCTGGTCGCCGCCCGCGGCGCGGAGGCGCTGGAGCTTGCGAAGCAGTATCAGCCGAGAGCGGTCTCGCTCGACGTGTTCCTGCCCGACATGCTCGGCTGGACCGTGCTGAGCCAGCTCAAGCACAATCCGCTGACCCGCCACATCCCCGTGCAGATCATCACGCTCGACGAGGACCGCCAGCATGCGCTGGCGCGCGGGGCCTTCTCCTTCGTCAACAAGCCGACGACGACCGAGGGCGTCTCGGCCGCGCTGACGCAGATCAAGGAATATGCGCGACCGCGGCGCAAGCGGCTGCTTATCGTCGAGGACAACGAGGCCGAGCAGCTCTCGATCCGCGAACTGCTGCATCACGACGACATCGAGATCGTGACGACCGGCACCGGCGCCGACGCACTCTCGATGCTGCGCGAGTCGCCTTGTGATTGCGTCGTGCTCGACCTGCGGCTGCCCGACATGAGCGGCTTCGATGTACTGGACCAGATTCGCAACGACGACGCGCTGTCGAACGTTCCGGTCGTGGTCTTCACCGGCCGCGAGCTGTCGGCCGAGGAAGATGCGGAACTCCACACCATGGCGCGCAGCATCGTGGTAAAGGGTGTGGAATCTCCGGAGCGCCTGCTCGACGAGACCGCGTTGTTCCTGCACCGCGTGATCACGGAACTTCCCGTCGAGAAGCAGCGCATGCTGGAGAAGCTGAACAGTTCCGACGAAGACCTGATCGGCAGGACCGCGCTGCTCGTCGACGACGATGCCCGCAACATCTTCGCGCTGTCGAGCGTGCTGGAACGGCGTGGCATGAAGGTGCTGACGGCCACGACCGGCAGCGAGGCGGTGACCCTAGTCGAATCCAATCCGGAAATCGCCATCGTGCTGATGGACATCATGATGCCGCAGATGGATGGCTACCAGACCATCGGCGTCATCCGTGAAAATCCGGCCTTCGCCCGCCTTCCGATCATCGCGCTGACCGCCAAGGCGATGAAGGGCGACCGCGAGAAATGCCTGGAGGCCGGCGCGTCCGACTACCTCGCCAAACCCGTCAACACCGATCAATTGCTGCTTGCGATCCGCATGTGGCTGCACCGTTGAGTTTGGATCTGCGAATGGACCACGAAAAGGTCAACATCCTCCTCGTCGACGACCAGCCGGCCAAGCTGCTCGCCTACGAGGTGATCCTGAAGGAGCTCGGCGAGAACCTCGTGGTCGCCTCGTCGGGCCGCGAGGCGCTGGAGTTACTGCTCAAGACCGAGATCGCGGTGATTCTTGTCGACGTCTGCATGCCCGAGCTCGACGGCTTCGAGCTCGCCGCGATGATCCGCGAGCATCCGCGCTTCCAGAAGACGGCGATGATCTTCATCTCGGCGATTCAGGTCAGCGACATCGACCGGTTGCGCGGCTATGAAATGGGCGCGGTCGATTACGTGCCGGTGCCTGTCGTGCCGGAGGTGCTGCGCGCCAAGGTCAAGGTGTTTGCCGAGCTCTATCGCAAGACGCGCGAACTCGAGCGGCTGAACCAGGATCTCGAGGACCGCGTGCGTGCGCGCACCGCCGAGCTGGAGAATTCCACCGCGAAGCTGCGCGAGAGCGAAGAGCGGCGCAGCATGGCGATCGCCGCAGGCAAGATGGGGTCCTGGGACTGGGACTGGATCACCGGCGACTGGATGTGGGACGAGGGGCAATATCGTATCTTTGGTGTCGGCCCCGACAGCTTCGAGGTCAACCCGGCCAACGTTCAGGCACTGCTGCATCCCGACGACGTCGATCAGCTGCGCAAGGCGATCGCCGAATTCAACAAGGGCACGCGCGCCTACGAAACGGAGTTCCGCATTGTGCGGCCGGATGGCGACGTGCGCTGGTGTGTCGGCACGGCGGCCGCCACGGTCGACGACAGCGGTAGGGTCGTGCGCGTCAGCGGCGTGACGGTCGACATCACCGAACGCAAGCGCGCCGAGGAGCGGCAGAACCTGCTGGCACGCGAAGTCGATCATCGGGCCAAGAATGCGCTGGCGCTCGCGCAATCGATCGTGCGCCTCACCCGCGCCGACGAGGTCAAGGCCTATGTCAGCGCCGTCGAGGGACGCATCAATGCGCTGGCGCGCGTGCATACGATCCTGTCGCTGTCGAGCTGGCAGGGCGCCGAACTCTCGAAGCTGATCGACGAGGAGCTTGCGCCCTATTCCCTCGGCGGACAGATCAAATTGGCAGGTCCCGAAGTTCAGTTGCTGCCGGCGACCGCGCAGACGCTGGCGCTGGCGCTGCATGAGCTTTTCACCAATTCGGCGAAGTATGGCGCGCTCTCGACGCGGTCGGGACGCCTCGGGATCGGCTGGCAGGTCGAGGACGAGCTGCTCACGCTGACCTGGGAGGAATCCGGCGGCCCGCTGGTCGGGATTCCGAAATCCCGCGGCTTCGGTACGCGGAGCCTGCTTGCGAGCGTCGAGTCCCAGCTCGGCGGGCAGGCGCAATTCGATTGGCGCGCCGAAGGCCTGTTGTGCCGCCTGGAGGTGCCGTTGACACGCAAGACTGCCGCGACAACCGCACCCGGCAAATTCGAAGCCGCAGGCTCCGCCGAATTGCAGCGCGCATCCGGTTAGCCGGACGCCGCACTCGTCATGCGCTGCGCCGTCCGCCGGTCGCGCGCGACGCGCCCTTCGAGCCAGGCTTCTGTCCGGGCGAGATCGCGCAGCGCATGTGCATAGCGGCGAGCCGCGCTGCGCTCGGCTCCGCGCGGCAGCTTGCGTGCCTTGCGAAGGATGTCCGCAGCGGCGTTTCGATAGGCCAGCGAGCGGTAAAGAAAGACTACCTTGCCCATATCGGATGTTCCCGTGTTGTGGCGTTCATCCTCGCAGGCCCGGCATGAACGTCGGATGAAGCGGGCAATGACAATTCCTCCATCCGGTCCTCCATCCGGATGGAACCAGCGGATATCGTCTGCGTTCGTATGCCAGATCGGGATGCAGTTCCCATGCGCGCGAAAAAGTCGTCGGACCTGATCTCTCCCACCGGGCTCATCAAGCTGATGACACATGCGCTGATGGGGGCAGCGCTCGGCCTTGTTTTCGGCCTCGCGCTCATTCTCTCCAATCCGGCCGTCGCCAACCTGCTGAGTCATGGCGGAACCCAGGCCGTCGTAGTGTTCGCCCTCACCCTGGTGACGACGTTCGCGATCGGCGCGACGCTCACCGGCGCCGTATTCATCCTCGTAGAGGACAAGCAATCTTGAAGCACGCGTGAGGGGCGAAATTCTCTTTGTCCGGAACTCCCGCGCCGAATGGCGGTTGGCTGCCTGCGTCAATTTAACTCAGGGAGTTCCCGCGCATGAAGTCGACCAAGCTCGCCCTCGCAATGATGTTGGCAACCGGCCTCGCCGCGGCGCCGTTCGCAGTGCAGGCCAAATCGCACAAGGCGAAACATGGATCCTCGATGTCATCGTCGTCGCAGACCACGGGCGCCAACACGAAATCCAGCGGTGCTGCCAATCCCTCGAGCCAAGGCAATGTCGGCCCGGGCACCAATCAGGCCGGCAGTGTGAACACGCCGAGCAGCTCGAAATAAGTGGATTCGCAACCGAGAAGGCCCCGCCACGGCGGGGCTTTCTTGTCACCGTGAAGCACGGCGTTCCTGTCGGCATCCGACATCGATGATCGCCACGCGAATCGAGCGCGCGCACGCTTTTGCTGCGTCGGATGTCAGGGAGCGTCCGAAGAACATGCCTTGACGAGGTGTTCGAGCCTGGCCCGCTTGCGCGCGATCAACAATTGGGCCGCAGCATCGTCGAGCGCCTCGCGCCGCAACTGCCGGATCGCGGAGCCCAGTTCGAGAATTTCGGCGCGTAATTTCAGAATCCGGTAGGCGTCCGGGTCTTCCTCCACCGCGCGCTCCCAAAATTCTCAGCGGCGCGCGATCACGCGCAGGGGGTTGCCTGATGTCTTCGCGGAACGAACGCGTACCCTGTCGCGGACATTCGGCAGGACATCGCCGCCACCTGCAGCCTTCCATTCGCCAATCAGCAGGTTGATTTTCCGGCGCAGATCCATCTGCGCCGAGGCCTTCTCTGCGCAGTCGCGATCGCGGTCGACCAGCTCGCGCACGGACGCCTCGACATCGGCCATCTCTAGCCTCAAGGCGCTAATTTTGCGTCGAATTTCATTAATTCTGTTGTCCATGGCTTGTTAGAACAAAATAAGAACATATAGTCAAGCCACGATTTCAGGACGGAGACGCGACATGCAGGTTCAGGGTAAATACGACGCCAGGGCTTTCCTCGCCGAGCAGATGACCAGGGCGCAGGGCCTCAGGCTGAAACGGCTGAGCGAGGAGGCGTATCAACCCGCGCAATATGCGCGGGGTCTGTCCTTCGGCGAGGCGGCACGGCGCATCCAGGTGCTGGAAGCCGAGATCGAATTGGCGAATTCCTTCTAGGCTGCATCGCGCATCCGGAACGCTGCCTGCCCGGTTTCGGAACCATGCCATTCCCGGATGGTTCTCCTCGGCCAAAGGGAGAACAATGCATGGCGCGCAAGGCAAAGAAACGCCGCTACTCACGTAGCTCCGGCAGCGATGTCGAAAGCGAGATGCGACGCTACAAGAAGGGCACCGCAAAGAGCGGGCCCGGCGGTCGTGGCGGACGCGTGAAGAACCGCAAGCAGGCGATCGCGATCGGACTGTCGAAGGCGCGCAAGAAAGGCAAGAAGGCCCCGAAGAAGGCCTCGAAGCAGAAGACTGCCAGGAAAACTGCCAAGAAGACATCCAATAAGACTTCGAAGAATACTTCGAAGCCGAAGCGCAAATCCTCCAAACGGTCGCGCTGACTCTGTCAGATCATGCTGCCAGGCATGAAGCAGCGGATCGCAATGCCGAACGCGGTTTTCACCGGCCACACCATTGTGCGGCCGGCCCGGTTCGGCTCGGTGATCACGGCTTCGTCCGGTACCTCCACCCACTCGCCGTCGAGCCGCACGCGATAGTGCCCGTTGTGCGATTCCCAGTCGGGATCGGCGACGGCAAATCCATCCGCGTCCGAGCAGCACGGACCGAGATGGCTGCGCAGGCTGTCGAACCACGGCTTGAGGGGTGAGTCCGCGTAGCGGCCGTCGTCACGCCCGAGCGCGTTTCCGCCCCACAGCACGAACGGCGCCACGAGCAGCGCACTCCTCAGCGAGACCTTCAATCGATCCATGTCGGCACCGATCAAATGCGAACCACCGGCCGGCTCCACGAGGCGGCGGGAGGTTCCACGCTTTGCAACCGCTCGGCGGCTTCGTTGCCGCCGAGTCCTTGCACCATCTCGAAACTGTGGTGTGCGAACACGGCTTTTTCGGACGAACCGGGTCATCATCGCTGCCGTTAACGAGAATGTTATCTGCGGGCGCCCGGTCATCCTGAAGGCGAACGAGAGAAAGGCGGCCCGAGGGCCGCCTTTTTGATTTGCGCCGATCGAAATTCGACTTACGCGAGCGGCACCGCGACGAACCGGGTCGCCTCCGCGCTCCTCACCTGCAGCAGCACGCTGCGCTTGCCGGATGATTTCGCCTGCGCCAGCTCCGAGCGGACATCACCGATATTGGCGACGGCCTTGCCGCCGACATTGAGGATGACGTCGCCGGTCTGGATGCCGCGCTGCGCGGCCGGCCCTTCCGGATCGACTTCGGTGACGACCACGCCTTTCTGACCGGCGCCCTGCACGTCGCCGGCCGGAGCCAGACTGAGCCCGAGGCGCGGCGTGCCGGCGCCTGGCTGCGTCTTGCCGTCATCGGCCTTGCCGCTTCCCTGGGCCTGCCGATCGTTCGGCAACTCGCCGAGCGCGAGCGTCACCGTCTTGCTTCCGCCGTTGTGGAGGACATCGAGCTTCACGGACGTGCCCGGCACCAGGCCGGCGATGGTGCGGGCGAGATCGCGGGAGTCCTTGATCGCGGTACCGTTCACCGCGGTGATGACATCGCCGGCCTCGATGCCCGCCTTCGCCGCCGGGCTGCCGTCCTGCGGGTTGTCGACGATCGCGCCGCGCGCCTCCTTGAGGCCGAGGCTGTCGGCGATATCCGACGTCACCGGTTGCACCTGCACCCCGAGCCAGCCGCGGGTAACCGCGCCCTTGTCCTTCAGCTGTGCGATCACGAGCTTTGCGGTCGAGGCCGGAATGTCGAAGCCGATGCCGACCGAGCCGCCGGAGGGCGAGAAGATCGCGGTGTTCACGCCGATCACATTACCGTTCATGTCAAAGGCCGGGCCGCCGGAATTGCCCTTGTTGATCGGCGCATCGATCTGGATGAAATCGTCATAAGGCCCGTTGCCGATATCGCGGCCGCTGGCCGAAACGATGCCGGCCGTCACGGTGCCGCCGAGGCCGAAGGGATTGCCTACCGCCACCACCCAGTCACCGATGCGCGGCTTCTGGTCGGAGAATTTGACGAACGGAAAATCCTTATTGCCATCGACCTTGATCAGAGCGAGATCGGTCTTCGGATCGGTACCGACCACCTTCGCGGTGTAGATCGTGCCGTCGTCCATGGTCACCTGTACGGACTCGGCGTGATCGACGACGTGGTTGTTGGTCACGGCATAGCCGTCGGCCGAGATGAAGAAGCCGGAGCCTTCGCCCGTGATCACCTGGTGGCGCTGGCGCGGCATGCCGTTCATGCCGCCCGGACCGCGGAAGCCGAATTGCCGCGAGAACTGGTCGAACGGCGAGTCCTCGTCCGAATCCATCCGGTTCTGTTGCAGCATCGCGCTCTTGTCGTTGTCCTGGTCGATTCTGACCCGCACCGAGATGACGGCCGGTTTGACCTTGCTGACGAGATCGCCGAAGCCCGGAGGTGTCGCGGCGGCCTCCGCGGCCTGAGCGGGTGCGATGAAGGAGCTCACGCTGAACGGCGAAGAGCCGGGAGCGGTCGCCAGCACGGCCACGCCAAGCGCGGCGACGGTGCCGAGCAGCGCAAGCCCGCGCGGCCTCAGGATCTTGCGAAACGTGGGGGTTTCGGAATTGACGCGATCGTTCATGTCGAAATGTCCATGTAGGGTGAGTCGCCTTGTACCCAACATGGCGGTGACCACCTTACAGCGTCCCGTCCACGCGATTAAATCTTGGCAAAGTTGATGCGGCCAGCGCCGCGGCCCAAATCGCGGTTGCACGTTTGATGCAGCTCAACACGGCCCCCCTGCGCAGTGAAAGACTGCGGCCAACGGATGATGTCCATAGGAGGCGCGCCATGTACAAAGACATTCTCGTTCACGTCCCGACCGAACGTCCTATGCGCCCCGTGATCGACGGATCGATTTCGCTGGCCGCGCACCTCAACGCCCACATCGACGCGGTCGCCGTCGGTTATGTCGCAACCAGCGCGGCCTACGTGATGGAAGGCGGCGCCGCAGTGGCAGCCGTGTTCGAGATGGAACGTGAGCGCGCGGTGGAGCGGGCCGAGGCGGCGCTGACAGTGTTCAAGAGCGAAGCGGCGAACGCCGGTCTTTCCTTTACATGCCACCCGCTCGGCGCGATCCCGGCGGATGCAGCCGGCTCGCTCGGCGGGATGGCGCGGCTACACGATCTCAGCATCGTGCTGCAGCCCGATCCAGCGCAAGGCTCGTTCGACAACGACATACCGAGCGAGATCCTGTTCCAGGCGGGCGGCCCTGTGCTCTTCCTGCCGTATAACTTCCGTGGAGCATTCAGGGCGAACCGGATCGGCATCTGCTGGGACGGCAGCCGCCTCGCCGCCCGCGCGATGCGCGATGCCGCCCCGTTCCTGGCCCGCGCCGAGGAGATCGTGATCATCACGATCAACGAGGCAGACGCCGTTTCCGACGACGTCTCGGCGCGCAATCTGACAAGACATCTCGGCCGGCGCGGATTGTCGACCCGCACGGTCGGCCTGTCGGCGACCCGCTCCGAGATTCAGCCGACCATCCTGTCGCTGGCGGCCGACGAGAGCCTCGATCTCCTGGTGATGGGCGGCTACGGCCATTCACGATTGCACGAGCGCGTTCTCGGCGGCGTCACCCGCGCCATGCTGGAAGCCATGACGGTGCCGACGCTGATGTCGCATTAGCGAAGCCGCCCGGATGCTCTCACGCCGCGACGGGCTCCTCCCACGCGGCGGCGGCGACGGCGTCATCCTCGCCTTTCGCATTGCACGCGTCGAAATGCGCCTTGAGCTCGACTTCGGCGAGATGCTCGAAATGCTCGGCTTGGCCCAGCAACTCCCAAGTCTGGAGCGGCCGGTAGGCCGCCTGCTGGCGGCAGAGTGACGCTAGCGCCCGGTAGCGACGTACGTTCTCCATGAGACCCTCCCTCGCATTCACAGGGCTTATTGCCCTTATTTGCGTCAGGGCGATGGCAGTTGTGCAAAACATTTGCTGCGTGCACAGCGCGACTGATCGCAGTTAACTTTTGAGAAATGCGCGCACATATTTTAGTTCCAAACGCGCAAGTTTGCACGTGGAACCCGCCGGTTTGGAAAACTTGGGGTCTAGGCGTAAAGGCGCTGCTCCACGGCCACGCCAATCAGATCGAGATACCGCTCGATCAGGTCGGGCCGGCCGACGAGATAGCCTTGCATCTCCTCGCAGGCCTCGCGCGCCAGGAAGGCGCGCTGCGCCTCGGTTTCCACCCCCTCGGCGACGACCGGGATATTCAAGGCGTGCGCGAGGCTCAGGACCGCGCGGACGATCTCGGCTGATTGCGGCGTCGTCTCGAGATTGGAGATGAAGCTGCGATCGATCTTGATCTTGTCGAACGGAAACGACTGCAGATAGGACAGCGAGGAATAGCCGGTGCCGAAATCGTCCATCGCAATGCGGATGCCGAGCGCCTTCAGCCGCCGCAGCAGATTGAGCGCGCGGGTGAAGTCGCCGATCAGCACGCCCTCGGTGATCTCGACCTCGAGTCGGGTCGGCGCAAGTCCGGTCTCCAGCAGGATCCGGTGGATCGCGCGTTCGAGGTCGCCGGCCAGGAACTGGACCGGCGACAGATTGACCGCCACCTGCAACGGCCGCGGCCAGGACGCCGCCTCGCGGCACGCTTCGCCAAGGACCCACTCGCCGATCTGGATAATCAGCCCGTTCTCCTCGGCGAGCGGAATGAACTCGTCGGGCGGCACGAAGCCCCGCGTCGGATGGTTCCAGCGCAGCAGCGCCTCGAAGCCGATGACTTCGCCATCAATCCGCGCCTGCGGCTGGAAGTAGACCAGGAATTGGTTCAGCTCCAGCGCCTGCCTCAGATCGTGTTGCAGCAGCCTGCGGTCGCGCAGTTCCTGGTCCATCTCGGGTTCGAAGAAGCGGACCGTGCCCCTGCCCTCGCGCTTGGCACGATAAAGCGCGGAATCGGCATTGGCGAGCAATGTGGCGGCATCCACGCCGTCATCTGGATAGAACGCGATGCCGACGCTAAGGCCCACATGGGAGAGATAGTCGTCGACCTCTAGCTCCTTGCCTATCGTTTCGACCAGGCGTTCGGCGAGCGCCAGAACGTTCTCCCGGCGGACGTCGTCGGGCATCAGGATCATGAATTCGTCGCCGCCGATGCGGGCGATAAAGGCGCCGTCAGCCTCCGCGGCAAGGCGATCGGCCGCGGCCCGCATCAGCATGTCGCCGACGGGATGACCGAACACGTCGTTGACTTCCTTGAAGCGGTCGAGATCGAGGCTGAGCACTGCAAAACTGGTCGCCGCTTCCAGCGCCCGCTCCAGCCGTTCGTCCAACACTGCGTTGAAGGCGCTGCGGTTCGGCAGGTCGGTCAGCACGTCATGATGGGCGAGATGTCTTATGCGTTCCTGGGTCGCGACGCGCTCGGTGACGTCCTCGATCACACCGACCAGATATTGCGGATCGCCGGCATCATCGGTGATCAGCATCTTGCGCGAATTGACGACCCGGTCGTGGCCTTTCACGCCAACTTCAAGCAGGTGCTCCTCGAGAAACATCGGCATGCCGCTGGCGACGACGCGACGATCCTGCTCGTTGACCACGCGGGCGACGTCGGCCGGGAAGATCTCCTCGGGCGTCCTGCCCAGCATCTGCTCGCGCGGCAGGCCATAATAGTCCTCGCCGGCGCGATTGAGCAAAATGTAGCGGGAATCCTTCGCGCATTTGGCGAACACGGCAATCGGTATGTTCTCGACGATGGTGTCGAGGAACTCCTGGGTTCGCAGCAGGTCTTGCTCGACCTCATCGTGCGTGTGCGCGCGCATATCCGTCATACGCTGGCGGTCGCGGTCGCCTGCCTCGTAGGCCGCACTGACGAGCTCGCCCAGCTTGACGAGATCGACCTGTCCGGCCGCGTCGGTGGCGCAGCGAATCTGTTCGGCGAACAAGCGATGCATGCTCATGCCGTCGCTCCGCGCCGTGTGCAGGCCTCATGCCTGCAGATGTCCTCGATCCGCATTCCCGCGCTCTCTCAGCGTTCCTTAATCGCAGATTGAGACACATAGCATTGCGCGGTCGTTAATCGAACTTTCGTCTGACGCGCGTGGTTACCCCGCCCTGAAACGGCTCATCGTTTTGTGCGGCATCCTCCGTGGAACCCCGGAGAAAACTGGCCCGCCGTGGGACAACCGCCACCACAGCGCAGCGGCTCGCGTCCCACCCGTAGTCTACCGGATGAGCGCACTCTCTGCGGTCCGCATCGCCCGTGCGGAATTATCCTGGAACTTCACAACCCGGCCTGACTCGGCAGCGACGCGAATCGCTGCGATATTGGCGGCATAGTCGGCAGCGCTCTTGCCGCGAAAGACGGCCGAACCCGCCACGAGCGTATCGGCACCCGCCGCGGCCACGGCAGCGGCATTGTCGCGCGTAATGCCGCCATCGACCTCGAGCCTGATCGGCCTGTCGCCGATCATGCTGCGAATGCGCCTGATCTTCTCGACCTGGGAGTCGAGGAAGGACTGACCACCGAAGCCGGGGTTGACCGTCATCACCAGCACCAGATCGAGACGATCAAGCACGTATTCGATCGCGGCTTCCGGCGTTGCCGGGCACAGGCTGACACCGGCCTTCTTGCCAAGCGCGCGGATCGCCTGGAGCGAGCGGTCGAGATGCGGCCCAGCTTCGGCATGGACGGTGATGACATCGGCGCCCGCCTTTGCGAACGCCTCCAGATAGGGATCGGTCGGCGCGATCATGAGATGCACGTCGAAGACCCGCTTCGTCAGCGGTCGGATCGCCTTGATAACGTCGGCACCATAACTGATGTTCGGCACGAAATGGCCGTCCATCACGTCGCAATGGATCCAGTCGGCGCCGGCCGCGTCGATCGCCGCGACCTCCTCACCAAGGCGCGCGAAGTCTGCCGCCAGGATCGAGGGAGCGATGATGATCTCTGCGGTCATGGCTTTGCACTCCTCACATCGGCTCCGCCGCTGAAGACGCGGCTCGCCAGGACGTCCATGGGATCGATCGTTTCGAGGTCGGCGACATCGAGCATGCGGTCGAGATCCGACACCAGCCGATCGGCCTGCCGCAGGCGAATGCGGTCGACGGCGTTGCGGATCGAGCGCGCGTTGGAGAAGAACGGCTGGGTCCGGCGTAGCGCGATATACTTCTCGAAGGCCTCGCGCGCCGCCGCCGAGAAGCGATAGCCCCGTTCCTTCAGCATCAGCTCGGCGATGACGAGAAGTTCGGCTTCCGCATAATCCGGAAAGTCGATGTGGTGGGCGATGCGCGAGCGGAAGCCGGGATTGGAGGCGAAGAAGCTGGTCATGCGCTCGCCATAGCCGGCGAGGATCACAACGAGGTCCTCCCGCTGGTTCTCCATCACCTGGAGCAGGATTTCGATCGCCTCCTGGCCGTAGTCGCGCTCGTTGTCGGGCCGGTGCAGATAGTAGGCCTCGTCGATGAACAGCACGCCGCCCATTGCCTTCTTCAATATCTCTTTCGTTTTCGGCGCCGTGTGGCCGATATATTGCCCGACGAGATCGTCGCGCGTCACCGAGATGACCTGCCCGCGCCGCACGAAGCCGAGGCCGTGCAGGATCTTCGCCATGCGCAGCGCGACGGTCGTCTTGCCGGTGCCGGGGTTGCCGGTGAACGACATGTGCAGTGTGGGCGGCGCCGAGGCGAGACCCGCACGCTGCCTGATGCGCTCGATCAGCAGGAGCGATGCGATCTGGCGCACGCGGTCTTTGACCGGCCGAAGGCCGATCAACTCCCGCTCGAGCTGTTGCAACGTCTCGGTGATCCCCGCCGCTTCGGCTTCCTTGCGGAGATCGAACGTAGTCTCACCGCCTTCAGCGGGCGTGGCACGGGCAATGTCGAGCATGGGCACCTCGAACAAAAAAGCCCCGCCGCGGGGCGGCGGCGGAGCAGTTGTCCGCCAAGGATCTGGAGCAGGGAGTGCTCCACGCGGAGAGCAATGGCTTATGGCGACGCTGCCGCGGCTGGCTTGCGCACCGTGGAGTAGCGAATCGCGCGCCCGCCGACTTCCTGCCGCACGAGGTCGAACTCGGCTTCCTGCGGCGGCCGGTTGACGAGGAACGAGATCCGCACCGATTCCCAGCCATGGCTCGAATCGAAGCCGCTGATGCGGATGTAGCGGTCGCCATACACCCTGCGGCATTCGGCGAGTTCCATCATCACGCCGGCGGCGTCTTGGAGATCGAACATCGGCAGGCCCCACATCTCCCAATAGGTGTTGCGGGGATGCGGATCGTCGGTGAACTCGATGTTCACCGCCCAGCCATTGGTCAGGCAATATTGCACCTGCTTGGTGATCTGATCGTCTGTCAGATCGGGCAGGAACGAAAAGCAGCCTTGGGTCAGCTTCATGTCAAATCTCCTCAAACGGTTTCCAGCGCGGTCGGAACGAAGTCCGGCGTGTCGGTGGATTGATAGTTGAAGGTGACGTCCTTCCAGACTTCGAGCGCCGCCTTCAGCGGCGTGCAGGTCTCGGCCGCTCTGGCCAGGATCTCCGGACCCTCGTGGACGTAGTCGCGGCCCTCGTTACGGGCGAGGATCATCGCTTCCAGCGCCACGCGATTGGCGATCGCGCCGGCCGCAATCCCCATGGGATGTCCAATGGTGCCGCCGCCGAACTGCAACACGACATCCTCACCGAGCAGGTCGAGCAGCTGGTGCATCTGGCCGGCATGGATGCCGCCCGATGCGACCGGCATCATCTTGTTGAGACTGGCCCATGGCTGGTCGAAGAACAGGCCGTGCTCGAGCCTCGTCGGATTGAAGTCCTCACGGCAGACGTCGTAATAGCCGCGCGTGGTGTTGGGATCGCCCTCGAGCTTGCCGACCACCGTTCCGGCATGGATGTGGTCGACGCCGGCGAGCCGCATCCATTTGGCGATGACGCGGAACGACACGCCATGACTCTTCTGCCGCGTATAGGTCGAGTGGCCGGCGCGATGCAGATGCAGGATCATGTCGTTGCGCCGTGCCCATTTCGCCATCGACTGGATCGCGGTGTAGCCGATGACGAGGTCGATCATGACGATGACCGAACCGAGTTCCTTGGCGAACTCCGCTCGCTCGTACATGTCCTCCATCGTGCCCGCGGTGACGTTCAGGTAGGTACCCTTCACCTCACCCGAGGCGGCCTGTGCCCGGTTCACGGCCTCCATGCAGTAGAGGAAGCGGTCGCGCCAGTGCATGAAGGGCTGCGAGTTGATGTTCTCGTCGTCCTTGGTGAAATCGAGCCCGCCCTTCAGCGCCTCGTAGACCACGCGGCCGTAGTTGCGGCCCGACAGCCCAAGCTTCGGCTTCACCGTCGCGCCCAGCAGCGGCCGGCCGAACTTGTCAAGCCGCTCGCGCTCGACCACGATGCCGGTCGCGGGTCCCTGGAAGGTCTTAACGTAGGCAACCGGAAAGCGCATGTCTTCCAGACGCAGCGCTTTCAGCGGCTTGAAGCCGAACACGTTGCCGATGATCGAGGCCGAAAGGTTGGCGATCGAGCCCGGCTCGAACAGGTCGAGGTCATAGGCGATGTAGGCAAAGTACGAGCCCGGCGTGCCCGGCACCGGATCGACGCGGTAGCATTTCGCGCGATATTTTTCCGCAGCCGTCAACCGATCGGTCCATACCACCGTCCAGGTCGCGGTCGAGGATTCGCCGGCGACCGCGGCCGACGCCTCGATCGGGTCGACGCCTTCCTGCGGCGTGACGCGGAACAGTGCGATCACGTCGGTGTCCTTCGGGACATAGTCGGGCTCCCAATAGCCCATGCGGGCGTATTCCATGACGCCCGAGCGATAGCGCTCCTTGCCGCGGACGGTTCCTGTATGTGCGTTCATGGCTTTCTCCCTCGTTTCTCTCTTCTAATCTCTGAATCTGCTCAGGCTGCGACGGGCTCACGGGCATCGACGCGCGGATCGAGCTCGCCGGCGCGGTACCGCCGCGCCATCTCGCTCATCGGGACGACCTTGATCTCGCTGGCATGGCCGGCGGTGCCGAACTGCTCGAAACGCTCGCGGCAGAGCTCGCGCATCGCATCCATCGCGGGCTTGAGGAACTTGCGCGGGTCGAACTCACTGCGACTTTGCGCGGCGACCTTGCGGAATACCGCCGTCATTGCGAGGCGGCAATCGGTGTCGATATTGACCTTGCGCACACCACTCTTGATGCCGCGAACGATCTCTTCGACCGGCACGCCCCAGGTCTGAGGCATCTCGCCGCCATACTGGTTGAACATGTCCTGGAGAGGCTGCGGCACCGACGAGGAGCCGTGCATCACCAGATGCGTGTTCGGCAGCCGGCGGTGGATCTCCTCGACCACCCGCATCGCCAGGATGTTGCCATCCGGCTTGCGGCTGAACTTGTAGGCGCCGTGCGAGGTACCCATGGCGATGGCGAGCGCATCGACCTTGGTGGCACGGACGAAGTCGACCGCCTGGTCGGGATCAGTCAAAAGCTGGTCGTGGCTGACCGTGCCTTCGACGCCATGTCCGTCCTCCTGCTCCCCGCCGCCGTGTTCGAGCGAGCCGAGTACGCCAAGCTCGCCTTCGACGGAAGCGCCGACCCAATGAGCGAGATCGACGACGCGGCGGGTGATCGCGACATTGTAGTCGTAATCGGCTGCCGTCTTGGCATCGGCCTTGAGCGAGCCGTCCATCATGACGGACGTGAAGCCGTGGGCGATGGCGGAGGCGCAGGTCGCCTCGTCGTTGCCGTGGTCCTGATGCATGCAGAGCGGAATGTCCGGATAGGTCCGCTCCAGCGCATCGATCATGTGCGAGAGCATGAGATCGCCGGCATAGCTGCGCGCGCCGCGCGAGGCCTGGATGATCACGGGCGCATCGACCTCGGCCGCCGCCTGCATGATCGCGATGCCCTGCTCCATGTTGTTGATGTTGAACGCCGGCACCGCGTAGCCATGGCCGGCTGCGTGGTCGAGCAGTTGCCTGAGGGTGATACGTGCCACGAGTGGTTCTCCTTATTGTCGCTTGCGGGCGATTGCCCGGCGGGCGGCTTCTGCGATGCTTTGCGGTGTGATGCCGAATTCGCGGTACAGCACGGGTGCCGGCGCCGAAGCGCCGAAGCCGCGCATGCCGACGAACTCACCGTCAGCGCCGATCCAGCGCGACCAATCGCCCTGTACGGCCGCCTCGACACCGACGCGCGGCGCGGTGCCGAGCACGGTGGCGCGGTATTCGTCTGGCTGTTCCTCGAACAGGGCGAAGCAAGGCGCGGACACCACGGCAGCGCGGATGTGCTCGGTCGCGAGCAGGCGGGCGGCTTCCATCGCGATCGACACCTCCGAGCCGGTTGCGATCAGCGTCACGTCGCGGCCGCCGTCCGGCGAGACGACGAGATAGGCGCCGCGGGAGACACGGTTTTTGCCGCGCGCATCGCTGCGGAAGGTCGGCAACGCCTGACGCGAGAAGCACAGCACGGAGGGGCGGTCTTCGGAATTGAGCGCGCAGTCCCAAGCTTCCAGCGTCTCCACCGCGTCGGCGGGGCGGAACACCAGGAGGTTCGGGATCACCCGCAGCGCCGCCAGATGCTCGACCGGCTGGTGCGTCGGACCATCCTCGCCGAGGCCGATGGAATCGTGCGTCATCACATGGATGACGCGCAGCCTCATCAAGGCCGCGAGACGGATCGCCGGCCGACTGTAGTCGGAGAACGCGAGGAACGTGCCGCCATAGGGAATGAAGCCGCCATGGAGTGCCAGGCCGTTCATCGCGGCCGCCATGCCGTGCTCGCGGATGCCGTAATGGATGTAATTGCCGGCGAACGCGTCGCGACTCACAGGAGTCTGCGTCTTGGCATGGGTCAGGTTCGAATGCGTCAGATCGGCCGACCCGCCAACGAGGCCAGAAATGGTCCCGGCGATGCCGTCGAGCACCTGTTGCGAAGCTTGCCGCGTCGCGAGCTTCGGACGCTCGGACGCAAAGCGTTCGCGCAATTTCGCCGCGGCCAGCGCATAGGCAGCCGGCAGGGCAACGGCCTTGCCTTCGACGAACAGGTCGCGCTGCTCGGGCGTCGCGCATTCGTAGCGGTCGAGCCAGGCGAGGCGCTCGACTTGCCCGCGTTGTCCGATCATCCGCCACGCCTTCATGATCGGGACAGGAACCACGAAGGGCTGATAGTCCCAGCCGAGCGTCCGGCGCGCGGCTGCCGTCTGCTCGGTACCAAGCGGGGCGCCGTGCGCCTTCTCGGTGCCTTGCCGGTCCGGCGCGCCATAGCCGATGATGGTGCGGCAGGCGATCAGCGACGGCTTTGCGGTCTCGCGCTCCTCTGCGATCGCCTTTGCGATGGCTTCGGGATCGTGTCCGTCGATGCTGCGCACCGACCAGCCGGAAGCGGCGAAACGCGCGAGCTGGTCGTCGGAGGTTGCCAGCGAGGTCGGCCCGTCGATCGAGATGCCATTGTCGTCGAACAGCACGATCAGACGGCCGAGTTGAAGATGTCCGGCAAGCGAGATCGCCTCCTGGCTGATGCCCTCCATCAGGCAGCCGTCGCCGGCGATCACGTAGGTGAAATGATCGACGAGACCGTCGCCATGACGCGCATTGCCCATCCGCTCGGCCATCGCCATGCCGACAGCCGTCGCGATGCCCTGCCCCAGCGGCCCGGTCGTGGTCTCGACGCCCGGCGTGTGGCCGTATTCGGGGTGGCCCGGCGTCTTCGATCCCCATTGCCGGAACGCCTTGATGTCGCCGAGGCTGACGTCGCCGCCGGTCAGATGCAGCAGCGCGTAAAGCAGCATCGAGCCGTGCCCCGCCGACAGCACGAAGCGATCGCGGTCGGGCCAATTGGGATGCGCCGAGTCGAATTTCAGGAAGCGCGAGAACAGCACCGTCGCGACGTCGGCCATGCCCATGGGCAGGCCGGGATGACCGGACTGCGAGGTCTCGATGGCGTCGACCGCGAGGAAGCGGACGGCGTTGGCGAGATCGCTATGCGCGACCGCCGTGAGGTCGGCGTCGGCGTGAACCGAGATGTTCATCGGATTCTTCCCTTGTTCACTTCAGGTTTCGCTTGCGCTCGATCAGCTGCATGATCAGCGGCGTCAGGATCAGCTGCATCGCAAGATCGAGCTTCGCGCCCGGACACACGATCGAGTTCGCGCGGGACATCCAGCTTTGCGGCAGCATCGAGAGCAGATAGGGGAAGTCGATGCCGCGCGGATTCTTGAAGCGGATCACGACCATCGATTCGTCCGGCGTCGGAATCCAGCGCGCGATGAACGGATTGGAGGTGTCCACCGTCGGGACCCGCTGGAAGTTGATGTCGGTCTCGGAGAATTGAGGGCAGATGTAGTGGATGTAATCCGGCATCCGCCGCAGGACGGTGTCGGTGACGGCCTCGGTCGAATAGCCCCGCGCGCTGCGGTCGCGATGCAGCTTCTGGATCCATTCGAGATTGATGACGGGCACCACGCCGATCTTGAGGTCGGCATAGCGCGCGACGTTCACCTTGTCGGTGACGACGGCGCCGTGCAGCCCCTCGTAGAACAGAAGGTCCGAGTTCTCCGGCAACCGTTCCCATTCGGTGAAGGTGCCTGGCGCCGCGCCGTGCAGCGCGGATTCCTCGGCGTCGTGGACGTAGTGCCGGGTCGTCGCGGTGCCGGTTTCGCCATAGTCGCGGAACGCCCGCTCCAGCTCCTCGAACAGATTGGTCTCGGGACTGAAATGGCTGAAATGCCTGTTGCCGCGCTCGGCTTCCCTGGCCATCTGCGTGCGCATCTCGGTGCGGTCATAGCGGTGGAACGCGTCGCCTTCGATGTAGGCGGCGTTGACCTTCTCGCGGAAAAATATCTGTTCGAAGGTCTTCTTGACCGACGTGGTTCCGGCGCCCGAGGAGCCGGTGATCGAAATGATGGGATACTTCCTGGACATGCGTCGCCTCGCTCAGATGCGGAAGAATCCGCGCCGCGCGAACAGCGGCGATGAGCCGCTGGCCACCAGCAGCGGGTCGCAATGCAGCTCTTCGAGCCGCCGCACCTCCTTGCTCGATCCCATGATCAGGGGCACGCGCTGGTGCAGGTTTTGCGCTGCGAGGTCGAGGATTCGCTCGCGCCCCGTCGTTGCGGAGCCGCCGGCCTGCTCGATGATCATCGCCATCGGATGCGCCTCGTAAGTAAGCCGCAGGCGGCCGTCGCCATAGCCGGGGCGCGCGTCCGAGGGATAGAGGAAGATCCCGCCGCGGGTGAGGATGCGATAGGCCTCGGCGACTAGCGAGCCGACCCAGCGCATGTTGAAATCGTGGTTTGCAGGCCCTTCGACGCCCGCGAGGCACTCGTCGACGAAGGCGCGCACCGGCGGCTCCCAGTGCCGGCGGTTCGACGCGTTGATCGCGAACTCCGCGCAGGCCTCGGCAATCTGCACGCCGCTGCGTGCGAGGCGGAAGCAGCCGGCCTTACGATCGAGCGTGAAGATGTCGACGCCCTCGCCGAGCGTCAGCACCAGCGAGGTCTGCGGGCCGTAGGTGACGAAGCCCGCCGCGAGCTGCGCGGTGCCGCGCTGGTGGAAGGCCAGCGACAGGTCATCGGGCGCGGGCAGGATCGAGAAGATCGTGCCTACCGTCATGTTGATGTCGATGTTGGAGGAGCCGTCGAGCGGATCGATCGCGACGCAGATGCGGCCTTCGCGGTCGCCGATCTGCGGCTCACGCATCTCCTCCGACGCCAGTGCTGCGATCGGCAGCATGCCGAGGCAACGGCGCAGGATCGCATCGGCCTGCACGTCGAGATCCCGCTGGACGTCGCCGTCGCTGTTGCGACCCGTCGTCAGGCCCGAGGCGTCCGCGAGATCTCCGGTGCCGATAAGGTCGGCGATCTCGATGGCCGCCGCCGCGATGGCGTCGACCGCAGCTGCCACCGCCAGCGCGTGGGGCGCGGTCTCCGAGTACCGTTGGAGGTGATCGTCCAGCCTGGGTTGCCCGGTCATCTGCGTCCATCCCTTTGCTGGCGCCGCATCCAGTTCCCTCCCCGGCGGAGGTCGGTGCGGTTGGTCCCAACACAATGAAGATTGACAGCGCCGACTTAATAAGGAAAATTTCTAATTATAATGGGTGCCAAAGAAATTTCTTATAATGGTCATGGCCATGCAGCGGCCCAGCTCCGGCATCTGACGATCCGGCAGCTTCGCTCGCTCGCGGCGCTTTCGGCCAAGGGCAGCGTGACGGCGGCCTCGAGCCAGCTCGGCCTGACCCAGCCGGCCGTCACCCAGCAGCTCCGTCAGCTTCAGGACCTCGCCGGCCTGCCGCTGGTACAGCGGACCGGCGACGGCATGCTGCTGACTGAGGCCGGCAAGGAGGTTCTTGCGCTCGCCGGGCGCGTCGAAGCTGCGATCATGGACTGCCAGGGCGCGCTCGACCTGCTTGCGGGAAGGACCGGCGGCACCGTGCAGCTCGGCGCAGTCTCGACCGCGAAGTATTTCGTGCCGCACGCGATCGCGGCGTTCTCGAAGCGGCATCCGAAGATCGAGATCAAGCTCACCATCGGCAATCGCGAGGAGATCCGCGAGGCCATGCACGGCTACGACCTCGATTTCGCGGTGATGGGTCGGCCACCGGCCGACGTCAGCGTCGACGTCCGTCAACTCGGGCGCAATCCGCACATCATCGTCGCGCGCAAGGGGCACTGGCTGGCGAAGGATTCCGGCCTCAGCCTGACCGACCTCGTGCACGAGACCTTCCTCACCCGCGAGCCGGGGTCGGGCACGCGCACGCTCATGGAAGGCATGTTTCAGAAGTCGGACCTCGAGCCGGTCATCGGCATGGAGATGAGCAGCAACGAGACCATCAAGCAGGCGGTCATCGCGGGGCTCGGCATCGCCTTCATCTCGGCCCACACCGTGGCGCACGAGCTTGCCGAGGGCCGCCTGATCGTGCTCGACGTCGCGGGCCTGCCGATCGTTCGGCAATGGTACGTGATTCGCCGCAGCGACAAGGTGCTGCTGCCGCCGGCGCAGGCGATGTTCGATTTCCTGGGATCGGAGGGCTCGAATTATCTGCCCGATGTACCCGAGTTCGGCGAGCGATAGCCCGCCGACGTTCAGCCCATCAGCTTCATTGCAATCGTCGCCGCGAGAATGACGATGATCTGAAGCAAGCGCTCGGTCGTGAAGATGCGGTTGAAGGTGGTCATCGCTCGCCCCCGGCCGACGTGAAGCAGGCCCGGGCGACTTGCTATCATACGCAGGCGCCGGGGCAACTCCGTAGTCGCCACGGGTTCTGGTCCCGACCGGAGCCAGTTCACGCCGATGTGGGAGGCCGCGCCCGGCATCATCTGTTTCGGCGATTCGTTCGCGTCGTCGGACATCCCTCGCAGCTCGTTCGCGCGGCTTGTCGCCGATCTCCTTGCCGCGACGGTTAACGATCAGGCCGCCAGCACAGCGGCCTGGTCCACGCGGCTCGCGAAATAGATTTCGAGCTCCGTCAGCGCCCGCGCTTCCCAATCCCTCGCCTGCTCCAGCAGCGACCAGCTCTGGCCCGGGCGGAACGCAGCGGTCTGGCGATAGAGCGATGCGATACCGCGATAGCGGCGCACGTTCTCCAAGATGGCGTGACCGGTTATTTGGCCGTTCATGTCCGAAAACTCCCTCGTCATTCCCGCGGGAGAAATTGCGGCCAAATCTTTTTCGAAAAGTTAGCGGCGCGCGGCAAGCGCGCGCATGGTTGCCGGACTGTTGCGCGCGCGCAACGCGCGTGGCCGCGCGATGCCGATTTATTGCGAATTTGTTGCCGCGCTCTCGCCCGTACGCTTCAGCCCGCCGCGGCTGATGATCGCCATTGTCTCCCGGCAGAGATCGGCAAGGCCGATCAGGAGCACGGCGAGCAGGCAGAACAGGTTGATGGAATCCGCATTCGCGCTGGATAGCGGGGTAAACTCGAAGAAGGGCGGAATGAACGCCCACCACACCAGCGGAATGGTCAGCACCGCGGCGAATGCCGCCGCCGGCACACCCGCGACAAGTCCGAGCACGAACAGGCTGGGCAGGAAGGCCGCGAAATAGAGTTTTGCGCCGAGCGCTACGCAGATGCCCTGAAGCACCGCCGACATTGCGACAACGACGAATCCCAGCAGAAACGCCTGCCACGACCATGGCCGTACCCGCGGCACGCCAAACAGCCCCGCACGCTTCATCAGCCTCCCCCTGCCGCCCGTTAACCAGGCCCGCTTGCGACCAAAGTACTACAGTGGCGCCCAAACCGCGAGGTGGAAAACGCATGCCTGAGCGTTTGGTAAACGGGCTGCATCGCACAACTTTACCGCTACTCGGTGGCCGCATAGAGCAGGCCCGCGACGGGCAAGGCGAGGCCAATGGCCGATGCCAGTGTCCAGCCGCCTTCCGCGAAGGCCCAGGCGCCGACCGCGGAGCCGGCGGCGCCGGCCGCGAAGAACGTCGCCATATAGAGGCCGTTGAGGCGGCTGCGGTGTTCGTGCCCGAGCGCGAAGATGGCGCGGAAGCCGAGCACAACGTTGCCCTGGACCCCGATATCGATGGCAATCGCAGCCACGACCAGGCAGGTGAGGTTCAGCATCGAGCCGGCAGCCCCGATAAAGGTCACGAGAAAGCCCGCGGCTGCGAGCAGCATCGCAACCAGGGTTGCCACGCGGCTATGGCCGCGGTCGGCGAGCCGTCCCGCGATCGGCGCCGCGAACACGCCTGCGACGCCGGCGAGGGCGAACAGCGCGATGCCGCTCTGGGAGAAGCCGAACGCGCTGGCGAGCTGGAGTGGCGCCACGGTCCAGAACAGGGTGAAAGCGCCGAACAGGCTCGCCTGGTAGAGCGCGCGGCGCCGCAGCAGCGGCGTGGTCCGCACCAGATGCGGCATCGACAGCAGCAGCGTGCCATAATGCATGCGCGCGACCGGCCTGCGCTCCGGCAACGTCATCCAGAGCACGGCTGCGAGCACGATCATCAGCGCCGCCGAGCAGAAGAACACCGCATGCCACGACAGGGCCGCGGTGATGAAGCTCGACACCGGGCGCGCCAGCATGATGCCGAGCATCAGGCCGGTCGAGACGTTGCCGACGACACGGCCGCGGATGGCTTCCGGCGCCAGATGCGCCGCATAAGGAATGATGATCTGCACCGCGACCGAGCCGAGCCCGATGAACAGCGCCGCGATCAGGAACGGCAGCGCATGGGTGGCGAAGGCGGCGGCGAGCAACGCCGCGGCGCCGAGCGTAATGACGGAGCAGATCAGGATGCGGTTCTCGACGAGATCGCCGAGCGGCACTATCAGGAGGAGCCCGGTGCCGTAGCCGATCTGGGTCATGGTGACGATCAGCCCGGCTGCTGCATGCGACAGGCCGAGCGCGGCGCTGATCGGGGCGATCAGCGGCTGGGCATAATAGATGTTGGCGGCGATCATGCCACAAGCCGCAGCAAGCACGAAAGTCAGGCGCTGCGACACCACATCCGGCCCGGGCGCGGTCTCGATGGTGGCATTCATCGTCATTTACGGACTCCAGATATCGGGAACGAACGTTCCCTAATTTGTCAAGGATTCAGGCGAGTAGTTTCATGGCGACGCCGGCCAGCCGCTCGCCATCGAGCGGCAGGCGCGCCTTGCCGACGACGCGCAGGCCCTGTGTCATGCAGATCATCAGCCGCGCGGTGTCATCGGCCTCGACATGGGCCGGAATCGAGCCGTCAGCCTGACCCTCGCGAATGAGGCCGGCGATGAACTTTTCGTTGGTCATGAGTTGCGCGGTGACGCGCGCGCGGATCACGGGATCGACCGCTGAGAGCTCGACCGCGCTGCCAACCACGATGCAGCCACGCCGCCCCTCGAGACCCTGGGAATGCTCGACATAGGACAGCAAGACGTTGCGCAGCCGCTCACGACCGTTTTCGCCGCGTGCCGCGGCGGCGCGGGTCTGCTCCCCGCGCAGAGCGGCGTAGCGCTCGAATGCGGCGAGAAACACCGCATGCTTATCGCGAAACGCCTTGTAGACGCTGCCGGTGGCCAGCCGCATCGCAGCGGTCAAGTCGCCGATCGACGTGGCATGATAGCCGCGCTCGCAAAACACCCGCACCGCTCCGTCCAGAGCCGTGTCCATGTCGAATTCCCGGGGACGGCCGGGTGAATGGGCGACAGGCTGGGATGGTCGTGCGGCTTTCTGCATTGCGGCATAATAGGGAATGATTGTTTCCTAATCCAGAGACCTGGTCGTGATGGTAGACATTAAGAGTACCGGCGCCGTGTCCCGGACGCGCAGCAACGCTTTGGCGTTGGCATTGCTGCGCAGAGCCGGGACCCATGCCACATGAACTGGGTCTCGGAAACATGGGCCCCGGATCTGTAGCGCACCGCTGAAGGGCGCTGCGCTGCGTCCGGGGGCACGCGAGGCGCGTCAGCGCGCGTTTTCTCCACGTCGCTCTTATCCTCCAACACACATTTCGACTTGCAGGCACGCCTTCGCATCCTCGCGACGCAATTCGCCCGAGCTTTGCTCCGTTTCTCCATCCTCTCCAAGCCAAGAGGGCGCAGGGAAGTCCGGGTGCCGGCTGGCACCCGCGGTCCGCTGCGCGAAAAGCACACGCAGAGAAAACCGCACAGCAGCATACAGGTGTAGCCAATCACTCGGCCTTCCCTGCGCAGTGGTTGGACGGCTTATGCCGCGCTCTCCCGGGAGCCGAGTTCGTTCTGGCCTCCCTCGCCTTCGCGAAAGTCGCCGGCACCGCGCCGGTTGACGCGACTGCCGCATCCGCAAGAGCTTGACCGTAGCAACGACGGTCATGACCACACGGTTTTGCCGTACGCGCGGTTCGCCATTTCGCCGCAGTTTTCCCAGCCCTGTCGACGGAGCCGGAAACTTACAGGCGAGACGAACCTGACAGCGCCGCTCGTCCAGCACGAAGTTTTGGGCTCACGGAGAGCAATCCGCCCTGCCCTTGACCTCGCGCCCGACGCTGCCGCGTCCACCGCAAGCCCGGCTCGCGAACATGACGACCACAAGATCGCCCCTCAAGGATGAGCCGGGTTGGGCGACACATACGCCATTTCCGAATTTCGGTAAAGTGGAATCTTTTTGAGTATTGGGATTGACGACGCCGCGACACACGAGGCCAAATCATCCCTTCGGCCGCACCGGCGTCCCATCGGCCATGAGGGTCACGCCCTTCCGCTCGACGATCATCGCGTAGGCCCGCGGCTGGCGGTGGACGTCGAAATTGAAGGTGGTGCGCTTGTAGGAATTGCAGAGGTCGAGATCGCAGCGCGCCAGCGCGATCTCGTCGCCCTTGGTCGTGCATCTCGCGACGATCTCGCCGGAGGGCGCGATGATGCAGCTTCCACCGATATGGTCCACGCCCTCCTCGACGCCGGCCTTGGCGACGCCGACCACAAAAGTGCCGTTCTGGTAGGCGCCGGACTGCATCACCAGATGATTGTGGAACAGCGAGAGATCGTCATGCTCAGGCGCAGGCGGATTGTGCACCGGCGTGTTGTAGCCGATCATCACCATCTCGACGCCCTGCAGGCCCATCACCCGGTAGGTCTCGCTCCAGCGGCGGTCGTTGCAGATCGCCATCCCCATCACGCCACCGAACACCTCGGTCACGCCGAAACCGCTACCCGGCTCGAAATAGCGCTTTTCCAGATGCTGGAATTCGCGCCACGGCTCGTGTTCTGCGTGGCCGGGCAAATGGACCTTGCGATACCTGGCGACGATCGTGCCGCTCTGGTCGACCAGGATGGAGGTGTTGTAGCGCCTGACAATTCCAGCCTCGATCGTCAGCTCGGCATAGCCTAGATAAAATCCGATGCCGATCTCGCGAGCGAGATCGAACAGCGCCTGAGTCTCCGGCCCCGGCATCTCGCGCTCGAAAAAGCTGTCGATCTCCGCCTGATCGTCGAAATACCAGCGCGGAAAGAAGGTGGTCAGCGCGAGCTCGGGATAGACGATCAGGTCGCAGCCATTGGCCCTCGCCTGGCGCATCAGGGCCATCAGCCGCGCCACGACTTCGGTCCTCGTCTCGGTCCTCGCGACCGGGCCAAGCTGGCCGGCCGCGACATTCACAAATCTCGCCACGAATCTTTCCTTCGTCCGCTTCCCGGATCACGTCGCGGCAGAGCCTATCGCGCGACGCGCCGCGCGCACAGCCTCGGTGTCCGGCAGGGTGCCCAACCGAGAGGCAGCCCTACCGTCACGGGGGAAGCGCCGACTATGGCTTGTGATTTAACGCATACACATCGCGCGGAAACGCCCTCACAGCGCGCGACTTACCATCCCGCCGAGGCTGAGACAGGCGCGTTAAAGAACATCGTCTGATCGCGCGCCGCCATGCGCGATGGCTGGCGTCGATGGTGCCGCTCCGCAATGCGCTTGTTCGGAACGGTCCGCGCCACTTCCTTCGGCGTCGCGGCAGGCTGCGTCACCATCGCAAAAGCTTGGCGCGGGCTCTCCTGCGTCGGGATCGCGTTTACGACGGCAGGTACGGAGGTCGGCGGAACCGCCTCGGCCTTGGACAGGGAAATTTGCCGTACCCTGGTATCAAGCACGATCTTCTCGGGCCAGACTTGCGCAGAATGAACGCGCGCAATCGATCGATCCGGACCCGTCCCGGCGGCCGCGCTCACGGGGCCACCCATGTAGTGATCTGCAAGGAACAGGAGGGCGAGCAGAGCGCCGCCGATGAAGACGAAATAGCGGATGAGCGGCATGGGTCCCTCGATCGCCTCGTTGTCGAGGTCCCTGCAGCAACGGGAAGGAGTGGCAATCGTTCCGGAGCGTCCTCGAAGCAATCGCGCCCGGCGGAGAACCAGATCTGCTCCCTCAGCCCGCGCGCTGGCATTCTCCTTGCTGCACGACAGTCAATCCCTCAGATCCGCAGTGGGTCTGTCTCAAAGTGAGGCGATTGCCATGCAGCCGACGTACCGTTTCGAAGCGACCATGCCGACCCAGCTCCACGCCCTGATCTCCGATCTGCGTTGGCGCATGCAGATGATCGACGCCGACATTCTGGACGAAGAGCGGAGAGCTGGAATCTCCGATCCCAAAAACCTCGCCTACCCCATGCTCGCGCAGAACCTGAGGGCCCGGCGCGACAATATCCAGGTGAGTATCGCAATTCTCGAAAGCCGGCTTGAAAAGCAGTCGCCCGAGTGGCCGCGCGCTGCCTGACGCGCACGATCTGGGCGATAGCTCGAGCCGCACCCCGATACCGCGAGGGAACTCGCGTTGCCCATCTGCAACGGTTCCCTGCCGTCTGAAGCCGGACAAAACAAACTCCCATTCCGGCCACGAACCGCTCTCACAACGCCGTGAGACTAGCAGGGGAACGACGATGCGTGCACAACGCGTTTGGAAAGTGAACGGGGCCGCCAGCATCGGGCAGCTTCAATCGAGACTGGACGATCTCAACAAGCGTCTCGGTCAGCTCGAAAACCAGCATCCGGAGAGCTGGAAGGTCGAAGAACTCAGATCGAGCGCGCTCAGGCTGTCGCGCGAGATCGACGACATCCGCTGCGCCGAAGCGACGGCGGCACTGAGCGAGTTGCTGCGGAAATAGCCGGCGTTTGCGATTCGCCTGGCGCGCAAGGAACCAACGTTGGCCCCCGCCATTGCCATGCCGAGCATGGAGCAAAATCATGACTAGGCACCTGACGCGGACCTATCTCGCCCGCGGGGTGGCCGGCGCGGTGTCCACGCTGGTCCTGTGCGCGGCGACGGCATTCACCATCGCGCGCCATTTCGCGCTGTGAGGTAATTCGCATGACGTCCGACCCCGAGGAATCGGTAAGGCTGCAAGGCTTCGGCGAGATGACGTTGCGCACGGCCATCACGACGCTGATGCTGCTTGCGCCGCGCGAGCGGGTGGACACCGCCATCTTCCGTGTCCGCGACGGCGAGCGACTGGCCACGAGCGAGATCGCCGAACTCGCGTCGAGCTGGGGCATCGAGCCGACGGTTCACGTCAGGTCCCCGCGACTCGTCCCAGACCGGCACTGGCCGGAAATCGTTCGCGGCATGGTGCGCGAGGCGCCGTTGCCGTCGCTGATGGTGGCATTCATGCTCGGTGTGCTGGTGGCGAGGCGGTAGTCCCCCGACCTGCCGTGCCGCGCCGCTCCATCAGTGCCGGCGAGCCAAGGGCGCTTTCTGCCGCCGCAAGCGCCCTTCTTGGACACGAGCTTTGGACCCGAGCCGCTATTACGTGAACATGAAGTAATCGCTGTGAAGGTTCGCGACCGTGGACCCCTTGATCAGGATTGTATCGTGGCTGTCCAGTGTGACCAGGACATCCGAACCCTGCTGGGTCATGTGAAGATCGTTGAAACTTGCAGCAAGCAAAGAGCTGACCGAGATCTTGTCCGTGCCGGCGGAGGTATCGGTGTTGAAGCTGTAGACCGTGTCATTGCCGCCCTGATAGGCTACCGTGCCGCCATTGGTGGAGCGGAAGTAGAACGAATCGTTGCCCGTGCCACCGGCAAGATTCAAGTTGTCGGCATAAGCATAGACTTCGTGGGCCCCGCTGGTGTGCGTATATTCGCGCATCGTCAGGTTGCCGCTAAGATCCATCGTATCGGTGCGGATATCACCGGTCCCATCCTGGCTGTAATAGTCGACAGCACGGGCGCCGCCAGCCTCGATGAGCGTGTGGTTGAGGATCGCACCGGTGCTGGAGTAGTTGGAGATTTCCTTGCTACCATCTGAATTGTGCTTTTCCAGATAATCGTAGCTGCCGTCGGAGTGGAAGCGTTCGACGAGCGTTAGGTTGCCGCCGTCGTCGTTGGCTTGATGCGTCGAGGTGTAGGACTGCCCGGTGATTTGATAGACATAGGCATCCGACGAGCCGTCCTTGTGAAGAACGCTGTCCTTGATCAGCACACCGCCCGTATAGGATTTATTCTCTGCGCTACCGTCCACGTTGGCCGTGTACTCGGTCAGCTTGTAGCCGGCCAAGGTGTCGTAGGTGGCGGTGGTGGTGCCGGTCGAGGTGACCGAGACCTCCGTGCTCAATTTGCCGGTGCTGGTATAATAGTCGTAGAGCTTCGAACCATCCGCGTGGTAGGCCGCCTTGTAGTCGTAAGTGCCGTCGGAGTGGAACCGTTCGACAAGTGTTGCATTGCCGCCGGCGTCACTGGCTTGATGGGTCGAAGTGTAGGACTGCCCGGTGATTTGATAGACATAGGCATCCGAAGAGCCATCCTTGTGAAGGACGTTGTCCTTCGTCAGCACACCATTGGTGTAAGTCTTGTTCTCAGCGCTGCCGTCTGCATTCGCAATGTAGTCCGTGAGCTTGTAGCCCGTCGCTGTGTCATACGTAGTTGTCGTGGTGCTGGTCGATGTGATGGCCACTTCGGAGCTGTGAAGCCCTGAGCTCGTATAGTAGTCGTAGACCTTGGAGCCATCCGAGTTGTAAACCACCTTGTACTGATAGCTGCCGTCGGCGTGGAAGCGCTCGACCAGCGTCACCTTGCCGCTCGCGTCGCTCGCCTGATGGGTCGTCGTGTAGGACTGGCCCGCGATATTGTAGACGTAGACCTCGGACGCCCCGTCCTTGTGACGGACGTTGTCCTTCATCAAAGCGCCGTTTGCATAGGCCTTGTTGTCGGCGCTGCCGTCCACGTTTGCCGTATAAACGCTGAGCTTGTAGCCCGTCGTCGCATCATAGGTCGTTGTCGTGGTGCCAGCCGACGTGATGACCACTTCGGAGCTGTGAGCTCCCGTGCTCGTATAGTAATCGTAGACCTTGGAGCCATCCGAGTTGTAAACCACCTTGTACTGATAGCTGCCGTCGGCGTGGAAGCGCTCGATCAGCGTCACCTTGCCGCTCGCGTCGCTCGCCTGATGGGTCGTCGTGTAGGACTGGCCCGCGATATTGTAGACGTAGACCTCGGACGAGCCGTCCTTGTGACGGACGTTGTCCTTCATCAAAGCGCCGTTTGTATAGGCCTTGTTGTCGGCGCTGCCGTCCACGTTTGCCGTATAAACGCTGAGCTTGTAGCCCGTCGTCGCATCATAGGTCGTTGTCGTGGTGCCGGCCGACGTGATGACCACTTCGGAGCTGTGAGCTCCCGTGCTCGTATAGTAATCGTAGACCTTGGAGCCATCCGAGTTGTAAACCACCTTGTACTGATAGCTGCCGTCGGCGTGGAAGCGCTCGATCAGCGTGACCTTGCCGTTCGCGTCAGTCACCTGGTGGGTCGTCGTATAGGACTGGCCGATGACATTGTAGACGTAGACCTCGGACGAGCCGTCCCTGTGAAGGACGTTGTCCTTCATCAACACGCCGTTTGTATAGGCCTTGTTGTCGGCACTGCCGTCCGAATTGATCGTATGAACCTGGAGCTTGTATCCGGTCGCGGGATCATAGGTGGTCGTGACCGTGCTGGAAGACGTCACGCTGATTTCCGTGCTCAGCGCACCGGTGCCGCTGAAGTAATCATAAACCTTGGAACCGTCAGTGTTGTACACAGCCTTGTACTGATAGCTGCCATCGGCGTGGAAGCGCTCGATCAGCGTGACCTTGCCGCCCGCATCGTACGCAGTGTGATCTGACGTGTAGGATTGGCCGGTAATGCCGTAGTGATAATAGTCGAGCCGCCCGTCGGTCTGCGCAATGCTTTTCGAGGTGATCGCACCGCTGCTGCTGACACCCCAAACGATGGTCTCGGTAAGGGAACCGCCGGCGTCAAAATCCTGCTCCTTGATCCAGCCGCTGCCGCTCCAGGTGACGGAGAAGGAATAACCGCCGTCGATCTTCGACAGGAGATCGCCATAGCGGGCAATGACGTATTGCATGGTCTCGGACGACGAGACGGCCAGAACATGCGAGTCGCTCAAGGTCACCTTTTCCAGTCCGGCGGCGCTCACCAGAGTGTCCATCTGAGCGACGAAGTCGGCCGATGTCATCGTGAGGTCGTAGTCCACCGTCGTCGGGACTTCGGCCGCTGCGGAAGGCGCGCCGACTTCGATCACCAACGGGTGATCGCTGAGCCCGATCTGGATCGTGCTGGTGTTGTAATACACCGCAATCGGGTCGGTACCTGTCAGCGGATCATAAACGTAAATGACACTTTCCACCTGCCCGAGACGAACGGTAACGGAAGTTTCCGGCGTCGTGATTTCGGTCTGGGTCGCATTGTCCCATACGAGCGTATCGGCCCATACGACGAGATCGCTGACGCCGCCTGACTTGTTCATCAGCATCGTATGAGTGTTGCTGGGCGCATTGGAAAGCGTATAGCTCAGATCCGAGCCGGTATGAGAGCTGCCGTCGTCACCGTGGCTCAAGATGGTCGTCAGATTGTGGAGGGCGACAGCGGCTTCCTTAGGCGTTCCATCAACATGGAAGAGACCGAACGAGGCTTCCTTTTCGCCGCGAGACGCCGAGGATGGCGAGTCAAACAGCTCGTAAAGATAGGTGGCGGAGGATCCGTCTTCATACGCCAGAAGCAGATTGGAGAGGACAAGCTTCGCCTGCGCGTCTTCGTTTACGCCGATGCCGGTGACGCTCGACAATGTCGTATAGCCGGTCTCCGTCACAATGACCGGATCGTTCGTCGAAATATCCTGCGCCAGACCGAGATCGTCTTCGATCTGAGCGTCAGCAAGCGCGCCTGTCTGCACATAGACGTGGGCATTCGCCGCGTCCGAATAGGCGCTCATGTCGCCGACTACAGCGTTCGTCGCGTCGGTCTGGTATCCGATACTGAAGTTGACGACGGTGACGTCGCTGAGAACACCGTTGGCCTTCACAGCGGTATAAAGAGCCTCCTGAAACGCTGCTGCGCCTTCAAGCGAGGTCAGTCCGTTGTAGGAAAAGGTGTTCAGGTTGGCTTCGTTGATGCCTTCGATGGACGACAGAGCGCCCGGGTGCTCCGTCGCGAACTCCGCAAGAGAAGCGATGTAGCTGGCCAGCCCGCTGCTGCCCGACTCGGGCAGCGTGTAGCTGACGCGAAAATCGAAAGAGATACCTGCATTGGCAAGCGCGTCGACGACGGCATTTGCATGCCCGATTGCGCTGTAAGAGTCGCGAACGTGACTGATGCCCAGATAGTTCAGGCTGCTGATGATCAGGCTGGAGTTTGTATATGCGTCGGTATAAGCGCCCGCATTGGTGTTGGCGCCGAGAGAATTCAAGAAACTCGACGCGCTGGTAACCGTCGTGTTTGACATGTAGAGCCCCATTGGTCGTGGAGCTCAGACTGGCAAGCTCTCCTAAGAAAACTCCCTTCATGAAAGCTAAAATTGTTCGGCTTTCGCCTAAATTTTCGGCTGTTCCCTACATCAGCGAGGATTCCATGCCCACATCAGGATGACGGTGGAAGGAACCACCAGAATTCACGTCCGCTCGCGCGAGATCGACGACATCAGCTGAGCCGACGCAACGGCGTCGTTAAGCGAGCTTCTGCGCAACTTGCCGGCGCCCGATCATTCGGCGTTACTCGGGAACCGGCCTCCCCTCGCCGCCAGTTCCATGCAGTGCATGGAACAAGATCATGACCATGCGAGCCCATCACGCACGCGGCGTCGCCGGCGCGGTGTCCACCCTGGTTGACGAGATGACGTTGCCCGCGGCGGTCGCGACGATGACGGTGATGGCGCTCGCGCGGCGCGAGCAACAGGAGGCTGCCATCTTCCGCGTCCGACGGCCCGCGTTTGGCCGCGAACGAGATCACTTCGCCTCGGATTGGGGCATGACGCCGATGGTGAAAGCCAGTTCGCCAAGCAGGTCCCGGAGCAGCGCTGAGCGAACATCGCGCGCGGCATGGTGCGCGAGGCGCCGTTGCCGTCGCCGATGATGGCGTTCCTGGTGGGCGTGCTGGTGGTGCGACGGTAGTCCTCTGACCTACCGCGCAGCGCCGGACTATCTTTGCCGGCGAACGAAGAGCCATGCCGCGCGCACAAGCCGCCCCTGGCTTTTGTGCGTTATTATAGATACTTAGCTGTAAAAACGACTCGCGGAGGCTCCGTCTAGGTCAATCGGTTACAGCCGCGATGTAAACGGCCGGAACGGTTAGGGGGGTCACATCGGGAATTGAGTAAATCCAGGCAGTCATCGCGAAAACATTGACGATGAGCTTGGCATCCGCACCCGTCATCGAGCGAGGCGGCAGGTTCTCACATGAGCTGACTCACATGATCAAGCTCACCTTCACGGCTCAATCAGCGGACTATCGGCCAATAATCTACCTTTCGCGGAATGCGCGGTTCATCTGATCGCTGAATGGCTTTAGGAGATAGGAGGCCGCGGTGCGTTCCTGTGTGGATACAAACACTTCAGCGGGCATGCCCGGGACGAGCTTGAGCCCCTTCAGTTGGACAATCTCATCCTCGCTTGGAAGCAGCTTTATCTGGGTCAAATAGTACTCCTGACCGTTTGCCGGATCGCGCGCCGATGCTGGCGACACCATCGCCACCGTGCCCTTCAATTCCGGTGTCGTTGTACGATTGAAGGCAGTAAGCCTGATGCGGGCAGGCTGCCCTACTCTTACCTGATCGATGTCAGCCGGTGAGACTTTGATCTCGAATTTCAGTTCAGCGTTCTCCGGGACCACGGTCGCGATCTTGGCAGCCGGCGTGATGACGCCTCCCACCGTGAAGGCAAACAGTTCATTGATGTGGCCAGAAGCCGGCGAACGGATTTCGGTGCGAGAAAGGCGATCCTCGATCGCGAGCCGACGCTCGTGAAGCTCCGCGATTCGCGCGTCCACCGTGCGCAGCTCTTTCTGGGCTTCCGTGGCCGCGTTATGATCGACGGCAATGATTTGGACCCGAATCTCACTGGTCCGCACCTTGGCGCGAGCGATGCTTGCCTGAATTTCGCCGCGCTCCCCGAGCAGGCGCGCCGTATCACGGTGGGCTGCGTAAACGCGCTGATGTTCGACAATCTTGCGCTCGAACAGATCTTGCAGCTTGTCGCGTTCGGACATCACCAGCTTCAACTCCTCCTCCTTTGCGGCGAGGCGCGCTTCCATGCCCCTGATCTCCTCGCCGGTCTGGCCGATGCTCAGTTCGAGCTGCTCCTTCTGGCTGTCCCTGGCGATCTTGTTGCCGGTGAAGAGGCGGGTTTCACCGTGGATCACGTCGTCGGCAGTCCTCGAGAAGATGGCATGAAGATCCGACGGGATTTCAATGGCCGCCAAGTTGTCGCGTTCGGCTAGCAAACGCGCGCGGCGTCCAAGCGATTCGACGAGCTGGGAGCACACGATGAGAAGTTCCGCCCGGATCTGAACGTCGTCGAGGGTTGCCAGTATTTGTCCCTCACGCACGAACTCTCCCTGCCGAACCGCAAGCGTCTTGACGATGCCGCCGTCCCGATGCTGGACCTCCTTGAGGTTCTGGTCGACTTTGACGGAGCCCGGAGCAACGATGGCCCCCTCCAGCATCGCCATCGCGGCCCAGCCGCCGCAGCCGGCCACGAGCATTCCACTCAGCACCGTGCCAGCCAGGATACGTGGCCAGAGGCGAAAAGGCCTCGCGGCTACAGCCGGCCTGTCGGACCTGGCGGGTGCCGGAGCGGGCACGAAGTCGGAGGCATCGACATGCTTCATGGCTTGGTGTCCTTTACGAGTGAATGGCCGCGAACTGCAGATGGTGGTGACCGGAAATCTCGATAGTCAGGACGTCTTCCGGATCGGGGCGGTCGGCCACGTCAATGGCGGTATATTGACCATCCGCAAGGTCTTCGAAGCGGAAGCGAACCGCTCTGCCATGGCCGCTATTGTCGTCATCCGCGTAGACTTGTTCGAACAAGTCCTCGATCTGTTGCTGCGCGTCATCATCACCAAGAATGATCTGATAGCTTGCGACGACGATTCGGTCCCCGATCGTGAAGTCCGTGATCTTCCGTACCACGTCGCGACCGGGATCCTCATTGGACCCGCGCTGGAACTCAAAAACGTCGCGACCGGCGCCGCCCGTCATCGTCACGGAGGCGTCGGCGGACACGATGCGATCGTCGCCGGAACCCGCAATGATCTCCTCGAAACCCGCAATCAGGTCCTCGCCAATCCCGATGCCTTGCGCTGTTCCGTTGCGCAGATCGATGGTGACGTTCAGCGCGGTCGCCGAATAATCCAGCGTGTCGTAACCCGAATTTCCGTCATAATTGTCAGGAGCCGCATCGGCGGATGCGACCACATGATCGTCGCCCTCCCCACCCCTGACGATATCGGCACCGGCGCCATCCGAAATGGAGTCGTTGTCCGAGCTTCCAACCAGAACGTCATCACCGGCACCTCCCGTGATCACGTCGTCGCCGGCCCCGCCGTCGATCGATGCTGCGGTCGTGCCCGCACCGAGAATGTCATCGCCGGCGCCCCCGACAACGACCTCGAACCCGGCGATGCTGTCCACACCAATGTCTTCACCGACCACACTGCCGGTGCTGAGGTCGACGACAATGCTGCGCACGGCCGACGAATAGTCCAGCGTGTCGGTCCCGTTGCCGCCCTCGAACGTGTCGCTTGTCGCATCGGCCGAAGCCAGGACGCGATCTTCGCCCTCCCCACCCTTGACGATGTCGGCCCCGGCGCCGTCTGAAATGGAGTCGTTGCCTGAGTTTCCAACCAGAACGTCATCACCGGCACCTCCCGTGATCACGTCGTCGCCGGCCCCGCCGTCGATCGATGCTGCGGTCGTGCCCGCACTGAGAATGTCATCGCCGGCGCCGCCGACAACGACTTCGAACCCGGCGATGCTGTCTGCACCAATGTCTTCACCGACCGCACTGCCGGTGCCGAGGTCGACGACGATGCTGCGCTCGGCCGACGAATAGTCCAGTGTGTCTGTCCCAATGCCGCCCTCGAACGTGTCGCTTGTCGCGTCAGCCGAAGCCAGGACGTGATCGTCGCCTTCGCCACCCATGACGACGTCCGAGCCCGCTCCATCGGCAAGCGTGTCGTTGCCGGCGTTGCCGGTCATGACGTCGTTGCCCGCGCCTCCGGCCAATACGTCGTTTCCGGTGCCGCCCGACATCTGGTCATTGCCCGCACCACCATCGAGCGTGTCGTCGTTCTCATCTCCCTGAAGAAAATCGTTTCCAGAGCCCGCCAACAGGATGTCACGCCCTGCGCCGCCTTCGATGTGGTCGTCGCCATCTTCGCCGTAAAGTGTATCGTTGCCGGCTTCACCGAAAATTCTGTCGTTGCCGGCGCCGCCGAATACGATGTCGTTGCCGGCGCCCGCGAATACAATATCGTTACCTGCGCCCGCGTAGACGACGTCGTCGCCCGCGCCGGCCAAGATGTGATCGTCGCCATCGCCCGCGAATATCTTGTCGTTCCCCTCGCGGGCGTCGATGTTGTCGTTGCCGCCGAGCGCGATAATGGTATCCGCACACTTGGTACCAAGCAGATTGTCGTCGCCTTCGGTCCCGATGATCGGTGGCGCCTCGACGACATTGAAGGATGCGGTCTGAACCACGAAATCGCTGCCGTCGCTGACGGCGTAAGTCAGAGTGACTTCGCCGAGCATGCCGCGGTCGTGCGCGAACTCCCAGCCGCCGTCCTCAGTCCGCGTCAACGTGCCGGACGAGGAGGACAGGCCGACCACGGTGAGACGATCGCCGTCCGGATCGGTGGCGCCCGCCAGCAGCGCCATGATGGTGATGGTGAGCGCCTGACATCCGGCCACATCGGGCAGGTGGACCGGGCCGGAAAGCCGCGGCGCGCGATTGCGGATATCCGGCGCCGGACCTGGAGGATCGCGCGTATTGTTGGGCTTGTCGCCGCCGCCTCCACCCCCGCCTCCGCCGCCACCGCCACCGCCACCGCCATTCGGAGCATCGGGGCGGTCAGGAAAGCGTCTGTCGCTGGCGCTCCTCGGCGTTTCGCCGCCGAAATCGGTGTCGAGTTTCGGCTGCGAGGTGCGCGCCAGTGCGATGACGTCACTGGACCCAAACGCAACGGCTTCCTCGTCCGGGCGGGCTGAAATCCGTACCGCTTCAGTCTTGCCGGACGTTTTTGGAGCCATCTCGACATCACCGGGCTCGGCTTCCGAATCGGCGACGGCGTCGTCCTCCTTGATGGCCTGCTCCTCAGTATCCGAGCTGTGCGGCGGCCGGTGATCATCGTGCTCCGCCAGCGTCGCCGGCAGGAAGCTCTTCAGGTAGGCAGTGCAGGAGCCGACGATCAGCAGAAAGATGAGCGGCACGAAACGACGGCGCCGATCCTCCTTCTCCTCGTAGTCCTCACGGTCGGGCCCGGTCTCGCTGGTTTGCCGCTTGGTGGCCTGAATGTTGATCATGCGGGCCTCCTCATCTGGGATTCGGTCTCACGGGTTTCGGTAGCCGCCGTCGGCTGCAGGACCGGGGTCATGATGTCTTGCTTCTTGCCGAATGCGACCATGCGGCCAGCTTGAACGATGGCGACGAGGTCGACTGCAACCAGCGCGCTTGGCCGGTGCGCGATCACGATGGCGATGCCGCCGCGGGCTCGTATGCTCTCGATCGCGGCCGTCAGCGCCGCCTCTCCCTCTCCGTCGAGATTCGAGTTCGGCTCGTCCATGACGACGATGAAGGGATTGCCATAGAGCGCGCGTGCCAACGCCACCCGCTGCCGCTGGCCAGCGGATAGCGCGCAGCCTTGAGGTCCAAGCCTGGTGCGATAACCGTCCGGCATCCGGACGATCATGTCGTGGACGCCAGCCGCTTTCGCAGCCTCTATAACCTTACGGTAGTCCGGATCCGGCTCGAGACGGCAGATGTTGTCCTGGATGGTGGCATCCATCAGGGCGATCTCCTGCGGCAGATAGCCGATATGTTTGCCGATCTCGTCCTCCCGCCATTGCGAAAGATCTGCGCCGTCGAGCCGGACGCTGCCGCGCAGCACTGGCCAAATCCCGGTCAACGCCCGCACCAGCGTGGTCTTGCCGCCGGCGCTGGGGCCGATGATGCCGAGCGCCTGGCCGGCCTCGAGCTCGAAGCCGACCTCGCTCAGCACGACTTGACCTGATCCCGGCACCGCGACCGTGATCTTGTCGACCGAGAGACGCTCGGTCGGCTCGGGGAGTTGCATGGGTTCATCGGCGGCAGCGAGCGCCACAACGGTGTCACGAAGCCGATGATAGGCCATGCGCGCGGCGATGAAGGATTTCCAATTGCCAATCGCGAGATCGACGGGAGCAAGCGCCCGGGCAGAGGCCACCGATACTGCGATGATCGTGCCGGCGGACAGTTCGCCTTTGATGGTGAGATAGGCGCCGAGACCGAGCAGCGCCGACTGGAGCACCATGCGCAGCACGCGCGACACCGCAGCGAACGAGCCGGTTATGTCGTTGGCGCGGGTCTGGAGCTCGAGATGCTCCCCGTTGGCCTCGTTGAAGCGGCCCACGGCACGGCCCGCGAAGCCCATCGCCTTGAGGACTTCGGCATTGCGCGCATTGCAGTCCGCAATGCCATTTCGCGCGATCGCAGATTTTCGTAAATTGACGGCGAGCCGCTTGGTCATGATCTCGCTCACGACCGTGAGCACGACGAGAACGAGGGCGCCAGCTACGGTCAGTGCGCCCAGCATCGGATGCAGGACATAGATGAAGGTGAGGTAGATTGGCATCCACGGCAGGTCGAACAGCGCCGAAGGACCCTGGCTGCCGAGGAAGCCGCGGACCGTATCGACATCGCGACCGCGCTCGAGCGCCTCGGAGGTCGAGAAGCCGAAGCGCGGCATGTCGATCGCGACCCGATGCGCCAGCGGTGCAATCTTGCGGTCGATCCGAGCTCCGACCCGCACCAGTACCTGGGAGCGAACTACGTCGAAACAGCCCTGGAACAAATAAAGCCCGATCGCAAGCGTAGAGAGTACCAGCAGCGTCGGCACGCTGCCGCTGGTCAGAGCCCGGTCGTATATCTGCATCATGTAAACCGAGCCGGTCAACGCCAGCACGTTGATCATGCCGGAGACCATGAAGAGGAAGAGAGCAACGCCTCGCAGGCCCTGCGTCAATTCCCTGAGCCGGCGGCGTTTCGCAGCGGTAAGTTCTTTCGATTTCGCCATTGGGTGTGAAGCCGTCTGGTCGGAGGAATCTGAGGGGAGCGAGAGAGACGGGACGGGGCCAATCCCGTCTCTCGGCGGCCGCGACTACAGCGTGGTGTTCGCGGTCGCAACGTTCTGGTGTCCGGCGATCTCGATCTTGAAATCGGCGGCCGTGTTGCCGTCCACGTTGCCCTGGACGATGGTGAAGTCGCCGTCTGCCCGGGTTTCATAGGTCACCGCGAGCTGTCCGGCCGCGGTGAAGGCTGCACCCGTAACCAGCGTGAAGCCCTGGTCTCCGACGACCGAGTAGTCGGCGTCGATGCCGCTGAGGTCGAGCCGGTCGCCAGGCTCGAAGCCGACGATGGTGTCACCGTTGGCCGCTGCCACCGAGTTGAACTTGAAGATGTCGTTGCCGAGACCTCCGTTCATCACGTTCACCGAGTTGCTGGCGACGATGGTGTCGTTGCCGGATCCGGTGTTGACGTTCTCGACTCCCCAGAGCGTATCGTTGCCGGTCTGGGAGCTCATCGCCGTTCCGTTCGACATCGGTCCGGAGCCCAGGTTGACGTAGGCGTTTGCGGTGATTGCCGACATGTCGAGCGTATCGATGCCGCTGCCGCCGTCGCTATCGTCGCCGAAATACGCGTCGTTGCCGTCGCCGATCTCGGCCACAATCAGATCGTTGCCTGCACCGCCGAACACCGTATCGTCACCCGCGCCGGCATTGATCAGGTCATTGCCGCCATCGGCGAAGATGCGATCCACTCCCGCGTCGGTGTAGACAATATCGGCACCGTCGCCGGCGAATACCTGGTCGTCGCCGGCCCCCGAGAGGATCACGTCGCGCCCGGCGCCGCCGTTCACGAAGTCGGCGCCCTCGCCGGCCGAGATCGAGTCCGCACCAGCATTGCCGACCAGGACGTCATCGCCGGCGAAGCCCACGATATTGTCGTCCCCGCCAGCGCCGGTGAGAACGTCGGTCTGCGGCGTACCCGCCAGGACCATCGCGGCGATCGGCGGCGCCGTGTCGGTACCATCGCCCGTGCCTGTACCTGTACCTGTACCTGTACCTGTACCTGTGCCTGTGCCTGTGCCTGTCCCTGACCCGGCATCGTCGCCATCGTCGTCACCATCGTCGTCGCCGCCGGAACCGGTGTCATCTCCATCGTTGTCGTCGTCATCATCGTTGCCCGCATCGTCACCGTTCCCGGTTCCGGTGCCTGTTCCTGTTCCCGTTCCGGTACCAGTGCCAGTGCCGGTACCAGTGCCACTGCCGGTCTGGATGGTCGCGAACACGTCTTCCGAAAGATTTGCAAGACCGGTGTTGCGCGCAATGATTGCACCGAAGCCTTGCTCCTCGACGGTCTGATAGAAGTCGAGGTTCTCGACGCGATCGAGATAGTACAGGCGATCGCCTTCCTGGAGGCGATCGAGTTGTTCGTGAAGCACGACCCACATGGTCTGGCCGACCACGCCGCCATTGATGTGCTTCTCCGCGAGCCCGCCGACGAACAGGTCGACGCGATCGATGCCTTTCACGGTATCGTGGTTCGGACCGGTGAGTTCGATACCGGGATTGATCGCCTGGAATGCGGCAATGTCCCCGGCCGCCAGCACGAGATCCGGGTAGGCCTGCTTGAACTGCGCGATCAAAGCATCGCTCAGATTGTTGCGGGTCTGGAAGTCTTCCCAGGAGGTGTAGGGCGTGAGGTTGCCGCCTGCGAAACCCACCGCTTCCTGAACGTACGGGTCGGCAGAGGCCATCAGGTCGGCGCGGATCTGGTTCATCGAGCCGATGCCGACGTCCCATTCCCGCGCCACGTCGAAGGCGAACACGTCCGCGCTGATCCGTACGAGATCGTTGCGCACGGCATCCACGATGTTGACGTCGACCGCTTCGGCCGCCTGCAGGACGCTGCCGCCGAGGATGGCACCAACACCAAGCTGTTCGTAGCCAGGCTTCGGCACGTAGCCCGGAGGCAGCGTGTTCACGAACGCACTTGCATCGTTGGTCGGGTTGAGGAAGGCGTCGAACAGGTTGACCTGGGTCGGTTGACCCTGGGCATTCAGCACCGTCATCGTCTGACCGATCAACGAATGGCCGAACCGGTAGGCTGCCGTAGCGAACTCATGGCTGACCCGGGCATCGACCTCTGGATGATAGCCGTCGAAGCCGTGGTCGCCGTCGCCGCGCATTCCGCCAAGGAGATGATCGGCGAACTCGGTATAGACCACGCGTTGATACTCGGCCTCGTTGACGATCTTGGCCGCCTGGAACAGTTCCTCAGCTGTGCCGGTGAAGCCGGCGGCCAGAAGCCCGTCCACATGGAAGTTGTGGTTGCGAGCCCAGATGGTGTGGATCGAAGTCAGCGCGATATTCTCGTTGGCCCTTCCGTCACCGGCCACATAGTGGTCGAGAAGGCTCATGAAGGGATTGGTGTCGAGCAGCAGCGGGAAGCCGCTGTTCATGAAGTTGTTGACCATCGCAGGCAGCATCGCGTCGTCGATGACACCGCCGTTAACGAGGCCCGGGAAGTAGTCGCGGAATGCGACGTGGTGGTCGCCGGGCAGCGAGTCCGCCGTGAACACCGTGTTGTTGGCCCAATGGTGCAGAATGACTTCCCGCAGCGTGGGCAGCAGGTTGAAGTCCGGGTTCGACGGGTCCGGTCCGCCGGCGAGCAGCCGGCCCGTGAAGCCGCCGTTGCCATCGCCCTCCCGCAACAGCTGGCCGACCAGTTCGTCGGAGCCGTAAGCCTGGTTCTGGTCGACAAAGGGCGAGGTCTTGTTGAGGTGCTGGGGCACGCCATCGGCGTCAATCCCGGCAACCGTGCCGCGGGTCAGATCGGCGGGATTGTCCGTGCCCGGCGCGTGTCCGGTCCCGGGCGCGCCAATCTGGAGCGTGCCATTGCCGCCCTTGCCGAGGAAGTCGAGGCCGTGGTCGAAGTACTGACCGAACGCCGTGAACAGACTGTTGACGCCGGACGCCTCTTTCGGAAGCCCAGCCTCCTGGGTGCCGAGCGCGTTGCTGATCGCGCGAGGATCGAGCCCGTTGAACAGCGGATTGATGGCGCGATTGCCGGTCGCCGGATCGTAGTCGCCGTAATGGGCGTCGGTGATGCGGATGAACGGCTGGTCTGCCGAACCGTAATTCGGATGCGCCAGGTTGTTGCCGGTGCCTTCCAGATCGCGGATGCCGACCGCGTCATTGTCCTCGCCGCCTTGGAGGCCGTTGACGAGGTTCTTCAGCGCCAGCACGTCGGAGGCGTTGAAGGTGATGCTGCCGCCGCCGGCCGGGTTGTCGTTACCGCCGCCACCGCCGTTGCCGCCGGAAGCGGGGATACCATCGGGGATGACTTCGTCCTGGGGACGAGCACCGATCATGACGTCGTCGTTACCGGTGGTATGGAAGGCAACGTGGTGTGCCGATCCCAGATTGGTCAGGTCGACGGTGGTCGCGCCACCTTGGTCGTTCACCGTGATGGTGTTGAACGAGAGGTTCGTCGGATTGAAATTTCCGATCGGAAGGACTGTATCTGTGCCAAGGCCGGTATTGATGACGATTTCTTCGATTTCGGAAAGTTCAGCAATGATGTTGGCGTTTGTCACCGCTCCGGCCACACCGTTGGTGTTGCGGGTAACGACGATTTCCGTTCCCGCACCGAGACCGATGAGACCTGCGTGAACAGCGCTGCTCTGAATGCCGTCGGCCGCATTGTTGTTCCAGTCGTCGGTGTTGGAATAGATCCTGTAGACTTCATTGGTGGCACTGCCGTTGACGATGAAGGTGTCGCCGAGCGCCCCCTCCGTCCCGCCGTTGACGACATCGCGGCCGTCGGGGGTAAGACCCAGCAGACTGGCGTTCCAGGTGATGGTGTCGTCGTCGGCACCACCATTCAGGATGTCGTTTCCGGTGCCTCCATTGAGGATGTCGTTGCCGTCTCCGCCGTTGAGCGTGTCGTTGCCTCCGTTACCGTTGAGCGTGTCTGCTCCGCCGAGACCGCTCAGGGTGTCGGCGAAGTTTCCGGCCGCCGCGGTGATGACGTTGTCGCTTGCGTTGCCGTTGCCTGCAAACGCCCCGTTGGCGGTGTTGGTCAGATTCTCGACGCCGGTCGTCAGCGTGTAGGCGGCAAGCGTCGTCTCCACCGTATCGACCCCGACTTCGAGTGCCGACTCGATCACCTGGTCGCCGGCGTTGTCGACGACGTAGATGTCGCTGTTGAGACCGCCGGTCATGATATCGGCGCCCGTGCCGCCATCGAGCCGGTCGTTGCCCACGCCGCCATTGAGGACGTCGACACCGCCGCCACCCGAGAGCGTGTTCGCCGCGGCGTTGCCGGTTATCGTGTCGGCATTGTTGGTACCAACGACATTCTCGATATTGGCGATCGAGGTGAAGCCACTTGCCGTTCCGGCGAGCAGATCCACATTCACCCCCGGACTGGCCGCAGCATAGGCCAGAGTATCGACACCTGCGCCGAGATCGGCTGTGACCGACTCTACGCTGGTCAGCGTGCTTCCCGACACGAGCGCAAGTGCCGAGCCAGCGAGCGTGACATTCAACGTGTTGTTACCCGCTGTGCCCCCGACGGCCAGCGTATCGGTGTCTGCGCCGCCGTTGATGGTGTCGGCGCCGCTGGCACCGGCGATGATGTTGAAAGTGTCGTTCCCCGCAAGCCCGGACATCACGTTCGCAGCTGCATTGCCGGTGATCACGTTGGCGAGCGCGTTGCCTGTGCCGTTGATCGCAGCGGTTCCCGTCAGCGTCAAGTTCTCGACGTTGGCGCCGAGCGTGAAGGTGACCGAGGATTGCACATTATCGGTGCCTTCGTTGACGAGCTCTGTCGCCGTATCGGCGCCGTTGTCGACGACATAGGTGTCGTCACCGGCTCCACCCGCCATCGCATCGGCGGCCGCTCCGCCGTCGAGTCGGTCGTTGCCCTGCCCTCCGTTGAGCGCATCCGTGCCGGCACCGCCGTTGATGACGTCATCCCCGTCGGATCCGTTCAGCGTGTCGTTGCCACCCCGACCGTTGAGGAGATTGGCCAGAATATTGCCGTTCAGGACGTCGTTGGTCGCGTTGCCGCCGACCTTGGCCGAATTCGCCGAGACGAAACTCTCTGCGAGGCCATCCTGGTCAACGTAGCTGACGGTGACCCGGAAGAAATTGAGATTTCCGGCCGGCACCGCGTAATTCTGCTGGTTCGCGGTGCCTGGGGCGAGTGTCCAGCCGTTCAGGCCATCGGTCGACTGCTCCCAGCGATAGGAGAAGCCGCCTGCCCCGGGCAGACCGTTGACGTCGACAATGCCGGAGCGGTCGGCCGTGAGAACGTTCTCGGCGCCCGTGATCGTCACCGAGCCGGTGGCGCGGCCGATGAAGACATCGACCGTGCCGTTCGGCAAGCCCGCCGCATCGCGGGTCGTGAAACGAGCAATTTCGATGTTGGCGAGGGTGTCGATGCCCTCGTCATCGAGCAACGGAATCCGCAGCCCGTCTGCGCCGAGTAGCGGAGCCACGACGTTGTCGGTCACGGTCACGGTGCCGTTGGCGTTGCGGGTGATCGTGAAGTCCGCACGGGCTCCGGCAAAGGTCGCCACGTCGACATCGGCTGCGCTGGCGCCATCCGATATGATCTCGCGGACAGCTTCGAGCTGGCCCGGATTGATTTCTCCGGTGCGCATCAGGTCGGCGAGCGATTTGCCGTCCCAGTCGGAATGGCCGGACCCAGTCACGATGCTTGTCAGACCGTCGACCGAGAACAGCACGGCGCCCGTGGGCCCCGTGGCATCTTTGGTCTGATGAACGGCAATGCGAACGTTGAGCCAGCGGTCGCCGTCGATCATGTCGTTGCCGGCGTTGCCGGTGATCACGTCACTGCCAGCACCGCCGAGCAGGATGTCGCCGCCGTTGGCCGGATCGAAGACTGTCGTGTCGGGGGCGAGGTCGCGGAAGTGCGCTCCGCCTGCGATCGCCGCAACGGTCGCCGCCGATTGGCCGAGCAAGCCTCCCGGCGCGAGCTTGATGAAGTCTTCCATGCCGCGGATCAGGTCGACGTTCTGCGACAGCAGCTGGCTATCGGTCGCAGGTCCCCCGACCGGGCCGGTTCCGACACCGACCGCGCCGACCGGCGCGGTGGTGCCGATCAGGGTGTCGTTGTGCTTCCAGCCCGAGGCGCCTTCGACGGAGTCGTTGCGGTCGCGGAGCGTCAGCGCGGTTTGAGTGAGGAAGCGCGAGATCCCGAGGTCGATAATGCCATTGGTCTCGTCGCCCTTCTGGATCGACCAGTCGAACCCCAGCATGCCGTTGTTGCGCTGAATGCCCGCACCCTGAACCATGATGTCATCGCCGGACTCACCGTCATAGTCGGTGTCGTTGCCCTGGCCGTCGAGAATGTCGTGGCCGATGATGGGCGAATCGAAGAACAGGTCAGAGTTTTCACCGGAAAGGCTATCGAAGCCCTCGCCGCCTTCGAGCCAATCGTCGCCTTCATTGCCCATCAGGCCGTCGGGCGCAGTACCGCCGAGGATAAAGTCATTGCCGGGCCCGGCAAACACTTCCTTCGTGTCCGTCACGCCCATGATGAAGTCGCTGCCCTCGCCGCCGAACAGCAGATCGATGCCCTGGTCAGCTACAATGACATCGTCTCCCGCCTCGCCGCGGAGGAAGTCGTCGCCGAACGGATCCTCGATGATATCGTCGCCATCTCCGCCGAAGACCTGGTCGGACTCCATGCCGGCGTTGAGGTAGTCGTTGCCACCGTCGCCCCAGAGCGTGTCGATGCCCTTGTCGCCGATCAGGCGGTCGTTGCCCTCGGTGCCGCCAAGCGCGACATGCTCGCCGCCCGAGAATTTAAGCACGCCGCCGTCCAGGATTGGCTTGCCATCGGCATCGAACACGGGGTTACCGTTCACGATCCGGGCAGTCCCCTCGATACGCAGCACCTTGGGATCAATCGCCTGCAGGAAGGGATCATCGTGGGTTGGATCGAGGTCGCTGCGGTTGAGCGGATCGGTCTGGTCGCGGGAGGAATCGCCGCTGTAATTCTCCTGACCCGCAAACCGGTCGAGTTCCAGGATCATGTCGGTGGTCGACATCAGGACGCCCGGCAGATGGGTCGAATGAAGATCGCCGAGATCCGTGTTGCGCATCACCAGATCGGTGAAGGTGTTGGGTTCGAGCAGGTTGAGCAGGTTCATGCCCTGCGTGCGGCTCAGGTAGTAGAAGCGGTCACCGTTCTGCAGGTGCTCGAGCTGATACTCGAAGATGAAGTTGAACGTCGAGCCCAGTTGGCCGCCGAACTCGTTGAGTTCCTCGGCAAGGCCGCCGATCCACAGATCGATGTGGTTGAGACCGCCAAGGCTGTCATCATTCGGTCCCGTGCCGTCGGCTGCGTAGGCACCGGTGGCATTGAGGAAGTCGAGCCGATCGGCCGCCAATGGATCCGACGCGTGGATCGTGTGCGCCGGAACCGGCGGGTTCATGTTGGCGTTGGCCGGCACGTCCTGGTCGGTGCCGAGCACCAGCACCATGGCGGCCGCGCGTTTGCCTTCTGAGGTGGTTTCCGCCTCGATCAGCGGATGCGTGCCGTAGGCGGCGATGAAGTTCACCACCGACAGCGGATGCTTGATGTGCTGGGCGAAATCGGTCCAGCTGACGTAAGGTTTGACGTCGGCTGCGCCGGTCATCGCGTAGATTTGAGCGCGCGTCTCGTTGAGCGGCGGGATACCGGTCTCTCGTCCGCGGGCGATGTTGAGGGCCGGGAGATCGAGGGGCAGGCCGAGCAGATTGTTGCGCAAGGCTTCGACGACGAATTCGTCGATCTCGTTGCCGACCTGACGAGACATGCCGCGGATCAACGCGCCGGTGGCGGTCTCATCGCTGAGGCCGTCGGGAGTGATGCCGCCCGCGGTGAATTCGATCGGATTGAGGAAGGCTTTGATCAGGGTGACCTGCGCCGCGTCGTCTGCGTTCGGGGTGTCGCTGTTGACCAGCGACAGATCGTTGTCGAGACGGTCGACCGTGTCGGTCAGCATGGAGTGGCCGAAGCGATACACGGTGTGTGCGAATTCGGCGATGATCGTCGGGTTGAGATCGGCGGAATTGGTGAACACGAACGGATCGACGTTCGGCTGGATGCGCCGGGCGAATTCCTCGAACACCAGATGCTGATACTGCATCTCGGTGACAAAGCGGGCCGCCTGGAACAGACGCTCGCCATCCCAATTCAACGCGTCGATCGCGGCGTCCTTGAGCGCAGCATTCGGCTCGGCCAGGATGGCATCGAGCTCGGCCTGGGAGATGCCGTTGCGGACGCCGTTGATATCCGGCGCCATCCATTCATTGACCACGGCCGCGCTCGCCGAGGCGATGATGGTGTCCTTGTTCACCTCGACCAGACGGTTATGCTCGGAATGGAAGATGGTGTGGACAGCAGTGAGGCCAATATTCTCGTTGCCGCGGCCGTCGCCGGTGACGAAATGAAGGTCGAGCAGCTCGTTATCGTAGACGAGGTTATGGCCCTGATTGTCCATCGGAACGGAGTTGCCGACGACTTGTGCGTCGACGCCCGTATCGGGATCGACGTCGTCCGGCCGCAACTGGCCATTGACGATGACCGGGGCCGCCGTATTGGCGATGTCGTTGAGGAAAGCGTGGCCGGTGCCGACGGTGTGGACTGAGAACGAGGTCGCGCCGGCGTGCGGCGTAAAGCTGGCGGGCAGGTCTGCCAGCGTAATGTTATGGAGGTCGAGGCCCCCTGCCTTACCCTCGACGGTCATCAGGGTCGTGAAGGTCTGGGCGCCGACCACCTCGGTTACGGTCACCATGACCTGGGCGTAGCCGTGCGCTCCAGGCTTGAAGCGACCGTAGGCATCGACCACCAGCTGGGGCACGTCGAGCACGTCGGCATCGTTGAGCATCAGGCCGAGCTTCGTCGCTGCCTGGGCTTTCACCTCGGACCAATTGGCGATGCCGCCATGAGCGCCGTTGAGCAAATGACCGGTGTTGGCCGCAAACGAATCCGCGACATTGTCGCCATTCGAATCGACGGTGAACTTGTATTCGCGCAGGAAGACCTGATGCGAGGCGCTGGAAGTATAAGTTTGGTTCTGGTCGACGAACGGCGTCGTGGTGTTCTGCGACTCGGTGCCGTTCGGGTTCGGGTTGCCGTTCGCGTCGAACGGCGTGGTGCGCGACAGCGTCATGAAGCGCAGCTCGGGCGGAAGGTCGTCCGCGGTGCCGAGGATGTGGTCAGCGCCCGCGATCAGCGGATCGTCTGCCTGCAGCGGCATGTAGATAGTGCCGTTACCACCCTTCGTCACAAGGTCCAGACCGTGGTCGAAGAACTGGCCGAAGAAGGCCATCCAGGCGCTGTTGGGCGGGGAAAGGCCGATGTCCGGAGACCGGTTCTCGATCAGAAGCGAACCATCCGGCGAAATCTCGAGGCCGTTGTCCTGCAGCGCAGCGACAAGGGCCGCGGAAGCGCCGGCCGCGGTGGTGCCTTGCTCGGCCGCCACCAGCGCCGCGAGGTTCGACGTCGCCATGGCGGAATATCCAGCCACATCGACCTGCGCCTGGAGGATCTGGGCGAATTCGGAAAACGACAGTCCGTCGCCGAGCGCTGCGGAATAGCCGCTCAGCGCGGTGTCCATCGCGGTCAGTGCCGTCTGCAGGGTCGCGGCCTTGTCGATGTCGGATTGTGCGACGCCGGTTGCGGATTGCAGCGCGACGACGACGGCATCTTGCGCCAACTTGGCCGTATGAGCGGCCGAAGCTGCGTCGCCGACCGCCGCCTGGTCGGCCGGGTCGAACGAATTGTCGTTCATGCCGTTGCGAAACTCGACCAGCTTGGCGAGCACGTCGGCCATGCCGTTATTCACCGCCAGGGCCGAGACGTCAGCGGCGACATAAGCGCCGTGGGTGGCGCTGTTGCCCGCAGCCGCGATCGCCGCGGCACGCGCCGCCAGGATCGAGTCGGCGGCCGCGTTCGGGTCGGCGGCGCCCACCACCTGGAGCGCGGCGACCAGCGCGGAGCGATTGGATAGGGTCTGATCCACGATCAAGTTGGAGATGATGCGCGGATCGGCATCGGCCACACTGTGCGGGTTGACGAATGCACCGGGAGCCACCGGGACCGCGGGATCATAATTGGTGTTGGTCACGAACAGGCCGTTGGGAAAACCCGGGGTTCCCGGAGGAACCAGCATCATGGTGTCGCCGTCAGCCTCGTTGATGTAGACCGGGGTTAGCAATCGCGGGAATATCTCGTCGGCAGCGCCGACCTGACTCTGCCCCGGCAAAAGGTGATTGAAGCTGCCGTCCACAGTGCGCAGTCCGATCGGCAGCAGCGCCGCGTCCTGACCGATGATATCGACCAGGCTCTCTCCCGCAACATTCCGTTCAGCTACCTTGATCTGGTCCAGGATCTTGGTGAGGTCGGCGAGGTTGACGACGAAGCTGGTGCTCATGACTGGATCCCCTGCTGCTCAGGAACGTTTGCGATGCGCCCACTAAGGCCCGCAAACGATCAGAGAGGTAGGGGACAAGGTCCCAGCTTCGTCGGGACTGAAGCCGGGGTGATTGCTCGGACCTTGGTCTCATCGCGCGGCGACGTAGGTCGATAGCAAGCCACAAGCCCGAAACCATTGTTGCTTGCCTCGTACCGGCGTTCCTGCGCCTCGACGCTTTTGGGGCACGGACAATTGGCGCCGCGGTCTCACGCGCCCCGTCCATGCCCCTGTGTTTCATCGGTGTGGCAAGGAAGCGGCGTTTTTATTGCCGAAATTTCCCGGATTTATTGCCTAACTTTCCCGGACTGTCGTCGCGATACGTTCAAACATCCTCTCGATGACGTTTGCAACAGTGCGGCATAAGGACGCGAAAGGTCAGTTCCGGGAATAACCCGGATCGAATTTGGTTTTTTCTCGGAGTGGTGTGGCGAGTCGATGTCATTGGATTCAAGAATATCGTCCATGTCGCAGCCCGGTTGGCAAATTGGATTGGCCTCGGCCGACATTTTACAGCGTCCCACGCGATTGCTGCCGACCTTCCTGCTTGCGGCAGCAGTCACCATCATCTGCTCGATGACACTGCTTGCTTATGCCGTGTCCAACGCCTTGCAGACGAGCTTGACGCTAACGGCTGCCGAAGAAGGCGCATCACTTCTCGATCTTTTTCTGAGTCCGTTGGTGCAGGAGCTCGCAACCGCCAACAAATTGTCGGACGATAGCGTCAAGAAGCTCGACGAGATATTCGAGACAAGGCTTGGCAGACGTTCGAAATCGATCGAGGTCTGGCGGCGCGACGGCACCTTGGCCTACTCCAGCGGCAACAAGCATCGTGTCGGAACGAAGTCCATCCCGACCGAGATGAACGCCGCTCTTCTGGGACAGGCGACGGCAGCCATTCGAGAAATTGCCGATCAAGTATCGCAGCACCCCATGATCGAGGTCTACGCCCCGCTGTACCGGTCGGGAACGAAGGAGATCATCGCGGCAGGCAAGGTCCTCAACGACGGCGAAAGGCTCGCCGGCGAGTTGCGGGACATCCGGATCAAGTCGGTTGCCATCGTTGCCGCCATCGCGGCACCGATGATGTTCGTGCTGTTCCTGCTGGTTAAGCGCGCAGCCAGCACTGTCCGAAGGCACCGCGTCGCCTTGAAGGAAAAAGTGGCGCAAACGGCTGCGCTGGCGCTTCTTAACGACAAACTGCGCCAGGAAGCAGATAACGCGCGGTTGGAGTCGATTCAATCGAACGAGCGCTTCCTGAATCAACTCGGTCAAGACCTTCACGACGGGCCAATCCAGGTCCTGACGGTACTCGGCCTGAAGCTCGGCGAGCTGCTGGAGACAAACGATCCGGAAGCCCCCGACGATGGTAGGCCCTCTGTCGCAGATGTTGACGAACTGCTGAACGGTACGCTGACCGAGTTGCGCGACATCGCGACTGGCCTAGTATTGCCCGAGCTCAGCGATCTCTCAACGACCGAAACCTTGCGCCTCGCCGTTCGACAGCATGAAGGCAGGACCGGTACAACTGTCAAATCGGAGATCGAAAATCTTCCATTATGTCCCGCGCCGCTGCGAGTCTGCCTGTACCGAATCGTCCAGGAGGCGCTGAACAACGCATATCAGCACGCCCGCGGAAACGGACAACGTGTGGCTGTATATATTGAGTATAACTCGCTAACGGTTGTCGTAAGCGACAGTGGAGCAAGAACCACTGCGCCACCGCAGGCGCACAAGCGAGGTCACCATGCAGGGCTGGGATTGAACGGGGTCCGCCGACGCGTCGAAGCGTTCAACGGATCGCTGGATGTGATCTCATTGACAGACGGAACTCGTGTTTCGGTGAAGATACCACTCGCCAGCCTGACGGACTAAGGTAGCGGCGTTGTCGTTTGGCGAACCAATTTGCCGCGGGGCCGACATAACATTAACATCATCCTTCAATCTGCATTTACTTTCGAGATTTCTGTACTAAGAATATGGAATATTGATCGTTACCTAATTTTCGCTGAACTGGATCGCCTGGTTTTGACTGACGTGCGTTTCGGCTTCCAGGCCGGCCGAGCCGCCGGCTTTGTGCGACAAGAAATTTGTAGGAGTAATCATGAGTACGGTCACAATTGCCGTCATCGATGATCATCCGCTGATGATCGAAGCCATTCACGCTCTGCTACGTCGCACCAAGGGTTTCGAGATCGTTGGATCGGGGACAACAGCCTACGATGTTATCGACCTCTGCGAACGGAATCAGCCACAGGTCGCCGTGGTCGATCTCAGCATTCCGGGCGACGTCTACGCCGCGATCGAGAACGCGATAAGGATTTCGCCCACGACGAAAATCGTTGCCTTCACAGCAGCTACCGGCGTCGATTCGGCCATCCGCGCACTGGACGCGGGCGCCAGCGGTTATGTCCTGAAGGGAAGCAACACCGCCGAATTGATACAGGCCATCTGGTCGGTTCAAAGCGGCGAGACATATATAACGCAGAGCTTCGCAAGCAGGGTTATTGCCGGGCTTCGCGACGCTTCGCTGAGGCGCAAGGCCGCGCAGGCTGTGATCCTGAGTATTCGCGAACGGCAAATTGTTCGCCTGCTCATGAATGGCAAGACCAACAAGGAGATCGCAATTGCGATCAAGATCAGCGAGAAGACCGTCAAGCACTACATGACGGCCCTGATGCAGAAGTTGCAGGTTCGCAATCGTCTGGAAGTGGTGATCGCTGCGCAGAAATTCAACGAATCCCGCTCACCGGTCAGTTTGCATTCGTAAGAATCCAGGCATCCACGAGTGCGGCTTTTCGTGCGAAAGGAATGACGCTGCCAGCCCAGGCTGGAGGACGGACGGTATGGTGCGTTCTGCGACAGGCCTCCGGCTGCTTTCAAGTCTTCTTCTCTCTGTCGTTCTTCCGGCTAGCGCGGGCGCAATCGACGAGATCGAGTTGCTCTTCCCCGTCCGATGCGTGCTAGGCTCCACCTGCTTCATCCAGAGCTATGTCGACCATGATGGCACCGACCAGGTTCGGGACTATCAATGCGGCGGTCGAAGTTACGACGCCCACGACGGTACCGATATCAGAATTCCCGATATGGCTGTTCAGCGTCAGGGCGTGGAAGTCCTCGCGACTGCTGCCGGTACGGTCACCGCGATCCGTGACGAGATTGATGACATTTCGGTACGCACGATCGGCAGGACGGCAATCAAAGGCAAGGAATGCGGCAACGGCGTGGTTATCGATCACGCCAATGGATGGAAGACCCAATACTGCCATTTGGCCAGGGGCAGCGTGCGCGTCAGCAGAAACGAGCGCGTCTCGCCAGGGCATCCGATCGGCCTGATCGGTCTCTCCGGCGATACGGAGTTTCCGCACCTTCATCTCACGGTAAGGCATCGGAACAAGATCGTGGACCCGTTCGCTTACGAATCGGAGCCCACGCTCTGCGGGAGCGGGCATTCCATCTGGACCGGATTGACGAGCGACCAGTTGAAATACCGGTCGCGGGAAATCCTCAACGTCGGCTTCACCGATCACTCTCCGACCATGGACCAGATCGAGTCCGGCGAAGTAACGAAATATCCCGTGAGCTTGCAATCCGAGGCGCTTATTGCCTACGTCCGCGTGATCGGCTTGCGGGAAGGCGATCAACAGACCGTCACGGTCCGCGATCCCGACGGCGTCATCCTTTCGGAGTACGAGGCGCCCGCTCTCGACCGCAACAAGGCCCAGTACTTCGTTGCTTCCGGACGAAAACGCAAAGCTGCCGAGTGGACGCCTGGCAGCTACACGGCAGCCTATTCAGTGGCAGGAAGTGACGGAAACGTCCTGCGCAAAACCTTCGAAATTCAGCTTGGTGCCAGATAGCGCTGCTTCGCGCCGGCCGGTTTCACATCAATGATGATGGTGGTGGGCGTGTGGCGTGGACTCGTCCGCACGCCTTGCGTACGTCATTGCCTCGATGTAGGCGATGACGTCGCTCGAATCGAATTCCGACAGTCCCAGATTTGGCATCCGCACTTCCGGATATTTTTGGGCAAGCGCGAGCGCGGCGGGATCTTTGCTGGCTCTCATCTTCTCCGGCTTCATGATATAGGCGGTGAGCCAATCGCGGCTCCTTCGGGTACTGATGCCCTGGAGATCGGGACCCACTCTATTGCCGCGTCCGATGGTATGGCACCCGCCACAGGTTTTCAGGAACAGAGCCTGTCCCGGCAGATTCAACGGGTCGTCCACGAACGTACCCGCATTGGCCTGCTCTGTGGGCCGTAAGGCGGCGCGTTGAACGGGATCCATGGCGCGAACGGCTGACGCCAGCACGTTGATATCGCCAAATGCCGAATTCCTCTCCCACTCGCCGGTCACGTCGTTGAACAAAAGGACTTCGTTACGATGCTCGGTCAGAGCCCTGCTGCGTTCACCAAGCCGATGCCGAATGAGCTCGATGTCTTGCGCCTTGCCGGTAAGGAAGAGCCAGCGCGATCCTATGCCGAAGGCCTTGCTGTACTCCTTCAGCTTGTCGGGCGTATCATTCAGCGGATCGATGCTGATCGATACAAAGAAGTAATCCCGCCCCGCGCTGTCGCCGAGGTTGTCCTCAAGCTGGGACAGCCTCGCCGTCACGACCGGGCAGATGTCGCGACAGCTGGTGTAAATGAAGCTGATGATGCTGATCCTGCCCTTCATCACGTCATCATAAAACAGCAACGTACGCCCATCCTGCGTGACCACCGGGACGTTGGGGATGTAACCCTCCTTCCAGCGCGTTTCTGCGGCCTGCGTTATCCCGGTGAAGACAAACATGACGAGCGCAGCAAGCCAGCTGCTTGCCGCCGCTCTCCTCCAGAAATGCGCGAGTGACGCCACGTTGATGCGCATGTTCGCCCCCTAAGTCTTCGAAACAGGACCCGTGAAGAAGCGGCTGTTGACCGGATCCGCCTCCGGCAAGACTTCGGGCTGCTTCCAGGTCACGCCGCTCGCGGACGGAAGCGGCGTCATCGTCGGCTGGTAGTGCGGCTTTGACCCAGTCTTGGCAAAATCAGGATCGCCAGGCGGCGGCGACAGCAGCTGGTATCGCAACAGCATGGCGAAGTCTTCGTGAACCGTGTTGTGACAATGGTTGACATAGGCACCGCCAAATTCGCCAAACCGAACCTGGAACTTGACCCGGCCGTCCGGCCTCAACCGCCAGACATCCTTCCTCACCAGCAGTTCAGTTGCGGGGATCGTGCCCACACCGCGATTGATAGTGACGCCCTCTTCGAAATGGAGGTGGATTGGATGATCCCATCCGCCCCCGCCGTTGATGAGGGTCCAATGCTCGACTTCACCGGGCTTGGGAATGAGGGCCGAGATCCGGTTTGCATTCAGCGTGTGCGCCGCCTGCCCGTTCACGCGGATCGACCATGGGAATATCTGAGTGTCGCCGCAGTCCGGGATGCATTGTTTTTCTGGATTGTTGCGCGAGTCTCCATCGCCGAACCGCCCGAACTCGATCACCCTTTCCCGAACCGGCGCGACCACTGGAATTTGCGTTGTCAGCGTCCGCCGACCCGACTTCCAATCCGGATCGCTCAGGTCGACGCTGGGATCCGGACTTTCCGCCGTATAGGTCGTGCTCGGATCGTCAACGCTCTTCAGCGAGTAAACGACACGGAATTCAAGGATGGGGCCGACGCACGGATCTTCCTCTCCCTTGAAGGCCTTCTTCAGCGAGACAGCACCATCCGGCTTGCGTCCATCCGACTGCTTCAGGAGGTTGAGGAGGTACAGGCTGTCGCCGGGCCGGAACGCGGAAAAATCGATGACGATATCGTAGCGCTCCGCGACGCCCTGCTCGTCAAGCTGAGTGAGTTGGATCGGGCTCACGACAAAATTTCCGTCATTGGCGATAAAATAGAAGGGGACCGGCGTTTCCGGCGCAAACCTCAGGCTCTTGTTCACGGCCAGCGCCAGCTTGATGAAACGCGACATCGCGGCGTTCAGGATGCGGAAGCGATACCGGCGGGGAAGGACTTCGAAATACGGATAATAGGACCCGTTGACCAGAAGCATGTCGCCGACGAATCCGTCGGTGTCGAAAATATCGAAGAACAGCTGGCCATCCTTGTCCATGGCGGGGTTGGTGATCGCCAGATTGACGTCGAAATCGATATTGCCCCAGGCGAGTCGATTGCCGCTTGGCAGTCGCAGATTGATGTTGTTTCGGTCGGCCCTATCGCTGCCGCGGTCGGGACCGCTGTAGAAGTTGCAACTCGCAAACATTCCCTTATGGACATTCTCAGCAGTGAAGAAGAACCGGTGGTCATGCAGCCACAGCGTCCCCTGTAGTTCGCGAAAATCTCCGGCGACCGGAACAACACCGTCTCCATCGTCGGGACCTGAGGCCTTGCGCAGGTGATTCTGATCGCTGGTCAGCCAGACGCTCGGCATGTCGCGTCGCGCCAGCGCCGTGCTCCAGTGATAATCGTAGAACGTCCCGGGAAAATGGTAAGCGTTACAGGCGCCGTCGCTCTCGGCGCCATTGTGCGCATTGTGGAAATGGATCGAGATTTCGTTGCGCCCAAAGCCGCCGTTGAGGGCGCGATCGACCGGCAGATCGTTATAGATTCGCGTCAGTACGGGCTCGCCGTAGCGGGCCTTGATCAGGCACGGCGCGCCATAGCCCGTCCTTCGCCCCTCCCGCGCGCCCTGCATTCCGGGCGGTCGCGGTCCGAACGACCACACGGCGTTCGGATTCTGGTCAGGCATCTCGTCACAGAACTTCGTCGCCGAGCGGCATTGGCCCATCGACATCAGATAGCCGACTTTCGGATAGAACTCCTCCCAGCGCTGGTGCGCGAATAGCGGCCCCGGCGGACGCCCTTCCATCGGCCCGATATAGGTGACCGGATTGCGATAGCCGGCGCGTCCCGAATTGTCGTAGTCGGTGTGGTACGAGAAATTCCTGGCGGCAGGCTCGTTCACCCCAGGAGCGACTTGCCACGCCGCGTCGCCATTGGTCTGGCGCAACAGTGGAATTGGCTTCTGCAATTCCTGGCGCGGCATCCGGTGGGTGAATTTCTTTGCGCCGAACAGAGGACTTGGCGGCGTGCCTGTCGGCACCTGCGCATATGCACTTGTTGCGAATGGACTCAATCCGTTCTTCGCCAGGATTGCGCCTGTTGCCGTCAGAAGGCCCCATCGAAACAGATCGCGCTTCGAAATAGTGCCCTGCGAAAGGGCGCTGACAATCTCGAGGCGGTTCGCGCGCGCGTCCTCAGCCTCTTTCAAGCGGCGCTTTGACTCGTTTTTGGAGAGATACATGTCTAGCCCCTGCACAATCACGATCCAGCCAAGCCGAACCTGCGCCGGGGAATGACATGGAACAAGGTACATAGGTCTCATGCGCGCTGGCCTAGGTCCGGTGAAGTTTCAGACCAAAGTCTCAGATCGCGCGTAGTTGCCCGTTCACATCGCAAGAGCATTCCTGACAGCGATGATGGTCCCTCGGCACAATCCATGACGCCCGACACGGCTGACTGGGGGGGTCCTCACCAGCCTTGGGATGAAGCGAAGCTGCGCGCTATCGCGAAAGACATCATCAAGGGCGGCACGACTGCGAGGATTGGTTGGCTAAGCTTCAGGGCAGCTCGAGCTCGTCGCGTGCAATCAGGTCGCCGGCGGTCCAGAACTCTACGGCATCTTGCTCGGGGCGATCGGCCTGGGGCTGTCGTCGGTGCGTTCATGCTGCCCTGGATGAGGGCGAACTTCGGACCCGACGCGCTTGCCCGGGATCGGACTTGCGGTGTGCCTGATCGCCGGCATCTCGTGGATCGCCGTCCTCGCGACGGTCAACGTCTCCGTTCAGGTCCCGTTGCGGGATTGGGTGCGCGGTCGGGGCGCTGCGACATAGCTATGCAGCGTGGCGTGCCACTCTGGGCTGGGAGGCGGCAGGGTTCCTGGGCATGTCTCCCGAGGTCCTGCAGGACACTTATGGCCACCACCACCCTGACTTTTTGCAGGGGGCAGCTACGGCGATTGGTAAAAAGGGCCGGTATGTTTCGGGGGTTGAAACGGTGGTTGACTCGGGAACGACCAACGATCAGAAGGAAAAACCTAATGATTTCTGGTCGGAGTGGCAGGATTCGAACCTGCGACCCCTGCGTCCCGAACGCAGTGAGCATCTTCTAAGTTGTTGATTTTTCTCGCTGTGACGGGCACTTCCGTCCCGTTTTGTTCACGCTCGTTTCACCCAATTCGTTGCGATTTCATTGCGGCGTTCTGGAGCGAGAACGGTGAACAACGCCGCGCTTCCTCGGAGCCCAACAGCTTATCTCGCTGGATGCACGCATACCTCCGCCTAACGGGTCGATAGGGCTAGTCTCGCTACCTGGTCCTGAAAGCCATCGAACGATGCGCTGCCCACCAGCGTCGCGCCATGCCTCGCTAGCGAGCGGTTACGACAGAGCAGCAGATTAAGAGATAGCAGCGAGTAGAGAACAATCAATGACTTACTGGTCGCACCGCTGGGCTTATCTGGCAGAAACTGGGCATTCGTCGCACGATCATTGTCATTGCACTACCGCACTGGCTTCACGTTCATCCGGCGGTTACAAGTGGCCCAGAGACGTCTCCTTTTAGACCTCAATGCCGATCAATACTTCAATCCCCTTGGAAATGTATCCGACGGGTCAAGCGTGAATTCAGCCCCACCGATGATCCAGGCGCGCCCCGTGATCTGTGGGACAACCGCGGGAATGCCGTCGACATCAGTGCAGCTGACCAACCGCCCTTCAAAGCGTGTGCCGAACATCGACTCGCAAACGAGCGGTTGGTTCAGTCCGATTTCACCACGGGAGTGAGCCAGGGCCATTCGCACTGAGGTCCCCGTACCGCAAGGCGAGCGGTCAAAATAGCGCGGCTCTTTGACCATGAGGTTGCGCGCCGGAGCGCCTTGTTCCGGCTCTTCCGTAAAGAGCGACGAACTAAGCCGACCGAGATCGACTCCTGTTGGTTGCCTGTATCGAACTTGCTCGCGCGTTGCTTTGACAACTTCCAGTCCTAGGTCAACAAGCGTGTGAAGATCCTCCTGACGAACCCGCAACCCTAGCTGCTTGACATCAATCATCGCGTACACGTTCCCGCCGTAGGCCACATCGACCACAATTTTATCAAAACCGGGCACCTCGATACGAGCATTTGGCGCAAGAACGTAGGAGGGCACGTTCGTGAAAGTTACGTTGACAGCCTTTCGAGACTCCACCCGGACGCTTGTGACAATCAAGCCGGCAGCCGTATCTAGTCGAACTTCGGTAACCGGCTCTTTGACCTGAACCAGTCCACGCTCGACAAGCATCGTGACAAGGCCAATCGTTCCGTGCCCACACATCGGCCAGAAGCCACCCCCGCTCATGTAGATCACACCCCAATCGGAGTCAGGGAGCACGGGTGGCGTGAGGATAGCGAACATCATGGGCCCGTGGCCCCTGGGTTCGTTGACGAGTAGATCTCGTACCCACTCCAGATTCGTCCTGGCCCACGCCAGCCGTTCGTGCATCGAGTTGCCACGAATGGGCGGCAACCCCTCGACGATGACGCGCAGCGGCATCCCCTCCGCATGCGTGTCGACAGTCCGAATGAGCACCGGTGCATTCATTGCGACTTCTCCAGGGTCTATTGATTAAGCATTCAGCGTGGGAGCGCATCGATGGACATTAGAAACCACGCCGAAATTGCACAAGGGAACGCTTTTTGAGAGTGATTCAACCAAAAGGAATGAAAGGGAAACCTGGCCAAGCTCGCGCGTCTTTGCCTTCGCTCTAGCGAAAGTGCCCTTTCCGCGCTCGGCCTGCCCCGCTGGATTCTCTCTTGTCCGAAGAGGCACACTATCGGCCCACCCCACCGATCCAGGTGGCTACCGGAGATTTATCTAGCCAGTTCGTCGACGACTTGCATGGTCGCCGCATAAGCAATTTCCACGATCTCATCGATCTCAGATTCAGAAACGACCAGAGGCGGCGCGAACCCGAGAATATCGCCATGTGGCATTCCCCTCGCAATAAGACCGCGATCACGGGCAGCTTTAACGATCCTGGCGGCGACCTTAAGATTAGGATCAAATCGGCGTTTGGTTGTGCGATCGGCCACAAACTCAACCGCACCGAGCAGACCTACACCTCGCACATCGCCGACCACTTCCATTTGGGCAAAGCGCTCTTTGAGCCGCCTTTGAAAATGCGCACCCACGATGCGGGCTCTATCGCTAAGCCTTTCTTTTTCGAAGATATCGAGAACGGCGTTGGCTGCTGCAACCGAAATTGGATGACCGGAATAAGTATACCCATGCGAGAATACACCGACCCGATCTGCCGCCTCCTCCATGACATCGTAGATCTTCTTGTTAATGATGGCGCCTGAAAGAGGAGCATATCCGGATGTCAGCCCTTTCGCGATTGTAGTGAGATCAGGTTCTATATCGTACAGCAAGCTGCCGAAGTTTGCCCCGGTTCGTCCAAACCCGCAGATCACTTCGTCGGCGATCAGAAGGACATCATATCGCCGAAGCACGGCCTGCACTTCGCGCCAGTATCCCCGAGGGGGCGGCACGATTCCTCCCGTTCCCAGTACCGGCTCAGCAATAAAGGCACCAACCGTTTCCGCTCCCTCTCTCACGATGAGCCCCTCGAGCTCGGCCGCGCGACGACGGGAAAATTCCTCCTCCGTCTCACCTGGTTCGGACTCCCGGTAGAAGTGGGGCGCTCCGGTGTGCAGTACGCCGGGGACTGGAAGGTCCATGTTATCGTGGAAGAAAGATAGTCCCGTCATGGAGCTCGAGAACACGGAACAGCCGTGGTAGCCAAGCCTGCGAGAAATGATTTTTCTCTTTCGAGGCTGCCCACGAAGATGGTTGTAGTACCAAGCGAGCTTTACTTGTGTCTCATTCGCATCTGATCCGGACAACCCGAAGAACACCTTGCTAGGGGTACCTGGCGCCATTCGGATCACGCGATCAGACAGAATGGCCAGCTGTTCGGTCGTATGAGCTGCATAGTTGTGGTAGTATGCGAGATTGTAGGCTTGCCGCGCGATTGCTGCGGCAACATCGGTTCGGCCATATCCGACGTTGACGCAGTAGAGGCCGGCAAATCCATCGATGTAACTACGACCTTCCGCATCCTCGATACGAATTCCCTTTCCGCCAGTAACTATCGTCGGTCCAACCTTCCCGAGGGCGAACTCCTTAAGATTAGTCAATGGGTGGAGAGTACAAGCGCGGTCGAGTTTTGCGATGGCCTCGATATCGATCATCCTTGCTTCTCCTGAGCTCTCAAATCCGCGCGCAAATGCGACCAGCGCGACACCCCTCAACCCAACATTCGTCCCCTCGCGCTTTCCTTCCCTGGCGAAAAATGGCGGGGTCTCTCACGAGACCCCGCTAAGTTATGGGAGGAAACGCCCTAGAGAGGCGCATTGCCGTCTTTTGTCGCCTAACGGCGGCTCCGCAAACGGCAGCGGATCACCAGCAACTTTCGAATTCGAGCACAACCAGCGTCGCGGCCGGTCAGAATTGCCTTCGAACCTTTCACAGCGATCTGAAATGGAACGTGCCGCCACCGCCAGACACCATCCCAATGCCGGGAAAGTCCAGATGAGCGCCCGCGACAGCCACGTTTGCCTGTGCGGCGCGATGAAGCGATTTCTGCCGGGTGGCACGGGCCTCACTCTGATCCGCATCGAACTCCCAGCTCAGCTCGGGCCTGGCAAATTGGATCGAGGGCACGTGGACGATATCTCCCCAAACCAACAACGTTTCGCCGTTGCTCGAAACCTCGAACCCTGTGTGACCGACCTCGTGCCCATGAGCTTGCATGGACGTGATGCAGTCGCTCAGCTTGCACCCGTCATTCAATGGTAAACGGCGCGGCCGGAATCGAGCCAGCCTTTCGGTTCTGTCGAACATCGAGAGTTCCTCACGGGGGACAAATAGTCGACGAAGATTGGGAAATGCGTCGGCCCCGTCGGCGGCCACAAGCCCATTTGCATGATCGGAATGCGTGTGCGTCAAAGCGACCGTATCAATCGCCCCGCGGACCACGCCTGCCTCGCTCAGAGCACTCAACAGGAGGCCCATCGTTGGCTCCCACGAGTTTGATGCTCCGGTGTCGATGAGCGTGTGCTGATCACCGTCAATGATGAGAAAGGCATTGACCGACAAACGAAGCCGACCTTCGACCAAGTCGACCTGCTGCGGAAGCTCGGCCCCAAATGGCCGCCCGTCCGTCTGACGCAATCTGCTGGGCGGCATGTCAACGTAACCGTCACGCAGAGCAACGACGCGGAGCTCGCCCATCGCGTACTCGACGTGATTGATCCCAGAACTAACCCTTTTCATGATGGCGCGCTCCAATCAGCAGCTTGCAAGTTGTAACGATATGACCTTGTCTTGGGCTGTGACCGGGTGGTCTCGTGGATGACGCTTTCTGATCCGCCTCAACTGCCTTCTCATCCGAGCAATCCTCGTCGAGTATGGCAGCGGCTACTCCGGCCCAATAGTATGCGTACGCGCTCGCGGCGTTCTCTTAATCAGAACACCCGCTCCTTACGCTCCAGCGGCTCGCAACGTCATGTGGCAATGTGAACGATCGCCTCGATCTCGACGGTCATACCGTTTGGAAGCGAAGATACCCCAACTGCCGCACGAGCGTGACGACCTGCGTCGCCGAGGACCTCGACCAACAGATCCGAGCAACCGTCAATAATTTTCGGGTGCTTCGTAAACGTCGGTTCGGCGTTGACCATGCCGATCACTCTCGCGACCGCCACGATCCGGCTAAGCTCGCCAACCGCACTCTTCAAGGTCGCGAGCATGTTTAGGCCAGTCAGCTGTGCATCGGCATAGGCCCGTGGAATATCCGCCTCCGAGGTGACCTTCCCAAGGCGATACGTGTTGTCTGCCAGTCGAGGCCCATGACCGGCCAAGAACAAGACTTCTCCAACTCGGCGATAGGAAACGTAGTTGCCTCTCGGCGGCAACGCCGCTGGCAACGTCAATCCCATGGCCACGATCTTCTCTTCTGGTGACATTATTCAATCTCGCTTGCTTAGCTGGACGCGCGTCCGCGCCTGGACGGCCCCTCAGCACGTGAGGCCGTCAGCCATGGCGCACTTTGTGATACGGCTCGGAACGCAGTGTCTGCACTACTGAAAAGCCTTGTCATTCGGCTTCTCAAATGCCTCGCGAAGCTGCTCGGACATCGGGAAGTTCAAGTTGATACCCTTGGGCGGAATCGGAGACATGAACCATTTCTTGTAGAGCTCGCTCGCCCCGCCGGACTTCATGAACGCGACGAGCGTTTCGTCGACAAGCGCCTTGAAATCCGGATCATCCTTGCGCAGGACGAGCGCATAGGCTTCGAATGATTGGGGTTGTCCGACGATCTCGTAGTCCTTGGCATCCGACGATTTTGCCATCTGGCCGTAAAGGAGCGCGTCATCCATGAAGAGAGCGGCCGCGCGACCGGTCTGCAACGTCAGGAACGATTCAGCATGATCCTTCGCGCTGATGATGTTCATCTTCAGATTATTCTTGTTATTGACCTCACGAAGGATCTGCTCCGGGGTCGTGCCCGCTATGGTGACGACGTTCTTCCCGGCAACATCGGCAAACTCCTTGATGCCGGCGCTCTTCTTCACGAGCATCCGTGTACCGATGACGAATGTCGTATCGGAGAAAGCGACTTGCTTCTGCCGGGTCGTATTGTTGGTCGTTGAGCCGCACTCCAGGTCAATCGTGCCGTTGATGATCAGCGGGATGCGGCTCAAAGGCGTGGTGGTCACCTCCTTCACCGCAAGATCCGGCAGGTTCAGTTTCTGTTTGAGCGCCGTGACGACAAGTCCGCAAAGTTCTCTGGAATAGCCGATCACCTGTTGGTCATTGTCAAGATAAGAGAACGGGACGGCAGAGTCCCGAACCCCGAGCGTGATGACGCCGTTTGCCTTGACCTTTGCCAAAGTGCCGCCTTCCTGACCAAACGCAGGCGAGCCGACTAACAGGGCACCGAGCATCAGAGAATTAGCCCATTTTGACATATCGTCCTCCTCTTTGAAGAAACTGCACGCCGGCGGACGCAAGCAGCGAAATGACGAGATACACGCTGCCTGCAAAAAGGATCATTTCGACCGTGTTCCCGTCACGATCGGCGATGTTCTTCGCAGACCGGAAGAAATCGGCGAGGCCGATGACGTAGACGAGGGACGTGTCCTGGAAGAGGACGATGCCCTGCGTCAGGAGTGCGGGAACCGTGGCGCGCAAGGCCTGGGGAAGCACGATCAGCCGCATCGCCATCAGATACGGCATACCCAATGCGTTGGCCGCGCTCAGCTGGCCCCGCGACACGGCCTGAATCCCAGCGCGGATGATCTCGGAGTAATAGGCAGCCTCGAAAAGGGAAAATGCCACCATCGCCGAGACCAAACGAATGTCGGTGCGCGGCGACACGCCAAACAGGTTCTGGATGAGCTGTGGCACCATCAGGAAGAACCAGAGCAACACCATGATCAAGGGAATGGAACGGAGAAGCATCACGTACCCTTGCGCGAACAGCGCAAAGGGTCTGAAAGAAGACAGGCGCATGACGGCGAGAATCGCGCCCCAGACGATACCGAAGACAACCGCTATCGCGGTGATCTTGAGGCTCGTGACCATGCCTGCCGCAAGAGAGGGGAGTGAGTTCGTGATATCCGACAACAAGTCGATAGCGGTCATGACTTGCCCCCGATATAGCCAGGCAAACGTACTGACACTTCGACCTGACGCATGATCAAAACGACGATCACGTTGATCAAGATGTACACTGCCGTGGCCACCGCGAAAGACTCGTAAGGGTGAGCCGTGTAATCAACAAGCTGCTGCGCTTGAGCGGACAGCTCCAATAGACCGATCGTCGAGGCCACGGCCGAATTCTTGAATACGTTGATCATTTCGGAGGTCAGCGGGGGAATTGCGACACGGAAAGCGACGGGAAGCAGAACGTACCGGTAGGCTTGAGGCAGCGTCAGCCCCAATGCGAGAGCCGCGGATCGTTGTCCCTTGGGCAGCGTCTCGATGCCGGAGCGGATCAGTTCACACACGCGTGCGCCCATATACAGGCCCAGGCACAGCACGGCGGATGTCATCATCTGGGTTGAAGCGGGAAGCTGCTTGAACCACATCCCCATACCGGATGGCAGCAGTTCGGGGAGCACGAAGTACCAGGCGAACAGCTGAACGATCACCGGGATGTTTCGGAATATGCCGACATAGGTCGTTCCCAATGCCGCAAGCCACCGGTTCGGGGTCGTGCGGAGCACCCCCATCACCACACCGACCGCGAATGCGATCAGGCTTGCTGACAGCGCCAGGACGACCGTGTTGTACAATCCGGCAAGCAGCCACCCCAGATAATTCGTGGGCTCTCCGGTCGATACGGGCTGCAGAAACACGCCCCAGTCCCAGGAATAATTCTTGAACATACGTTGTCTGTCCCTTCGGTTCTGGCCAGCGACAACGTCTAATGTTGGAGAATTCGAGAGAGAAACTGCTTCGCACGGTCGGTTCGCGCCTCGATATTTCCAAAGAATTCGGCTTTCGAGGTGTCTTCGATGATCCTGCCCGCATCCATGAAGATCACGCGATCCGCCACCTTTCGCGCAAAACCCATTTCGTGGGTGACACACATCATCGTGGTGCCCTCTCCCGCGAGCTGGACCATGACGTCCAGAACCTCGCTGACCATTTCCGGATCGAGAGCCGAGGTCGGCTCGTCGAACAGCATGCAGATCGGATCCATGCAGAGTGCGCGAGCGATCGCGGCACGCTGCTGCTGTCCGCCCGAGAGTTGAGCTGGATATTTCGTCGCCTGATCCTTCAGACCGACACGATCCAGATACGTCCGCCCCTTGTCCTCGGCCTCATTCCGCTTTCGGCCCAAGACCTTGATTTGTGCGATCGCCAGGTTCTCAATGATCGACAAATGCGGGAAGAGTTCGAAATTCTGAAACACCATGCCCACCTTCGACCGAAGCTGGGAAAGATTGGTCTTCGGCGAGCACACGGATGTTCCGTTTACTCTGATGTCGCCCTTGTTGATCGGCTCAAGGCCGTTGATCGTCTTGATCAGGGTTGACTTGCCCGATCCGGACGGTCCGCAGACCACCACGACCTCTCCCTTGGCGACCTTGGTGCTGCAGTCCGTCAGGACATGGAACGCCCCGTACTGCTTGGACACGTTGTTGATCTCGATCATGACAAAGCGCTTTCAAAAGGCTTGGCACGACCTGCCAAACAGGCTGCGCCTGGCAAACGATTGGGCCGGCCGGACATCAGTTGCGGCCCATTTCGCGCTGATATCTGGCTTCGTTCTCTTCGTTCAGCGGGTAGAGCCCGGTGAGCGGATGACCATTGCGCACTTCGCGAAGGATCCACGTCTCGAGATCCTCCTGTTCGGCAGCGATAGAAGCGACGTCCTCGGCCATCGCGACGGGGATGACGATTGCGCCATCGTCGTCCGCCACGATGATGTCTCCCGGGAAGACGGCCACTCCGCCACACGAGATCGGCTGCTCCCAGCCGGCGAAGGCCAGTTGCGCGACGGCGGGCGGGGCGGCAATTCCGTTGCACCAGGTCGGCAATTCGCTCGCGATGATGCCCGCACGATCGCGAACGACGCCATCGCTGACGAGACCGTTGACGCCGCGAGCGCGCATGCGCGCGCACAGGATATCCCCGAATATCCCCGCGTCAGTCGTCCCCAATGCATCGGCGACCGCAACGCAGCCTGGCGGCATAGCCTCGACGGCGGCGCGAGTCGAAACAGGCGAAGACCACGCAGCGGGGGTGTTGATGTCCTCACGGCCTGCGATGAACCGCAGCGTGAATGCCGGCCCCACGATCTTGGGTTGGCCATGCAATAGCGGCGCAGTACCCCGGATCCAGACGTTTCGTACACCCTTCTTGAAGAGGACGGTCGTCAAGGTCGCAGTGGTCGCCCGCGCGAGGTTGGACATTACCTGATTATTGGTCGTCATCTCGCCACGCCCTTTAAACGCCCATGGCCTTCAAACGCCGGGGATCACCGACGCCGAACAATCAAGCCTGGGAAATAGAAAGCCTGAGCGCTGGCGAGGAAGGCGACGACATCCGCACTCGGATCTCAAAGCCTCGTCAGTTTCCTCTTTGCGCTAAATTTAGTGTAGCGACGGAATTAAATTCCTCAATGGAATTATTTTCGACCAATTGACGAACAAATGGAATGCATTGAGGGTTGCGCGATACCACGCTCAGACATCGTCAAGAACCTGCAACACGCCAAGGTCGAACTTTGGCATGAGGGTGCGTGTCATCGTCCTTGCGCCGAACTCACGCCATAAGAGTGAATCGCTCTGCATTCGCCTGCTTCGCCTTGGGCACTGCGCCTATCAGCGTCCACAAGGACAGTTCTCAACAACGCGCCTTACTCGCCAAGGCGCGCCTTGGCACTTAATCATCAAGTCCGGTCACAGCATCTCCCGAAGAACGGCAAACGAGGGATAGCTGTCTATGTCCGCGCCATATCGAGCGGAGGAGCGGTCCCAGATGGAATCGGGCACAGATATGGGCGGCGCGACGTGCGTGCGGCGTGATCTGTCTTGGCCGCGGCCAGCAGCGCAGGATCGGCCAACACCTTGCACGCTGTCGCCGCCATGACCTTGGCGACATGCACCATGCCCTTGTGTGCAGCCGGCATCTTGCCCTGCGTTACAAGCTGCCAGGAATGGAACGGCGTGCCGATGGCAACGACCGCGCCGGAGGCCTGGACGGTCGGCACGGCCCAACTGACATCGCCCACATCGGTCGAACCCATCAATGGTTCGCGCTTGGCGTCCAAGGGCACGACTTGCTCGCACAGCGCCGTGTCGCCGCGCGGCTGGCCGACGGAGCGATAAACGAAGTCGAAATCCTCTTGCGACAGCGTGGCCTGGACCTGCCTGGCGAAGCTGCGGTCGGCGTCGTCGAAAGGTGGTGGACCGAGCTGGTCAAAGACGTCGGACATTGCGCGTTCCAGCGGGTCGTTACCCAGCAGGTTCGACACCGCGCTGATCACCTGCACCGCGACCGAGGTCTCCGTCATCAGCGCCGCGCCTTGGGCGATCTTGCGGACCCGTTCCAGCAGCTCTCGCATACCGGCGAGATCGCGCGCACGCACCGCGTAACGAACCTTGGCGGTTACCTGCACCACGTTGGGAGCGATGCCGCCGGAGTCGAGCATCGCGTAATGGATGCGCGCGTCGCTCGGCATGTGCTCGCGCATGTAGTTGACACCGACATTCATCAGCTCGACGGCATCGAGCGCACTGCGGCCAAGATGCGGCGCTACCGCCGCATGCGCGGCGCGGCCCGTAAACGCGAAGTCGATGCGAGTATTTGCGAGCGAGGTCGCCGGCATCACTTCGCAAAAGCTCGACGGGTGCCAGGAGATCGCCACGTCGACATCGTTGAAGGCGCCGTCGCGCACCATGAAGGTTTTCGCCGCGCCGCCTTCCTCGGCCGGGCAGCCGTAATACCTGACACGTCCCGGCAAGCCTTGGCGAGCGAGCCAGTCCCTCACCGCAACCGCCGCCAGCATGGCGCCGGCGCCGAGCAGATTGTGCCCGCAGCCATGACCATTGCCGCCGATCTCGATCGGGCGCGGCTCGGCGATGCCGGCTTGCTGGCTGAGGCCCGGCAGTGCGTCGTATTCGCCGAGGATCGCAATGACGGGACCGCCTTCGCCGGCCTCACCGATCAGCGCGGTCGGAATTCCCGCGATGCCCTGCGTGACCTTGAAGCCATGACGCTCGAGTTCGGCCGCGTGCTCGGCGGCGGAGCGGGTTTCGGCGTAGCAGATTTCGGGTATGGCCCAGATCCGATCGCTGAGCGCGATGAAGGCCTGCTGCCGGTCGTCGACCAACTGCCAGATGTCGCTGGTGTCGTTCATGCGCCCGTCTCCTCGCGGCCGGTTCGATAATTGAGATTAAGGATGCCGACGAGCGAGGCCAAACCGATCGCGATCACGTAGAACGCCGGAGCGAGCTTGCTGCCGGTCACCTCGATCAGCCAGGTCACGATCAACTGGCCGAAGCCGCCGCTGAGCATCACCCCGAGCGCGTAGACCGACGAGAAGCCGGTGACGCGAACGTTCTTCGGGAAATTCTCGGTGAGCGCGATGAAGAAGCCGCTGCCGAGCCCTTGTATCGCACTCATCACTGCGATGATCAGCAGCAGTCCCGCGGTGGTCGGTGCAGCCGTCAGCAGCAAGAACGCGGGATAGGTGAGAACGATGACCAGCACGCGTGACAGCACCAAGAACGTCTTGCGGCCGAAGCGATCGGTCAGCACGCCGCCGATCGGCGAGAACAGCAGCATGAAGGCGCCGCCGACCATTGCCGCGGCCGAAGTGCTGGCTGGCGACAGGCCGAGCTCGCGCACGCCGTAGGTCGGCATATAGAGGTTGAGGATGACGTAGGACGCGTTGGCGCCAAGCATACCCAACAGCGCCCACAGCACGCTCGTCCAATGCAGCCGGACCACGTCGCCTACCGGACTACGGGGTGCAGCCGCTTTCGCTGTTGCAGGCTCGAGCGTCTCTTCGACCGCGCGCCGCAGATAAAGGCCGACCGGCACGATTCCGATGCCGCACAGGAAAGGAAGACGCCAACCCCAACTCGCCATGATGTCGGGCGACAGGCTGACGCTGAGCAGCCACACCACGCCGGCGCCGAGCATGACGGCCAGCCCCTGGCTCGCGGCCTGCCAGCTCGCGAAAAAGCCGCGTTCGTCGGCGGGAGCGGATTCGGCAAGCAGCGTCGTCGACGCTCCGGTCTCGCCGCCGGCCGAGAATCCCTGGAGCAACCGCCCCGCCAGCACGACGAACGGCGCCAGCAGCCCGGCCTGCTCGTATGTCGGCGTCAGCCCGATCAACGCGGTCCCAACCGCCATCAGCACCAGCGTCAGATTGACCGCCGCCTTGCGGCCGCGGCGATCCCCATATGCGCCAATGACGAGACCACCGAGCGGCCGGGCGCAATAGCCCGTGCCGTAGATTCCAAGTGAAAGGAGGATTTGCGTTCCCGGCGCCTGGGTCGGAAACACCAGCTTGCCGATGGTCACGGCAAAGAACGTGAACAGGGTGAGATCGAAATATTCCAGCGCGTTGCCGATCGAAACAGCGGCGATCAGGCGGAATCTGGATGGGGTCTCGACCGACGCTGCGAGCGTCATCGACATGGTGCTCTCCGTCATCTCATGCGGGGGACGTCGTGGCCGCGCGCCTTGTGGCCATTTGTCAGCTTAATGAAGGCCAATCGGGTCGGAACTGAAAAATCAGCCTTAATACATAACTGTATGGTAATGTCAGGGTATAATTCCCTGAAATCTCAGGCCTATGCCTTATCTTTGCATAACCAAAAGGAGGCCAAATGGCGCCACGATGGGCAGAGCGCATCAAACTCCGCCAGCTCCGCGTTGTCCTGGCGGTCGATGAGCACGGCAGCATCACCCGTGCGGCCGAGCATCTGTTCATCACCCAGGCCGCGGTCTCCAAGGTGATCGCCGAAATTGAAACCCTTGTTGGCACCGAGTTGTTCGAGCGTAAGGGACGCAGCGTCACCCCGACCGACGCCGGCCATCATGTGATCCGCACCGCGCGCCGCGTTGCGACCGAACTGAAGCTGCTTGGCGAAGAGGTGGAGCTGATCTCGGAGGGTGGCGCGGGTCTCCTGATCATCGGCTTGCAGGCGATCTCGATACTGCAGCTCGTCGCGCGCGTGGTGGCGACGATGAAGGCGCGGCATCCGCGGGTCACCATCCGTCTGGTCGAGGATACGCTACCGAACCTGCTGCGTGAGCTGCGCGCCGGCAGAGTCAATCTGGTGTTTGGACGGTTGATCCGCGGGCTGCTCACGCCGGATCTCGATGGCGCGCAAATCCTGTCCGAGCCCTATGTCGTCATCGCCAGTTACGGCCACCCCCTGCTTCGAGCGTCGAGGCTGGATTGGGAGCAAGCCTGCTCCCATGACTGGTGCCTGCCGCTGCCGGGGACCCCGATCCGCGAGCACTTCGCCGACCAGATGTCTGCGCTGCACGTCGCCATGCCCTCGCGTGCGATCGAAACGACCTCCGCCGCCACGATCGCGACGCTGCTGCAGACCATGCCGCTGCTTGCTCTGGCGCCCGCCAATCTCGCCGAGGAATGGGTGCGCGGCGGCGTTTGCACGGTCACACCGCTGCAATTGCCGGCCCGCCCCGAACCGATCGGGCTGATCTGGTCCGCCACTGCCACCTTAAGCTCGAGCGCCCACATTTTCCGCTCGGAGACCATGGCGATATTGCACGCGCCACCGGTTGACGGCTGAGGCCTGCAACAAGAGGTGATTTGCAGCTGGACATTAGTCCGCGGCTTGACCTTTCCATGGCGGCGCATGTCAGCAATCCGGCAGAGACGCTCGATCTGCCGGTCGATCGGGCTCGGCCTGCTAGAGCCAATCGAGCGGGATACCGCGATCAATTCGCCAAGCTGACGCGATAGGTGTGAATCACGCTGCTTTCACCTGCTTCTCCCAGGCGACGATCGAGACGCGCCAAGAGACGTGACAGCTCGGCGTGATCGTCTCGGTCGAGCGACGGTCCTGGCGCTCGTGTGGCAGCTGACGCGATCAGGCCGCGACGGCGAAAGATTTCCTTCCGAATTGCGAGTCCAACTCCGACCTGCCACTCATGGCGGATGAGCGGTAGAAAGATATCGTAGAGGTCCTCAGCTCCTTCCGCGTTTCCGGCGAAGAACCGGTCACATATCTCAACCAGAAGCTCCGGAAAAGCCACGCCGGTGTTGGCCCCATCCGCGCCTCGCGCAAGCTCCTGAAGCAGATGCAAGCCGCTGTTACCGACGAGAATTGACACTCGGCGACGTTCGCCACGCTCCTCTTGCGCGCGCATTTTTGTAATCTTGCGGAGCGCCGAGCCCTCTTCGTGCTTCAAAATCTGAATATTCGGTACGCGCTCTATGATGCGACCAAGCGTATCCGCGGAGATGTGTACTCCCGTGCTCTGCGGATAGTCCTGCAACGCGATTGGCACGTGTTCGCCGATCCGAGCGGAAATCGCTTCGAAGAATGCAAGCACCTGGTCCTCGGACTTCAGCGAGGACGCCGGTGCCACCATGATCCCGGCGGCACCTTCGTCCATCATCGCCGCGGTTACGGACCCAAACTCGTTAAGCCCTGCCTGTGAGACGCCGGTGATTACCTGGGCCCGACCGTCGAGGCGACGAACCACGCGCCGGACCAGATCGATGGATTCTTCTTTCGACAGCTTGGCCGCTTCGCCCATGAGGCCCAGCAAGGTGATACCGGGCACGCCGATCTCCAGAAAGAAGTCGACGAGTCGGTCCATGCTCGCAAAGTCGATCGCGCCGTTGTCCAAAAATGGCGTCACCGAGATCGGGTAAAGCCCGCGCGCCGTGGAGTTGATGAGATTTGTCATGTTCTCGTTCTCGCGTAAGGGTTATCGAATGGCGGCGGCTAATGACTGGCGGGCCCGACGGGTACCGTTATTGTGCCGCTAAGATAAAATCTGCACGCACCCGAGAGCCGAACGCGATCTTGGTGGATTGAACACTCGATCTGTCCTCCTCGCGTTGAGAGCTGCCGGGCCTGCAGCGTGGTCTTGTCGAGACGCTGGCCCCAGAATGGCGCCAGGGTGCAATGTGAGGTTCCTGTAACGGGATCTTCCGGAACGCCCTTGGCTGGCGCAAAATATCTGGACACGAAGTCGCAGGCGTCACCCGGCGCGGTGACGATGAGCCCTGGCAGCAGCAGCTTTGAGACCGCAGCCATATCCGGCGCTACCACGCGGACAGCGGCTTCGTCGTTGAGGACGCATACGTAGCGATCCACGCTCTCGTAGATTTCGTCGATGCGAGCCCTCAGCGCAGTCTCGAGCTCGGACTTTGGCACGGATGTCGGCACGGTCGGTCGCGCCGGAAGGTCCAGAACATAATCGTCTTCGCGTATCTGAATTTGGAGCGGCCCACTTGCCGTCGCCAACTCGACGATGGATCCCGTTTGTGCAAGCCCGAGTGCCTGATGCATGACGGCGACGGCCGCCAAGGTTGCATGACCGCAGAGGGGAACCTCCTGTATCGGAGTAAACCAGCGCAGAGGAACCGGATGCTCTCCGGGGCGCATGAATGCGGTTTCGGACAGATTGTTTTCCGCCGCGATGGCCTGAAGAATGTCGTCCGGAAGCCAGCAGTCGGTAATGGCGACGACGGCGGCAGGATTGCCTCCGAAGACGACCGAAGAAAAGGCGTCAACCTGCCAGATCGGAAGAATAATTTCACCGCTCATAAACTTGCCGTTTGCTTCGTCCGTTCTGCGGATGCCTATTTGCGCAGCGCGGCTTCGAAATGCCCCGCGCTCGGGATGCCGTCACTTAGCGCGGCTGCAATGGCAGCAAGTCGTTCCTCCGACACTTTACCGTGCCCCAGTGTTTTCAGCTTCTTCAACAACTGCGCGTCCGTGAACGGCCGACCAGGATCCCCGTCGGCCGTGTCTCTCTGCTCTTCGTATCTCTTGCCGCTGCGCGTATCGATCTGAACCGTCGTGGGTGTGGTCGACGGATAAAGTGCATCAAGCTTGGGATCGTGCTCCAGGACCACTCGCTTTGCGAGAGCCGTCACGTCGGCGCTCTCCAGAGTCCGGATCGACAGTGGAAGTAACGCGTCGGTGCCTTTGACTAGCGCCACGGCGATTGCAAACGGCAGGCTGAACTGGGCCGACTCGAACGAGGTCGGCCGCGCTTCGTTCGGCAGCTCGATCGTCGTGCGGAACGTGCGTACCGTGATGCGGTCGATGTCTTCGACTGCGAGCTGCTCGCGTGCCGCAATCGCCACTGCGGCGTCGATTGGAGCATGCGCCAGCCGGCAGCACGTGTAGCGCTTGAAGTACGTCCTCTGGAACGCGAACGCATCCGGTGACTGGGGAGAGATCCGGCTCGTGTCGAAAATCCCGACACTTTCGACGGCATCCGGATCTCCCTGATAGCCCAGTTCCGCCAGGAGCGCTGAAGCGACGCCGGACAGGAGGCCGAAAGGGACGCCTTCCTTGATATGGCCGGTCATCTGTTTCCGGACGCCGGCTGCGGCGACCAACGGCGCGGCGTGGACCGAAAGAGAAATCGCACTCGCGAGCTTCTCCCTATCGAAGCCGAGACAGATGCCGGTGGCAACCGCGACCCCAACTCCTGCCCAGCGACCCGATGCAAAGAACGGCGGCGACTCTGCAGCCCCGAGCCGTCCGCCAATCTCACAACCGGCGAGGATCGCATGCGCGAAAGTGTCCGCGGACACATCGTTCAGCGAGCCAAAGACCGATGCCGCCGGCACGACGGCGGCGCCGAGGTGGCCGCGAGCCGCGCGGTTGCCATCATCGATATCCAGTGCTGACATCGCGGACGAGTTGACGAATGCGGCTCCGATCGGGGTCACATTGGCGGAGCTGGAGAACCACGGAGCCACGTATCCCGTACCGAAGCCTCGTACGGCACATTTCGCAGCGATGGTCGCGGCCGGGGAGTCGTATCCTGCAATGGCGGCGGCTGCAGCGTCGATGAGGCACTGCTTGAGCAGCGCGCGGTTCGCGGCGACTTCCGACTCCAGCTGCAACGCAAGAGCGGCGAGATCGTAGGAAAGCTCGTTCTTCATTATGCCAGCTCTATGGTCCAATCGAGGCGTCTACTATCCTGGAACAAGGCGGACGGCACGCGCAGGCGGGTGACATAGCCGTGCAATGGTCGCGATCCGACTGCGTTTGCCCAATGCTCTTTCTCATCCGCCAAGGACCAGGACAACGTCAGTGGGCGCGGATGTCCGCAACGAATTTTTGAGCCCGGGGATGACGGGGCGTGGCAAAAAACTCCGAGGGCGTGGTGCTCTCCAGAACTTCTCCGTCCGCGATGAACCAGACGCGGTTCGCCACGTCGCGCGCGAATCCCATCTCGTGCGTCACGCAGATCATGGTCATGCCATCGCTCGCAAGCTGCTTCATCACCTGAAGCACCTCGCCGACCATCTCCGGATCGAGCGCGCTTGTCGGCTCGTCGAACAACATGACGGGGGGATCCATGGCCAAAGCGCGCGCAATTGCCACTCGCTGCTGTTGGCCGCCCGAAAGCTGGCCGGGAAACGCGTCCGCCTTGCTCTTCAGCCCGACCTTGTCGAGCAATTCCAGGGCCCGATCGTAAGCCTCGCTCTTCTTGAAGCCGCGGACTGTGATCGGCGCCAACGCAACATTGTCCTTGGCGCTGAGATGCGGAAAAAGGTTGAACTGCTGGAAGACAAAACCTATCCCGCTGCGCAACTGATTGACGGACGTCCTGCGGTCATTCACGTCGGTTTCGCCAACGATGATCTGTCCCTTATTGATCGGCTCGAGCCGATTAATGGTGCGAATGAGCGTCGATTTCCCTGATCCCGACGGTCCGCAGATTACAACGACTTCGCCACGTTCAACGCGCCCATTGACGTCGTTGAGAACCCGATGTGATCCATACCACTTACTGACGTTGATGAACTCGATCATGACGGCACTCGCACGAGGGAGGGGTTCTCGGGGATTAGTTGACTTGTCAATCTCGACCGCTTCCGCAGCACGCGATGTTCGACGACGCGCGAAAGGCAGCTCAGCGAATAGCACAGGATGAAATAGATCGCGGCGAGGATGAAGTAGACTTCGAAGGGACGCGTCAGCAACTGAGCGTTGATGCTGTTCGCGGAGAACGTCACTTCCTGAGCGCCGATGATATAGGCCAACGACGTGTTCTTCACGATCAGGACGAACTGGTTCATCATGCTTGGCAGGCAGTTGAACAGGGCTTGGGGCAGGATCACCTTGCGAAGCATCGCCGGGTAGCTCATCCCAAGGGAGCGCGACGCCTCCGTCTGCCCTTTTGGAAGTGCGTCGAGTGCCGCGCGAATGGCTTCGCCAAGATATGCACCCTCGTAGATCACCAGTGCGCAGATCACCGTGACCTCCGGGGAACTCGTCACGCCGGTCACCAGCGGCAACACGAAGAACGCCCAGAAGATGATGAGCAGGAGCGGAATCCCGCGAACCGCAGTGACGTAAATGGCCGCGGCCCGTCGAACTCCGTGGATGGGACTGGTACGCGCAACGGCGACCCCGACGGCCACCGGGAACGCAAGCAAGAGCGCCGCGATAGACATCAACAGTGTTAGAGCCAGACCTCCCAGCGGGCCATCCGGATACTGGCCCACGAGCAGCAGCAAACCGTATTGTGAGAGTATTTCTGTCATGGCGCCACAATCACCGTGTGAAGCGCGCCGACTGCTGCAGGCGACTTCCGATCGCCATCAGCGTCAGCGTGCACGCGAGATAGATGAGCGTTGGCGTGAGGTAGGCGGGGAATGTCGCGTATGTCTCGCCGTCGAGTTGCCGGGCGACATACATGAGTTCCTTGACCCCGATAGCCAAGGCGAGACTTGTGGTTTTCAGCAACCCCAGTGCCTGGCTGACCAGCGCGGGAGCTGCCCCGCGTACGGCCTGAGACACCACCACCCAGCGCATCGCCTTCAGGTAGCTCATGCCAAGTGCACGTGCGGCCTCTATCTGGCCAGGCGGGACGGCACGAATTCCGCTTCGCAGGTCTTCGGAAATGTAGGCCGCAGCGTTCAGTGAAAGAGCGACGACGGCGAAGAAGAAAGCGCTGAGATGGGCATTTGCGAAGGCGTGCCACGATTGCGGAAGGATCTGTGGCACGCCGAAGTACCAGACGAAGATCTGGACAATGCTCGGTACGTTTCGATGGTATTCCACAAACGCCCCGACGGCCGCAGACGGAAGCCGACCGGACATCCGTATCACAACCAGCAGTGCGCCAAGCGCGTAGGCGGCAATCGCCGAAGCAAAGAACAGCTCGAGTGTTGTGAGGGTGCCGCGCAGGAACAACAGCTGGACGTCAGGATCGGCGAGTACCGCAAGCGAGTGAAAGTTCATGATCGTCGCTCTCGTTGCTGCGCGGCTTGAGTATCGACCTATTCGAACTCTGAAGCAGGTGTGACCTTTTTCTCCCGTGCCAGCTGGTACTCGTTCGACTGGCCATACCAGCGATCCCAGATCGTTTGCAGGCGGCCGGAGCTCTCGAGCTTGTCGAGAGCGGTATTGACCGCCGCAAGGAGGGCGGGCTCGCCCTTCTTTACGCCGACGCAGTCATGCTCCCAGAAAAGCGCTTCATCGAGGAATACGGTCTGGCCGTTCGAACGGTTGTGAAATCCAACCGCTGCGCTCTTGACCATGGCCATGCCCTGTACCTTGTCTTGCGCAAGTGCCAGGTAGGATGACGGACCATTGTCGAAGCTGACCACCTCGCTGTTGGTCAGCTTCTGCCGCGCGAACACTTCCGACGTTGACCCTCGATTGGCGCTGACCTTCTTTCCCGCCAAATCGGCAAAGCTCTTGATGCCGGAATCTTTCTTGACGAGTACGGAAACCGGAACGTTCATATAGGCGGAGGAGAAGTCGATCTGCTTGGCCCGAACCGGCGTATATGCCAGGGACGCCGTCATGACATCGATGCGTCCCGTTTCAAGAGAGGGAATGCGCGCATCGACGGAGACGGTCTTGAGATCCAGCTTCACACCGAGGTCTTCGGCGATGGCTGCACAGACATCGACGTCAAGCCCGACGATACTGCGGGTCTTCGCATCCTGGTATCCGAGCGGAACCAGATCCCCAAAGACGCCGCACGTCAGGACGCCCCGCGATTTGATATCGGCGAGCTGATCGGACCAAGCCGCCGAAGAGCACAATGTGAATCCGAGAACTACGAGCGCCACTCTTTTCATACGTATGTCTTCCCCTGAACAACACGACAAAAGACGATTGCGAAAAATTCGGGTAACTCGCTTCGCTCGACCTCGCCTGCCCGCTTCAAGCATCGGTGCAAACCAAACGACGCGCACGCTGCGCAACCGCCGGAACTACCGGCGGGAGCTCGTCAAGCCAACCGCGGTGCAGCCGCGGCGTGCTCGTAAAAAGATCGGCGGCACGCTCTGCTCGTCATCCCGCCACGTCCTTCAAACACTGGGAATCAAGCCGCCATCGACGCGAACAGTCGAACCCGTGACATAGGAGGCCTGCGCGCTGGCGAGGAAGGCAATGACTTCAGCATATTCTTCCGGCCGGCCGTATCGGCCGAGCGGGATGCTTGCGGTGCTCTCGGCGGCGACCTGGTCAACCGGTCTCCCCTCGCGCTTCGCTTTTTCGGCGTCCAGGAACTGAATACGATCGGTTGCAATTCGTCCTGGAACGACGACGTTCATTGTTATCCCATCTCGGGCGACTTCGCGCGCGAGGGTCTTGGACCAGCCCACAAGCGCGCTGCGCAGCGTGTTCGACACACCGAGGTTGGGGATAGGTGCAATCACGCCGGACGAGGCGCTCGTGATCACGCGTCCCCACCGCCTGGCTCGCATTCCTTCGAGCACACGATCCGTGATCGCGATCACGGGCTGCACCATCTTCTGAAAGTTGGCCGCCCAAACGGCGGCGTCGATGCCCGACACTGGAGAGGGCGGCGGCCCGCCAGTGTTGTTGATCAGGATGTCTACCGGCCCGAGTTGCTTGGCGACCAACTCAAGGTTCGCCTGGATGATCGACAGGTCAGAGATATCCCAAACGATCGGCAGGGCGGACACGTCCTTGGTGCGAAGACGCTGAGCCACGGCGTTCAATCCATCGCCGTTGATATCAGCGATCGCCACCTGACAGCCTTCGCGCCCCAACGCCAGCGCAATGGAGGAGCCGAGACCACCGGCGCCGCCGAACACCAACGCTGTCTTTCCTTTGATCTGAAGGTCCATCGGGTCGCCTCATTGCGCTTCGTTTACTCTAACCGCCGAATTAAATTCCTCAATGGAATTAAATTTGATCAATAAATGAATTTAAGGAATGCGTCGGCGCAGACGGCCGGCAGCACTCACCAGCGATTGGCTTGCCAACGCCGCGACGCATCTCATCAAAAGTTGGGGCTCGTTGCGGATATCGATGACGGGACGACCAGTTTGGCGTCTTGCGAGGCACGCTGGCCTCACCGTCTCTTACGTTCGGAGTTGAAGGCGATCGGAATGTTTTGTTGTTTGCCGATCACGCAAGTCGAGTGCTTGGCTATCGAAGAGCGGAGCAAGCAGCCAATACGCGGCGACACGCCTCTTCGATGACATTCATCGAGGTCGCGAAGGAGATCCGAAACGACGGCGACAATCCGTAGGCGGCGCCCTGCACTGTCGCGACCTTGTACTCGTTCAGAAGGTAAAGAACGAAATCGGTGTCAGTCTCGATACGCTTGCCGCCTGGTGTTGTCTTTCCAATATGCGCTGCGCACGAAGGATAGACGTAGAAGGCGCCTGCGGGTTTCGCGCAGGATAGGCCTTCCCGACCATCCAACTGACTGACGATATAGTCACGTCGGCGTTGAAACTCATCACGCCATTTATCAAAGAAGGCCATTGAGCCCTTGAGTGCTGCCAACGCTGCGGCTTGACTGACAGAGGCGGGGTTGCCGCTCGTCTGGGACTGCAGCTTCTCCATGGCTTTGATCAAAGGTTGCGGACCCGCGCCATAGCCGAGCCGCCAGCCCGTCATCGAGAACGACTTCGAGACCCCGTTGATCGTCAATGTTCGCTCGGAGAGACCCGGATTGACTGCGGCGAATGATGCATAGGGCGTGTCGTCGTAGATCAGATGTTCGTAGATCTCGTCAGTCAGTACGTAGAGATTGGGGTGCCGGGCGACGACCTCGCCGATTTGCATAAGTTCGGCGCGTGAAAACGTCGCGCCACTCGGATTGTTCGGCGAATTCAGAACCAGCCATTTGGAGTGCGGCGTGATCACCGATTGCAGTTGCTCGGCGGTCATCTTGAACCCTTGCGAAGCCGGCGCGACAACGAACACGGGCTTGCCACCGTTGAATTGAACGATGTCGGGATAGGAAACCCAGTACGGAGCCGGGATGATGACCTCATCCCCCTCGTCCACCGAGCAGGCGAGTGCGTTGAAGATCACCTGCTTTGCGCCAGCACCCACGGAAATCTGGTCAGGCCTGTAAGTCAGCCCGTTCTCGCGGCGGAATTTTTCGCAGATCGCCTCCTTGAGCGCCCGCGTCCCATCGACGGCGGTATATTTCGTCTCGCCGGCCAAAAGTGCTTGATAGGCGGCATCAATGATCGCACGCGGTGTCGCGAAGTCGGGCTCGCCTGCGGCCATGTTGCAGATGTCCTGGCCGGCAGCGATCAGTTCCTTTGCGCGGCTCATCGCCATCACACTTGGTGAAGGCTGTATCAGGTCTACGCGCCTGGCCAGCAATTGCATTTCGGCACCCGATCCCGCTCACGATGGGAGTCGCGCTTTGCGATCGCTGCGTCTCTCATCCTTTCCTACAGGTGCCGAGCGTTATGATTACCGTCAATGGAATAGTTTACGACTCACGATGTCGCAAATTTCATGAGAGGAAGTGAATCAATTTCGGGTTTCGTCATCGTGCCGCGAAGTACCACGGCACAGACCGGGAGAACTCACAACAGTCCGAGGCGAGCGAAGCCAGGAACCGGAGAAATTCGTCGCTCTTCGCCTTCTTGTACATCATCACATATGGAATTCGCGGAAGCGCAGGTCGTGTCCGCAAGGTTCTGAGCTGACCCGAGGCGATCAGATAGTCGAACACTTTCCGCGGCAGATAACTGATCCCCAAACCCGACAACGTAAGAGATGACAAGGCGGTCAGGCTGCTGCTCGACAGTGTATTATCGAAGGCGATGTGCTTGTCAGCCAGCCACTGCGATATGAGGTCGCCAAGACCGGACGACGCCTGCTGCTGAACGATGATCGTGTGACTGGACAAGCTCGCGAGTGGCAGTTCGGCCGCATCATCGAAATAGGCGGGACTGCACATCCATGCATATTCTACGGAATCGAGAGGCACGATTTCGAATGCCGGCTCTCGAAAAGCGTCGGGAACGACCACAGCATCGAGTTCATCAGCCTTGAGCTTTTCGACGAGCTCCACGCTCGCGTCGACGACGGGCTCCAATGCCAGCGTGGGATAGCTTCCACGAAGTCGATGGATCAAATTCGGGAGCCATGTCATGGCCGTCAGTTCGGTCACGCCGAACCGAAGGTTGCGCGGCGAGTCGCCCAGCGACGACTTGAAATCCATAATCCGATCGCGGAGCGCCAGCATGTCACGCGTCAGCAGGATCAGCTTCTCGCCCTGCGGCGTAATCTGGACCCGTCGTTTTGACCGGTCGAACAATGCGACGTTCAAAATCGCCTCAAGCTCTTGCACGCGCTTGGAAATCGCCGACTGTGTGGCATTCAGCCTTTGCGCCGCTTCATCCAATCCACCAAGTTCAGCAACCCAGTAAAATCCCTCCAGTTGCTTCAGCGTAATCATCATTCGTCCTCTCGAGTGAGACTCCGATGATAGATCGCTTTTATTCTCGAATGCGAGCAGTTTCAGTCGCCCAGGGAATGACGATACCCAACCGATTCGACATCCTAGGCCCGGTCCGTCACCTCATTCGAACTCCAGGATCGTTTCGATTTCGACGCAGTTGCCACGCGGCAGGGAATGCATGCCGACCGCCGAGCGCGCGTGCAACGCAACGTCCTTGCCGAACACCTCGTCGAGAAGGTCCGAGGCGCCGTTGACCACCTCGGGCTGCTGAACGAAATCGGCGACGCAGTTGACCATCCCCAACAACTTGATGATGCGCTTGACCCGCCTCAGATTGCCGACATTGGCCTTGATCGTCCCAAGGCTGTTGATCATCGCAACCCGCGCGGCGCGATAGCCATCCTCCACGGACACCTCGCGACCGAGCTTGCCCATGAATTGAGGGACGCCGGCTGAATCCGGAAGGTGTCCGGCAAGGTAGAGGACATTGCCTGTCGAACGCGCGCGGGCATAGTTACCGGCTGGCGGAACGGATGCTGGCAGCTCGATCTTGAGCTTGGCGAGCACGAGCTCGGGGTCAAGCATCCCGGTATTGGTCGACAGTCCGCTCATTTGCACAACTCCTCACTTTTCGCGGTCAGCGCCGGCGCAATCTCTTCGTTTCCAAGCCCATATTTGCCGACGATGGCGCGATGGTCCTCCGAGCCCAGGAACCTCGCCAGCTCTGCGTTGAAACGGGCAATGAAGGCTCCGCTCGCCCGGTTAAACGAGAATGCGCCGAAGCCAGCCTTCGGGCGGCCGTTCTCCATGGGCGGCTCGAATGGCTGCGCGAGCGCCAGATCCGCATCCCTCAGTGAAGCAAGCAGCGCGCGGTGCCCTAGCGCCGTATTCGGATAGGCATCGACGCGCCCGGTCTTGATCGCAGCAACGATCTCCTCCTGGGCGCCGAACTCGACGATCCGCTCAGCCGGCACACCTGCCGCCTTCGCGCTTGCAACCTGCACGGTGCCTTTGACGACGCCAAGCCTCGCGTCGGACGCCGCCACCGACGCATAGCTGGAGATTCGCTTTGGATTGCCGGCGCGAACGATCATGCCGTCAACCAACGCCCAGATTGGATTCGAGTAGGCAACCGTCTTGCAGCGCTCCGGCGTGACAAACAGTGCCGTGTTCATCGTCCAGCGGCCGGCAGCCACGCCTGGAAGGAGTTCGGCGAACTCCACCTTCTTCAACTCGATGTCCTTGACGCCCATTCTCGCCAGCACCGCCTTGGCGAGATCGACGTCCGAACCCGCTGGTTGACCGTTGATCGTCGCGGCAAATGGAGGTTCTTCGATATACGCCAGGACGGTCTTGTCCTGCGCTTTTGATGGCTGTGCAAGGAGCAGCGCCATCGCAGCAGCGGTCGCAATCAGGTATGTCGTTTTCATTGTCTGTGCCTCCCTCGAGGACTCGGCGTCCTCGAGGCGACTATGATGGTGACCGCGGCATTGGGAATAGACAGCTCACGCGCTCGCGGCGTTCTACATTTCAGAACACTCACAGGTCATGCGTAGTTGATGACGAGATGCTTGATATCGGTCATGTCGTCCATCGCGAAGACGGTTCCTTCGCGACCGATTCCAGATTCCTTCCAGCCGCCGAACGGCATGTTGTCCAACCGGTAGATCGGCACGTCGTTGATCATCAGGCCACCGACATCCCATTCCTCGATTGCCGAGAACGCGCGCTTGAGGTCGCGGGTGAACATCCCCCCTTGCAGGCCGTAGCGAGTTGCGTTCGCGCGCCGGACCGCATCCTCGAACTCGTTGAACGGATTTACGGTCAGGACGGGGCCGAAGACCTCTTCGTCCTCGATCTTCATCCCACTCTTCGTTCCAGCCATGACCGTCGGCTCCACGACCGCTCGCTCGCGCTTTCCGCCGACGAGGATCTTGGCTCCGGCCGCACTTGCCTCGTCGATCCAGCATGCGATGCGCTTGGCCGATCCTTCGTCGATGACCGGACCAACATCCACGCCTTCCTGCATGGGATCACCGACCTTGCAGGCCCGGACCTTGCTTGTCAGCTTCTCCACGAACTCGTCGTGGATCTTGCGTTCGACGAGAATGCGCTGGACGCCGATACAATACTGGCCGCCGTAGACGACGCCGCCCCGGACGCATCTTGCTGCAGCAAGGTCCAGGTCCGCATCCGCGCAGACGATGACGGCAGCGTTTCCACCGAGCTCAAGCGCGACCTTCTTCTTGCCGGCGATCGACTTGATGTGCCAGCCCACTTTGGCCGACCCCGTGAACGTGACCATCGCGAAGCGCTCATCCTTGACCATCTGCTCCGCAAGCGGAACGCTGCAATGAACGACAGACAGCGCCCCTTTCGGAAGGCCGGCCTCGGTCAGCACCTCGGCAAGCAGCAGCGACGTCAACGGAGTCTGCGGCGCCGGCTTCAGCACGACCGAATTACCAACCGCAAGCGCCGGCGCGACCTTGTGCAGCACGAGGTTGAGCGGAAAATTGAACGGCGCGATCGCGAGGATCGGCCCGATCGGAAAGCGCCGCGCAATACCGATGCGCCGCCGAATTGAGGCGAGTTGCTCGAAGTCCGCGTTGGCCAGATCGAGCGGAGCGCCGTCAGCCGTCGTGGTCTGGTATTCGAAGACCCCGGCATCCATGTCGAGCGGGATTTCATGCCCACCATACCGTCGCGCTTCGGATGCCGCGTTGGTCAGGTTGAAAATCGAGCGGGCCACCTCTCCCCGGGCATCATAGAGAGGCTTGCCGGCTTCCGCGGCGATCGTACTGACGAACTCATTGCGTCTCGCCTTCATGATCTCAGCTGCCCGCGCGAGAATGTCAGCGCGAGCAAAGCGAGGCAGCCTTCGCATGACCTGAAAGGCGCTCTCCGCGGCATTGATGGCTGCTTCCACCGCTGCCGCGTCTGCTATGGGCATTTGACCGACCGGCGACCCGTCAAAAGGCGAGCGAATGATGTCGAATTGCATGGCGTTCATATCATTGATCCCGGTTTTGGTGAGAGAAGCCTAATCGACGCCGAGATAAGCGGCGCGAATTGCACGATCTTGGGCAATGTCACTGCTGGATCCGGCCTTCGAGACCCGACCGCGATCCATCACGACCACATGGCTGGCCAGGTCGAGCGCCACAGCGACGTCCTGTTCCACGACGACGATGCCGACCCCGTCGCTGCTGATCGTCTTCAGCGATTCCACGAGGAAATCGACGGCGACCGGCGACAGACCGAGTGACAGCTCGTCGATCATCAGGATGCGCGGACGCGACATCAGCCCGCGCCCGATGGCACACATCTGTTGCTCGCCTCCGGACATGGATACGGCGTCTTGACGTCGCCGCTCGGCGAGCTTCGGGAACATGACATATATCCGATCGAGATCACGCCGAAGCTCCGCCGGTGCGGCAGCGCGCGCAAACGCGCCCATCAGCAAATTGTCCTCGACCGTCATGCCGGCGAACAGACGCCGGCCTTCCGGAACATGCGCGATGCCGGCATTGACGAAATCGAGAGCCTTGGAGCCGGAGAGTTCGGCATCGCCGATCCGAATGCTGCCTTGGCGCGGCGTCAGCAGTCCCGATAGACTGCGCAGCAATGTTGTCTTCCCCGCACCATTTGAACCGATCACTGCCGTGATCACCCCGACCTCGGCCGACATGGAGACGTCAGTGAGTACGGCCACATCACCGTAGCCGGCGCTGAGGTTCGAAACGACGAGACCTGCGGTCATCGCTCTTCTCCGAGCATCGCGGCCGCGCCACGCGTTCCGAGATAGGCCTCGATGACCGACGGATTGCGGGCGACCTCGTCGGTCGGACCGCTTGCAAGCAGTTGGCCGCGATGCAGCACGATCAATTGCGGGCAGAGCCCTTTCACAACCTTCATCAGGTGTTCGATGATCACGATCGCCACGCCTTCGGCAGCAATCTTCCGGATCATGCCGAGAACGCCTTCGATTTCACCGCTGTTCAAGCCCGCGTTGACCTCGTCAAGGAACAGCAATTTTGGCTTGGCGACCCAGGCTCGCGCGAGTTCCAGACGCTTGCGTTCAGCCAGCGTCATGCGGACCGGCAAATGATCGCAACAATGACCGATACCAAGGCTGCTCAACGCGGCATCTGCCTGCTCCCGGGCGCTTGATAGCGATCGCGCGCCGCCTGCGAACATCGCGGCGGCCGCGACATTGTCGAGCGCCGTCAGAGCGTTGAACGGCTGAACGACTTGGAACGTCCGCATCAGCCCTCTCGATGCGAGCTCGTGGGGCTTTCGGCCGGTGATCCTTTGGCCGCGAAACGAGATCTCCCCCTGGGAGGGTCTGAGGTGACCCGTCACCAGATTGACGAGCGTGGTCTTGCCGGCGCCGTTCGAGCCGATCAGGCCGACGATCTCGCCTTCGTTCAGTCGGAACGAAACGTCGTCAATCGCCGTCAGTCCGCCAAATCGACGGCTGACATGTCTGACGTCGAGCAATGCGGCCGTCATGGGCGGGTCTTCCTGGAGACAAGCGACGGCAACACACCGGCTGGCAGGACCAAGAGCAGCAGGACGATCAAGATACCGAGTCCTCCCGCGCTGAAGCTCAGAACGTTGCGCCAGACGATTTCCTCGAGCGCGACGAAGATCGCTGCGCCGACGACCGGCCCGAGGATCGTGCCCACCCCACCGAGCAGCACCGCGACGATCGGCTTCACCGACCACATCACGTCGTACACGTCCGTCGGATCGATGTAGCCGATCCACCCGGCATAGACTGCGCCGGCGACCGCCGATGGAATCGACGAGAGGATGAAGGCGCATGTCTTGAGTTTCTGGGCATCGACGCCGATACCCGCCGCCGCGGTCTCGTTCATGCGGATGCAATCCAGCCCAAATCCGAGGCGGCTCCATTTGATGGCAGCGCCCAACAGAACGGTGAGCACGGCCAGCGCCAGAGAGATTCGCAGAGCAAAGCTCGCCAGCACTTCCGGGTCACCGCCAGCGCCGGCGATGGTCAGGCCCATGCCCCCGCCGGTCAGATCGGACCATCCAGTTGTCAGCTCCTTGAGGATGGTACCCAGCATGAGGCTCGCGACCGCGAAATAGTGACCGCGCAGCCTGAGAACGCCGTAACCGACAGGCGCGGCGAGAACGCCACCAGCGAGTCCCGCGGCGACCAGGGCTAATCGCCAGTCCACTCCCTTTGCTTGCAGGATCGCGGCAACATAAGCGCCAAGTCCAAAAAAGGCGCCGGTTGCAAACGACGGGTAGCCCGTGAAGCCGCCCACAATGTTCCAGGAGGCGGCCAGCACCAGCAGAAGACTGAACATCGTGACGAGGCGCATGAGATACGGCTCGCCAGCAAGGATCAGCGGAAGCCCTGCGCAGGCGAGCACGCCGATGACGATAATTGCAATTGCAAGTCGGCCACGAGAGGTCATTCGTAGCCTGCCCGGCCCAAGAGGCCTTGTGGTCGCGTGAACAGCATCAGAAGGAGGACGACGGCAGCGACCGTGGTGCCGTACTCGGCTCCGACAAAAAGAGCGCCCAGGCTTTCAACGACGCCAAGCAACAGCCCGCCGGCCACCGCCCCCAGGACACTCCCAAGGCCACCCAGCACGCAGGCGACAAACGCGATGTGCAGATAGTAGGCGCTGTTCAGGGGCGACGTCGGGAAGATGGCCGCGAGCAGGCAACCCGCCACCCCCGCCATGGCCAACCCGAGCCCGAAGGTCGTTGCGTAGATGATCTCGACACGCACGCCCATCAACTCGGCGGTCTGCCGGTCCATCCTGACTGCGACGATCGCACGGCCGAGACGAGATTTGTGGAGATAGACGTGCAAGGTGAAGGCGGCAATGACGCCCGCAGCCGCAGCAAGAAGACGATCGACAGGGAGCGTCAGCGCGCCAAAGTGAAACGGCACGGTCGGAAAGACCCCCTCGATCTTCCGATAATCCGCCGTAAACAGACTGATCATCGTGTTGTTCAGGATCAGGTCCATTCCGAAGGTGAACACCAGAGTAATCAGCACGGGAGCCGCGATCACCCGCTGGATCAGAAATCGCTGAAGCACCCAACCCGCGCCGAACAGCAGAGGACCCGCAAGAGCAACAGCCAGGAGAGGATTGAGACCGGCATATCTCCAGGCGAAATACGCAACGTAAGAGCCGAGGACGACGGCAGACCCCTGCGCTATGTTGATGATGTTGAGCACGCCCCAGACCAGCGAGAAGCCTGCTGCCATCGCCGCATAGAGGCCGCCGAGCAGAAGCCCGTTCAGAATGACCTGCGCTAGTTGCACGGTTGCACCGCGGTTCGATCAGGTAATGCCAAGGCGAAAATCGCCCTGCGCGATCGACGTAGGCGCCAGAACGATCGGCCTGCCCCCCTGGATCTGGAACACGGGGGGCACCAGCTTTTCGATCTGTCCGGTCGGACCGAACGAGATCGGACCGTAGAACGTCATGGCATCCAGGCTCGCCAACGCATCGCGCAGGGCCGGCCCTTCAAGCGATCCGGATTTGCGCGCTGCCAGTTGCAGAATCGCGCCCGCTGCTGCGGCCGACGCTTCGATGTAGTCGGGCAGCGCCGAATATGTGGCGAGGAATTTCTGGACGAAGTTCTCCGTCTTCCCGAAAATGTCCACGCCCTCATAGCGCACGGCAGGATGCCACCAGGCCGCACTCGAGATGTTCTCGGCCGCACGGTGCAGGGCCTGCGTGAACTCATCGTAGGCGGGCCCGGCGATCATGGTGAGGACCTGCGGTTTCAAGCCGAGATCGCGCATCTGCGTGCGAACCTGCACGAGATCGTTGACGTATCCACCGACGAAGACCCACTCCGGATCGGCGCTGCGCATCTGCGTCAACGCGGAGGCGAAGTCGAGGCTGCCGATGGCGAACTTCTCGTCGAACACGATCTGAAGGCCGCGCTTGACGGCCGACTTCTTCATTTCGGCGCTCAAGGCGAGCGGCAGCAGATCGTTGCGCGAGAAGATCGCCACACGCTTGATGGCCGGAGCCGCCGATAAGACCATATCCGCGAGGGGCTCAGTCAGCGTCTCGTTGGGCGTGAACGTTCCGAAGAGGTATTTGAAACCCTGATCGTAGACTTCGCGTGAGGACGCCGTCGGGGCAATCATCGGCACGCGATAGCGTTCGGAGATGGAGCTGGATGCTTTTGCGGCGCCGGAACCGAACGGGCTGAACAGCGCGTGCACGCGCTGTTGCGTCACCAGCTGATCGCAGGCCTGTACGGCCCGAGGCGTGGCGGACTGATAGTCACTGTAGATAATCCGCACCGGGACCCGGCGGCCGCTAATTTCGAATCCGCCCGCGCTTTCGACCTCCTTGACCCACAGATCGTAGCCGCGCTTCTGCTTTTGGCCCTCCGGGGCCAACGGTCCCGTCAGCGGCAGCGGGGCGCCAATCCTCAGCTCGTCGCTGCCCTGGGCCCGAACGATCGCGGGCGCCGCGAGGGCAGCCGCCATTCCCATCAAGACCGTCCTGCGCTGCATCAGATCCTCCCCAGAACCCACCTTGCTCTGGGAAGCACTGATCACAAATTGCAGGCCAGTGACGATATAGCCGACACGCGTAGGCGGCGTACTCGGATTGAGAACACCCGGCAGCCGCCACTAGGCTTTGTGATCGGCGATGCTTTGACGAACGAAACGTAGGAGGGTCTCAGCCGCCTTGGACAGCGGCTTGGTGCGCAGGGTCATCACGTCGATAGTGGCTTTGACCAGCAGCGGATCGTCAATTCCCCGCGTCACGAGGGAGCCTGCCGCCAATTCGCGAAACAGAGCCTCGGGCGGCAGGACCGTGAGAGCATTGGTCGAAATCGCAATCGTCTTCGCGACGTCCAGCGAGTTCGTCTCTAGGAACGGCCTCGTTACCGCGCCCGCCTTGTTGGCAGCCCGCTCGATCAAAGAGCGAATGCCGAAGCTGCGATCGGGCAGGATGTGCGGCCACTCCAGCACCTCCTTCAACCGCAGGCTGCCAGAGCGCTGTGTCAGTTCATGGCCGGGTTGCATGACCGCCTGAAGCGGCTGGGGCCAACGCATCCTCAACAGCAGTTCGTTCCGTAACGGGGGATCAAGGGCGATCCCGATGTCGGCCTCCTCCTTGAGAAGGGTTTCCGAGACCTGGTGCGTCCCCAGGATCCGAACCTCGAGATCCACCCCCGGAAATTTGGCCCGGAATGCCGAGATGCACTCCGGCAAAACGCGTCCTTGTGTCGCCTCGACCGTTGCGAGCACAACGCGGCCGCGGCGCAAGCCGCTGAGATCATCGATCGAAGACTTCAGCCGATCAAGATCGCGCTTGGCGCATTGCACATAGCGGGCAACGAGCTTTCCCTGCTCAGTGGCCTCGATGCCCGTCCGACTTCGCAGAAGAAGCGGCGCGCCAAAGCGGTGCTCGAGCACTTGAATCTGACGGCTAATGGCGCTCGGTGCAATCTGCAGCCGATCCGCCGCCAAACGTATGGATCCGCAATCGACCACTTCCATGAAGTATCGGAGCGCAGGATCCAACATGCCGCTAATGCACGACTTGGGTGCGCTGTTCGCCCAGCCCGTCAATCCCGCAGCGAAGCAGATCGCCCGGCCGAAGATAGTCCGGATCGAACTTGTTGTAGGCCACGCCGCGCGGCGTGCCGGTCAGGATCACATCACCCGGCACGAGACGCATGAACTCGCTGAGATAGGCGATAATTCGCGGCACCGAGAAGATCATGCGAGACAGCAACGAGTCCTGTCGTACCACGTCGTTCTTCTGCAGCCAGATTCGTCGAGATCCCAGGTCTCCCACCTCGTCGGGAGTAACCAGCCAGGGGCCGAGGGGTGCGAAGGTGTCGGCACTCTTAGCCTTGCTCCATTGCCCGCCTCGTTCGAACTGCCAATTTCGTTCAGTGACGTCATTTGCAACTCCGAACCCTGCGACGGCGGCCATCGCTTCCCTCTCGCTGACACCAGTCGTCCGTCGACCGATAACACAGGCAAGCTCGACTTCCCAATCGACGGCCTCCGCCGTCTTTGGAATGATGATCGGATCGGTTGGCCCGCAAATAGCGGTCGGGGACTTGAAGAAGACGAGTGGCTCGCTGGGCAATTCGAACCCGGTCTCCTCCGCATGATCGGCGTAGTTGAGCCCGACGCAAACGACCTTGCCTGGTGTGGGCACCGGCGGCCCGAGCCGTACGCCCGCTAGAACGATTGGACAGGAAGCGATGTCCGTTGCAGAAAGCGCGGCGAGCGAGGCAGGATCAATTGCCTCGCCGACCCACTCAGAGATGCGACCTGAGACGTCTCTAACGCGGCCTTGTTGATCAACAACGCCCGGTCGTTCTTGTCCCGCGTTACCAAATCGCACGAGTTTCATGTTACGCTCGACGCCTCAGGTCCGCCGCGCGACGAAGTCGATCTCGACACGCGCACCCAGCGCCAGCTTCGCAACTTCGACCGTTGTGCGCGCCGGGAACGGCGCGGCGAAAACGCCTCCGTAAATTGCGTTCATCGCCGCGAAATCGCTTATGTCCACAAGGAACACGTGTGCCTTGATGACATGCTCGAATCCGAGGCCAGCCGCAGCCAGGACGCGACGAAGGTTCTCGAACGCCTGGCGCGTTTCTGCCTCGATGCCGCCCGTGACCATCGCGCCGGTGACCGGATCTTGCCCAACCTGGCCCGAGGCATAGAGCAGATCGCCGGCCCAGACACCTTGCGCAAATGGCCCCACAGGCGGCGTGAGGTCCGGAGCAGTTACGATCTTCCTGGTCATTCTAGGGTTCCTCAATCCAAGCGGGGACGGCGCCACGGTTCGCGTCGGAGGTCGCAGCCGGTTTACAGAGAGCAGGAACCGATCTATCGTTCTTGTCGGATATTGACCTCAGGGCCATGGCTACTTTTCAATTCGAAAGCCCTCTCGACAGAGCGACCTTTCGTAGCTCGCCGATGTTCGGCGGCATCGATTTGATGTCGGCACGATTTGTCCGGCATAGTTTCGCACCGCATTCACACGATGAGCTGATGATCGGTGTCATGCATGCTGGCGTGAAGTCGTTTCGATGTGGAAGCGCACGCGCGCATGCAGCGCCGGGTGACCTGGTGGTGGTCAATCCCGGTGAAATGCATACCGGGGAACGCGAGCGTGGCCGGGAATTGGCTTACGCTGCGCTTTACGTGCCAGTTCCTGCCCTTGCGTCGATGTTGGCGCGCTCGCGCGGCGATTGCTCCATCATCGAGAAGACGGTCATAGACGATCCGGATCTCTGGCATTGGTTTGACCAGGCACAAGGGCTTGCGATGGCTGGCCTCGACACGGCTGGTGCCGAAGAGGCGATGATTTGTGGCATTTCACTGCTGTTTGAGCGCTACGGATCCAGCGAACCGATCCAAACCGAGGCAAGCTGTCCGAAAGCGGTCGATCGTGCCGTTGAATTCCTGCACGCGCGTGCGTGCGACCACATCAATCTTGAGGATGCTTCCAGGGCGTCTGGCGTGGGCCTGTTTCACCTGATCAGGCTCTTCCAAAAACACCTCGGCTTGACGCCGTACTCTTACCTGACCCAGGTGCGAATTGCGAAGTCGCGGCAGCTGTTGAGGCTGGGCGAGCCGGTGGCGCAAGTGGCTTTGGACGTCGGCTTTGCCGACCAGGCACACTTCACAAAGCGTTTCAAACAATTCACCGGCACGACGCCGGCACTTTATGCAAGGTCGATGCAATAGGAGCGCTGGTCGGCCTCCAGGCCTTTGGACGCTCCATCGGACGTCCCGCCGGATTGCCGGAGCAACTTTCGACAAGACGTCTTGTGGTCGCGGCCTCCAATAGCCGCTGCACAATGACCTGAGGATGATGTGACACACAAGCCAGACTGGCCGGGGCGCTTTCCCCGGAACGAGATCATTTCGCTGCTGGATGTCAATCGGCGATACAATTTGGCCGAGAGCACGGCCCAGGATTTGACGTTCGGCGAGATCGTGAACCTGGCCGGTGGAATGGCCGCACTAGACAGCCTTAAGATGGGCTACGGTTCATCCGCGGGACTCCCGCGCCTCCGCGCCGCGATTGCGGCTCTGACGGGGGTTGAACCGACAGAGATCATGACCACGCAGGGAACAGCCCTCGGTCTATTCCTGCTGGCGTTCGAGCTCTGTCGCCCCGGCGATGAAGCAGTCATTGCGTCACCGTGCTTCCCGCCATCTCGCGACTCGCTGGTCGGCGCGGGCGTCACCTTGCGCGAATGCCGTCTGACCTTTGACCGCGGCTATCAGCTGACAGCGGGCGCACTCAAACCGCTCCTCAATGAGCGAACAAAACTCGTCAGCATCGCCAGCCCGCAGAACCCTAGCGGTGTCCGCACAAGCCTTCCTGAAATACAGGCGATCCTGGACCTGATGCGCGTGAAAGCGCCTGCTGCACGTCTATTCGTGGATGAAACGTACCGCGATGCGACCTACGGAGATGAGCTTCCTCCTCAAAGCGCTGCGGCGCTTGATGAGACGATCATAACCGGGGGATCAGTCTCCAAGGCTCACGGCGCGCCCGGGCTACGCGTTGGATGGCTGACCGTTCGGGACCCAAAGCTTCGGGAGCGATTGACGACCGCGAAGATGAACCTTGTGATCTCAGGCTCTCCACTCGACGAGACCCTGGCTGCGACCGTGCTCGATCACCGCGAGAAGATCCTGCGTGAACGTCGCAGCCTGCTTGCAACGGGGCTTTCGACGGTCGCGGCCTGGGTCGCCGAGCAAGCTGGCCTTGTCGAGTGGGTGAAGCCGGACGGCGGCGCTCTCTGCTGCCTTCGATTGGACCCAGCGGCGTTTGATCAGGCCGGAATTGATCGCTTCTGGTCGGCACTTCCGAATGCGGATCTCCAGATCGGGGACGGCGCCTGGTTTGGTGAGTCGTCCGCAGTTCTGCGCCTTGGCTTTGGCTATCTTCCGATCGACGTTCTTCCAGTCGCACTGGCCGCGCTGTCGGCAACTATTCGGGCCACGGCCCGATCGCCTCGATAGTCAACGAGCTCGACGAATATGGCAGAAGAAAGCACCGAGGCGATGCGGCCTCGGTGTTGAAAGAGACGCCTCAACGTCGCGGTCCCACCTCCGTTATGGAACGGTCCAACAACGGTCGATCAGCTAGATTCGGAGGGTCGCAGCAATCGCGCCGGTGCTATTTCTATATGGCGATTGAGCCTTCCACACAGGTCACGCATTCCCCCCCGATGCGTGCCTTTCCGTTCGCGTCCACTGTCACCTTCACGCGTCCAGCTCGACCGACGCACTGCCCCTGCGACGCGATATAGGATTGTCCGCTCGGTGCCAAAAGTCCGCGCGCCCATTGGAACGCAGCGACGCTACCGTTGCCGCTTCCGCAGACCGGATCTTCCATCACCCCACAGGAGGGCGCGAAGGTGCGCACCTCAATGGCAAAGTCCCCTTTTTCGTAAGCGCCGAACACGGTCAGGCCTGTGACGCCAAGACGGTGCTCGAACTTTGCCAGCCGCGCCAAATCGGGACGTAACTTTAATACAGATGCAGCGTCGGCAATTTGCGCCACCACCCATACAGGACCAACGTTTACAAGGCCTGGTGCAGATTTCGCACTCACTGCGCAGCCGAGAATGAGCTTCAGCTCGTCGATATCTGCTTCGCCCAAAGGATCAAGCTTTGCCGACGGTAGAGCGAAGGTCAGCTGCTGGTTGCTACCCTCTTCCTCGCGCGTGACCTCGACGAGGCCCACTTTGCATTCTTGAATGAGCCGCCCGCCCGGCCGGAGCTTCGCGCGTCCGCTTTCCAGGATTGCGTGCGCGCTACCCAGCGTCGGATGTCCGGCGAAGGGAAGCTCGCTGCCCGGGGTGAAAATCCGCAGGCTGTAGTCTGCATCGGCGGACGTCGCCGGAAGGACAAAGGTGGTTTCGGAAAGATTCGTCCAACCGGCAATAGCCTGCATTGCGTCCGTGCCGAGACCTTCAGCATCGAGTATCACCGCAACCGGGTTGCCGAGGAGTGGTCGGGAGGTAAAGACGTCAACGACTTTGTAGGATCGCTTCATATTTGGTTCCGTGGAATTGCAGGCGGCAATTTCTGTACATCATAGCAAGCTGCTGGCGCAGTTGAAAACGCGCAATCTTGAATTGCGCGCCTGCCGGTCCATCTCGCAATGCCCTTGCCGGAGAAGCTACTCTTTGCTCCGCCCCTCCTTGTAGGCGATCATCTCGATTTTCATGTTCTCGTTCTTTGACGGCAGCGCCGGCACGCCGACACAGCATCGCGCCGGCTTGTGCCCGCCCATCGCCTGCAGATACACCTCATTCATCGCGTCGTAGTCACCAACGTCGACGAGATAGACGTTGACCTTGACGACATCGGCAAACGTCGCGTCACACTCCTTGAGAATGTTGGCGAGGTTCTTCATGCATTGCGCCGTCTGCTCGCGAATATCCAGCGGGAATTGACCCGTCTCCGGGTTATAGCCGGCCGTTCCCTTGGTGAAGATCCAGGGCCCCACAATCGATGCATGTGAGAATGGCCGATTGTGAGCGTGAGAATCCACCAACCGCACGTTGTCACTTGACACGAAAGACCTCCATTTGTTGTCGAGTGTCACTTTCTGAGCCGCATAGTCCTTCGCTCAAGCCACCTTATCGTCAGCGTCAGAGGCCAACATATGATGAAATACACGACAGCTACCGCAGTGAATATCTCCAACGGCCTGAAGGTCGCGGACGACAATTCGGTCGCCCTGCGCGTGATCTCCGGCACTGACAAGACGGACGCAAGTGACGAGTACTTGATGAGCATGACAAAGTTTGACGCCAGTGGTGGGAGACTGGCCCAAAACGCTTGAGGCAGCACGATCCGAGTGAACGTCTGCAGCTTGCTCAATCCGAGCACCTTTGCCGCTTCAACATGCCCCTTCGGAACGCCTTGAATTCCAGCGCGATACACTTCGCCGATAAAGGCCGACGAATATATCGAAAGCCCCAGAATTGCAGCGAACATCGCCGGAATATCAATTCCGAACGAGATCGGCAGCACATAATAGTACCATAGCAACTGGATCAGGATCGGGGTGTTGCGAACCAGCTCGCCGAACGTGATGCTGATAGATCTCACCAATCTCCATTTGGAGAGATCGAGAGACACCAGCACCAAGCCACCCAACATCGCCAGAACCAGCGTGGCGGCGGATATGGTCAGTGTACCCTTGAGGCCCGAAAGCAGGAAGGGCAGGTTGGACCACACAACGTCCCATCTGAACGTGTACGTGCTCATGTCTCGACTCGCGCCGCACTAGCAGATTATTTGGCGACCATCGGACCAAGATTATGCTTTTCCGCATACTTCTTGAGTCGGCCATCATTGTGAATCGTTCGCACGAACAAGTTGATGAAGTTCAGCCAAACCTGATCTCCTGGAGCGACCACATACGAATAGGGCGTAACCGCAATCGGCTCGGACGGTGTAATCAACCTTGCCCAGTCAAATTCGCGCTTTATCCTGATACTGGCCGGATAGTCACTGATGTATACGTCAGCCTTGTTCGCGGCGATTTCGCTTAGCATATCCGCGGGTGGCACTACGCTGCGTTGGGTTGCACTTTTCAGGTAGCCCTTCATGATATCATCCATGAAGCTTCCTAGCCCCGTAACGACCCGGACGCCGGGCTGGTCGACGTCTTCCCACCTCTGAATCTTGCTGCCATCCTTCACGATGGCATACAGTCCGGACTCGAGATATGGGTTGGAAAATTCAACCGCCTGAGCTCGCTTGAGGGTCGCGGCGACGGCAAACATTCCGATATCGCACTTGTCAGCCTGAAGATCCGCAATGAAGGTTGAGAACTGCGTCTCAACAATTTCGAGCTGAACATTGAGCTCTTTCGCAAGCTCCTTGGAGAGATCGACATCGATGCCTTCGAGCTCACCGGTCTTCGGATTTCGAAATGAAATAGCGTAATAGTTGGGAACCTGGCAGACGCGAAGTTTTCCCTTCTGCGGAATCAAGGTCAGCTTCGAGACCTTTTGCTGCGCGTAGACTGCTGCCGATCCGAAGATCGCGCAGAGACCAATCATACCAGCAGCAAGGATAGACAGCTTTTTCATTTTGGCTCCCCCACGTTCGTCGGTCAGAACATCATTTCAAGGAATTGCTTGGCTCTCTCGGATTTAGGCGACCTGAAGAACTCCTCGGATCCACCTTCTTCGACCAGCTTGCCGCCATCGAGAAACGCGACGCGCGTGCTCACGCTTCTGGCAAATCCCATTTCGTGGGTGACCACGACCATGGTCTGCCCGTCGTCGGCGAGATTCTTCAAGACGGCGAGAACTTCATGGCGAAGCTCCGGGTCGAGCGCTGACGTCGGCTCATCGAAGAGGATGACTTTAGGGTTCATTGCCAGAGCGCGTGATATGGCCACGCGTTGCTGCTGACCGCCCGAGAGTTGCGCCGGATATGCGTCGCGTTTCTCCGCAATCCCGACCTTCGCCAGGATGTCGATCGCTGATGCGACGGCGACATCCCTCGGAATTCCACGAACACGCATGGGCGCTTCGATGACGTTCTGAAGAACCGTCATGTGCGGCCACAAATTGAACTGCTGGAACACCATTCCGATGTCCCGCCTCACCAGTTTGGCGGCTTGTTGCGAGTGCCGAGCGGACGCCGCCCCCGCGACGGTCGCTCCATTGACGCGGATCTCTCCAGATGAGATCTCCTCAAGCAGCGCCAGGCACCTCAGGAACGTTGTCTTGCCCGAGCCCGAAGGACCAATGAGGCTGACGATTTCGCCTTCCGCGACGTTCAGCGAAACGTCGTTGAGCACCGAGAGTGCGCCAAAGCTCTTCTTGATCTGGCGGGCTTCGAGAATGGTCTTCCTGGATGCCAACACTATGAAGTTCCGCGCCTTCTGCCGGTAGCTTTGATCCGCCAGATTAGAGTGGACCCCTGCCTGAGCGGAAAGCTGTAACTTGCGAGCGCGGTGTTGCCCGAATTAGATCACCACGGCGGCGGATTGGAGAACGGAGCCTCCTTACTCGCCGGAACCCGCGATGGCGAACAATCGACCAAAGCCGCCGGGATTCAGGTCAATACCGTTTGATCGCAACAGTTGCCACACCATGCATTGATTGCTGGTCAACACCGGAATCCCAGCACGCTCTTCAAGGCGCGAAATGACGGGAGCCGATCTGATGGCGGTGCAACTGATGAAGCATGCGTCCGCGCGCGGGCTGATGTTGTCACCTGCCCACTCGGCTATCGCATCGGGGGTAATCCGGGCCATCTCGGAATTCGTGTTGATTCCGAGGTGGGCACTTCCTTCCACCGCAAAGCCGTTGGACTCTAGGAACGATATTTCGCGCTCGTGAACCTCGCTGATGTAGGGACTTAGCAGCGTCACGCGCGTGGCACTGAGCTTTCTCAACGCCTTGATGATCGCATCTGCGGTGGTGAAGCATTTTACACTCGATGCAGCCTCCACCCGCTGGCGAATTTCGGCCGCCAAGTCCGGCGCAAACGTCGAGACCGCCGTACAGTGAAATACGATGACGTCGACGCCGGCATCGGCAAGAAGACTGGATGCCGGCTCGAGTTGCTCGACCATCCCCAGGAGCTCCGGCTTCGAGCTGCCGCGCAGCGCCAACCGGGTCACGAGCGGGGAGACACCCACCGGCAGCATGGCACGGATCTCGGGTTCTGCGATCGGGTTGCCCGACGGCATTAAAAGGCCGACCCGAAGGCGACTACCGTAGTCGATCTCTGCCATTGCCTAAGCTTCCGAAGCGATACAGGCCCGCTCGGCGGGGACGTCCGCTTCATCCGACACGTAAATTGGTGTCCTGGCACCGAACGTGATGACGATTGCTCCACCGAGCAGCAGCACGCCGGCAATCAAAAACGCACCGGAGAAGCCGCCGGTCGCCGCGACCACGTAACCCGTTGCGATCGGGGCAGCCGTTCCAAACAGATTGCCCCCCATGATGAGAAGGCTGGTAGCAACGCCGTTGTAGCGGCCGTCAGACATCAGATCGGCGGTCAGGGCAATGTTCATTGCCATTGCCGTGGCGACGCATGCGAGCGATATGCTGATGAGGGCCTCGATGAGCCAGATGGATTCGACGAATGGGCCAGCGAGGATGATCGAAGACAAAAGCAGCATCGTCGCGATCAACTTGCGCCGGTCGCTGTTGCTGGACTTGGCCCCTTTCAACAATCGATCGCTCAACCAACCCAGGCCGAGGCCAAGCAGTGCAGCCGTGCCGTATGGGATCGCGGAGAACAGACTAGACTTCAGGACATCCATGCCGCGCGATGCCACGAGATAGCTCGGCAACCAGGTCATGAACAGATAGAGTGTGTATCCGGCACACCCTTGAGTCAGGGCAAGCGACCACATCGTAGGACTGCGCAAGAGCCCTTTCAGCGCAGCGATCTGATTCAGCTTCGCGGTCGCGCCCGATGGGATCTCACCGCGGCTTTCGCGAATAAACTTGCGCTCCGCGGCGCCGAGCCAGGCCGCGTCTTCCGGCCGGCGATACAGCAGATACCACACCACGGCAATAACAAGTCCAGCCACGCCAGTGATATAGAAGGACTCGCGCCATCCGAATTCTACGATCAGCGAGCCCACCACGACGGAGCCGAAGCAAAGACCGGCATGTGCTCCGCAGTTGAGAAAGGCGGCGGCAATGCCACGCTCGCTTGCAGGCGCCCATTCGCGAATGATCTTGCCGCCCGATGGATAGCTGGCGGACTCGCCAATGCCGAGAACGAGACGCGACGCAACGAGCGAGGAATAGGTTGCCGCCAGACCGGTCCAGATCCCGGCCAGCGACCAGATGCCGAGCGTCGTGTAGGTGACCGCACGTCCCCCGAACCGGTCGGCGAGCATCCCCATGGGAATCAGGCAGAGCAGATAGGTCCACAGAAAGGCTGAAAAGATGTACCCCATGTCGATCGGCGACAGGCCGTAGCTTTCGGCCAGTGGCTTGGCGGCAACGGAAAGATTGACCCGGTCGAGGTAGTTGATGAACATCAACACGAAGAGACCGGTGTACACGAAGTATCGCTTCTTGATGCCCATCTTCCTACCCCCAATTATCGATCGCGAAAAATCTGGACGACTGGACCGTCAGTAATCAGTCAGCAGGGATCCGAAACCGGGGACCCGATCCTCGATGCCGCTCTGTCGCAGAGCGTGCCAATAGATTGCGGTGTTGATTGCAATGACGGGCTTGTCGAGCCAGAACTCGGCAATACCAGCCAGGCGAGCCATCGCGAGGTTGGTGCCGACCTGGATGATTGCCTCGATCGACGGATCATTGATCTCGTTGATAGTGTCGCGAAGCTTTTTCTCCGACACGTGGGCGTACTGCACCGGGGACGCTCCCCTCAGGCCCTTCAGAGCGACGAGCTCGAAGCCGCACTCCGTGAAGAAGCGGCGAACCTGCTCGTCGCCGGGCGGCATGTACGGCGTGATAACGCCGATCCTGCGGATGTTTCCGTACTTGGGGAGTGCGGCGCGGACGGCCTCCGCCCCCATGGTGACGGGAACGCCACAGGAGATCTCGTGCATGCGCGCAAGCAGCTTCTTGCTGCCGTCAAGCCCGTCCCAGAACGTCTCGGACGACATTCCGAGCACAAGGCGGTCGGGCTGACAGGTCATCACCACCCGCGCCGCCTCGTCCATCGTCGCGCGGATGTTGTCCATCACACGGTTGAAGTCGGCGTCGTTCCTGATCGTATCGTTTGGGATATGAAGCCGGCCATGATGATTGGTCACCCCGTAGGGGCGCATCGCGTCCATCTCGGGCTGAACAGCGGTGTTGGTGGATGGCGCAATGATGCCCAGCTTCAAACGAAAACCCAAAGAATCAGTCATTTGCGCCTCCAGCGCTGTACGCCTCGAGAAACGAATTCCGGATATCCTGCGCGGTCATGAGGTCCGCGTATTTTTGCGCCATGTCAAACAAGTTGGCGCGATGCGGGCCCTCAGCGCGGTCTCCGACGCAGTCAGCCGCAACGACGACGAGAAACCCGCTCCCCATTGCATCGACGACCGTGGCTCTGACGCATCCGGATGTCGTGGCTCCAGCCACAACCAGCGTGTCCACGTTGCGGTTCGTCAGCCAGGCGGCGAGGTCCGTGCCGGCAAAGGCTGATGGCAATCGTTTCCGCAGAACCAGCTCGCCTAACCGGGGCGCCAACTCTTTCACGACCGCCGACTGCGGATTTTCTTCCGTGAGAGAGAGAAGCGAAGGGACTTTGCGCGAGAACACATTGGCGTCGCTCGCATCGTCGGCGAACACGACCCTGGTGAAAGCGACCGGCCAACTCACCGACCTGGCGAACCCCAGCAGGCCTTGCGTTTCGGCGATCGCTTCGCGAATATTGCCGCCACCAAACGCCGCGGGGTCGGCAAAGCCGTTGACGAAATCGACGATGACGAGTGCGGGGCGATGACCCATGCCCGATCGATTGCCGAAGCCCTGACGTTGATAGATCTCTCCATCCTCGTGGATAGACGAGACTTCGTCAGCCATGCCGATTTCCTCCACTTGCGAGCGACGACGTTCGTCAAGGCGGTAGCATCGGCTGGAGGGCAATGAAAATTAAGAGTCCTTGCAACATGATAGGATCGCCCTATCATCCCGAGCCATGCGTTACACACTCGGCCAGGCGGAGGCGTTTTATTGGGTGGCGAAGCTCGGCAGCTTCAGGGCAGCTGCGGCGCAGCTCAATCTGACGCAACCGACGGTGAGCCTGCGCGTCCGAGAGCTCGAGCGAAATCTCGGTGCAGAACTTCTGGACCGCTCGCTGTATCGTCCGGTCATGACACCAGCCGGCGTCGCGATCTATGCCGATACCGAACGCATGCTGGCGATCGCCGAGCAGATCGAACGACGCTCGCGCAACAGTCTCTCGGACGAACGACTGTTCCGGATCGGCACGGCCGAGTCTTTCGCCGCGTTGATCCTGCCTGACCTCTTGGCGGCGCTGGAGGCACGGCACCCGTCCTGGCAGATCAATGTCGAGGTCGACGTCAGCACGCGGCTCGAAGCCGCGTTGCTCGAACGCACCATCGACATCGCGTTTCTCGCTCAACCACGCGTTCACGACGGAATCTCGGTCGTTCCGCTTTGGTCTGTTGATAGCGTTTGGGTGATCGGGAAGGATTGTCCGTTCAAGGGATCGCTGGCGACGCCCGACGTGCTGGTCGATGTTCCCATCTATACGACGGCCCCTCCTTCCGGGCTCTTCACAAACATGATGGCCTGGTTCGGCGCGCGAGCAGTAAAGCCCGGCAGGGTCGTCACATGCGACACCATCGCCATTCTCGCGCGCCTTGCCAGTGTGCGCGGTGGAGCAGCGCTGGTGCCCCAGGCGATGGTCTCGGCCTTCGGCAACGAACTTGGGCTGCGCATTCCGGAAGCGGATCCACCGATCCTTCCGCTCAACATCTGCGCGATGTGGTGGGACGATGCCAGCGGAATCGAATGCGCTTATATGGCCAATTTGGCTCGGCAGCTGAGTGCAGCATTGTCCGGCGACAAGCTCGGAGCTCCAAACGCGGCCGAGGCTTGATGAGAGATCGCGCTCGGCCGAGCAGGTGTCTCGGAGATCGACGCCAAGCTCCTGATGAACCATGCCATTCCCGGAGTAAACGGAGGTTACATTACGCGGCACGAGCTTCTCGAAGGTCATCTGCGCAGCCAACTGCAGGCGATCAGCAGCGCCGTATTTGCTGCGCTGGGTGCATCCATAACCCAAGAAGGTTCGTTGCAGGATTGGCTCGGAAGAGGTGGCAGCCGACGCGCAAGCCGAGGAGCCGCTTCGGCAACAGAACAAGGTGGCGGGTTGTTCAAATTGAACAATGATCAATCGGAAGCGGGACGCGTTGAAAATTCGACGCTCTATGCAGCTTCATGAATCGCTCCAATCCATCATGGGCTAGTTTGAACTAACTTAAGGAAGCGCCATCGAAGGACGTCCAAATAGCAACACGCCGTGAGACGGCGGCTACCAAGTTCGGGGGCTCGCAGGCACCGATAACGAGATTCGCTGATCGTGGCAGTCTGAAGTGGACCGATCACTTCTCTGTCTGACGGCACCCTCCCAGGATGCTATCCGCCATCCTGGACGTGGCGTCTCGCTCGGTTGCGACCGTCAAACTGTGACCGGCGTTCGCAATGCGCAGTTTTGCGGCCTCGCAGGTCCATCATGATTCCGATGGGACGACTTACATCTCGTTCGACATTTCTGATCGCCTCAAAGCGCTTCCTGTGATCCTCATGGTTTCCATGGCTGAGCTTTAGTCGGAACATATCGACGCCCGCATCGAAAAAGGATCGAATCATCGCGGGTGACGAACTAGAAGGCCCGTGTGTCGCGCCGATTTTTGTTTTCCGTGGCCGACGCAAAATCAACTCCTCCGTGTGACCAATACGGCTCTGAAGTCGTTGACGTTGGTAAGCGTGGGACCGGTCACGACAAGATCGTTCAGCGCTGCGAATACGGTGTGGGCGTCATTGTCCGCGAGCCGCGTCTTGACGTCGATGCCGGTGCGTTTCGCTCGGTGCAGCATATCGGGTGTAAGGATCGCTCCTGCATTGTTTTCGCTGCCGTCAATGCCGTCCGTATCTGCGGCGAGCGCCCAGATGCCGTTCCTGCCATCTGCGGCGATCCCCAGACTTAGAAGAAACTCCGCATTGCGGCCTCCCCTGCCGTTGCCGCGCACAGTTACGGTGGTTTCACCACCGGAGATGAGCACACAAGGGATTTCAAGCGGCTGCCCCCAATCTCCGCACTGCCGCGCGATGCCGGCATGAACGATGCCGACGTCGCGGGCCTCGCCCTCGATCGCGTTGCCCAAGATCATGGTCGCCAATCCGGCATCACGCGCGACTTTGGCCGCAGCTTCCAGGGACTTCTGCGGTGTTGCCACAAGAATATTGACCACATTTGCAAGGCGCGGATCGCCCAGCGTCGGCGTATCTGACGCCCCATCATTCAAATGCACGGCAACGGTAGCCGGAATCTCAATGCCATATTTTGCCAATACGGCCAGCGCGTCAGAACGCGTGGAGGCGTCTGGCACAGTGGGACCGGACGCAATAACGGAGAGATCGTCGCCCGGCACATCGGAAATCGCGAGTGTGACCACTTGCGCGGGTGCGGCGGCAACCGCGAGACGTCCGCCTTTGATGATGGACAAGTGCTTTCGCACCGCGTTCATTTCGGCGATATGAGCGCCGCATTTCAGCAAGGCACGGTTGACGGCCTGCTTGTCGGCCAGAGTGATGCCGTCCGGCGGCAAGGCCAGCAGCGCCGAGGCGCCTCCCGAAATCAGAACCAACACAAGATCGTCCGCTGTCAGCCCGGAAACCTTGTCGAGGATCCGGCGCGCCGCATTCGATCCCGCCTCATCCGGAACGGGATGCGATGCCTCGACCACCTCAATATGCCGGCACGGCACGCCGTGACCGTAGCGGGTCACCACCAAGCCTTCGATCGGTCCGTTCCAATGCGCCTCCACAGCCGCCGCCATCGAAGCCGCCGCCTTGCCAGCGCCGACAACGACTGTGCGGCCCTTCGGCCGCGGCGGCAGATACGCCGGTACGCACAGGGTGGGCGCCGCCGCGTTCACCGCCGCTTGAAACATGTCGAGCAACAGACGACGATAATCGATACTCATGGCTTGCGTCCGATCGGATTCACGCGCTTCCGATTTCGTGGTTTGCCATCATCTCCAACGCCCGCACCATCGCAGAATGGTCCCAGGCCTTGCCACCATGCGCCGCGCAAGAATTGAAGAGCTGCTGCGTCATGGCGGTATTCGGCAACGACAGCCCGAGCGCCCGTGCACCTTCCAGCGCGAGGTTAAGGTCCTTCTGATGCAGTTCGATACGGAAGCCGGGCTCGAAATTTCGTTTCACCATACGTTCACCGTGGACTTCGAGAATTCTCGAAGAAGCGAAGCCGCCCATGAGAGCCTGCCGCACCAGCGCCGGATCGGCACCGGCCTTCGATGCAAATAGCAGCGCTTCTCCAACCGCCGCGATGGTCAAGGCCACGATGATCTGGTTGGCGACCTTGGTGGTCTGGCCGTCGCCATTCCCGCCGACGAGGGTGATGTTCTTGCCCATCTTTTCGAACAGCGGCTTCATGGCATTGAACGCCTTTTCCGGACCTCCGACCATGATGGTCAGCGACGCCGCCTTGGCGCCGACCTCACCACCTGAAACCGGCGCATCGAGATAATCGGCGTCACGGGCGTTGATCTTCTTTGCAAATTCCTTGGTGGCCAGCGGCGAGATCGAGCTCATGTCGACGACGATCTTGCCCTTGGAGATGCCAGCGGCGACACCGTCCTTGCTGAAGAGAACGGCTTCCACATGCGGCGTATCAGGCACCATGATGATGACGGCATCCGCCTTCTCCGCGACCTCCTTACTCGACTTGCAGGCGACGCCGCCGGCCGCGATCAGCTCGGGCGCGACGGGTGCGACGTCATGCAGGAGAACGCGATGGCCTGCCGCCAGGAGATGGCTGGCCATCGGCCGTCCCATGGTGCCAAGTCCGATGAAGCCGATATCGATCATGTCTTGATGTCCTCAGGTCTCGAATGTCTGCGCCGCGTGCCAGGACAGGCCTTCCAGAGTCGTGGTGCGCGGCTTGTATTCGCAGCCGATCCAGCCGCGATAGCCGATCGCGTCGAGGTGGCGGAACAGGAAGGGATAGTTGATCTCGCCGGTGCCGGGCTCGTGCCGGCCGGGATTGTCGGCGAGCTGGATGTGGGCGATCTGGGGGAGATATTCCTGCATGGTGCGGGCAAGATCGCCCTCCATGATCTGCATGTGATAGATGTCGTACTGGATGAACAGATTGTTCGACCGGACCTCGGAGATCAGCTGCACCGCCTGCTCGGTGCCGTTGAGGAAGAAGCCGGGAATGTCGAGGGTATTGATCGGCTCGACCAGCAGCTTGATGTTCTCGCGCGCCAGCGTCGAGGCGGCAAAACGCAGGTTTCCGACGAGGGTCTCGTTGAGCTCGCGCGGATCAGCATCGACAGGCGCAATGCCGACCAGGCAGTTGAGCTGCTCGCAATCGAGTGCCTTGGCATAGTCGATGGCGCGGAACACGCCATCGCGGAATTCGGCGACGCGATCGGGCATGATCGCGATGCCGCGCTCGCCCGCCGCCCAATTGCCGGCGGGCAGATTGTGCAGCACTTGAGTCAGACCGTGGGCCTCTAACTGCTCGCGCAGCAGCGCCTTGTCGAAATCATAGGGGAAGAGATATTCGACCCCGCTAAAGCCCGCCGCTTTCGCCGCGGCAAAGCGGTCTGGAAACGGCATCTCGTTGAAGAGCATGGTGACGTTGGCGGCGAATTTCGGCATGATGCTGTCCCCTATTCCGCCGGCTGAAGCACGCCGGGCCGCGCGGTCCCGACCTCGTCGAGGGGTAAGTCCAGCACCTCCTCGAACTCGACGATGTTGTCGATCTCGGTGCCCATCGCAATGTTGGTGACGCGCTCGAGAATGAACTCGACCACCACGGGCACGCGGTGTTTCGCCATCAATTCGCGCGCGGTCGCAAATGCCGCCTGCGAGTCCTTTGGATCCGTGACGCGGATCGCCTTGCAGCCGAGGCCTTCGGCGACCGCGACGTGGTCGACACCGTAACCGCCGAGCTCGGGCGCGTTGATGTTCTCAAACGAGAGCTGGACGTGATAGTCCATGTCAAAGCCGCGCTGGGCCTGGCGGATCAGGCCGAGATAGGAATTGTTCACGACGACATGGATATAGGGCAGTTTGAATTGCGCACCGACCGCGAGCTCCTCGATCAGGAACTGGAAATCGTAATCGCCTGAAAGTGCGACGATCTCCCTGTTCGGATCGGCGGCACGGACGCCAAGGGCCGCCGGCAGCGTCCAGCCGAGAGGGCCGGCCTGTCCGGCATTGATCCAGTTGCGCGACTGATAGACACCAAGGAACTGGGCGCCGGCGATCTGCGACAACCCGATCACGCTGACGTAACAGGTATCGCGCCCGAACGCCTTGCTCATCTCCTCGTAGACGCGTTGCGGCTTGATCGGCACATTGTCGAAATGGCTCTTGCGCAGCATCGAACGCTTGCGATCCTGGCACGCCGCGGGCCAGGCTTGGCGCTGCTTCAGCTTGCCGGACTTCTGCCGTTCCTTCGCCACCGCGACGAATAATTCCAGTGCGGCCTTGGCGTCGGAGACGATGCCGAAATCGGGATTGAAGACCCGGCCGATCTGGGTCGGCTCGATATCGACATGGACGAATTTGCGGCCCTTGGTGTAGGTCTCGATCGAGCCGGTGTGCCGGTTGGCCCAGCGGTTGCCTATGCCGAGCACAAAGTCGGATTCCAGCATCGTCGCATTGCCGTAGCGGTGGCTGGTCTGCAATCCGACCATTCCGGCCATCAGCACGTGGTCGTCGGGAATGGCGCCCCATCCCATCAGCGTCGGTATCACGGGAATATTGACGATCTCAGCGAACGCCACCAGCAGATCGGAGGCATCGGCATTGATGACGCCGCCGCCCGCGACGATCAACGGGCGCTCGGCGGCATCGAGCATGTCGAGCGCCTTCTCGATCTGCTTGCGCGTTGCCGCGGGTTTATAGACCGCCAACGGCTCATAGGTTTCGTCGTCGAATTCGATCTCCGCCAGTTGCACGTCGAGCGGCAGATCGATCAGCACCGGACCGGGACGCCCCGAGCGCATGACGTGAAACGCTTGGCTGAACACGCGCGGCACCAACGCCGGTTCGCGTACCGTCACCGCCCACTTCGTCACGGGCTTGGCGATCGACTCGATATCGACGGCCTGAAAGTCTTCCTTGTAAAGCCGCGTCCGCGGCGCCTGGCCGGTGATGCAGAGGATCGGAATCGAATCCGCGATCGCCGAGTAAAGCCCGGTGATCATGTCGGTGCCGGCCGGGCCCGATGTGCCGATGCAAACGCCGATATTGCCTGCGCAGGCGCGGGTATAGCCCTCTGCCATGTGCGAGGCACCTTCGACGTGGCGTGCCAGAATGTGGTTGATCGAACCGCGTCTCTTCAGGGCCGAATACAACGGATTGATTGCGGCGCCCGGAACACCGAATGCGCAAATAACGCCTTCCTTTTCTAGGATACGCACGGCAGCGTCGATTGCACGCATCTTTGCCACGGGCTTTCTCCTTCGCTAGCTTGAATTTTCTTGACCTCATATGCTGTGACGGAAAGGAAGCACCTTGCGAATGGCATTCGCCCGATATCAGTTATTCCGATTTGGAAACCGGTGACCGAAAACGCCGCAAGCGGCTCCCATCGACATCCCACCAGTTGCCTTGAAAACGGGGGCTCAAATAGTGGATGAAGGCAGTCACCTTTTGCGGCACAAGCTTTGGAGAAGGAAAGACTGCGTGCAACTCTTGGTCGGGTAAGACGTATTCTTCCAGGACACGAACGATCTCACCCGATTTGAGCGCTAGTGACGCCACGTAGTGTGGTAAAATTGCGATTCCCAGATGGAGCTGAACCGCAGATAACAGCGTGGAAAGATTATTTGAACGGAGGCGTCCATTGACGACGATGGCGTGGTTTTCTCCCTCGCGTGAACGAAGCTGCCAAACGGCATCCCCCTGGACGCTCGAGTAAACAACACAATCGTGATCAGCCAGATCCTCGGGCGTCTTCGGAGCGCTGTGCGCCGCAAGATAATCCGACGAGGCGACCATCACCCACGGATTTGAACCAAGGTATCTTCCCCCCAGGGTCGAGTCAGCGAGTCGCCCCATGCGAAGGGCAACATCGAGGCCGCGAGACACCAGATCGACATAGGCGTCCTCACAAGTTAGGTCGATCTTGAGGTGCGGATGCTCGCGCATAAAATCTATCAACATAGGCGCTACGATACGGCGACCAAATGCCACCGAGGTCGAAATTCGTAGAGCGCCAACCAGACCCTCGTTGCGGCGACCAACAAGGGCATCCGCATCGTCGACTTCTTTCAGAATGAGCTTGCAACGATCGTAATACAGAGCGCCAGCCTCGGTCAGGCTCACACCTCGGGTGTTGCGATTGAGAAGCCTTACGCGGAGATGACTTTCCAAGGATACAATATGTTTCGTTGCAGTTGATTGGGAAAGCACAAGGTCGTCAGCCGCCTTGGAAAAGCTCCCGAGCTCCACAACTCGCGTGAACGTCCGAATGCTTGCAATGTGATCCAAGGTGACTACCAGACCATTCTGAAAGTGCGCAAAAAACCCGAACAGTTAGAGACTAGACATACGAACTCGTCCGCGCGCGAGGCATGCGATGATTACGAATGGCAAAAGCCCGGGGCCGCGGGGAACAATCCTGTCATCTTCCTCCACGTTAGCGCGCATCTTCGCGGATCCCACATAGCTGGGCCCCACAAGAACAACATCGGTGAGTTCTTAGCTCTCAATGAATCCAACGATATCGCTTACGAAGTATCAGACGTTATTTCCTTGGTGAGTAGACGCGTCCGATCTCCCATGCCCGTGAAGCTTGGTGCATACACTCGGTTGCCTTGGGCTCTCAGGAGATCTTCAACCCGTTTCCAGCACCAAATCCCGCGCCAAGAGCCGTGAACCACCACAAAGTACGTTGGGATGCTGCACGCCCGGCGACAGGCGCCAGCACGCCAAGTGCGGCCGAAGTTGAAACGCTAAGAAGCTCACGCCGTGTGGTTTCCCTGTGGTGCAAGTGATCGGTGTTTACTGCCCGGCTGACAGCCGTTTTTTAGCGACCATCTTTGTGAGGCCGATTGCCGCGACCTTTCTATGAAAGATATTGCTCATATACAGTTGATATGTCAATTGTCGTCTGATATGTCAGCTTCATCTGCCTGACATTTCAGGCGACCGGCGTCAAAAATCTTAAGAAAAACATCGCGCCGGCCGGAATTGACCAAGGGGAGAAACACATGACCAGTTTAGAGTCGGCCGGCCCTATTTTGACTTCCGCCGCCGGTACACGCACGGCCCGAGCTTCACAGGTGGCCGACGTCGCAGCCCGTCTCGATCGGCTTCCGCTTACGTCGTATCAAAGAGGCATCTTTGCCGTCATTGCTACGGCATGGTTCTTTGACAGTATGGATCTTGCAGCATTGACCTTTGTTTTGGGGTCTATCCGTCAGACGTTTCAACTGTCCACCGCTGAGACGGGACTGCTGTCGAGCATGAGTTTCCTGGGAATGTTTCTGGGCGCGGCTTCGGCCGGTCTCCTGGCGGATCGCTTTGGTCGCGCCCGCGTGTTTCAGGTCAGCATGGTCTTTTGGGGACTGGGAAGTCTTCTTTGCGGCCTGTCTACGACGGCCACCATGTTTGGCGCGTCCCGGCTGCTCCTGGGCTTTGGCATGGGGATGGAGTTCCCTGTGGCGCAGTCGATGGTATCCGAGATAATGCCGGCAGCGAACCGTGGTCGCTACATTGCATTTCTCGAGGGCTTCTGGCCCCTCGGCTTCATCGCATCGGGATTGCTAACCTACGCCGTGCTAACGGTCGCCGACTGGCGTTGGATTTTCATTTTGCAAGCAATCCCTGCTGTTTTCGTACTCGTCGTCAGGCGATACGTGCCGGAATCGCCCCGATGGCTCGCATCACATGGGCATGTGGAGCGAGCGGAGTCAGTTATCCGCAGCATTGAGAAAAAGGTAGCTGAACGTCTCGGCGGCCAACAGTTGCCTCCCGTAACTCCTCAGGCGATCCAGGTTTCGGACGTCGCGGGAATCCGCTCTTTGTTTTCGGGCGTGTATGCGAAACGGACTGCGATGCTGTGGATGCTCTGGTTCTTCGCGCTTCTTGGCTTCTATGGCTTGACAACCTGGCTTGGCGCTTTGCTGCAGGCCAAGGGCTTTCCAGTTACCAAATCGGTTTTCTACACCATCATGATTTCTTTGGCTGGCATTCCGGGGTTCCTGTGCTCGGCGTGGCTTGTAGAAGCTTGGGGGCGCAAGGCAACCTTGGCGCTCAATCTGCTAGCCGGTGCCACCGCATGCTATTTTTACGGGGCGGCAACGGACCAGACGCAGTTGATCGTCGCAGGCCTCTTTATGCAGTTCTTCTTGTTCGGCATGTGGTCAGCGCTCTATGCCTACACGCCAGAGCTTTATCCAACGCAAATACGAGCCACTGGAACCGGCTTTGCATCCGCTATCGGACGAATCGGATCTCTCATCGGCCCCTACATTATAGGCGTGATCTTGCCAACGACAGGCCAGGTCGGCGTATTCGCGTTGGGCGCTGGTGCGTTCGTGCTGGCGGCATTAGCAGTATTGGTGCTTGGAGAGGAAACACGTGGTCGAACCCTTGAGAGCATCTCACACTGAATCAACGGCAGCTAGAAGGTGGCCCAAACGGCCGCCTTTGCGCTGCCTTGATCGGTTGGTGACAGATTAGAAATGCAAGAACAAGCGCCATTTGGTGCCCCCCGGGCCTTGATGTCGTCCAATATTTTGTGACATATCTAATGAGTACAGGTGATCTTTCCTTTGCGGCGCAGGGCGTTTTATGGCCAGAAGCAGAAATAGCTCAACCAAAGCGCGATCGTCGGGACTTAAGGGTGGATCACCTAAGCGCCTCCAAACTTCAGCACAGCGATCCCCAACACTTGTCAAGCGTAGAGTAGCAACCAATCTAGCCGATGACGTGACGCTAACAGACAGGGCCTACGCGCAGATCGAGGAATTGATCGTCACGCTGCAGTTGCCCCCTGGGACCGTGCTGTCTGAACTTGTGCTTGCAGCACGCCTTGCAATTGGTCGCACTCCGATCCGCGAGGCCTTACAACGGTTGTCACGCGATGGACTTATAAATATTTTGCCACGCCGTGGCGTACTCGTCTCTGACATTGACCTTCGAGCGCAATTGAGACTGTTGGAAGTTCGCCGTGAACTCGAGCGGCTGATGGCCCGTGGAGCCGCCGAACGTGCAACTACAGAGGAACGTAAGCAATTTAGCGAGATTGCTAGCGGGATGCGTGACGCAGCAACCGAGGCTGACGATATTTCGTTCATGAGACTAGATCAGCAATTCAATACTCTTGTTTCCGCGGCGGCCCGGAACGAATTTGCCACTCGGTCCATGGGCCTCATGCACGGACTGTCACGTCGATTTTGGTATCAGCACTATAAGGAAGCCGCGGACCTTCCGCTGGCCGCTCGACTGCACGCGGAAGTCGCAGAGGCCATCGCCTCACACGATGCTGACAAAGCGGGCGCCGCATCGGACAAGCTGGTGGGATATATCGAGAGCTTCGCGCGCTCGACACTTTAGGCCGTGTCGCGGCAATCAAAACTCGATCACTGTCCTAATAGACTTTCCATTGCGAAGCAGATCGAATCCCTCATTGATTTCATCGAGCGAGATCCGGCGCGTAATCAATTCGTCGAGTTTGAGTCGGCCATTCAGGTATGCATTCGCCAGCAGCGGAAAATCTCGCCTAGGTCGGGTGCCCCCATAGCTTGAGCGGCGCAATCGCTTCTCTCCCATCAACGACCCCCACCGAAAATTGACATCTTTTGTGACGTCGATCTTTCCAAGCCATATCACCTGGCCGCCAGGACGCACTGCCTCAGTTGTTTGCCGAAAGGCGACGGGATGCCCCGCCGATTCCAAAACAACATCGGCACCCCGCCCTTGCGAGGCGTTTCGGGCCACTTGAACAGGGTCATCATGGCCGGCGTTTACGCATTGCGTCGCCCCAAGTTTCTCTGCCAGAGACAATTTCACATCGTCAATATCGACCGCGATGATGTGACCGGCGCCGGCCATGACTGCCCCCTGGATTGCAGCAAGACCCACCGCGCCGCATCCGATCACCATCACGGTATCGCCATATTGGATGTTCGCAACATTTAGCGCAGCGCCTACCCCAGTCATGACCCCACAACCGATCAGGCAAGAACGGTCGTAGGCGATATCCTTCGAGACAACGATCGCTTGTTGGGCAGGCACGACGCAGTATTCAGCGAATGCTCCGAGAAACATCAGGTGAGTGAGCTGGCCGCCGGTTGCGAGTTTCGCTTTTGACTGCCCATCAAAATGCAAACCTTTGGGGCCCTCTCCAAGATAACTCTCACAAAGAATCGGCTGCTCTCTATCGCAATAGAAGCAATGACCACAGTGTGGATTCCACGACAGGACAACGTGATCGCCGACGTGCACGCCGCTCACCGCGCTACCAACCTCTTCAACCACACCAGAGGCCTCATGTCCCAAGATCATCGGCAAGGGATAGCGCAAGGATCCATCGATCACTTCAAGGTCAGTGTGGCAGAGACCGGCAGCGCGAATCTTGACAACGACATCGTTGGGACCAGGCGATCGCATAGACACGCGTTCAATAACAAGTGGCGCGCCGGATTGATGCAGCACAGCAGCGCGATAGGCTTGGGTCATGGAATTAAATGCTTTCGAACCGCGGAGCGATGGCTGCGCAAGTCGTTTGGATGAAAACCTAGGCGGCACGGTCTCGACGCAACATTTCGATCGCGTCATCCAGATCAGCCGTCTTCAGCTCCCATTCGTTGTCGAAATTGGCGACGACGCGCTCCATAAATGCTTGATGCAACTGCTTCGCTGCGGCAGCATCTTTCAAGTGGTCGTAGAGTAGCGCGAAGGCGAGCTGCGCCGGCTCGGGCCCTTCGTAGCTCCACTCGAAGCCATGATCGGTCAGCCGCAACTGGTCGTAATATGGCGGAAGCGGCTGTCCGTCGACCTGAACTGAAATTCCGTCGATGGTTCTATCCCCGACATACGTTTTCATAGCTATCTCCCAGAGTTTGTATGGCTCGAGTCTCAGACTGGAAGCCTCGTTTATGAAGGCGGCCTCCGAGTTTTGAGATCCTTCTTTATGACCTCTGGGAATACCCACATGGCAATGGTTGCAAATATGCCTAGGAAAGCAACGGCGTAGCTAGGACCTTCCTGTCCGTGATGAAGCATGAATGCGTAACCGCAGGCCGCTGTGGAGAGACAAGCCAAGGACAGCATGAATTTCACAAGGTTAGGCATGGTAAGCTCCAGTCGGGTAGATATTCTCAAGCAAGCATGGTCACGAGAGAAGCGACCTGATTGAAGTCGCTCCAACGAATGCGAGAAGCCCCAATGCCGAGATAATGAGGCAACTGGAGCCCAAAAGGCCTAAATCATCGTCGCGCCATCTTCGAGGAAGGGCTTGGAAAAGTTCCGGGACGAACAGGAACAATATGCCAGAGACAACCACGATAGTCGTCCAGCGGAGTTCCACGTAGGCGAACATCCCCGTGCCGGTTAGAAGGGTCAACCAGAGCGCAGTATTGCCAAGGACGAGTGCAGTCGAGGCTGCGGGCTCGTCCCTGTGACGCTCGCGAATGGGATACATCCCTGCAAGCTGAAAGAAAGACAGGCAGCAGATGCTCCAGAGTAAGGCAAACCAGCAGACCGCCAAGGGATTGGGTTCGATCTGATTCATTAAGCGCCTCAGTTCTCTTGTAGCTAGTTGGTCGATGGGTTGCGACCGCCTGACTGACTGCTGGGTCTATTCGGCTGGTACCGCGCTCTGCGACACGCGCGGAGTCCGTGAAGTCTTGCGCATGTCCGTCTTGACATACCTGGTGCTGTAGCCGTTGAAGAGATGACCGAGCAGACCGCGGTCGAGATCGGACGTTCCGAGCAAATAATCCATGACGGGAAACGTGAGATTCATGTTGCGCTCCATCATGATCGATTGGTTGTGATGCGCCGTATGATGCCGCCGGATAGTATTGACGAAGGGCATATTACGCACAAACGAGTTTTCCTCCACATGACAGCAAAAGTGCATGAATTCGTAGATCAGATACATCGAGGTAGTAGTGCTAATTAATAACCAGCCGACATTTGGGGAAACCACATAGCCAGCCGCAATCGCTGGTGGGATCGACATCAAAGTGAAGACCACTAGAGCGTAAGGTGGGAAAAATGTTACTCGCCAATCGTGATGATCAGCAAACCGCATTTCTTCCTCGGTAAAGAATTGATGGTGCATCAGAGTGTGACGGCTATAGACCGCACGCAGTAGAGGCACATTCGAGGGGCGATGCATCACGTAGCGGTGAACCGCCCATTCAAAAAAGTTCGCCACCAAAAACACGAGGGGAATGGTGAGATATTCCCACCATAGCACATCGCCAATATTCGCGGTGTAGACGTAAAGGGCTGTGAAGCCGATTGTGTATATCAGCACGACATGGAGCCATCCATTGTACCAGCCCGCGACGCGCTCTCGATAAATCTGTCGATATTTGCGTTGGCGCTCAGCCATTGGTGTTGCGACTAACTCCATGACATCTCTCCCTATGAGCCTCAATTGCCTTTTGCTCGACTATCTGACATATCAGTACCACATCAGATGGATGGATGCAAGGATCTATGGAAAAGACGAGAACCAATCGAATTGACGTCCGCTCCAAAAGGCGCGCCAGTTCCGGCGTTTCCCAACGTAAATAGCGGGCCGGCGGAGTTGGGCGCAACGCACGACATAGTCTGTGGACTGCTTGCGCAACTGTGGCAATTCCGCGCTTCGTCCGTTGGGTTCGGTTCGTAACCCAGAGAATTAACGGGGTTGCGTTCGCGGGCGCCGTATTGAATTTCGCGATACTTAGGATGGCAGGCAAGCTATCTGACCGAACGCCGCTCCCATTCGGCAACGATGGAAGAGTTGTTTGCGCTGCAGCACTTTCTAAAAGACGCTGTCCAACTGATCCTGATCAATCGTGTGCCAGTCTGGCGCTTTGACAACGGTGTTCATGAAAACCCTAGGACAAGATCGTGAAAGCCTAGCAAATGGCTTTGGATCAAATTGCATCCCGCAGAGCGGGTGGTATTGGTCCGCCGGTCGCCCAGTCGATTAGCTCCACGGTGTGGACGATCGGGACTTTGCAATTCAGATCTGAAAATCCCATTCCGATTTGTGTTGTACAGCCGATATTCCCAGTAGCCACAACATCAGGTTTCGTTTTTAAGATGTTACCTACCTTACGTACTCGTAAGCGTCCCGCGATTTCTGGCTGCAAAATATTGTAGACTCCCGCTGATCCGCAGCAGATGTGTCCCTCTGGAACATCCATAACTTCGTATCCTGCCCGACGAAGGATTCGCTTGGGTTCGTCGCCTAGTTTCTGGCCGTGCTGCATTGAACAAGCTGAATGATACGTCACTTTGAGATTGCGTTTTTGCTGCCAGCGAAGATCAAGCTTTTCCAGATATTCTGTAATATCCATGGCGAGATCAGATATTCGGGCCGCCTTATCTGCATAAGCCGGATCATCCCGGAACATGAACCCGTAATCCTTGATGGTTGTTCCGCAACCTGAAGCCGTCACGATGATCGCGTCGAGCCCTTTATCAGCCTCGGCGATCCAAGCGTCGATATTACGCGCGGCGAAGGCGTGGCTCGATGCGGTACGTCCCATATGATGAACCAAAGCTCCACAACAGCCCTCGCCTTTTGGTAGAACGACTTCTATTCCATGACGGGTTAATAGGCGAATTGTGGATTCGTTGATTGCCGGATCGAGCACGGGTTGAGCACAGCCGCTCAGCAGCGCCACTCGGCCTTTGGGCCAGCCTTCACATTTAAATACCCTGGGGCCAGACATGGTCGAGCGGCTGGGAATAGTCGCCGGAGCGAGATCGAGCATTGCTCCAAGCATTGCTCCAATGCCAGGGATGCCTGCCAATAAAGGCCGGAGCGGCTTAACTAATTTCGCCACCAGGATGGCTAGACGAAAACGATTGGAATAAGGCATCACAGTTGAGAGCAGAAGACGAATGGTCTGGTCGCTGAAACTCCGAGTATAGGTAGTTTCAATATGTGCGCGAGCATGATCGATCAAGTGCATGTAGTGGACGCCGGATGGGCAGGTCGTCATGCAGGCCAAGCAGGAGAGGCAGCGGTCGACGTGCTTCACGACCTCGGGGGTCGCCGCCTTGCTATTCTCTAGCATGTCTTTGATTAGGTAGATTCGACCACGCGGTGAGTCCAACTCATCGCCGAGCAGGAGGTAGGTCGGGCAAGTTGCGGTACAAAACCCACAGTGGACGCAGGTACGCACGATCTGTGCCGAGTCGCGGAGTTGCGGGTCGGATGCAAGCTGTTCTGCGCTGAAGTTCGTCTGCATCGTCTTAGATTCCCGCGTACATTCGACCCGGCTCAAGAATGGCGTCGGGATCGAAACTGGACTTCAGCCCAGCCGCAATTTTTCGAAACGCAGCGCCAAGCGGTGGAAACGGATCGATGCTTAAGCGCAATTCCGTTGAAGCACGCACAAGCGTCGCATGCCCGCCCGTGACGGCGACCGCCGCACGGATGGCAGCCGCTCCAGCATCTCCGGCGCCTCTGGTCCCGAGCCAGATGAGCCCTCCGCCCCAGTCGTAGTAATGCCGAAACTCCGGAATAGATCGTTCTATCAAAGCGACTGCTTCGGGGCCTCTCGTTGGTGGAATAGACAGCCGCCACACGGCGTTGTCGCGGGGCTCGGCTAGGAACTGGACATTTCTGACGGCCCGCCAAAGCGAAGCCGAACCAGTACCTTCCAACTGCGAGTGAATTCCGAACGACTGCAGTCGCCGAGACATTTCACGGACGCGACAGTCGACTGAGGACGAGAAATTCCCGATGCGGATCAGTGTCTGCGCTTCGGTTCCGGCGATGCCCGCCGGCAAATGAGCAACACCGTCTGGATCGAAGGGGGAGCAAAGGGCACTGCACATCGCTTCCACTGCTTCACGATCGTTGAGTCCGAACAAAACCAACGTCATGGATCGCTCAGGGCGCGGTATAACCTTAAAGCTCACTTCAGTGACGAGACCCAACGTTCCAAACGAGCCACAAATCAATTTTGTTAGGTCAAGACCCGTAACGTTCTTCACAACCCTCCCGCCGGATTTGACGATCTCTCCTCGGCCATTGACGAATCGCACACCGATGGCAGCATCGCGGCAAGCGCCCCGGTTGATGCGCGCGGGCCCGGAAATATTGGCTGCGAATACACCTCCGATAGTCGGCTCGCCGTCCGTCGCCATGAGGTGACGGTGGTCCATCGGCTCGAAGGGAAGCATTTGGCTTTTCTCCGCGAGCGTCTCTTTGATCGTGGCGATTGGCGTCCCAGCCCGGGCACTGAACACCATTTCGGCGGGCTCGAACAACGTAATGCCGGTGAGCATCGAGGTCGATAGAGTTGCCTGTGTCTTGATAGGGCGTCCTAGCATCGTGCGAGTGCCGCCACCCCGAATAGACAAGGGCTCGCGGATGGTTCGGGCTCGCGCAACCATATCGCATGCTTCAGGCTCTGAGCGCGGAAGAAGAACGCTCATAACTAAATTCGCCCTTCCAGTGGAAATACCTTGGCGGGGTTGAGAAGCCACGAGGGATCAAACACAGCGCGCACCCGCATCTGCTGGTTGAGATCGTCCTGGCTGAACTGCAGCGGCATAAGATCACGTTTCTCGACGCCGACTCCGTGCTCACCGGTCAGGCACCCGCCTAGCTCGACACAGAGCTTGAGGATATCCAGGCCACAGGACTCGGCCTTCTCACATTCGACGGGATCGTTCACATCATAAAGGATAAGCGGGTGCAAGTTGCCGTCGCCTGCATGGAAGACGTTGGCGACTCGCAGTCCGCACCTCTTAACCAACGCATCGATCCCGGCGAGAGCCTCAACCAACCGCCCAGTCGGGATCGTACCGTCCATGCAAATGTAGTCAGCTATCCGGCCCGTCGCACCGAAAGCCGATTTTCGACCCTTCCAGATCGCCGCAGTTTCCATTGCGGATCGGCTCCTTTTTATCGTTGTGACGCCGTGGCGTTTGCCGATGGAAATGATCGTCGTAAGCTGTTGTTCGATTTCTTCTTCGGAGCCTTCCACCTCGATGATGAGGAGAGCCTCGGCGTCCAACGGATAGCCCGATTTGGTGAAACTCTCGCAGATGTCGATCGCCATCTTGTCCATGTATTCGATCGCTACTGGGATTATGCCGGCACCAATGATGCCGGAAACCGCAGCCCCGGCGGACGCCGCTTTCGAAAAACCGAACAATACCGGCCGCACACCTTCCGCGGCACGCAGGATACGCACCGTCGCTTCTGTGACAACAACGAGCTGTCCTTCGGAACCGACTATGAGACCGAGGAGATCGTAGCCCTCGGCGTCGAGAAATGATCCGCCAACTTCAATGATCGTTCCGTCGAGCATCACCACTTTGACGCCGAGGAGATTGTTCGTGGTGACGCCGTATTTCAAGCAGTGCGCTCCTCCGGAATTCATCGCGATGTTGCCTCCGATTGAACATGCAAGCTGGGAGGACGGATCTGGCGCATAAAAGAAGCCTTCGTGCTGCACGGCCCCCGTAATAGCGAGGTTTGTAACTCCGGCTTGGACAGTGGCGGATCGATTGGGGTAATCGATCGCTAGAACGCGGTTCATCCTCGACAAGCCAACGACCACCGCATCTTCTCGCGGCGTTGACCCTCCGACCAGCGACGTACCGCTCCCTCGCGGAACGACAGGGACGCCGTGCGTATGGCAGTAGCGCAGCACCGCCGAAACTTCCTCCGTAGTGGAAGGCAGCACAACTGCTAAGGGCAATCGCCGAAGGGCGGTCAATGCGTCTGACTCATATGGTCGGCGCTCATCTTCCGACGTGATCAGAGCCTCGGGGGAAACCAGGCTAGCTAGCCCCGCGATAATCTCGTCGCGGCGAGCGACGATCGTCGCGTCGGCAGAGGGGAGAGCAATGCTCATCTTATGTTCCAGCTTAGGGCCACAGCTAGTTAGTATGCCCAGCACCCTTGTTGCATGTTTACATCTGATGTTCAACTAATATGTCAGAAAGATCATTGGTCCACGATTGTCGAGCTGTTGCTGTACTGTTTCCGCCAGATCGACATCGGTGAGTTCGTTCGGTCGCTTGCTTTTATCGATGAGTTTGACACCGAGCCAATCCTCCGAGCCGCTCCATCGTCTGCTAAATGCGCTTATGGAAAGCACTATGTCGGATCACGCTACGACACCGAAGCGCTAAGGAAATCCGTTGAGGAAATGCAGATCGAGGCCTCGCGCCGAGACTATGCATTACCCCACCCTCCAATCCGGCACGCCGTCGCGGGCCATGACAATATAACCCGGCGTTCCCACGGGCTCTGAACAGATCAGCCTGCTCGATCCCGTTACCTTCCAATTCAGTAACGGTGCCAGAACTTGGAGCTGCTGCGGAACCCCGTCATTGAACAACGCGGAGCAGACCTGTGGTCAGCAGCCGCCCATCAAGCGGCCATCTGCTTCGAGTTCGGGAAGGAATCTGAGTCCGTGCCAGTTGCTCGACCGGAACAGTGAGCGAATTATAACAAAAGTGGTTGCAGGGAGTCGCAACCACCGATTCCGACACTCGCTTATGGTGGCCATTCAGCTGCAGTAGCCCGGCTGAATTCAGCTTGGAAGACTGCACATTTCCGTAGTGTTCTCAATACCCATTCCGAAAATCGAACCATCTGCGCATAATGGCCGATCGTTCCTTGGCGGTCTTTGCTCGCCAAGTTGGCAAAGTCGCGTTCGCGCGATCGACCGCGCGTCTTGTCTCGACCGCACCCATATTGGGGACCGATCCAACCAGACTGCCGATCGAGGGATTGTTCACCGTGATGGTGCCGCCGTCGTCTGCCCTGGCCCACAAGTCATGAGAGGTGTCGGCTTCTGAGACAGACTTGTTCCACTATCGAGCCTCGAAAATCTGGATACAGAATCAAACAAGTCACCGCGTGGGAGTCACTTGAGAATGGAGGTTGGCACTGAGACGTATCCCTCCATTATCCGGCGAGCGGTACGGCTTAAACGGGCGCTTTTTGCGTTCCACCCGTCCACTAATCTTTCGACGTCAGTCCCAATCTCGATCGTCCCGGAAGTATGACCAATCCGCACGATCCGGCTTCTTTCGTAAGGCAATTGCGCGACGTCGTTGACAATCGTACCTGGAATTGAAGCCGCCATCGCCGTGGCAATCGCTCCAGATACCTCGTAGGCATGATGCAGGGCACCCATCGACAAGATACGCGCAACGAAGTCCACGCCATCCTTTTCGACATAGCGCCCGTCCGATGCCCGGTAGCCTTGGGGCGGCGCGACGAACGCGATTTTCGGAACGGCAGGCATATGGCGTGTGGCATCTTCGACGGACTTGCTTAAACCGAACAAGACCGCCGCCCGCGACCGTATGGCCTCCAGCCGTCCAAGCAATTCGGTATCTCCGTCGATGCGCCCCTTCAACTCGGTCCCAGTAAGTCCGACGTCCGTTGCCTTCACAAAGACGGTCGGCAACGTTGCGTCCACAAGCGAGACCCGCACGGATCCCAATCCGGGGATATCGAGCGTATCCACCGTGCGTCCCGTCGGCAGAAGCCCCGCCGTTGCCGAACCACCCGGATCGAGAAAGTCCAAGGTGATCTCCGCACCTGGGCGGGCAATGCCGTCGATTGAATACCCCCCCTCTTCGACAGGACTCCCGGCCAACGTCGGCACCCGCGCAATAATCCGCCGGCGGATGTTGGCCTGCCAAATCCGTACTTCCGTCACCGGCTCCGAGGCCGCGACGAGCCCCTCTTCGATGGCAAAGGGACCAACCGCCGATGCGAGGTTGCCGCAATTTGATGAGTAGTCGACGCTAGGGAGTTTGATTTCGACCTGGCCGACGAGATAGTCGACATCGCAATCCGGCCGGGCGGACGGACCGATGATCGCGACCTTGCTGGTACTGGATGTCGCGCCTCCCAATCCGTCGATCTGCCGTCCGTATGGATCCGGACTGCCAAGGACATGCAGCAGCACGCGATCGCGCGAAGACGGGTCCGTTGGAAGATCCTTGCCGTGGAAGAAGACACCCTTGCTCGTGCCGCCTCGCATAAACACGGCTGGAAGCTTGGCGGGCCTTGAGATCATCGTCGACGCTCTCGTTGCAGAATGGATTTCTCAATGATGAAGGATTTTCGACAGGAAGGTCCGGGTTCGCTCGGCCCTGGCCTCAACGTTACCGAAGAATTGCTCAGTCGGACAGTCTTCAATGATCGCACCTGCATCCATGAACACGACGCGGCTTGCTACTCTTCGTGCAAATCCCATCTCGTGAGTGACGACCATCATCGTCATGCCTTCCCGGGCGAGATCGGTCATCACGTCAAGAACTTCGTTGACCATTTCCGGATCCAGCGCGGAAGTGGGCTCATCGAAGAGCATCGCCAAGGGGTCCATTGACAGAGCACGGGCGATCGCTACCCGCTGCTGTTGTCCGCCGGACAGCGTGCCAGGAAATTTGTCCTTATGGGTCAGAAGGCCGACACGCTCCAGCAGCGTCAGGGCGCGGGAGCGCGCCTCCTCGCGAGACCGCTTGAGAACCTTGATCTGGCCGAGGCAGAGATTGTCGGTCACGGTCAGATGGGGGAACAACTCAAAATGCTGAAAGACCATGCCAGCGATCGTTCTCAAACGCGAGAGATCGCTGCCAGATCCGGCACTCATATTCTCGACCAGGATCTCGCCGCTCTGAATGGGTTCCAGCGCATTGACCGTCTTGATCAGCGTCGACTTTCCCGATCCGGACGGGCCGCAGACCACGACCACCTCACCCTTGCGCACTGACAGGGAACAGTCGTTCAGCACCCGATGCGTACCGTAATATTTGGTGACGTTCCTTATCTCGATCATATCGATCTCTCTCCGTAAGGCTTCTAACGGGCTCGCAAGGTCCGAAGCTCAAGGCGTTTCACCGACCGGGAAGCCAGGAAGCAGACGACAAGGTAGACGACGGCTACGAACAGATACAGTTCGGTCAGTCGCCCGTCTCTCTGGCCGATCTTGGTGGCGGCCCCCAGAAAGTCAGTCAGCGCGACAACGTAAACCAGCGACGTATCCTGGAAGATGATAATGGTCCTCGTCAGCAGTGATGGAATCATGTTCCTGATCGCCTGCGGCAGGACGACACTCGTCATCGCCTGACGATAGTTGAGACCCAGCGCATAGGCGGCCGAGACTTGCCCGCGCGGGATGGACTGGATGCCGGCGCGTACGATTTCGCAGAAGTAGGCGGCCTCGAACAGTGTAAAGCCGACAATAACCGAGCGAAGCGCACCGACCTGAATCGGCTGCGTTGCCCCGATCAGCCACGCGCCGACATAGGGCACGAGAAAATAAAACCAAAAGATCACCAGCAGCAGCGGGATGGACCGCATGACATTGACGTAGGTGGCCGCGGGTGCCGAAATTACGCGGAATGACGAGAGACGCATCAGCGCCAACACGATGCCAAAAGCGAGACCCAGGATAGCAGCCAACAATGTCAGACTGATCGTCAGACCCATCCCCTCGAGAAGATAGGGGAACGCCTGCCTGACGACGCCGAAGTCAAGATTCCCCATGGCTCTACACGCCTTTGGTCGCTGGGCCGACTAGACCGGGCAATGCCACTCGGCCCTCCAAGGCACGCATGCTCAATGCGATGGTGCCGTTGATCGCCAGGTAGATGAAGGTCGCCGCGCTGAACGCTTCGAAGACGTGGAAACTGTATTCCTGCATCGAACGCGCCCGACCCGTCAGTTCCAGGAGGCCGATGGTCAGCGCGACGGACGAGTACTTGACCATGCCGATCAATTCCGACGTCAGTGGTGGAATCACGACCCGGAAGGCCTGTGGCAGTATGACGTAGCGGTAGACCTCGAACTCGTGCAGGCCCACCGCCAACGCAGCTTGAGTTTGGCCACGCGGCAACGATTGTATTCCGGCACGGATCTGCTCACCCACACGCGCTGAACCATAGAAAGACAGGCACAGCAAGGCGGGAATGAACGAAGCCCACGGCTGCGACATCTGCTTGATAAGGACGCCCAGACTTACAGGAAGAATTTCTGGAAAGATGAAGAACCAAAGAAACATCTGGACCAGCAACGGCACATTCCTGAACACCTCGACGTAGGTGGTTGCGACGGCATCGGCCCCGCGCGAATTGGCTGTTCGCATTACTGCCAGCGCCGATCCGGCGAGAAGAGAGATTGCCGCTGCGCAACCCGCCAGGGTCAAGGTCCAACCCGCCCCCATGATCACGGTTTCAAGATACGTATGGATTCCGTCCGGTGAGAGCTCGAGAAAGATACTCCAATCCCAATCGTAATTCATATGTGGCTATCCCAATGTTGCCGGGTTGCTTCCTGCGAACGCCGAGCGCGGATATCAGCGTTGAAAACAGGCGGGTCCACTGTGCATGGTGGGTCCCCGGTCCCTATTGATAGTCTGCGGGGTTGCTTGAGTCGGTGGGCTTCTCGAGCGTTCGCTTGAGCGGATCGCTCATTGGATAATTCAGATTGATATTGTGCGGCGGAATCGGCGAATTGAAGTACTTCTCGTATAGCTGCGCGACCTTGCCACTCTGAATGAGCTTTCGGACGGCAGCATCGACCTGCTTCTTGTAATCTTCGTCTCCACGCGGCAACATGATCGCGTACGGAAAACGGTCGAGGCCCTTGGTGCTGATCACGAATTTGTTCGGTTCACGCGCCGAGGCGACGAGAGCATAGGCTAGTCCGTCGTCGGTCGCGCATCCCTGTGCTCTGCCGTTCTCCATCATGAGAAATGCTTGCGCCAGGTCATTGGCGGTAACGAGCGTGATTCCGAGATTCTCGCTCGCGCTTGCCTGGGAAAGCAGCTTGAAAAAGATACTGCCGGCCTGTGCGACGATGGTCTTGCCTTTAAACGTCTTCAGATCGTTTGGATCTACATCGCCGCCCTTTCGCGAAATGATGACTCCTTGCGAAACAAAGGTCGTCAGGGCGAACGACACATATTTGTGCCTGTCCAGCAGGTTCGTCGTGTTTCCGCACTCGAGATCGACCGTGCCGTTCGCGACCAGTGGAATCCGGGTAGCCGAGGTGACCGGGTTGTAGCGGATCTCAAGCTTGGCCAGTCCTAGATTCGCCTTGAGCTCTTCGACCACCGCGCGGCAGATATCGAGAGTGTATCCAACAGGCTTCTGTTCCGCATTGAGATAGGCGAAAGGAATTGACGTCTCGGGATGCCCGAGCGTTATCGTGCCCGCCTGACGGATCTTGTCGAGGGTGCCGGCTCTTGTAGCTGCAAAGCCCTGAGCTCCTATCGCGAATGCGATCATCGCAATCGTACCAAGACGAACCATGTCTCCCTCCCTCGTCGTTACCGCAGGACGTGCGCTTACCACCTTTGAGACGCGACGGATGAATCCATTCGGCATCTTCGCACCCGACCCGACGCTCATAGTTTCGCTATTAGAAACTTGAGTTATTTATAATGAAACCACCGGCCCAAAATTGTCAAGGGCGAGACATTGAGCTTCCGAGCTTTACCATCCCAACCGCTGTCCCAGGGTTGACACCCGACGCACTTCTCGGCGATTGTATCGTATATCGGTAATAAACTTGCGATTATCGAAACTACTTGCCCGACGCTTCAGCGCTCATATCGCTAGGTCGCCGACGCCTGGGCTCAAGACGCAGGTTCGCGTAGGGGAAACAGCAATGACTGCACGCAACGTCGCGAATGAAGATAAACCTAACGATATCACGCGCATCGAAACCTTGCCGCGCCTGAGCCGGGCGGTGGTCCACAACGGGATCGTATATCTGAGCGGCCAGCTTGCCGACGACCCGAACGTTCCGGTCGAGGAGCAAACTCGCAACATCCTTCAGAAGCTCGATGGCTATCTGGAACAGGCCGGATCGGACAAGACGCGGGTACTCTCGGCGGTGGTCTGGCTGAAAGATATCGCGGACGCTCCCAGGATGAATTCGGTGTGGGAAAGTTGGATGCCCGCCGGATTCGCCCCGTCGCGCTCATGCGTGCAATCCATTCCGGGGCGGGCCGAATTCTCGGTCGAGATCACGCTTACCGCGGCGGTCCGGTAGCAGCCGGTACAAGGTCCATCGGGCGTGGGCCCGTGGGCCTGGCGCATGAAGGATCAAGGTGTCGGAGACGACGATCGACCGGCATCGCAAATAGCGGCGGCTCTCAAGCCGTTGATCGGGCGCTTCTGGTCCTGAAGACCATTGCGATCAGCGGTCCGCCCGGTTACCCGGCTTCCTGGGCCTGTAGGGGCCACGGGCGTCGCATCGGCCTTCTCCAGAGTTTCTGATCCTTTGAACTAGCGTCAAAACGAGCACGGTGGGAAATGATGGCAAGCTCGATCAAGCAAGAGGCCCTCGGGACATTTCAGATCGCGGGTGTTCAGCACCGGTATATCGATCTGCCGCGACTATTGGGCTCAGCCTCCTCGAAGGTCCCAACGGTACTGCGGCTTCTGCTTGAAAACGCGGTGCGAGGTTGCACTCCTGAACAGAGCGAGAAAGCCGCTGGCGATATCAAGGGTTGGCTCGATCGCGGATCAAGTGACGAGACGATAGAGTTTCGGCCGATCCGTATCCTCATGGAGGACACGACCTGTACGCCTGCATTCGTGGATATTGCTGCGATGCGTGACGCGATTTCCGCAGCCGGGGGTGACCCCAAGGCGCTCAATCCCGTCTTACCCATCGATGCATCGATCGATCATTCGATTGCGGTGGACCATTTCGCCAAGCCCGGTGCGGCTGCGTTGAATGCACGCAACGATTTTTCGCGTAACCATGAGCGATACAGCTTTCTTCGCTGGGCATCGGCCGAGCTGAACGGCGTGCGTATCCACCCGCCGGGCACGGGCATCATGCACACAATCAACGTTGAACAGCTCGCCACTATCGTTTCATCGCTCCACCAGGACGGTCACGATTGGGCGGTGCCGGACAGTTTGGTCGGAACGGATAGTCACACGCCGCTGGTGAATGGCATCGGCGTGCTCGGTTGGGGTGTCGGCGGGCTGGAAGCCCAGGCAACGATGTTCGGGGCTCCCGTCGTATTGCGAATTCCGAACGTGGTCGGCGTGCGGCTTGTTGGCTCGCTGAGACCAGGCATCCTCGCGATGGATCTCGCCCTGGAGGTGACGCATCGGCTCCGCTCCCGGCAGATTTCCGGGCAGTTCGTTGAGTATTTCGGCCCAGGAGTGTCAACATTGAGTGCGGGCGAACGATGTGTCGTCGCTAGCATGGCACCCGAATACGGCGCGACGACCGGTTACTTTCCGACCGACGAGCGGACGCTGGACTATTTTCGCACCATTGGCCGATCAGCAGCCAGTATTGCGTTGATCGAGAAGTTCATGAGGGCGACCGGACTTTGGTTCGATCCGAATGTCGAGCCTCGTTACAGTGAGGTTGTCGATATCGATCTCGGCACCATCGGTCGTCGGATCGCCGGGCCGCGTCGGCCGCAGGATATTGTCGATTACGGCCACACCGCAGCAGCGCTTGCGAAATACCCGTTCGAGCCGAGTGAGAGCGATAGCCGCCTGCCGAAATACCCGATAGCGATTGCCGCCATCACCAGTTGCACCAACACGACCGACCCAGCGCTGCTCATCGCTGCGGGGCTGGTAGCGCGCAAATCACGACGGCTTGGCCTCAAGGTGCCGAGTTGGACAAAGACGTCCCTCGGACCGGGATCTCCAGCTGCGGCCGAATATCTTTCGAGAGCGGGCTTACTTGATGATCTGGCCGCCGTTGGCTTCGAGATCGTCGGGTTCGGTTGCACGACGTGTCTGGGAAATTCGGGAGCACTGACTGAAGAAATCCAGCGTGCGATCGACGCACGCGCGGTGAAGCCGGTAGCCGTACTGTCGGGAAACCGGAACTTTCCAGGCCGAGTGCATCCGGACCTGGATCTATCGTTCATTATGTCGCCGCCATTGGTGATCGCCTTCGCATTGAGCGGGAATGCCGAAGTGGACCTCGACAGATCGCCAGTTCAGACGGCACCTGGCGGCGCCCCAGTCTTCCTCAGCGAGTTGTGGCCGACGAGTGACGAGATCATCGCGTCTCTGAACGTTGCGGGAGATCCCTCTGACTATGGGCGGGCGTTTTCGGCGGCCACCAGGGATTCCGCCTGGAATTCGATTGACCACCCTCATGGCGCTCTTTTCCCCTGGGACGCGAACTCGACCGTTTTGAAGAGTCCGCCCTATGTCGCCACGGCTGGCGAGTGCCAGCTCGGCCAATATTCGGCATACCCGCTCCTTGTCGTGGGAGACGATGTTACGACCGACCATATCGCGCCTGGCAGCGCGATACCGTCCGACAGCGCGGTGGCAGATTTCCTCATCGGGAAAGGGGTCAAGCGCGGCGACCTGGGTGTGTTCTCGTCCCGCCGCGGAAACTGGGAAGTCATGGTGCGCGCAACGTTCCACAACAACTCGCTGATCAACCTTTTATGTCCCTCTGCGCCTGTGGCTCAGACGATGCATGCGCCGAGCGGGCAGGTAATGCCCATCCACGAAGCTGCGGAACGGTATAAGGGGGAAGGAAATGCTGTGGTGCTCGTTGCTGGACGGCGATATGGGAGCGGCTCTTCGCGCGATTGGGCCGCCAAGGGGCCAAGGTTGCTCGGCATTCGGGCGGTTCTCGCCGTTGGTATCGAACGGATTCACCGCTCTAACTTGATCGGCATGGGCATCCTGCCTCTGCTTATCCCCGAAAGCGCCCACCCCACGGAACTCGCGATTCAACCCGGAGACCGGATAGAAATCGACGCCCCGCGACGATCGTTACGGCCGTCTAGTCGCGTCGCCGTTCGGCTTGTTAGGACAGATGGACGTATCGAGGAAATTGCGGCTATCGCAGCAATCGAGACCCAGCTGGAAGTTGATCTGCTGGAAAAGGGCGGAATCATTCCAGCGATATTGAGTAAGTACCTGCAAGGGCAGCAACCTACTTGTTAGGGGGCATTTGCGATCTGCAGCGGACGAATCCGGCCCCTCCATTGGTCAGCTAGGCTTTGCCGGGCGGTCCTTTGCTCCCCAGCGCCAAACTGACTTTCTTGACGTTCCGCAGGATAGAAGGCAGCGCCTTCTTCATCGCGGCGCGGCTCCATCGGCTGGCGGGACCAGAGACGGTAACCGCGCCCAGAGGACCAACCGCACCATAGATCGGCACGGATATCGATCCCACATCGGGCGTCCGGATACCAATGCCCATGAAGTACCCCTGCTCTCTGGTTCTGCTGACGTCCGTTCTGATCCGCGTCGCGTTCAAGCCTTCCTTGGCGGCCGCAGCGAGTAAGGGATCAAGTTCGGTATTCGACAAGTCCGACATCAATACGCGGCCTGTTTCGCCCGCGTATAGAGGGAGCGTCTCGCCGATGGGAACGACACGACGAACTGTATGCGAGCCCTCGACCACATCCACGCACACCCGGAGATCACCACTACGGACATGAAGGGAGGCTGTCTCGCCGTGGAGAGCCACGATTTCTTCCATCATTGGACGGGCTTGCCGCCGTATATCGATCCGCGAAACGGCCAAGACACTCAGCGACAGGAATGTCGCGGCCAGGGTATATCCCCCGACTGAGGGATCGCGTCCGATAAATCCCGCGTTTTCGAGAGAGCGGAGCAGTCGGTAAGCGATGCTTTTATGCAGATCCGATCGTGATGCCACCTCTTCGAGAGGCACCGGTCGATTTGCGGACGCGATGATTTTCAGGACAACCAAGGCCCGATCGACGGTCTGGGAGCCGCCGACACTGGTCTCTGATTTCGGAATCGGAAGCTCCATTCTCTAATTTAGAGACCGAATAACAACGCAAAGCACCTCAGTCAACCCACAACCGCTACGCGCGACGTGGAGGGTACCTGACCGTCGTTCAGTATGCGAAATCTTGTACGCGGATTGATAGGCGGAGATGATCCTCGCAGACCAAATCGCTCTCCTCCAACTTAGGCTCGGTAAGCGATGATCTTGTGCAGAACCGGTCGTGATACCACCTCATCGAAAAGTATCGGTCGACCCTCTGACGCTACGATGTTCAGGTCGACGACGAGTCCGTGAGTAGCGACGATTGGCCATGAGCATTATTGTTGAGACGAAAGCCGTAGAGAATCGCCGCTGAGTTTTTAGATTCGGCTGAGCAGCGGACGGTGACAACAACGGGAGCGATACTTGCAGCCCCCACCGCCTCGATAAAGGAGACAGACCGCCGCCCTCGTTAAGAGGAGCACCATCACGCAGAGTGGCGTAGTACGCTGCGATACGCGCGAGTGACCCAGTGCACGCCAGATTGCGAAAATCAATCGCCTGCGTAAGCCTCAAATCCGATCGGTGCTGCATTTGGTACTGCATGGCGCGCACCGACCGCGCCTAAGCGCTGATTGTTCCTCCCCTTTTGAGATGCCCCGGTCCAATGCATCATGGGAGCGACGGAAAGCGAAGCGCTAACATATTGTTTTCATTTATCTTCGCAGACTGGGACGGTCTAATCGATTTCTGGACCAACAAATAATCGAAGGGATAGACCTAAAGCATCTTCCCTTCTTTTCAACAACTTGATCCGAGCACTCGATTATTTTCGCTTATTTCAGTCTTGCCCGGTACTGCATCGCAGTACCAAAAATGCCCGGAGTACCGCGCCGAGCCCGACATTCGCTGGTGTTTGGCTTTCGCTGGAACCGATCGGCTGTCGATCGTTGGCCCTTGCCCTCGATAAGATCCTATCATTCGCCGTAGGTCGATGCCGGAGCATACCGGCGACAGGCTACACGCCGACCTGGCTCGCCCGATCGAGGCCTAGACGGACACGATGTTCACCGGGCGATCGACCGAACCAGCGCAAGCACGCCCGAAAGAAGGTACTTTGGTCGGAATACCCCAGCAGGTAAACGATCTCAGACAAAGAAGTCTGAGGATCACTCAGGTGCCGATGCGCAAGCTCGCGTCGTGTCTCATCGACGAGTTCGGTGAACGACGTGGCTTCATCGCTGAGCCTGCGCTGAAAAGTATGATCGCTGAGGCCAAGGTCCGAAGCGATCTGCGAGCGGCGCGGACTGCCATCCTGCAAGCGGCGCATAATGGCTTCCTGCCCTCGACGGGTCGTCTGTGGACCTTCCAATTTGCTGAGCGCGAGACCCGCCATCCGATCGTGCAGGTCCGCCAATTGGGGGATAGCCGTCGGCAGCTTCGACGAGAGATCTTTCTCGGTAACGAAAAACCCGTTGGACTTCGCCTCGAACGACAAAGGGCACCCGAACGCCTCGACGTATGGGCTGATATCGGCGGGGACCGGGAAGCTGAATGAAGCCGATTGGGGGCGCAGGGAATGACCAAGCATCCAGCGGCAAAACGTCAGCAGGGTGAGCAAACCATATTCATATCGCTGACGAGGAACCGCCCGGTCGCCGCCAGACAAATCCAGCCGCACCCAGCGGCCGCCCTGTTCGGCCACCAGCGATATGGTGGCCGCATCGCTCACGATGCGCAGATATCGAATAAGGCGGCCCAAACCGGTGAGCAGGTCCGGACTGGACATCATGGCATAGCCGACGATTCCATAGTGGTCCGGGCGGGCTAGATGCGGGTTCGCCAGCGCGACGGCCGGGTTTGCGGTGCGCTCGGCGGCGAGTTGCCAAAGCAGGCTTACCTGATCTGTCGGCCAGCGTTGATCGGTCTGGTCGAGCAGGTCAAGCGACAGACCCGCATCTGTGAACAGCGAGGCAACATTGAGGCCCTGCGAAGCGAACGTGCTCGCCACGCCTTGGACCCAGGCGGATGATGTACTCCGATGCTTCATGGGCCACCTTGGCTTTCCCGAGCCAGTCGTTTGGCATTGTAATGCCACTGATGGCAACCCGTGAACAGCCTATCCTCCGCGAGAACTTCAAGACAGATGGGAGCCACATGAATTGCGCGGGGAATATTGCCGGTCCGGCCACTAGGAGGCCGAGCGGCAGACGGTACGACGCATCAATTGCTTCGCCGGAGGGGAATTGATGTCGAAGACCATCATGCTGGTCCATGGCGCGTGGGTCACCACCGATTGCTGGGCGGGCTTTCGCAAGTTCTTCGAGGATCGGGGTCATAAGGTTGTTGTGCCGCCGTGGCCCTATATGGACAAACCGGCTGAAGCGCTTCAGCGCAGCCCCGATCGTCGAATGGCAGCCTTGACGATCAAAGACCTCGTCGATCATTTCGAAACGCACATCCGAGCCTTGCCTGAACCGCCGATCCTGATGGGCCACTCATTCGGCGGCTTGATCGTGCAGATGCTTCTTGACCGAGGTCTCGGCGCGGCCGGCGTCGCCATTGATGCAGGACCGCCGCGCGGCGTCCTGCCGAGCCCAACAGCCACAAAATCCGCTCTCCCGGTGCTGCTGGCTTGGCGGGGTTGGTCTCGCATTCTGACCATGTCGTTCAAGAGTTTTTCGACGACCTTCGCCAATACGCTGCCGGCCTCCCAGATGAAGGCGACTTACGATCGGCATATCGTCCCGGCGCCCGGTCGCATCTATTTCCAGGCAGCCTTGGGCCTTGGCAACGGGGTGACCTTCAAGAATCCGAAGCGTCCGCCGTTACTGCTGATCGCCGCCGCTGAAGATCGCACAAGCACACCGTCCATGGTGCGCGTCATGTATCGGAAACATAGCCGCGCTCCAAGCCGTACCGACATCCTTGAGTTTCCGAGCCGAAGTCATTGGCTGATCGCCGAGCCAGGTTGGGAAGAGGTCGCGGACAAGGCGCTCAAATGGGCAGAGGCGAACGCGACGCCTCGGACAATAACTTGAAAAACACTGGCAGCTGAAAATGGGGAATGTGCAACCTACAACCAATCCGGCGATGCCGCTGCAAGGAATCCGCGTCATGGAAGCGGGCACAACACCCGCTGCCCGCCTTGCCGGGGTGCTGCTTGCTGATCAAGGCGCAGACGTGTTTTCGCTGGATCACGGCCGCCCATCAAACGAGGGACTCGACGACTACCTGGACCGCGGGAAATTGCTGCTGCCGGCCGCAGTTCTTCCGAGCGTTCAAGAAATCGACATCATCATCGCTGGAAGCGAAACGATCGCGCGATCAAATGACGCCCAAATCTCGCTCAGCTTCCCGGCGGTTGCACCCGGCGAGGTTGAATTTGACCTGCCGCCCGACGCCAGCGACGACTTGCTGAATGCTTTAGTCGGCTTCTATACCGACCTCGGTGTAACCAGCAAGCTGCTCGGGAACAGCGTGACGTATACTCCGTTGCCGCTTTGCACGGTCTATGCTGCGGTGTTGGGTGCGGTCGCATCTATGGCAGCCCTCACCGATCGTGAACGCTGCGGCACAGGCCGCGATATCGTGATCCCGAGACTGGCTGCGGGGCTCTCCGCGATTGGCGTACTGGCCCTAGACGTCCAGGGCCTCGAGCCATATCTCCTGCCACCGGGGCTTCTTACCCTCTCGCCGGAACTGATGGCCGAAGTGCCGAAGGCGCGCAGCGATGAAAGCCATATGATCTGGCTCGTCAACCGGCTGAACCCGACCGCCGGCTGCTATCGCAGCGCCGATGGCCGGCTCTTGACGCCAGTGACGACAGTGAACCGGCGGCTGGCCATTCGGATGTACGAGTTGCTTGGGCTTTACGATCACGTAAAGGAAATGGGTATCGTCGATGCTTCTCCTTACGACCCGGCAAGCCATCTCGTCGCAGACCGCAACATCGCATTGCCTCAAGGGATGCGGAACGAACTGAACATCGAACTTGCGACATTGATGGAGAAGGCTTTCGCGACGAAATCGGCGGTAGAATGGGAGGCGTTGTTCGCCGAGGCGCAGGTTCCTTGTGCAATCGTCCAGGATTTCTCAGAATGGATGAGGAGTTCATGGGCGCGTGAGTCCGGCTTGGTTGAGGAAATCGCCGGACTGGAGCTCGCCCAATTGGGCCGCTCGGTCAGCGTACAGTCCGCCCAACCCTATCCTCCCCTGCAACCCGCAAGGCGGCTGGCGTTACCCGCAACGGCGCCATCGGCGCCGCCGCGTAGGCCGAGCGCAGCTTCTCCGAAACCCCTGGCCGGCTACGTCGTCGTTGATCTTGCGAATGTCATCGCAGGTCCCGCCTGCGGCCGCCTGCTCGCCGAGCTCGGCGCGACGGTCTACAAGATTGATACGACCCGACCCGACCACCAGCCACTGGTAACGATTATTTGGGCGGGTGATGTCGGTCAGGGCAAGAAGAGCGTTCTCGTCGACTTGAGGACTCCGGCTGGGCGTGAGGTTTTCGAGCGCCTCGTGGCCAAAGCCGACATCGTCGTGATGAATGCGACGGACAGCGGGACCGAACGACTTGGTTTGAGCCGAGCACAGCTGGCAAAAATCAATCCCCGCGCGATTGGAATCCAGGTCAGCGCATTCAAGGGCGAGCGACCATCGAGCCACGACGATCGCCCCGGGTACGATCCGCTTTTACAGGCCGCTACCGGAATCATGAGCCGTTTTGGCACGCCGGACATGCCTCTGCTGCACGGCATCGCCTCATGCGTCGACTATCTCACCGGCTACCTCGCGGCCTTTGCTGCGCTCACGGGACTTCAGGCTCGCGAGCGGCGCGGCGACCAGAAAGGCGATTGGGCCGAGACCTCCTTGGCGCGGGGAGCCGCGCTCGTACAGTTTCCGTTTCAAGCGGGTCCAGGACCAGCGACAGCAAATGGGCCCAGCGCCATTGGCCCGAGCGCAACCGCCCGGCTCCATCAACTCACAGATGGCTGGGTCTTTGCGGAAGCTCCCGACGATCTGTCGGAATCGATGCAAGACCTGACAGTGGAAGACGCAATGGAATTCCTGCGAAAGCGAGGAGCCTCGGTCGTCCCTGTGCTGACTATCGCCGCGCTCAAACAGAGGTACGTCGACAAGCCCAGTGAAACGGTGCGGTTTCGCCGGACAAGGTGCGATACTCTCGAAACCATGGCTCTCGAAGCTACATGGTTTCGCTTCGACGGACAGAACCTCGCACCAGTCGAAGCGGCCGCCCCGCCCGGCAGTGCATACACTGAAGTGCTTTCATCACTCGGATTTACCTCGTCCGAGATTCAAACCATGCTTACGGAGAAGATCGTAGGCCAGCCCAATTGGCGCCATCTGGCTGCGAATCGGTAGCGATTCCGATTGGGGTCCGATCTCGTGATGTTGCGCGCGATCGGTAAACTCCCGAGATCCGGGCACAGCGCGCTCATCGGACACCTCCGGATGTCTGCCGTCTCTCGAGGGAGTCACGAGCCAGGACGCAAGGCGGCTTCGGGACGCCGCAGATGAAGTACCGGGGGCGAGATAAATCCAATGCCACTAACACGAGAGGCCGTCGAGCTGCTGGTCCAGGCGGCGAGGGCTTGGTATTTCGATGGCCATCAGCATGGATTGCGTGATCGAGAGTGGATGGCACTGCGCTTTCTCGGTCGCGCCAACAGATTTTCGCGTACGCCGTCCGCGCTCGCCGGCTTCATCGGCGCCACCAGGGCGACTGCATCGCAGATCGTGAAGACCCTGGAGAGCAAGTCCTTCCTGGTGCGAAAGCCTTCGCACGAGGACAAGCGGTCCGTTGTGCTCCACGTCACCACGCTGGGCGAGAAATGCCTGAATCAGTACGACCCGATCAACCACGTGGTGAATGCGGTCACGGCGCTCGGAACCGACGAATGCGTCAAGCTGCGCGACTCGCTGCGCGAGATCCTCAATCATCTCGACGCGGCACATCAGCGACTTGATGCCAGCATCTGCCGGGACTGCATGTTTCTCGCCGAACGCAGCACCGGCCCGGCCACCGGAAGGGCACGTTCGACCGCCGAGTTCTTCTGCCGGTTGTACCGCTCCCCGATCTCTCTCGACGAGACCGAGCTGCTCTGCACCAGTTTCGAGCGCACCCGCGATCGCCCGACGATCGTGAAGCATCTCGACCGAGCGGAACGATGAATGGGACGTCCAGCGTGCCGTTACATGACACTGGAGACCATCGCGCCGTTGACCGATGATCCGATCGTCAGCCTTCCGGCTATCGCCAGCTGACCGCCCCGGTTCGTGCCGGTGAACGCGGTGACCCACTTACACCACGCATGGGGATACGATCGCCTCAAAACCAGATCGGTACTGGATTTGGTACTGCACAGCCAATCGGGACCGCGCGTAAGAGCTGAGATGTCCCGGTCCAATCCATCATGGGTGCCGCGGAAAAGAGATAGGCCACGTTCCATAGATACCGATCACCGGTAGGTTTGGCCGTCGCGCCCCTCTTGCCGCGGCCCTGATCTTCTTGACCGTATAAGCTACCCGCTTGCTCGAGTCGCTGATCCGGCAAATTTCCTGAACATCGGATGCGCGATGCATCGCACGTCGCGGCGAAAACCTGCTGGACTCCATCAACACCCGAGCCTCGCTCGATGCGGCAGAGCATTCAAGATACCGTATATCGGCGCCGGGTATAGCCGCGAGAACCGCAATCAATCTGTAGAGCGCGCCAGGAGCGATCAGGTCAACCAGCTACGGCGACGCATTCGATCTCGATGTCAAACGGCAGCGACCAGGGTCGGATCGCAGCCGAGGTTCTGGCCGGCCACTCGCCGGCAAAGAACTCGCGATAAACCGCGTTGACGCCGCTCATCATGGCAGGGTTCGTCACGTAGATCGTAACTTTCACCACGTTCGCAAGCGAGGAGCCAGCCTGCTCCAGCGTCGTCTTGAGCGCATTGAGCGAAGCGCGCGTCTGAACCTCGATGGATCCCGTAACGATCTCGCCGGTCGCGCAATCGATCGGCGGCATGCCACATGTGAAGAGGAAATTATCCGTTCGCACGATCGCCGATGTCGGAGCGCCGAGCCTGTGGATGGCTGCCGAGATGACGGGGACCCCTATCACCTGCTTGTCGATGTGCGCGTGCGCCGGTCGCGACGTCTTCGCAGCATGACTCTCGCGATCGTCAGCCGGCAAATTGTACACCGCATCCAGCTTCTCGCCGGCCAGAAGCCGAGCGATGATCCCGGGCTCGTTGGCCTGGATCGCGAGCGCCGCGCGGGCAATCGCGGCCGCGCTTGACGGCTCGAGCACCAGCACGCCGTTCTCGTCGGCCAGAACGATGTCGCCGGGCTCAACCAACACGCCGCCGCAGCGCACGGTGCCCCCGAAAGTGCCGCCGCCCCGCAGCTTGGTCGTGAGCGGGGATCGTCCTTTGCACCAGACCGGCGGTCCGTTGTCCCGGATTGCGCTCAGGTCCGTCACGAACCCGTCGATCACGATGCCGGCAAGGCCTGCCGCCTCCGCGGCCGCGCTCATGACGGCGCCCCAACAGGCATGGCGGTCGTCGTCTCCGCGCTCGACCACCAAGACGTCGCCGGTTTTCGCCCGCGACAGCGCCAGCGCCAGCGCGGTTCCGTCGTCGCCCGGGAGCGCAACGGTGAAGGCGGGCCCGCAGATCCTGACCCGGTCCCGCAGGCACTGGATCGCCGGTGGCATGAAGCCGTCGTCGAGGAAGTGCCCGATCGTCGCGGTCTCGACGTCGCGCAGCAGACGGATGGCCTCGGCGAGGCCGGTACGATCAGACGTCATGGGCCAACCCCTGGCAATCGGGCCCGCCTGCGCGTCACGTCGCTTCGGTCAGATCTCGCTTGACCGTCTCGACGAGCAGCAGCAGTGCGACGATGGAGAGGGCCGCCGAGCCGATCATGTACCAGGCCACCGACGAGCCCTTTCCGGTCGTGGCAAGGAGCCACGTCGTCACGAAAGGCGTCGCCGCGCTGCCGAGCACGCCTGAAAGCATGTAGGCAATCGACAGGCCGGAATAGCGCACCTTGGTGCCAAACAGCTCCGCCAAAAACGTGGCGATCGGCCCGTAATTCGCCGCGAAGGCCGTCATCATCAAAAGGTAGCCCGCAAGCGCGCCCGCGAAGGTCTTGGTGTCCATCAGCCAGAACAGCGGGAAGGCGACCAGCGCCTCGGCGATGATCCCGCCAATGATGATCGGGCGACGGCCCCAGCGATCCGACAGCCAGCCGAAGAAGGGCAGCAGGACGAGACACGCCGCGCAGGAGAGCAGGACAACCGTGAGCATCTCGTTGCGCGTGAATTCGAGGTTCTTCGTGCCGTAGCTCAGCCCGAACGCGACGATGAGATTGAAGGACGACCCGGTGGACATCGTGGCGACGCCGCCCAGGACCACCGTCTTCCAGGACTTCTTCATCAACTCGGCGAACGGCAGCTTCACCTGCGCGGACGATTGCTTCACCTTGCTGAAAGACGGCGTCTCCGAGAGGTTCAGCCGGATGTAACCACCGATCAGAACGAGGAGGATGCTCGCCAGGAAGGGGATGCGCCATCCCCAATTCATCATGGCGTCGGTCGGCAGGGTTGAATTGATCAGGAGGAAGGCGAGGTTTGCCAGCAATGTGCCGGCAGGCACGCCGATCTGCACCCAGGAGCCGTAAAGGCCGCGCTGGTCAGCGGGCGCGTGCTCGACGGCCATCAGGACCGCACCACCCCATTCGCCGCCAAGTGCAAGACCCTGCACGACGCGCAGCGAGAGCAGAAGGATCGGCGCCCAGATGCCGATCGATTCGTAGTTGGGCAAGAGGCCGATCGCGAAGGTCGCGATCCCCATCAGCACCAGCGAGAACAGCAGCATCGACTTGCGGCCGAGCCGGTCGCCGAAATGGCCGAATAGCGCGGCCCCGACGATGCGGGCGAGATAGGCCGACGCAAAGGTCCCGAACGCAAGCAGGGTCCCGACGAGAGGATCGAAGTTCGGGAAGAACACCTTGTTGAAGACGAGCGCGGAGGCGGTTGCGAAGACGAAGAGGTCATACCATTCGACAGTGGTGCCGATCACGCTTGCGACCGCGATCTGCTTCATGCTGCGGGGCGGTGCGGCAGTCGCCGCCACCGGGTCGGTCGTCGCGTAAGCCATGGTCAGATCCTCGCTTTGGAATCGCTTGGTGAGCAGTCCGGCGGGGGACGACTGTCGCTGGGAGCCGGCAGAAAGCCAAATAGGAATTATCGATGTCATGAATAGCCGCGCGGCGCTGGTCCAAAGCGCTAAAAATCGATCAGGATGCGCGCAGAATGTGCGCGCCCTGCTCTCTTCATAATCGATGAGAGACATAGGACATTTCTATTTAAGCCGCAGCGCCGCGTCCTGTATCGTTACTCCACCTCGTCAGCCCGGTGGAGTCGAATGGTTTTACGCAGCAGCAACATCCGTCCCGACATGGCGCGCTTATGGTCGAGCCTGATGCGGTCGGCCGAGATCGGCCGCACCGCGAAGGGAGGGCTCAAGCGGCTCGCGCTGTCCGAGGAGGATGGCGAGGTGCGGCGCGAGTTCGTACGCTGGTGCGAAGAAGCGGGCTGCACGGTGCAGGTCGACGGCATCGGCAACATCTTCGCGACACGGCCAGGCAGCGATCCGGACGCCAAGGCCGTGCTGGTGGGCAGTCATCTGGACACGCAGATCAAGGGCGGCCGTTTCGACGGCATTCTGGGCGTCCTTGCCGGGCTCGAGCTCGTGCGCACCCTGAACGACCACGATTTGACGACGCGCCGACCGATCGTCATCGTTGACTGGACTAACGAGGAAGGCGCTCGCTTCGAGCCGCCCATGATCGGCTCCGCCACTTTCACCGGGCAGAAGTCACTCGACTTTGCCTACGCCCGCGCCGACAAGGATGGCGTGACACTCGGCCAGGCGCTCGACCGGATCGGCTTCAAGGGAGCCGACCGCCTCTCGCCGGATACGTTCGACAGTCTGTTCGAGCTGCACATCGAACAGGGACCGAAGCTGGACGAGGCCAAGCGTCAAGTCGGGATCGTGACGGGCGCCTTCTCGGTACGCGGCCTCATCGTCGAGGTTCGGGGAGAAGTCGGCCATGTCGGCCCCACGCCAATGCCCAAGCGCAAGAACGCGATCGTGGGCGCCGCGCGGGTGACGCTGGCCATCGACGACATCGGTTGGAGCCGGCACGAGACCGGCGGCAAATCCACCACCATGCGTCTGAAGGTGGAGCCGAACCTGCTCGGCATCCTTCCCGATTTGGTGGAGATGACCTGCGACTTCCGTCATCCGGAGGCTGCGGTCGCAAGCGGGATGCTGGCCGCCTTCGAGGCGGCGATCCCCGAGATCGAAAGGCGATCGGGCTGCAAGGTCACCATCAAGGAGCAGTGGAGCTATGGCGGCATGGAGTACGACCCGGGATGCATCGCACTCACACGCGACGCAGCCGAAGATCTCGGTTATAGCACGATGGACCTTCTCACCGAGGCCGGCCACGACGCCATGCACGTCGCCGACTACCTCCCGACCGCGATGATCTTCACGCCCTGCGAGGGTGGGCTGTCGCACAACGAAGCCGAGAACGTGACGCTCGCTGACATCGAGCCCGGGGTCAACGTCCTGCTTCGGAGCGTGTTGAACCGGGCGGGGATCGCCTAACTCAGTACGGCGGGCTCGGTTTGCGGCAGGCCGTCGGGTTTCAGCGCGATGCTGAGGAACAGGTCCAGGAAAGCCTTTTCGGCACGGTCGAGTGCGTATTCCGGGTTTTGCAAAAAATAGAGATCCGCGCCGAGCTGGTCCTTCAGCACGGGCAGACGCCAGAGCAACTCCTTTTCCACCCCGCGCTCGGCCGCGGTGACCGGCAGAATGCCGATGCCGATTCCAGCCGCAATCATGCGGGTGACTTCGCCAACATGCGAAGACAGTCCGGCCGTCCGGGATCCGAGGCCAGCGCCTTCCCGGAGCGCGACCATCGGCTCCAGGGCTCCGCCGTCCTGCGCGCAGGTAAAAGAGACGACCGGCTCGGCTCGCAGCTCCTCCAGGGTGACATCCTCCCGTCCGAACAGAGCGTGCGTGCGTCCGCAGAAGATCCCGAAGTCTTCACGCAGCATCAACGTGCAGTCGAGCGCCGCGAGCGGCTTCGCAAGCAGGCAAAATCCGAACGGCAAGGCGCGTTGGGCGACGGCGCGCACGATCTCCTGGCTATTGGCCACGTTCAACGTGATCGTCACCGACGGATGCCGACGATGCATCAGCCCCAGCGCGCGGTCGAGCGCCGGCAACGCGGCCTCGGTCACGATCATGATACGGACGGAGCCGCTGAGATCGTCCTCGTCGGTCGATAGACGCTCACCGATCCGCTCGACGCGCTGGTAGATCTCCTGGCATTCCTTCCGCAGCGCTTCGCCCCGGCTGGTCAGCACGAAACGGCGACTGTCCCGTTGGATCAGTTGAGCACCGAGCGTTTCTTCGAGCTTCTGAAGCGAGGCGGTCACGGTTGGCTGTCGGACATGCAGCCGTTCGGCGGCCTTCGTCAGGCTCCGCTCCTCCGCGATCACCAGGAAGGTCCGCAGCAAGTTCCAGTTCAGGTGCCGAATGCGCGGTGTCGGGGAAGCCATCTGACACTGTCCATTAATCCCCCGATTTTGCAACGGCGAACTGTGGGACGCAACTGTTGTTGCACGCTCGACATCGTGGTGATGATAGACAGCGGCCATCGGGCGTCTGCTCGTTGAGCCCGGAGGTCGCATAAAAGCACTCTCTTCGCATCTCAGGCGACGCCCGACGTGACTCCGGAATTTGAACCAAGGCGGACGTCCGCCGATTAATTTGGATGGCTCCCGCCAAAGTACGGGGGAATATGCTGCATTGACGCAATGGCTTTTGCCGCCGCAGCATCGGCTACGTCGATGACGTGGTCATTGTCTGCGAGCTTATCTGACATTCGATGATCGAGGTCGCGGGCAAATCCACCACCGCGGTGATCCGTCGATTACACATCCGAACCGAGCTATACTCCACGCACACAACCATTGGCACCTGGGATTTGATCGTCGAGATTCGCGCTGACAGCCCAACCGATTTTGACCGCGCACTGGGGGAAGTCCGAACCATCGACGGCCTCCCCAACAGCGAAACGAGCATTCTGCTGAGTTTTGTCTAGATCGAGCGAGCATTCTACCCGCTGAGCTCATAAACTCGGCGATGTACTCTTCCGGATCGCCATTCCTGGCGTTCCGAAACTGGGCTTCGACACAAAGGACCAGCTTTGAGAAACCGCCAAAACGCCCTGTATCAGCGCTTATGTTCGTAGAGTAACCGCGCGCGGATGGTTCCTTCGAGCGCCCGGATATCCGCAAGAACGCGCTGGCTGTCAGCCGCCGAGGCGTCCGCGTCCAGCACGACATAACCCACGTCGGCGTGGGTCTCGTAGTATTGAGCCGCAATGTTCACGGCGTGACGGGCGAGCACCTCGTTGAGCCGTCCGAGCATGCCGGGCAGGTTGCGCTGAACTTGAATAAATCGCGTACCGAGCGGTCGCGCCGGCAATTGCGCCAAGGGAAAGTTGACCGCGCCCATCGTGGATCCAGTGTCGCTGTAGTCGACGAGCTTGCGTGCGACTTCGGCGCCGATGCGCTCCTGTGCCTCCTCGGTCGAACCTCCGACGTGCGGGGTCAGGATGACGTTGTCCAGCCCCTGCAGCGGCGATGCGAAACGCTCCTTGTTCGAACTCGGCTCGACCGGAAAGACGTCGACAGCCGCGCCGCGCAGCCTGCCCTTGCGCAGCGCATCGGCGAGCGCGTCCAGGTCGACGACTGTGCCGCGGCTGTTATTGATGAAAAAGGCACCTAGCTTCATCGCATGGATCTCTTCCCGACCGATCATGCCCTGGGTCGCCGCCGTTTCGGGTACATGCATGCTGACGACATCGCTCTGCGCCAGGAGCTCATGCAAACTCGCGACCGGCTCGGTGTTGCCGCGGCGAAGCTTGTCGGTATGGTCGTAGAAGATCACCCTCATGCCCATTGCTTCCGCAAGATATGAGAGCTGCGAGCCGATGTTGCCGTAACCGACGATGCCGAGCGTCTTGCCCCTGACTTCATGGCTGTCGGTCGCGGACTTGTCCCATTGACCATCATGCGCGGCGCTGGATCGCGAGACGATCCGGCGCAGCAGACAGACTATCTCGCCGATGACGAGCTCCGCGACGCTTCGCGTATTGGAGAAAGGCGCATTGAAAACGGGAATCCCGTTCCGCCTGGAGGTTTCGACATCAACCTGGTTGGTGCCTACGCTGAAGCAGCCGATGGCGATGAGCCGGTCCGCCGCCTCAAGAATGTCTGCGGTGATCCGCGTGCGTGAGCGGATACCGAGCAAGTGCACACCCCTGATGGCTTCCTTCAGCGCCTCCCCATCGAGGGCCTTCGACAAGCGCGTCACGCTGGAATAGCCCGCGTTCGTCATCGTGTGCACGGCACTGTCATTCACGCCTTCGAGGAGCAGAACCCGAATCTTGTCTTTGGAGAGCGAGAATTGCGGAGGAGACTGGATTTTTATCACGAAAGCGGTGTCCTGAAGGGATGTGTCAAATGCCGGCTGTTGTGGTCGGGGCGGAAACCCAACTCCCCTCGAAGCTGCATTTTGCGGTTCAGATTCTATTCGATTTCAGAGTGCACACGCCGAGAACCTGCTGCGCAGCATTGAACCGTCAACTCGCAACCGAGTTCGCCCTTCTTGATTGCGACCACATCGCCACCGAGCCGAGCGACGGAGCTATATATGTCTGCGTCGCTCGATCGCCGCGGCCGCGCGCAATACATTTTCTTCTCCCCCCCATGGTCCAACGATCTGGACCCCGACAGGAAGCCCTTCCGAAGTGACGCCAATGGGAACGGACGCCGCAGGCTGTCCTGTCATGTTCCAGGGAAATGTGTATGGACACCACCGCCAATCGTCGGCGGCGAATCCTTCCGGCACATCGTACTCTACAGGCCACGCAGCAGTAGCAACGACCGGACAAACAAGAAGATCGAAGCGATTGAAGAACGCCCGCGACGCCGCAGTTATCTTGAGTCTCTGCTCCATCGCGCGCTGGTATGCGGAAATACTCACCATCCGTCCGGCCTCCGCGGCCTTCAGGATAGTTGGGTCGAGCAAGGATCGTTTTTCCTGTGGGAAGCCATCGACCGTCGCCGTGCAAACGGTATCCCAGAATATCTGGAAGGGTTCGACAGGATCGAGCGGCCAGACTGGGTCTTCTGCAAGTACCCGGGCGCCGGCACCGGTGAGCAGAGGGATAGCCTCAAGAACAAGTTCGTCGACCTCGTGATTTTCCAGCGGAGCCCTGCAGCCCATGCGCGGAGAGAACGCCACAACCAATTCGCGTATATCAGGGTCGACCAGGTCGTCCGGCACGCAGAATGGCACGGGCCACGCAAAGGCATCGCGTGGCTCGGGGCGGCTCATCACAGCCAACATAACGGCGGCGTCCTGCACTGAACGCGACATCGGACCGACGACCGAATGAGGCATGTCAATGTCCGGCGGGAAGGCCGGCACGCGGCCAAAGCCCGGCTTCAGCCCAAAGACATTGGTGAGCGAGGCCGGGATTCTTATAGATCCCGCACCGTCGCTACCGACCGCAAGCGGGCCAAATCCCATTGCGAGGGCAGCGGAAGCGCCTCCAGAAGACCCTCCGGGTGTTTTCGTCAGATCATAAGGGTTCAATGTCACGCCATGCGCTGTGCTACGCGTTACAACCTTGCATCCGGAATCTGGCGTAGCGGTCTTGCCGAGAAACACCACGCCTGCTTCGCGCAACCGCGCGACACACGGCGTGTCCTCAGCACAAGGGGACAGGCCGTCAAATGCAAGCGAGCCGCGCCTTCGCGGCCAACCTGCTATTGACGATAGGTCCTTCACCGTGACCGGAACACCATCGAGTGGAGAGAGCACGTTTCCAGAAATGTAACGTCGCTCGGCGGCCCGCGCCATCTCAAGCGTCTTCTCACGGTCAAGATGGACAATCGCATTAACTTGCGGATTGAGCCTTTCGATGCGATCCAACAGCGAGCCGGCGACTTCGACCGGTGAGAGTTCGCGATTGGAGAAGGCTCTGGAGAGAGCGAGTGCATCGAGAGAGGCGATTTTATCGTCTTCGTGAGACGCACAAAGAGCCCCGCGAGCGCCCGCTGTTAACGTCATCGTCATCAATAGAGCTCAAAATACTCGTTTATTTCCGCGGGCGGGATTTCATCCCGCAGGCGCGCCATCTCCTGCCGCTTCATCGAAAGATAAACTTTCACGAATTCCTCACCCAGCATTTCCCGGAGCGCGGTATCGGATTCAAATGCGTCGAGAGCATCGTGCATTTCGGTGGGAAGCTTGGCGTAGCGGTCATCGTCTTCCTTGGGTCCGGTGCCAGCCGGCATCAATTGACGTTGCTGCTCGATGCCGAGCAACCCCGCTGCTATCGTCGTGGCGGCCACAAGATAAGGATTTGACATGGCTGAGGGGACGCGGACCTCCATATGGGTCGATTGGTCACGGCTTGCTTTCACCCTGATGCTGGCGGAACGGTCCTGTACGCCCCAGGAAACGTTCGATGGCGCGTAGGTCTTCGGACGAATCCGGCGATAGCAGTTAGGCGTCGGATTCCAGACCGCCATTGCCGCGGGCATATGATCCAGCACCCCCTGAATGAAGCGCTTAAACGTCTCGGACATACCGTCCTCGCCTTCGGTATCAAGGAAGGCATTCGATCCCGTCTTGCTATCGAGCAGCGAGATATGGAAGTGGGAGCAACTTCCCGACAGTCCCTTGTAGGGCTTGGTCATGAACGTCGCGAGCAAGCCCTGTTTGATAAGATATTCCTTGACGGTACCCTTGAACACGAACGCCCGGTCGGAAGCGGCAACACCGTCAAGTGCACCGTAATTGATCTCGACCTGACCCGGTCCGTGCTCGACATTGTACGTGATAATATCGATACCCTGACTCTGCAGAACGCGAATGAGGTCGTCGATCGCCGGCACCTGATGGGTGCGAGACGTCACGAAGATCGGTTGTCCGCCGAATATGGGCTCGCGGGTCTTCGCATCGACAACATAGAACTCGTATTCGTGTCCTATTTTCGCGGTGTAACCGAGCGCCGCTGCGAGGGAGAGCATCTTCTTGAGCAGAAGACGCGGAGAGGCCATTTGAAGCCGCCCGTCGTACCACATCGTATCGCAGATCACGCGGCCGGTTTTCTCCAACCAGGGCACCGGTGTCAGTGTGTCCTGGTCGACAACCATGACGCAGTCCTGGTAGTTCATTTCTTCATTGTAGCCGGAATCGCGAACTGGGATCGAATTACTGTCGAGAGCGACGGCGCCGCCATAGAGGTTCAGGCCCGATTTCATATATCCGGCTATATGATCAACCGGGATCGTTTTTCCACGGCTGAGACCCGCCATGTCCGGTAGCTCAAAACGGACGAAGTCGAAGCCGCTGGACTTAACCTTTTCGACAAACGCATTTGCCTCCTCCGGGGAAGCTAGCGCGAGTGTCGGCATCGCGTGATCGTGAGGTCCTTCTTCGACGACTTTCAACATGGCTAAACTCCGTATCTTTCTGTCTTCTTCGTTGTTATTTTTGAGCGGTCGCGACCATGTCCGTCATGACCGCGAATAGATTTTGGCTGAGCAACTCGGCGGAACGGCGAAAGTCAGGCAACCGCTGTGCAACGACGTCCCCTAGCCTCTCGGCTTCTTCCTCACCGAGCGCCTGGATCAGACTCGCCTTGTAGGCAGGAATACGCTCCCAGTCGCCGACGGTCGTCGAAACGATCTCGCAGTGATACTGAAAGCCGTAGGCATGGGAACCCCAGCGCATCGCCTGCACCGCGCAGGCTCCATTGGACGCGAGAACGACAGCGTCCTCCGGAAGCAGGGAAACCTCCGCGCCATGCCACTGAAAAGTATCGAAACGCCGTTCGAAGCGGGCGAGGAGCGCATCCTGCCGACCGATTTCGGTAAGCTCGACCTCGGCGATCCCAACTTCCGGGCGCGACATCATCGTAACATTGCCGCCGAGAGCTTCCGCCAGTAGTTGGTGGCCGAGGCAAATACCAAGATAGGGCCGCCTCAGTTCAACCACCCACCGGCGTATCGCAGCTTTTTCCGGCGCCAGCCACGGGTGGATATCCTTCTGCCAGACATCCATCGGCCCGCCCATCACGACCAGCAGATCATACGGCGACAAATCGGGGATCTGGTCCCCCTCATCAAGTTCGATCTGCTCCAGAGAATGGCCGCCTTGCGACCACAGCTCCCGGAATACTCCAGGATGTTCGACGGCGACGTGCTGAAAAACTAAAATGCGCATGACTGCTGTCACCATCCTGTGCAGATGGTCGACCGATAGTTAGTGGTCGGGCGCCAATCGACTGCGGCGTTCTTCATTGCTCTCATCGATTCCATCATCTTGATCTTGACCTCGGTGCCGATGGGTTGAAAGGTCGTCTTGAATATCTGAGGAAAAGCAGTCATCGCCGAACGCTTTCGCTTGTTCTCAAGCCAGTCGGACGCCGGAGACGGCATCGAACGCCAAGAGGCCCAGATCTACCAGGTCAAGTCCCACCACATCGCCAGCACTATATCGGCCAGCGACGTCGGTATCGACGATCAGGCGCATTTCTGACTCCTCGTTTTTGACCGTCACCATTGATTTAAGGCCGAGCGGTTCGATGTCGAAAACTCTGGCTTTGATCGGCGCTTGTCCTGACGGCAACAATTTCAAATGCTCCGGGCGAATGCCGATCTCGAATGGGCCGCCGGCTTTGGGAAGCGCATTTCGCAGCTTTTTCAGTCCGGCGAACGACGCTCCGGCAACCTGGATCGACCCTAGGATTCCGGGTTCATAAACTGCCTTCATCAGATTGATTTCCGGCGCGCCAACAAATCGCGCCACCTCGCGGTCTACGGGGTCGTCATATAACGACTGAGCCGTCGCGATCTGCACGACGCGACCAGCCCGCAACATGACGACAGTATCGGCGACCGCCATCGCTTCGGCGAAATCCGGGGTGGCAAGCAGGAATGTTGCGCCTAGGTCGCGTTGCAATCGCTTGAGCTCGGCGCGCAATTCGATCCGTAACATCGCGTCAAGGCTGGACAAAGGCTCGTCCAGCAGGAAAAGACCTGGCTTGCGGATCAGCGCCCGTCCCAGTGCTACCCGCTGCCGCTCTCCACCGCTCATGGTCTTGGGCAGGCGATTGAGCACGTGAGCTATCCGCAACGTGCTTGAGACTTCCGCCACCCGCTGTTCGATCTCTGCCTTCGCCGTACCGCGAATCGTCAGCGAGCTGGCGATGTTGGCAAATCCCGTCTTGTTCGGGTAAAGGGCGAGATTGTCGAAGATCATCGCGATATCTCGATCCTTCGGTTCGAGCCCCGTCACATTGCGCCCGCGCATCACTACTCGGCCGGCATTCGGTCGATCGACCCCCGCGATCAAGCGAAGTGTGGTGGTCTTGCCAGCACCTGCCGATCCCAGCAGAACCGTCAACGACCCCTCGGGAATCGCAAAACCGAGATCGCAGACGGCTGCCTTGTCTCCAAAGGCTTTGCAAAGTCCACGGACTTCGAGCGCCGCTGGAGCAAGCATGGAGTCAATCCGCAAGGGCTTCAAACCGGCCTCCCTCAAGACGCAAGCCGGCGGCCAGTTTCGCCGCTGAAGAAGACGAACGATGAAGGGGCAGCCAAGAGGCCTATGTCCGCACCTACCTGAGGCCGCTCGACGGTAGGGACTACGGCCTTAAGCGAAACGGCGCCGGATTCAACGGTCACGACAGCTTCCGGCCCACGCGGCTCGACAACCGCTACCTTTCCCGAGATAGTGGCATCGTGGGCAGCCGCGAGTGTCAGGGATTCCGGTCTCAAGCCGAGAATGATCGGCCGACCGACGTAATCGGAAACGGACGCCTCGCTTGAAGAAAGCCCGATAAAGAGCCCGTCACGCCTGAAACCCAGCGACGTGCCATCTCCAATGATCTCGCCGCGAAGGAGATTCATCGGTGGTGAGCCCATGAACCCTGCGACGAAGACGTGATCCGGTTTCTTGCAGATCACCGAGGTCCGCTCGATTTGCTGCAGCTTTCCCGCATTCATCACCGCAATTCGGTCCGCCAGGGATAGTGCCTCAATCTGATCGTGGGTCACATAGATGATTGTGAGCCCAATCTCCGATTGCAAACGCCTAAGTTCCCGGCGCATTGCGAGGCGTGCGGATGCCTCCAGGTTCGACAAGGGTTCGTCGAGCAGCAGGATGGCCGGCTTGGTCACCAGCGTCCGACCGATCGCTACTCTCTGCAATTCAGATCCGCCGAGCTCAGAAGCCGATAGGTTGAGGCTATTGCTCATACCCAGCAGTTCGGCGACCTCGTGGACCGCCTTGGCGATTTCGGCCTTGGGTCGACCACGAATGACCAGACCAAACGCCAGATTTTCGAACACTGTCATGTGGGTGAAGACGGCGTAGTCCTGAAACACCAGACCCACATTGCGCTTGCCGGGAGGAATACCGATGACCGAACGGCCGTCGATTCGGATATCGCCCGAGGTTGGCTGCTCCAAGCCAACAATCATATTGAGCGTCGTCGATTTGCCACAGCCGGAGGGCCCGAGAAGGGCGACGGTCTCGCCGGCCTCGACGGCGAAGTCGATGCCGTCCACAGCCACGAGGGATTCGTCACCGAATAATTTTCGTAGGTTGACGATTTCAAGCTTCGGAAGGGTCATCGCTTCACCGCGCCAAACGTCATCCCCCGCGCCAGATGCGACTGGATGAGCAGGCCCGCTAAAATCAGAGGAACCATCGCGAGAACGGCAAGCGCCGCCTGAACGCCGTAGAGCGTTCCCGCCGTCGCGGTGACATATCGAGCAAGCTGAACCGGGATCGTCGTCACGTTGGAATAAGAAAGGACCAGCGCGAACATAAATTCCGACCAGTTCAAAATGAAGATGAACAAAGTCGTCGCCAACAGGCCGCCCCGGATCAGTGGAATGGTGACAAAAATATACGCCATCAGCCGAGACCGCCCGTCAATCATGGCCGCTTCTTCGATTTCACGAGGCAGGTCATCGACGAAGCTCTTCAGCATCCAAGTCGAAAACGGCAGCGTACCGGCAACGTAGATCGCGATCAGTCCCCGGTACGTGTCGATCAATCCCACGTTCGAGTAGATAATAACGAATGGCACCGCGATCGCCGCTGGCGGAAACATCCGTCCCGACAAGATAATCAAAGGGGTCGCCTTTCCCCCATTCGCGTACCGGGATATGCCGATAGCCGCGCAAAGGCCTATCACCACCGATAGAACCGTTCCGGCAACCGAGGCGAGAAGCGACCCGAACACTGAATTTGTCGCGGACTGACTTACGCCGCCAACGCCATAGGCGCGGATCGCGTCCGGGTCGAACAGCGTCTTGAAATTGACCAGGGTGGGATGCGATGGAACCCAGATCGCGGGCGAGGCGTTCCAATCCGTCGGCGGCTTGATCGCGGTCATGACGATCCAGAACACGGGAAACAGACTGATAATCAGTGCGCCGAACAATACGAAAGCCAGCGGCCAAGTGAGCTTGCGCCCCGTCATCGCCTCGCCTCCAGTAGTTGGTTGCGGATCGGCGCAAGCAACAAGTGGATCAAGACAAGGGTGCCGAGAAGAACGAGAAATGCCGCCGCGGCACCGTAGGCAAGTTGGAAGTCGGCGAACGCGAGCTTGTAGATGTAGAGGCTAATAGTCTCGGTCGACGTGCCCGGCCCCCCACGCGTCAACATGAATACCTCGTCGAACAGTTTTACGATCTCCATCGCTCGAATGACAAAAGCGACGATGATGACCGGCTTGAGCATCGGCAGCACGATCCGCCAGAACACCTGACGCGGCGTGGCCCCGAGGATAACAGCGGCACGCACCGGATTTTCCGGTATTGCGTTGAGCCCGGACAACAGGATCAGAAAGAATAACGGCGTCCAATGCCAGACTTCCGTGATGATAACCGCCGAGATGGCGAGCGGCGTGCTCCTGAACCATTGCGGCCCAGCCCCTGATCCAAAGACCAGCATCAGCAACTGATTGATCGGGCCGTTCGACTGGAACAGCATCCAGAAGGTATAGCCGACCACAACGGGGAGGATCATCATCGGCGTCAGAAACGCTGAAAACAGGATTGCCTTGCCCCTGAATTCGCGGAGAAACAACACCGCCAACGAAAGGCCCAATACGAATTCAAGCGCCAAGCAGACCGTCGAGATAAGTAAAGTGCGCACCACGGCCTCAACGAACCGCGTGTCGTAAACCAGCAATTCCTTGTAATTGTCGAACCCCACTAGCGTCGCCTGCAATAACGAACCGTGGGTCGGCGTCCAGTCGGTGAAGCTCATGTAAAAGGCGACGGCAAGCGGAACGACCAGCACTAATAGCGAGACAATCTGGCCGGGAAGCATCAAAAGCTGTCCAAGCCGGTTGCAAGGCAGGCTGCCGCGCGCCGAGGGCACCTCCTGCACGTCCTCTCGCGCCAGGTCCGAACTGCCCGATGATACCCGCAACTCGCTCAAATCGTTCACCGCGTCAGATCCGGATAACGTTCACCGGCGCAAAACGGCACCGATGAACATCGTTGATGAAAACTCAGCTCCACTTGCTTGCGCCACTCGCTTTTCTGATCGGCTCAGCGAGATTCTTTGTGAGCGCCAGCCAGGACTGCTTCACCTTGTCCTTGCCGATACGGCGGGTAATGCGGTCAAACGCTCGTGAAGCGTCGTCCAACGCTACCTTGGGCTTCTTGTCGCCCGTCATGCAGGCATGCACCTCCTTGTCGAGTGCATCCTGGTATTCGAATCCGCCCGGCAGACAGAAGTCTGGCACGGTGTTGACCATGTTGTCGTACAGGGTCTGCAGGTATTCCGGCGAATACGCGTCCTTCAACCGCTGCGTGGGTGCCAGCATGTGGTTCTTGCGGTAGGGATCGGAATAGCCGCCGAGATACGGAATAGCGTCCGCCGAGATGGTCGGCGACGTCATCCACTGGGCGTAGGCGTAAGCGAGTTCAGGATTTGCGGAATATTTGGAGACCGCGTAGCCATAGCCCCAGCAGAACAAACCGGCGTAGAGCAGACTGCCGTCCTTGAGTTTGTCAGCCGGCATGACCGTGGCCGCAATTTTGCCTGTGGTGGCCGGTCCGGTTGACGGCGCCTTCGAATATTTGAAGCCCGACGGCCAGACGATGTTCATGAAACCCTCGCCACGGCCGAACGCATTGTAGTTCGACGACCAGATGAAGCTGAACGCATCGGGATGGAGATACTGATTGATTGCTAGCATATCTTCCAGGGCGGCGAGACCTTCATCCGAATTGAACGTCGGATTCATATCCTGGTCGAAGTACAGCCGTCCCTTCGAGATCAGCCGCTGCATGAACATCCACTTGACATAGTAGCGCGACCGATATTCCAGACTGCCGTAGAACTTGTTGGCGGGGTCATGCATGAATTGTGCAAGATTGTAGTACTCACCCCACGTCTTCGGTACGCTAAGCGGATAGCCGAATTTGTCGGCAAACGCTTTCATTTTGGTCGGATTCTTCAGGTGATCGTCCCGGCACAGCAGCGTGATCTGATCACCGTCATTCAGAAGTCCGGCGACGCGACCGTTGTAGAGCTGGGCATGATGGCTGGCGGGAAAGACGACTCCCCATTCCTTATCGAAGATCTCGGGGTTGTGCTTCTCGACCCAGTCTGTGAGATCGAAAATGACGCCGGAGTCGATCCAGTCCGGATAGGACATCGCGGTCGGCATCATCACGTCGTAGCGGCCGGTCTTGGCTACCGCCTCCTGCATGCCCTTGGTATGAACGACTTCATCGGGCTCCTCGATGAACTCCAGCGTGATGCCAAGCTCGTTCTTCCACTTCTCGACGTATGGCGTCATGTTGCCGATCGAACCGGTCGGGATCAACAAGGTCAGCGTCTTCTTGGTTGCCTTCGCGGCCGCCTCCCTGGCGAGCGCCCACGCCCTCTCTTCCGATCCGCCAATGGCCGCGAACGCCTTCGACGCTCCGAGCGGCGACTGCAGTACGGCGTTCGCGACAAACGTCGAGACACCAAGCATGGTCAGAGAACGCACGAAACTACGTCGATCGATTTCGCCGGCCTCATACTTTCCAATCGTAGTTTTGATCTCATCAATGTTGCGGTTCATGTCGTCCCCTGCCGATAGACTTCCGATGGTGGTTTGCACAACTTAGTGGCAACATGCTCAAGTCATCACGCATCCCGGCGAATGCGCGCATTTGATCATCCCGGCCGAAACACTTTCAGCCGAACAATCGCGACCCTAGACACCTGTCGGATGGCTCTCCATCAAAGCGAAACGAGTTGCTTCCGACCGGCCCTTAGCTCATCTTGTGAAATTAACGGTATGCGAAACATCCGGCAGCGAGCAGAACCATTTTGATTTTAAGATTGGTACCAATCAATTTGTGCTCGCGGCTGACGGAAGCACGATCGACCCGATTGATGCGCTGGGATTTTCTTGATGTCTAAGACAGCAGTCACCGGATCATTGATCGGATTTCAATTGGAAGACGGCTCTGCTCTTCCAAAGTATCAGCAGATCGCCGACCACCTGCGCGGTGCTATTGAGAGCGGGCGCATACCGGCGGGCATCAAGTTGCCGTCGACGCGCGTTTTCGCCGAGGAGATCGGCGTGTCGCGCAACGTGATCTTGCAGGCTTTCGATCGGCTCATCGACGAGGGCTTCTTGTCCAGCCGTATTGGCGACGGGACTTATGTACTCGAGCCCACTGGCAGGCCTGGTCGGTCGCCGCTCGAAAGCAAGTCGTCATCAACCGTGGGAGAACGATATCCGTTCAGATCGTTGTCACGCAGGGGCAAGAGCCTTACAGCGTCGGCCACGGATGCTTTCCCGGAACGTCCGACGACATTCATGCCGGACCTTCCGGATCTGCGCGAATTTCCAATCAAAACCTGGCTACGCCTGCTAAACGAGACGTCGGGTCGGCTTCGCGGTGAGATTCTCGCCGATACATCCAATGCCGGCTACGAGCCCCTGCGGCGGGCTATTGCGCGGCATCTCAACATCTTCCGTGGTATGACCTGCACCTATGAGCAGATCATTATCACCACGGGTTCTCAGCAGAGTCTTGATCTGGTCAGCCGCATGCTGTTCGACCCCGGCGATCCAGTTTGGCTCGAAGAACCCGGTTATGTCGGCACCCGTTCGATATTTAGGGCCAATGGCGCTTCGCTGTGTCCAGTCGAGGTCGATGCCCAAGGCCTCTGCGTCGAAGAGGCACTTGCAAAACACCCTTCGCCGCGCCTGATTTTTACGTCGTCTTCGCGTCACTATCCCTTGGGCGCAACGCTTTCGCTCCAGCGACGCTCCGCCCTCATCGAACTTGCGAGCCGTTGCGGCGCCTGGATCGTCGAAGATGATTACGATAACGAATTTCGCTATGCCGGTCACACGCCCACCTCGATCCACGGGCTGGACAGCGGACAACGCACCATCCATCTGGGGACGTTCTCGAAGATTCTTCTTCCGTCATTCCGCTTAGGCTACGTCGTGGTGCCGCCGGACCTTGCCGAGCCCTTTGCCAAGGCGCGGGCCGTGGTCGATCGCCACGCCTCGCTCATTGAGCAAATGGTCCTTTCGGAATTCATGCATCGTGGTCTGTTCGTCGCCCATATCCGACGGATGCGAAGCCTTTATAGAGCGCGCCAGGTTAGGCTGATTGGTGGACTAAGCGATATTTTCGAGAATAGGCTTCGTCTCTCTTCAACCGACACCGGTATGCATGTCATCATACCGCTCGACCATACCGCTGACGATCAGGAGATTGCGCGCAAAGCTATGGACTATGGCGTTGTGCTCCGTCCGTTGTCACCCTACTACGCAGGTCGAACGAAGCGGCAGGGGCTTCTGCTTGGCTTTTCAGCCTACAACGTTGACGAAATTGAACAGGGACTCGCGCGCTTGTCCAAACTAAGAACGACAATAGATCCCGTGCTTGCGAATTTATAGTGAGCTTGGCACCAATTGGCCCCGTTCATTTTTTGTAAATGGCTCCAAGAGGCGGATTTTGTTTTAGGTATATCAATTTCGCGGGAATCGGCCCGTGATGGCGGTGTAGAACAACATGAATGCGAGCAATGAGACTTCCAAGCCCGTGGAACCACCGAGCGAGCGGACACGACTGAAGAGGTATCATTGGTTGGCCAAGTACGACCGAGATACGATCAATGCGATTATCGACGCCGGTATCGTCTGCCAGATCGGTTATGTGATCGATTCGATGCCCTATGTGACGCCGACCAATCACTGGCGTATCGATGACTATATTTATTGGCACGGCTCCTCTGCCAGTCGGATGCTGAAAGCACATCAGGAAGGCATTCCAGTCTGCTTTAGCGTCACGCATTTGGATGGGATCGTCTTCTCCCGCGCGGCATTCAACCACAACGTCAATTTTCGTTCAGTGATGGCGTTCGGGAAGGCTGAATTCTGTGAGGACAAGGTCAAGCGTCATGCACTCGAGGTCTTTACCGACAGGCTGGCACCTGGTCTTTGGGACTATGCCCGCAAGCCGGCCGAGCAGGAATGGAAGGCGACCAAGCTCATCCGAATGAAGCTAGACGAGGTATCGGCCAAGGTCAGCGACGGCCTTCCCGACGAGGAGCCGGAAGACTACGCCTCCGATCGGTGGGCCGGATCAGTCGGGCTGCGGCTGGTACAGCTTCCGCCCCTTCCGGATCCAAAGCTGCGGGAAGGTATCGAGCTGCCAAGCTTCATTAAGAATTTTCGCTATCTAAAATAAGCCCTGCCTTTTGGGCGGAAGATCAAAGGCAAATTTCCACAATCGCTAACTACAAGGATCGAGCCAACTTGAGAACGGCGTGAGCCACTTTCACGCCAGTCCGGGTAATCCGTATTGGAGACCACGGCCTAACGACAGGAGAACGAGTTGGCCTCTCGAGGCTAATTTGAGCCGCCCCTTTGAAGCATTCGTTTTAGGAACTTCACGACTGCCGGAGACGACCGGCACCAGCGATTTTTGGCAGCACGAAGTCACGCCCCTCCCAGGATCGAGACTAGCCGGCGCAACCATGCATCGAATCTTCCAAAGGTTTGTGGACCGACTATCAAGCTCTCCAAGTCCAGATGTTCTTCACCAAATCATGGACGAAGCTGCGACGGCGCTTGGCCTTTCGTGTTTCGCATACCTTTCAGTGCCACAGCGCCCAAGCGCCGAGGCCCACCTCATTTCGAACTATCCCTCAGCTTGGACCACCCAATATTTGAAAAGCCACTACGAGCGCTTCGACCCCGTAATCACTCGAGCTCTCGGTCATCCTGAACCCTTCGAGTGGGGTCTCGAAATAGGCTCGATGGCCCGATCCAAGGCGGAGCGCGAGTTATTTGAGGAAGCGGCCAAATTTGGCATCCGCCACGGATTCACGGTTCCAATTCATGATTATCGTGGTCCGGTGGCCGCTGTGACCTTTGCCGCCAACGACCGGCTTCCGCAGTTCGAACGCTCGATTAATGAGCACGCGAAGGCCCTTCAGCTTATGGCGATGTATTTCCATGCCCATGCCCGCCGCCGGATCGAATCTAGACAGATGATCCATGCGGTATCGTTGTCACCGCGCGAACTGGAATGCCTTGAATGGGCCGCCCAAGGCAAATCAGCCTGGGAGATCGGGCGTATTCTAGGCATTTCTCGGCATACCGCAGCCACTCATCTCGATAACGTCAAGACTAAGTTCGGTGTTCGGACCATCATTCAGGCTGTCGCCCGCTTCATGGCATCAAGATCGACTATTAAGTAACTTCTGCGCTTAATCACATCCCGCAGTTGCGGGAGGTGTGCCGCTTCATGGCTTCGTCTTCAATCCCGGAAGTTCAGCAATCGGGGACGCAACAATGATGCAGCTCATTACATCAAACTACTACGGTCAATTTACCGACGACCTCGGGGAAATGCACCGCCTGCGATACCGGGTGTTCAAAAATCGACTCGACTGGGACGTCCAGATCAGCGGAGATATGGAGGTCGACGGATTCGACGCCCTTCATCCCGCCTATTTGTTGCAAAGAGCCGATGACGGACGCATTCAAGGTTGCGTCCGTCTGCTCCCGTCAACTGGCCCCACCATGCTGCGCGATACGTTTCCCGTGCTGCTGGATGGGACGCACGCTCCCGTCAGTCAGACGATCTGGGAGAGCAGTCGCTTCGCGCTCGATATTCGCCCTGATGCGCCAAAGGCCAATCACGGTCTCGCCAGCGCGACCTACGAGCTTTTTGCGGGCATGATCGAATTCGGGCTGGCGCGGCAACTCACCGATATCGTTACGGTGACCGATGCTCGCATGGAAAGAATCCTGAGGCGTGCGGGGTGGCCTTTACGGCGGATCGGAACACCTCGCCACCTCGGCAATACGCTAGCTGTTGCTGGCTACCTTGAGATTTCGTTTCAGGCATTAGTGCGTGTGCAGACCGCTGGCGGCCTGCGCGGACCCGCGTTGTGGGCTCCAGTCGCGTTCATGGCTGCTTGAGACACTTTTGTAGAGCCTCCGCGAGTGCTCCTGGCGATGTCTGCACGCAGACGTCCCGCATTGTCCCCTTCCCGAGTTATCGAACATCAAAACACGGCGGAGAGAACCATGGCAAACGACACCCGGCGACCTGACGCCAGACCGCCGGCTGTTGATCTACAGCAGTTGCGCTTTGCTGTGACCGCGGCGGATATTGGTAGCTTTCGGCAAGCTGCAGATGCCTTGCGGCTTCGTCAATCGCAGCTGAGCCGATGTATCCGCCAGCTTGAACACTCGATTGGTGTAGTCGTATTCGAGCGATCGAGCGGTGGCGTGAAGCCGACCCCAGGGGGGCGCGAGTTTCTCAGGACGGCGAGAATAATTTTAGAGCAAGTCGATACGCTCGTGGCCTGCGCAAAAACAACTGAGCGCGGCCAGGCCGGCAAATTGGTGGTGGGCTTTTGTACCTCTCTCTCGACGGGCAATCTGCGTGAGACTCTGCTCGATTTCAAAGTACAGTTTCCAAATGTCGAACTCGTCACTGTCGAACGATCGCGAACGCGCCTGACGACAGCGCTACGAAACGGAACACTTGACATCCTTGTCGTGACCGGCGCTCCGCCTCTTCTGGAGAATCAGACCCTTCCGCTGTGGAGCGAGCAAATCATGGTCGCCTTGCCAGAGGATCATCCCTTGACAACACGAGACGTCGTTTTGTGGACCGATCTTCGGGATCAAACAGTTTTGCTGAGCCAATATGACCCCGGACACGAACTTGAGGACGTCCTGATTTCTAAGCTCCCTTTGCCTGGGGACAGGCCTCAGATAGAGCGCCACGACGTCAGTGGGGGCATCATCAAGAGCCTAATCAGCATGAGGTTTGGGATCGGCCTGGTGATGGAATCCGATATCGGCGCCCGCTTTGCCGGTCTGGTTTATCGCGAATTGCGCGACGGGATACAGCCGAGCTACCTAAGCTTTTCGGCACATTGGCGAAACGACAACGAGAACGCTGCCCTTCAAGGCTTTCTGAAATTGCTTACCGAACGTTACCCCTCTCTAGTTTCTGACGAATGAGCCGCACGACGCCATTTCGAAAATCCCCGATCCGTCGCCATAAATCGCGTCAACATGGGCGCAATCAGCTTTGACGGATCATTGACTGGCTCGCCGGTTTCACGAGCGAGGGCTCCTGCGTAGGCGACGAGATCTCGATGCACGGCAGCCGGCAGTTCAATGGTGACTCTGACGGGCTTGTCATTGGGAAGCGCCCCAATCTTAAGCTTGGCCATCTTCATTCCTCACCCTCTGTAAGGCTCGAATACCAGGTCACGATTGACGATCACGCGAACCGGAAATCCTGGCCTGATCGTTAGCGTTGGCTGGATGTTGAGATTGCGTTGAACGATCTTCTGGCCTGTTTGATTCAAGCTATCGCTCGATCCGCGGCGAAGAGCTTGAATGATGTCACCGTTGTTGCCGGTGTCGGAGCCGGCTCCCACTTCGCTGCCGACAGCCAGCAGCGTCGAAAGGGCTGCAGCCTTGAACAGCTCGCCCCAATGGTTGTCGACATCATCTTCCAACCCTGAATATCCTGCCGCATCCGCGCCAGGCTGTCGCTCCAGGACGATCGAACGGCCGTTCGGCATGATCAAGCGTGTCCAAACTAGAAGTACGCGTGACTGACCGAACGCGATCTGACTGTCATAAGTTCCGATCAAACGAGCTCCCTGCGGGACAAGCAGCAAGCGACCGGAGGGCGTGTCATAGACATTTTCGGTCACCTGCGCCGTAATTTGTCCGGGGAGATCCGACCGGATGCCGGTAATGAGAGCCCCCGGAATAACGGTCCCTGCCTGAACCACATACGGAGAAGCTGGTTTCACGACGCGGTCTGGGCTTGTGGTACGGCGATCAACCGATGCATTGACGAAGGCAAGTTTGCGATCCTGGCCGTTCTGCGCAAAGCCGTCGTCAGCTCCCGGCACCGATGATGAGGCGACTCGGTCCACGCTCGAAGCCTGCGCTGCAGCGGGCGTCGTCTCGCGAACATTGGTGGAGGCGAACAGATGGCTCACACGCGCGGCTTCGATCTCCTGGTCGCGGCGCTGCTGCTCCTGATCGAAGCCCGTCGTGGTCGTGTTTGGCAGCTGCCCCTGAGCGGCAAGGATTGGCCGGCCGAGATCACCAGGAAGCGGTGGGCCCAGCGAGGGCACCTGACGCGGAACGCCAGCATAGTCCCGCGGCAATCCGGCGAGGCCATCAGCGACGTTATGGTGATCGGTGCTGTAGAGTTCGTCCGGCGCGGGTCCGCGCGGGCGGTTGTTTTGGAGAGCCCAAACCACGGCACCCCCAACAAGAACCAATGCAACGGCGGTCCCTCCCGCCAGGACCCTACGGGACAGCCGCGTGACGCGCGGATGATCTGCCCTTAACCGGAACCCGTGCGCCAATTCTTCCGACCTGTTCGGCTCGCCGGGCTGATCGCTACCGTCATTGCTCTGAGCTGTGCTCATGACGACCTCCCATCGGTCCGGACAATCCGGACTTTCTGCTGATGCTCGCCACCGAGCCGCAACTCCGCGGCCGCAAAAAGCCGGTCGACAATGAGGACGTTGCCATAGGCGCGGTAGTTCACAATCTCAGTCTTGCCATCATGGCCAATGACGAAGAGAGGCGGCATCTCGCCTTGAACGATGCCCTGCGGGAACTCGATATAGACCTTGCGTCCATCGTCATAAGCGGTCAGCGGCCGCCAGGGCGGCCCGTCGCCCTCAATGGCATAGCGGAAACGACGCTGCGTCGGATCTGGTAGCACCGGGGTCAAAGCCACGGGCCGCACCCTGCCCGGCCGGTCCTCCGGATAGAACCAGGCGACTGAAGGCATATAGGGCTTTTCGCGGGCGCGTAACTCGATCAGGTAGGTGCGCCGATCGGTGTTGACGACAAGATTGGTTTCGATCGAAGCGCGAGTCGGCTTCACCAGGATATGGACGCGGCGGGTATCTCCGTTGCCACTTTCCGTATCGCCGACCACCCAACGAACGGTGTCGCCTGCCGCGACAGGACCCGATCCCGTGAGTTGTTCGCCCTCCTCGAGCGCGATATCGGTGATTTGTCCGGGCGCGGCATAAATCTGGTACAGCGCACCAGGGCTGTAGGCGTAGACCTGCGCCGCGTTAAAGTATCCCTTCTTGCGCGGTTCGACACGCGCCGCACTGTTCGCGGTCTCAACCCGGCTCACCGGCTCAGTCTCCTCCTTGCTACCAGACTTACCGCCTAGGGCCGGCTTCCAGAGTGGCGGGACATGAAGCGGCCGCAGCTTGTCGTCGGCAGGCACGGGCGGCGGAGGCAATGGCGGAACATCACTGTCGTAGCTGATCTCCGGCGGCGTGAACGTGGAGCAACCACCCAAAGCCGAAGCGCAGAGCAGCTGTGCCAGAAGTATCGCCTTTCGGAACGCCAGACCATCTGATCTGAATGAGACGGAACGACTGCATGAAGCCCGGCGCAGGGAAGTCCTATTGCGAAATAACGTATTCACTGCCCAAGCTCCTTCGACCAGTTGATGGCGTGGACGTAGACACCGAGGGGGTTCTTGCGCAGCCGATCGGCATCGCGCGGCGTCTCGATCACGACGGTGAGAATGGCAGTCCAGCGCTCGGTCGAACTGAGAGATCCGTTGTCGTAGGCGCGCTGAACCCACGCCACTCGAAAACTCTCCATCGACGCGCGAATAACGCTGGATACCTCGACCGAGACCTGCACTTTGCCGAGCCTGGCAAAGGGATCGTTGGTTCGGGCGTAGTCATTAAGAGCGGCAGCACCACGATCGGTCGTAAAGTCGTAGGCGCGCAGCCAATTCTGACGCAACACGATGGCGTCAGCCGGGAGGCCCCGGACATCCTCGATGAATCGCGCCAGGTGGTAGGCGATCTGCGGGTCAGTCGGCTGGTAGTCCGTATTGGCCGGAGCCACTCGTTGTGCTTGGCCAAGACGATCGACCTCGACCACCCAGGGCGTGATCGTGCCTTGGGTCGATTGCCAGACAAGACTGCCGGCGAGACCCGTCGAGAGCGCGAGGCATCCGAATGCCATCAATCGCCAGTTTTTTGCCTGCACGCGGGCTGACCCGATACGGTCGTCCCAGACTTGCGCTGCTTTTTGATAGGGAGTGACCGGCTCGGGCGTGCGGCCGTAGTGAACAGATGGACGTTTAAACATCAGCGGTTTCCTTCAGAGAGATCGATCGATGCGCCGCCACCGCCATGGTCGCCGGAGCGAACTGCATGGGTGACGGCTGATGCGCCATGGCTGACGGTCTGGGCACGCTTCATGCGCCGCGCCCAATCGGGCGGACCATCCGGCGCGGTGTTCCCGGTCTCGGCGCCCGCGCGCGCTGTGGTTGGCGCCTGCCCAGCCGATTGAGCGCTGATACTGAGAGTTGCCGCGGCCCGGCGCAGCGGACTTGCCACTGCCGAGAGCCCGGCATCGGCGACACCACTGAGACCGCCACTGCGATAAGCCGCGGACGCACTGCTTGCGAGCGTGGCACCACCTCGTGCAGCTCCCGCCATCGCTCCCCCGGCCAGCCCGGCTCCGCCCGCAGCGAGACCAGCGCCTGCGACAACAATGCCGCCGGCAGCAATGCCCGTTCCGACCGCGGCACCCGCGCCGAGCTGAGGTCCGCCGGACACCAATCCGTTGGCGATCCCAGGACCAAAAATGCCGAGACCGAGCAGCGTCAATGCCGCGAGCACCAGCGCCATAGCGTCTTCGATGGTCGGCTGCCCGCCGTTGAACCCGGACGTGAACTGAGAGAACAGTGTCGAGCCGATGCCAACAATGACGGCCAGGACCAGGACTTTGATGCCCGACGAGACGACATTGCCGAGCACACGCTCAGCCGCAAATGCGGTCTTTCCGAACAAACCAAAGGGGATCAGCACGAAGCCGGCGAGTGTCGTCAGCTTGAACTCGATGAGAGTCACGAAGAGCTGGATCGCCAGAATGAAGAAGGCGAGCAGCACCACGACCCAGGCGAACAGCAAAACGACGATCTGGACGAAATTTTCGAAAAAACTGATGTATCCCATCAGACCTGAGATCGAGTCGAGGATCGGCCGGCCGGCATCGAGGCCAACTTGGGCAATCCGCCCTGGCCGCAAAAAATCTGCGGATGACAGGCCTGTGCCGGAGGCTTTGAGCCCGAGACCGGCAAAGCTCTCGAACACGATACGAGCGAGATTATTCCAGTTGCCGATCAGGTAGGCGAAGACACCGACGAACAGACTCTTTTTGACGAGCCGTGCGATCAGATCGTCGTCCGTCCCCCAGCTCCAGAACAAAGCCGCAAGCGTAATGTCGATGGCAGCCAAAGTCGTTGCAAGAAAGCCAACTTCGCTGCCCAGTAGGCCGAAGCCAGAATCGATATAGCGGGTATAGGTATCGAGGAACTGATCGATCACGCCGGTGCCGGTCATGGCTTACTCGCTCTCCGGGAGGGCCACCGCTGGATAACCGTGCGGCATCCGGCTCTGATCCTTTGGCGGCAACTCAGACGGTTGGCCGGAGAGCGCATCACTGCCAGCGGGAGCCGTCGCACTTCCCTTCTGACCGAAAAACCGACGTCGGTTCTCAGCCCAGATTCGGCGGCAATCGTCGTAGGTTGCTATTTGCTCCTTCGTGACGGTTCGGCAGCGCGCGAGGCTGGAGGCGAGCGTGCCCGTGGTTTGTGCGCCCCCCGAATTCGACGCCGTTTCGTCGCCACCGCCGCGAAGCTGGATAGCGCATGCCGTCATCACCAGCATCACGGATGCGGATGCTGCGACAACTGGCAGTCGTTTGAACCTGCTGAACGCACTCATCAATGAAACATCTGCACGTTTGAAGATTGATAGCCTTGGCCCGGGGTCAGAAACCGCCGCAGTTGCTCGCGGCCCTGATCCTGCGCCGCCGCGCGTTGAGCCGATTCAAGATTTTGCGCCCTGCCTTGCGCTGCGACCGTCGCCGTGAGATCGGCGAGTTGCTGAGCCTGAAGAGCAAGGATCTGGTTGCCGGCCTGCGTCGCCTGCAGGGCGCCGCTTGCGCCTTGGCTCGATGTTACGAGCGCCGACATCTGGGTGCGGTTGGTGTCGAGGTTGCCGACAACGCCGGCCTGCACACGCAAGGAGTCCTGCAGCGCAGCGACCGAGTTCTGCCAACGCGATTGCGCGTTGGTGATAAGTGCTTGATTGGATTGGCTGCTCGTCGCGGGCGCATAATTGGTCGAGAATGCGCGGTCGATCTGCTGTACGTCATAGGCAATGCGCTGGGCCTGAGCGAGCAGTTGCTGGGTACGTTGGATCGACGATTGAAGTTGTTGTAGCGACGAGTATGGCAGGCTCGCCAGATTCTTCGCCTGATTGATCAGCATCTGCGCCTGGTTTTGCAGCGACGTAATCTGATTGTTGATCTGCTGTAGCTCACGCGCCGCCGTCAGGACATTCTGGACATAGTTGTTCGGATCGAAGACGATCCACTGCGCTGATGCCGGCGACACAGCAGCAAGCGACAATGCGACAGCGCTCGCCGCCGCAAGAACGCAAAGACGCCTCATAACGATGGCTCCAGATTGCTCAGATTGGGGATCAGATCAGTGGCCCACGATGCGTCGCGGTGTCGGAGCCAGGCGGGCACGAAGCCGTCGCGGCCGTGTTCTGCGAGCATGCGTTCGATTGCCGCCTGATCGGTCTTGGAAGAGGCCGCCGTAAAAGCGAGCGCGACTTCGCCCAGACCCAACTCGAACATCCGATTGCCGCGGCGGGACTGGCAGTAGTAGTCGCGCTTCGGTGTTGCCCGGCTCAGAAGCTCGATCTGCCGATCGTTGAGACCAAAGCGGCGATAGATCGCCGTGATCTGCGGCTCGATCGCGCGTTCGTTCGGCAGCAATATGCGGGTCAGACAGCTCTCAATGATGGCGGGCGCAATCGCCGAACCATCGATGTCCGAGAGCGACTGCGTGGCGAAGATGACGGAGGCGTTCTTTTTGCGCAACGTCTTCAGCCATTCGCGCAATTGCCCGGCAAAGTCCTCGTCATCAAGCGCGAGCCAGCCTTCGTCGACGATGAGCAGGGTAGGTCGGCCGTCGAGACGGTCTCCAATCCGATGAAAGAGATAGGCAAGTACCGCGGGTGCGGCGCCGGTACCGATCAATCCTTCGGTCTCAAAGGCCTGAACCGATGCTTCGCCGAGGCGCTCGAGTTCGGCATCCAGCAACCGGCCGTAGGGCCCGCCGAGGCAATAAGGTTGCAGGGCCCGCTTCAGCGCGCTCGACTGGAGCAACACCGACAAGCCTGTCAGCGTGCGCTCCTGGATCGGAGCCGAAGCCAATGACGTCAAGGCGGACCACAGATGGTCCTTGGCCTCCGGCGTGATCTCGATTTTTTCCCGCGCCAGAATCGCGGCGATCCATTCGGTCGCCCAGCCCCGCTCGGATGCGTCGTCGATCCAGGCCAGCGGCTGCAGCGCGACTACCTCTGACGCATCGTCCGACAGCGCGCCCCCGAGGTCGTGCCAGTCGCCACCCATGGCGATAGCGGCGGCCCGGATTGATCCGCCAAAATCGAAGGCAAAGATCTGCGAACCCGGATAGCGGCGAAACTGCAACGCCATCAGAGCCAGCAGCACCGATTTACCAGCGCCGGTCGGGCCAACCACCAGCGTATGCCCAACGTCACCGACGTGGAGAGAAAATCGGAACGGAGTCGAACCCTCGGCTTTTCCGAACAACAAAGGCGGTGCCGCGAAGTGATAGTCCCTGACCTCACCGGCCCAGACCGCCGATAGCGGAATCATATGGGCCAGGTTGAGGGTCGAGACCGGTGGTTGCCGGACATTGGCATAGGCATGTCCCGGCAAACTGCCGAGCCAGGCTTCGACAGCATTCACCGTCTCAGTCATCGAGGTGAAGTCGCGACCCTGGATCGTCTTTTCGACCAGACGCAGCTTCTCATCGGCCACACGCGGGTCGACATCCCATACGGTGACGGTCGCCGTGACATAGGCTTCACCGATCTGGTCGGATCCCAGTTCCTGGAGCGCGGCATCGGCGTCCATCGCTTTGTTGTGGGCGTCCGTGTCGAGCAGCGTCGACGCCTCGTTCGTCATCACCTCTTTGAGGATGGCAGCGATCGACTTCCTCTTGGCAAACCATTGCCGGCGGATCTTCGTCAGCAATTTCGTGGCATCCGTCTTGTCGAGCATGATTGCGCGCGTCGACCATCGATACGGGAATGCCAGGCGGTTCAATTCGTCGAGTATTCCGGGCGTCGTCACGGTCGGAAACCCGACGACAGTGAGAACGCGCAGATGCGACGCACCCACTATCGGTTCAAGGCCGCCGGTCAGTGGCTGATCTGCCAGCAGCGCATCGAGATACATCGGGATCTCGGGCACCCGAACGCGGTGGCCCTTCGTCGACACACAGGAATGCAGATAGGTCAGTGTCTCCGGGTCATCGAGCCAGGCGCATTCGGGCATAATGCCCTCGACCAGCTGCAGCACCCGATCGGTGCGGTCGACGAATCCGCGCAACACTTCGCGGGCGTCGGCGTTCTCGGTCCGATCGCGGCCCTCATACAGAAACCGTTCCGCCCGCGCGGCGTCCTCGGCCGGCGGCAAATAAAGGAATGTGAGGAAATAGCTCGACTCATAGTGAGCTCCCGCCTCCTCGAACTGGGCTTTCCGCTCGGCGTCGACCAAGGCTGACGCCACATCCGGAAACGTGCTTGCCGGATATCGGAATGCAGCATGGCGCTGAGCCTCGACAAAAACGGCCCAGCCGGAGCCAAGACGGCGCAAGGCGCTGTTGAGGCGGCCAGCGACGGCGACAAGTTCGGCCGGGACTGCGCTGTCGAGATCCGGTCCGCGGAACCTTGCGGTACGCTGGAACGAACCGTCTTTGTTGAGGACGACGCCCTCCCCGACCAATGCGGCCCAGGGCAGGAAGTCCGCGAGGCGGGTGTTTGAGCGGCGGTATTCGGCAAGATTCATCATGATCGAAAGCTCAAATGCTGAGATGACCGGGAATGCGCAGATGACGGCGCACCACATCGACGAAGGCGGGATCACGCCTGGCAGCCCAAACCGCGGCCGCATGGCCGATCGCCCAGAGTAGGAGACCTGCGATCCAGAGCCGCAGACCAAGACCAAGCGCGGCTGCGAGCGTGCCGTTGACGATGGCGACCGCCCGGGGCGCGCCACCCATGAGGATCGGCTCGGTCAGCGCGCGATGCACGGGCGCGACAAAGCCAGCGACCGGCTCCTCCATCAGATCAAGACCCCGCCGCCGAACGAAAAGAATGACAAAAAGAAGCTCGACGCGGCGAAGGCGATCGAAAGGCCGAACACGATCTGGATCAACCGGCGAAAACCACCGGAAGAGTCACCGAAGGCGAGCGTGAGACCCGTGACGATGATGATGATCACCGCGATGATTTTGGCGACTGGCCCCTCGACCGATTGCAGGATCTGATTGAGCGGCTGCTCCCACGGCATATTGGAGCCGGCAGCCCAAGCCGGAGCGCCGCCCGTGAAGAGAACCATGCCTGATGCCGTGAGCGACATGGCACGTAGAGAAAGCGACGATCGAGGTCTCATGTTAGTCTCCTGCTGGTAAAAGGCTGTAGTCGCCGGCTGGTCCAAGCCCGGTGACGCGGGCGAGTTCGGTGAGACGACGATCCGCGCCGCGGCCGGCAAGCACGGCAACGATGTTGATGGTTTCTGCAATCAGAGCGCGCGGAACGGTGATGACCGCTTCCTGGATGAGTTGCTCCAACCGGCGCAGTGCGCCGAGCGCCGTACCGGCATGAATGGTGCCGATGCCACCGGGGTGACCGGTACCCCAGGCCTTGAGGAGATCTAGCGCTTCGGCACCGCGCACCTCGCCGATGGGGATGCGGTCTGGTCGCAGACGAAGTGATGACCGCACGAGATCTGACAGTGAGACCACGCCGTCCTTCGTGCGTAAGGCCACGAGGTTAGGCGCCTTGCACTGCAGCTCGCGCGTATCCTCGATCAGCACTACGCGGTCAGAGGTTTTGGCGACTTCCGCAAGAAGGGCGTTAGTCAACGTCGTCTTGCCGGTGGAGGTACCGCCAGCGACCAGAATGTTGCTGCGTACCGCGACGGCGCTACGCAAGGCCTCAGCCTGCTCCGAGGTCATGATGCCGGTGGCGACGTAGTCGTCGAGCGTGAAGACGGCGACTGCTGGCTTGCGGATAGCAAAGGCCGGGGCCGCGACCACTGGCGGCAGCAGACCTTCGAAGCGCTCGCCGGTCTCGGGCAGTTCAGCGGAAACGCGCGGCGCACCAGCATGCACTTCGGCACCGACGTGGTGTGCCACCAGCCGAACGATGCGCTCTCCATCAGCGGCCGAGAGGCTCTCTCCCGTGTCGGTCAAGCCGCTCGACAGCCGATCAATCCACAACCGGCCATCGGGGTTGAGCATCACCTCGACGATCGAGGCGTCCTCCAGGTATCGCGCAATGGCGGGTCCGAGTGCGCTGCGGAGCATGCGCGCGCTGCGCGAGATCGCCTCTGCTTGAGCCGAATGAATTGCCACTGCCGCCCCCACCAATGAGGCCGCTCAAGAAGCGCCCTCAGATGGGGATGAATAGAAAAGGCAGGAATTGGTTCGACGCAACAACGCTCGCAAGGCGATCGTGGATTGGCGTAGAAAGAGAAAGACTAGGTGAGATGTGTGATACCGAAGACTCCACGATCGACCCTTTGGCCACGAATATCCGGGCTATTGAGAAGTCCATCAGTTCCGGTCATCCGGTTTTTCGTACGCCGCGGTAGGTGTACTTCTTGCTGGGATTGACACTTCCGGTCCGATACTAGTAACACCCGCCACCAAGATTTTCCGCCTGTTCATATGAGGTCCTCCACGGTGAACGATGGTCAACGCGCTTTGCTATCGCGCTCCCCCGTCGCGCTTGTTGTGGTTTGATCGCTTCGTGCAAACGAGCCGGCCTTTCGACCGACTCGTAACATTCAGATGCGTGGAATAGCGCTTGAAACCGGTCCGCCGGGGTCTGACGATAGGCGAGTGCCCCGGCGGATTTGTCCTACTCGAGCGGACGCCCCTTCGTCTCTACGTCCATCATATTGACACAGCCGGCGGCGAGAACAAGGCAGCCGGAGATCGCAATCAGTGCCAGCGTAAAGTTCGTGGTCATGAGCGGAGCCACAACGGACGGTGCCAACAAGCCGCCAGCCCGTGCGATGGCGCCTGCCGAACCCATGCCGCTCGCCCGCAGACGGGTCGGATAGACCTCAGGCGTGAAGGCATAGACGCCGGCCCAGGTGCCGAGCAGCGCGAAGCTCATAAGCAGCGTGGTGCCGACCACGACCACGCTCGAAGACGTACCCAAACCATAGATCAGACATCCGATCGCGCTGAGCAAAAGAAAACCCACTAGCGTCGGCTTGCGGCCCCAACGCTCGACGCCGTAGGCGGCCAGTGCGAAGCCGGGAAGCTGCACCAGTGCGATCAAAATGAGGAAGTACTGGCCGCGCATGAAGCCGTAGCCTTCGGCCGACAGACGGACTGGCAGATAGACGAACACGCCGTAATACGAGATCGAGATGGTGAACCATGCGATGAGCAGCAGAATCGACCGGCGGCGTAGGTCGGGCGAGAACAGCGCGAAAGCAGACTTAGACTTCTGCTCTTCCGGCTTGAGGCGACTGATCTCGACATCGTTGCCATTGCCGCGCGCGATGCGCTGGATGACTTCGCGAGCTCTCTCCGATTGTCCGGTTCGATTGAGGTACATCGGAGACTCAGGCACGTAGAAACGAACCAGAACGCCGATCAGTGCAGGAACGCCGGTCACGAAGAAGATCGTGCGCCATGCATCGCCGCCCTGCGATCCCGCGAACAGCGCAATGATCGCGAGTGCCACGGTGCCAACTGCCCAGAATGATTCCAGCCAGACCAACCAGCGGCCGCGGCGATCCGAGGGCAGAAATTCGGCCATCATCGCATAGTCCACTGGCAAGGTGCCACCGACGCCGATGCCTGTCAGCAGCCGCGCGACCAACAGCCATTCGAAGCTCGGCGAGAAGGCCGAGGCGACTCCGAAAGCCGCATCGATCAGGACAGCGGTAAGCAGGACCGGACGGCGTCCGTACCGGTCGGCCATGCGGCCGAACACAAAGGCGCCGATGAGCATACCGACGAAGAACATCGTTCCGGTTTGCAGTGCCTGCGGAATGCTAATACCGAAGCTCTTGGCGATGGACGGCGCACTGAAGCCGATTGCCAGGACCTGCATGGCATCTGCCGCCCAGACGAGAGCGAAAATCACAAATAGCTTGCGCTGGAACCAGCCGACGCCCGCTTGGCGGATGCCGTCTTCGACAGTGATCAACGGTTGAGACACGGTGCTTCCCTCTATGTGAGATAATTTACTAACCACAAGGCAATCGGAGATCGTTCTGGCGGACTAATTTCTCCTCGCAAGTCGGTAGGTCATTTGTATTGCAGCAACTTTCGGCTGTCCTTGGTCCCGCACAGCGGATCGTATCTGGCGTACGGGGCCTATGGATCAGGTCAGCGCGCGACCTGCATTTCCTTCACGGCGATGTCGCCGTCGAGCACGATCGGCTCGTCATCGAGGAAGAGCGAGCAACCACGCAGGGGGATGTCGAGATGACAGGCGGTGTCGTTCGGGCCGCCGAGTTCGTTGTTCGGGCCGGTCGAGAACATTACATTGCCGTAGAACGAACGCGGCTCCATGCCCATTCCGCCGGGGAATTCGCCCGGCACCATCGCATGCCACTTGGCATTCTGATTGAGGCCCCAGCCGACATGGCTCATGCCCATGCCGCGCGGATCGTTGAAGGCGGCCATATAGGACTTCACCAGTTCCGCCTCGAGCCCGCCGCGGATATCGGTGACCCACCCTTTTTCGATCGTGTAGGTTATCGGCTCGCGAACATAGATGTTCTGCGGCAGCAGAATGTCGCCCGGCGCCACCACGATCGTGCCATCGACACCGTCGTCGTCGCCGCCTGTGAAGACGAAGCCCGACGGCCAGTGGTCCCAGCGGCCGGGCATGTCAGTGCAGGCATATTCGGCCACGGTCGGATAGGTGCTGAGCTTGTACGTCACGTCGGTGCCGTGCGGCGACGTGATACGCATGATTTTTGCCTTCTCTAGAATCTCCGCGCCGATCTCCACACGCTCGCGCAGTTCCTTCGTGGGCAGCATGCGGGCCAGCAGCGCCGGCGGCTCGACGGCAGTGAGAATGCGCGTGCCGGCGGCCTGAATGGCCATCTGCTCGGGGCTGAACAGAAGAAAGATACAGTCGATCAGCATATCGGCCGCCTTCAGCGCCTCAACGGCTTCCGGCATCGACGCCAAGCCGGTCTGTCCGACAGCCCAGGCACCAACCGGCGGTACAGCCGGCAGACGCATGTGATACATCTTGGCGCCGATCCGCTGCCCGGCCGCCATGAAGGCGTCGGCATAGTCAAGGCGCTCATTACCCTGGGTCAGAACGACGAGCTTCTCACCTTCGTGAACGCCTGACATCTTAAGCTGATGAAGGCAGATTTCCGTGAAGCTGAACTGATCCATTCTCTTTCCTCACTTTCAAGGGCGCAAGAACCCAGAGATTGATGCGACGGATATCTTAGTTTGCGGCAGTTTCAGTGAAACGCGCGACGGCTTCGGATAGCCCGATGACGTCGCCATATTTCGCGTCGATATCGAACAAATTCGCCTCGTGCGGTTCGCGATGGCGATCGCCCACACAGTCCCGCACCACGATTGTGCGGAAGCCGTATTGAACGGCATCGACCGCCGTGGCACGGATGCAACCGCTCGTCGAGCATCCGGCCAGAACGACGGTGTCGATGCCCTGCGCGTGAAGCGTTGTTGCGAGGCTGGTGCCGAAAAATGCGCTCGCATATTGCTTGGTGATGACGAGCTCTCCCGTCTGGGGTTCGACGCCCTCGCAAAATTCGGCGAGCGGATTGCCGGCAACCATCGCGGCCATGACTGGCGATTTCTTCACCCACACCCCACCATCCGCGGAATCCTTCGCTAAATACAAGATGCTGGTGTGAATGACCGGCACGCTGTGGCGGCGAGCCGCATTCAGAAGCGCGGGTGTCTGAGCAACAGCCTCGACGACACCCGGCGCGAACAGCGGCGCGCCTGGGGTGGTATAGGCCTTCATGAAATCGACGACGACGACAGCGGGACGTTTCCCGAAGCCGATGCGATTGCCCCAGACGCCCTCGTAATTCTGCGACGCGGACTCGCTCATGGATGGTTCCTCAATAGGCGCCGCAGAGCAGACAACCTGCGCCGGGAACGACCGGCTCCAGATCGAGCGCCTTCAGCATCTGATAGGTGGTGGCGACAGCAGCCGTCAGCGTTGGCTTGCCGGTCATGGCCTCGACCATCGCCACGCTGGCCAGAGACGGCATCTGAACGCAGGCCGATAGTACGATCGTGTCGACATTCGACGTATCGAGCTCCTCCACGATGCCAATCAGCTTGGCTGGATCATGCGCAGCGACCTTCAAATTGTCGGAGATCTCAAGCGCCCGATGCGTCACCACGGTGACGCCCTCTGCTTCGATATAGTCGATCACCATCTTCGTCAGCGGCTTCATGTAAGGAGCCACCAGAGCGACGCGCTTGGCCCCGATCACGCCCAGCGCCTCGACCAGTGCACCGGCGCTGGTGACGACCGGCGCGGGTGCACCATTCTCCGCGGTCACTTTCTGCAAGCGTGCCTGACTTTCGCGATGATAGCCGTGCCCCATCGACATGATAGCGACCAGGCAAGCATAGCCGAGCACGTCGACACGGGCGTCGGACAATTCCAGCGCGCAACGGTCGGACTGCGCGTCCATTGCGGCGAGTTCATCCTTGGTCACATGCTTCATCCGCATGCGTGCCGAATGGAAGGTGAAGCGCTCTGGGCGAATGAGCTGGCGAGCTGCCAGCATGGCAGGAATCTCGGTCTCCATCGTAATGTTGGAGCTGGGAACAATCTGACCAATGCGGAATGTCTTGAACGTCATCACGATGCCTTTCGAAGAGAAGTGCCGAGGATGCTGTCGAGAGCGCCAAGGAATCCTGGGAAATCATCCCACGGGATCATGTGGCCAGCATCGGGAACGTGAACGATCTGGAGCTTGTCGTTGAGCGACGACAGTTCGGCGATATCCTCGGACTGGATCACGCCGCCCTTCCCCGCCACTACCAGTGCCGCCGGTGGCTTGAGACTGGACACATCGTCGTGGAACGAGGTGTTGTGAAAGTCATTGTAGGCCTTCACAATCGCAGGCTCGTAGCAAGTGTGCAGCCACTCCGCGCGCAGAGCGAGCTGCTTGTCCGTCCAGGTCGGACAGAACGCGCGCATGCTCTCGGCATCCATTCCAGCGATCGCCAGTCGGATCGAGTCAGTGTACCATTGTAGCTTCGAAGGATAGGCGCGGCGGCCTGGACCGGAGACCGGCGGGTCAACGAGGATGAGCCGCGCCATACGGGCCGGCTGCTTGCAAGCCGCGCGCGCTCCGATCCGCGCGCCCATCGAGTGGCCGAGGACAATGCCATTGTCCAAGCGCAGCGCATCCAACAGACCAATGAGATCGTCGGCCATCGCATCGACGCCATAGTCGAGCTTCGGACCGGATGACGAGAGCCCTCGGCCTCGCACATCGACGACATAGGTGTCGAACTCGTTCCCCAGCGCTTCTGCCACGAACTCCCAGGTGACCGCAGGGCTGGTAATCCCTGGAATGATCACAAGCGGTTGGCCGTTTCCGCCATGACGCAGGACGTGCTGGCGAATACCGTTGGCGGCAACGTTGAAGCTGGATCGACCCAAGCTCATGCGGCGACCTCGCTCCGCAGTGGCTGCGCAAAGATGTCGTAGCCGAACACCCAGGCCGGATCCTCCTGCGTGCGCAACCAGGTATTCGCGTTCGACACCGACTGTACCCGCGAGGCGCGCTCACGACGATTAATCTCGTAAAGCTTGAATGCGGCGCCGAAATCCGACAGCCCGGTCTCTTCGAGGCACCGCGACAACATGGCGCCATCTTCGATCGCCATAGCGGCGCCTTGGGCCATATGCGGCTTCATCGGATGGCAAGCGTCGCCGAGCAGCACGATGCGACCCTGGCTCCACGCCGGCAGCGGGTCACGGTAGAACAGCGGCCACTTCGTGATGTCTTCGGCGACTTCGATCAGCGCCTGGACCTCCGGATGGTAGCCCTCGAAGTCCTTGAACATGTCCTCCCTACTGCAGGGGACGAAAGCCGTGTCATGCTGCCATTTCGGATGCGGCACACCGCTTACGAAGTAATATTCGTCGCGCGCCTCGGTCGTGTAATAGACCATCAAGTGACGGTCTGCGGTCCACCACTTCACGCAGGGCTCGAACGGGAAGGCATACTTCTTCAGCGCTTCGCCGCGGATGAGTGCGCGATGTCCGATCCACCCGGTGTCCTTGGGACGCTCAGCACCAAAGAGATACTCGCGAAGCTTCGAATTGATGCCGTCGGCGCCGATCACGATGTCGGCGCGGTGGCGCGTGCCATCTTCGAATTCAAGATCAACTCCCGCACCGTCATCATGACATTCAATCAGCTTCTTGTTGTAGTGGAGTCGCGCATCGCCGAGCGCGGCGATCTGAAAATCGTGCAGGTCTCCCCGGTGGATGGTCACGTAGGCCGCGCCATACTCCTTCACGGCGAATTCGCCGAGCTTGATCCGCGACATGTATTCGCCGGAATTGCCGTGGCGGCTGAACCAAAAGTCGGGCTTGGAGCCCTTGTCGACGACGGCGTCTTCGATTCCCATCCGACGGAAGATCTTCATTACGTTCGGGCCCATGTGAATGCCAGCGCCGAGTCGCGTGAAGGCGGGCGCCTGCTCGAACACATCGACCTGAAAGCCGAACTTCTGCAGCAGGACGGCCGCGCAGGCGCCTCCCAAACCGGATCCGACGATTGCAATGCGAGGGGTATTAGACATGGGTAGTTTCGCTCCAGTGTTGATCAGTGAGACTGACCGTTAATCGATTTTTTATAGCGTACACACTATTTATTCAGCTGCGCAAGAGGCCAACCGCACGCTTTTTATGCTGCACTTGCGTAAAAACCCGCCGTATCGCAACATTTTAACGCAGAATTCCGAGAAGACTGTGGATTGACAATTGTCTCTCGGTGCCAGCAAATAGCGTATACGCTGGATATGAGTTGGACGTGAGACTTGCCACAGTGAAGGCGACGAGGCGCGAGAATCCAACCTTTCGGATTGTCGATGTCAGTCGAAGACGTCGGGAGGCTCAAATTTTGGGACGCGCCAAAATGAGGCTTGCATCATGGCATGCCGGCACCTTAGCCATTTCATATCCATCCAACCTCGATGGCGATTGTGAGAGGCTAAACCGCAATGCAAGACCCCACGCCGGGTCGCGGCGCAAGCGAGCCGGATTCAGCCTATGTCTTTTCCTATCAGATCGGCTTTCCGTTGCGGCGTGCGTATCAGCGCCATCTGGCGATTTTCCAGGCCAATACCGGCAACTCCGAATTGACAAGCGTGCAGTTCTCGACCCTTTGCGCGCTGCGCGTCAAAGGCCCGCATTCCCAGGGCGGACTCGTGAAGGTAACGGGCGTCGATCGAGCAACGATCCGCGGCGTCATCGAACGCCTGAAGGCGCGCCGCTTGGTATCGCTAGCGAAGGACGCTGTAGACGGACGGAAGGTTATCGTCGCTTTGACCGCTGCAGGCGCGGAAATGCTGGACCGCATGATCCCTCACGCCAACAGGACCACCGGCGCGTGCCAACTAACATGCCGAGGGCGGCATGCTGAACGGCTCGATAGAAATTGACCTGACGATAAATGGCGCGGACGCGCGGATCACGGGGGAGCCGGAGACCCCGCTGCTATTTATCCTGAGAAACGATCTGCGCCTTAACGCTCCGAAGTATGGCTGCAGACTTGGTGAATGCGGCGCCTGCGCGGTGCTGATTGACGGTGACGCTGTGCGATCCTGCACGGTTCGCGTCGGACAAGGCGCACTGGCTGAACGTCGATGCCGCGGCCGCCGCAAGCGAAGTGGCCGTTGCCAAACACTCCGCAACGGGGCGCATTGAATGAATAGCCTGGTCGGCGCCGGGACCACGGTGCCGCAATTCCTTACCGCACGCGATACGGCTCACGCTTGCGAAATCCTGCAGGCCGGGACTCATCGCGTGATCGCCGGCGCCACCGATGTGTTTGCGCAAAATCCCGACCGCAGCGTTGGAGCGCTGCTCGATATCTCGCGGATCGAAACCCTTCGCGGCGTGACCATCACCGAGGACAATGTCCGGATCGGTGCCATCACGACTTGGTCGGCAATACGTGACGCCGCCCTCCCCGCACATATGGATGCTCTGCGCCAAGCTGCGGTGACCATCGGCGGCGTTCAGATCCAGAACCGGGCAACCATCGGAGGCAATGTCTGCAACGCCTCACCCGCAGCGGACGGCGTGCTTGCTCTGTTGGCGCTGGACGCCAGCATTGATGTGGTTTCCGTATCCGGATGTCGTCGTCTGCCGCTGTCTGCGGCACTCGATCAGAACCGCAGGTCGCTGCTCGGTCGCAACGAACTTCTCGAAGCGGTGATCGTGCCACTTAAGGACACCAGTACATCCTGCTTCCTCAAACTCGGCCGCCGAGCCAATCTCGCGATCTCCGTGCTCGCATGCGCTGTGGCGATCGAATGGTCGCCGGAAGGGGAGATCGTGACGCTTCGGGCCTACGTCGGCGCAGCCTCCCGCGCACCGATGCGCCTGTCTCGGCTGGAGCGCCGCCTAGTCGGACTTTCGCACCTGGACCATCGCGAGGCGCGGGTGACCGGCGAAGACGTCGCCGCGCTGACCCCGATCGACGATATTCGGGCCAGTGCTGACTACCGGCGCCATGCCGCGGTCGTTCTGCTCAATCGTGTCATCAGCCGGGCATCGGAGGATTACTGCCATGTGTAAGGGTGATATCGGCACCGCGGTCATCAATGGCGCAGAGGTCACGCTGCCTGAAGACGGCACGCGGCGACTGGCTTCCTTCCTGCGCGACGATCTCGGCCTCACCGGCACCAAGATCGGCTGCAATCAGGGCGACTGCGGCAGCTGCTCCGTGCTCATCGACGGGAAATCGACCTGCGCATGCCTGGTGCCGGTGTCGCAGGTCTCGGGCGCGCGCGTAGTGACGATCGAGGGCGTAGTCGAGCAGACCAGAACCGGCAAAGCACTGCAAAACGCCATGACCCACAATCAGGCGGTCCAATGTGGTTTCTGCACGCCAGCCTTCATCGTAACCGCCGCCGGACTGTTCGAGCAATACGATCATCCGAATGAGGACGTGATCGCCGAGGAGCTGGCGGGCGTGCTGTGCCGCTGTACCGGCTATGCAAAAATCGTCAAGGCGCTGCAGGACGTCGCCAATGGCCGCGGTGTGCAGGCCATTGCCGCTCCGTCGAGCGGCGACGCGGTCGGTACCCCGATCGCGAGGCTCGATGGCGCTGGCAAAGTCGATGGCACGCAGCACTTCGGCGCAGACGGCGCACCGGCCGACGCATTGCTTGCGCGCGCAATCCGCTCGCCCCACCATTCGGCGAGTTTCAGCATCGGCAATCTGAATACTTACAGGTCGTCAAATCCAGAGATTACAGCTATCTTCACCGCCGCGGATGTTCCCGGACGCAATCTCCATGGCGTTCATGGTGCATTCGCCGATCAACCCGTATTCGCCGAACGCGAGGTCAAGTTTCGTGGTGAAGCGATTGCCATCGTGGTCGGCATCGCACAGGCGATCGAGAAGCTGGACCTTGCTGAGTTTCCGGTCACATGGCATCCGCGACCGCACCAGCTCGATATGAATGCGAGCACGAATGTGGACGCCAGAGTGCTGCATAAAAGCCGCCCGGGTAATATCCTCATCAAAGGCCATGTCGAGCGCGGCGATGTGGACACGGCATTCGACGAGGCTGCGCATGTGGTGACGGGCCGTTTCTCCACTCAGTTCGTCGAGCATGCCTACATTGAGCCGGAGGCTGGCTGGGCCAAGCGCAATGACGACGTCATCGTGGTGCATAGCTGCACGCAGGCGCCCCATGCGCATCGTGGCGACATCGCGTTGATCCTCGGCATCCCGGACGAGAATGTGTGGATCGTTCCGACCGCCGTGGGCGGCGGCTTCGGCGGTAAGCTAGACCTGACCACACAGCCCTATGTCGCTATTGCGGCGTGGCATCTGCGCCGGCCGGTCAAGATGATCTATAGCCGCGCTGAGTCGATCGCGACGTCAACCAAGCGTCATCCTGCGGAGATCACGAGCCGGATGGCCGCCGATGCCGAGGGACGCATTCTGGCGGTAGACTTTACAGGTGACTACAATACCGGCGCTTTCGCCTCATGGGGCACGGCTGTCGCCAATCGCGTTCCCGTCCATGCAGGCGGCCCGTATTACATTCCGCATTATCGTGCGCTGACACGGGCGATCCATACGCATGTCACCCCCGCCGGCGCGTTTCGCGGCTTCGGCGTGCCACAGACGGCGATCGCACAAGAACAGATGATCGACGCATTGGCGCGTAAGGTCGGAATGGACCAGTTGGAATTTCGCCTCAAGAACGCAATCCGAACGGGACAACCTCTTGTCACCGGGCAAGTGCTTCAAGACAGCGTGGGGATTGAGAACTGCTTGGAGGCGCTTCGGGAGCCTTGGCGACGAGCTCACAAGCGCGCCGATGCGGCGAACGCCACTTCAGGTCGCCTTCGTCGCGGCGTGGGTCTGTCGGCGATGATGTATGGATGCGGCAATACCGCCATGGCGAACCCTTCGACGATCCGACTTGGCGTCCTACCATCTGGCGATGTCGTGCTACATCAGGGCGCCGTAGACGCTGGCCAAGGATCGAATACGGTCATCCCGCAGATCGCCGCCGATGCGCTTGGTATTCCGGTGCATCAACTGAAAAACGTCGGCGCCGCGACCAATATCACTCCGGATTGCGGCCGCACCTCGGCTTCCCGACAGACCTTCGTCACCGGCAAAGCCGCCGAACTGGCGGGGAGGACTTTGCGGAGCGAAATTCTCAGGCTTTCGAACGGCGGTGCAGCCGCGACTGTCCACTTTTGCGATGGCTCCATTGACGTCGTCGATGACGACATCACACATTGCATCGATCTCGAGCGATTGCCGATTAATCGATTTGGCTATGTTCTGATGGCTGAAGAGACTTTCGACCCGATTACAACCGCGCTTGGGGAAAACGGCCAGGGATCACCGTATGCGGTCTATGCCTTCGGCGCTCAGATTGCCGAAGTCGAAGTGGATATGGAGCTGGGCACGGTGACTGTCCAACACTTTACCGCCGCGCATGACGTCGGTCGCATGATCAATCCCACGCTGCTGGAAGGGCAGATCGAAGGAGCGATCGCCCAGGGTATTGGGCAGGCGTTGATGGAAGAGTTTATTCCAGGTCTGACCGAGAACTTCCACGACTACTTAATTCCAACGCTGCGTGACATTCCTCCGATTGAGGTCATCCTAATTGAAGACAATGCATCCGTCGGACCGTTCGGCGCAAAAGGGATTGGTGAACCGTCACTGGTGCCAACGGCAAGTGCGATTTTCAATGCTATATTTGATGCCATCGGCGTACGCCTTTACCATGCACCCGCGACGCCGGATGTTGTTCTGAGAGCCATTATATCGAAAAATTATGGGCTCAAGACGTGGTAGCAAGTCCTTTGAACTAAACTTTGCGGGTTGCTTCACATGCCCGCAGACGACTTCTCGCAAGCGATTTCGTATCGATTTGAAACGCCAGATTGGCCCCTGGCTTGGGCTTGCCGTTCAGCGTCATGCGGAGAAATTTCACGAATGCGTGGGATCCGAACTCACTCAAGGCCAGCATGCAGCGCTTGCTCGTCTGCATGAGCAAGGTGGATGCACTCAATGGCTTGGCGAGATGGGTAAAGAAGCAAGGTGCATTTCGCACCTATAAGTCCTTTTCGGGAGTGCCTAGTTCTATTGCTCAGTCGCAGTCAAGATGGCTCACGAAATGTGCCGCCAATGCGTCAGACGCCGCTCGAGCAGCCCGACAGCCGAAAACAGCAGCATGCCCATCGCCGCCAGAAGAAATAACGCTGCGAAAACGCGCGGCGTATCGAACGAGCCCTGCGCGGAAAGTATGATATATCCGAGGCCCCGCTGCGAAGCCACGAACTCTCCTACGATCGCGCCCACCAGGGCAAGCGATATGGAGACTTTCATGCCGGACAGAATCGATGGCAAAGCGCCCGGCAATCTCACCTTGAAGAAAAAGTCCGCGCGCGAACCCTTGAGAACTCGGCCCAGATCCATCACGTCCGCCGGCACCGATCGGAGCCCGTGCACCGCGTCGACAATAATGGCGAAAACGGCGATCAGGAAGGCTATGGCAATCTGAGGTTCGGCGCCGGTGCCAAGCCAAACCACGAAAAGCGGCGCGATCGCGACTTTCGGCACGCTGTTGAATGAAATGATCAACGGATAGATCGTGCTTTCGAACCATGGGACGCTCACAAGCAGGACGGCAATCAGAACTCCGATCACCACCGATAGAGCGAAGCCAACCAAGGTGGTCAAAAGCGTGTACCCGGCATTGGTCAGATACCACGGCAGATCTCCCCAGAGTTCCCAGAAAATGCTCGACGGGGCCGGCATGATGACCGGGCGCACGTTGAAGCCCTTTACGGAAGCCTCCCATAGCAGCAGCAATGCACCAAACGACATTAGGCCCATGAGAAGTGAACGAAGGGCGTGGCTGTTCCTCGTCATTCCGCTTCTTCGCTTTCGTCGATGAGACCCATGCCCTCGAACAATCGACGGATGTGCTGGGTATAGGCACCGAACTCGGCCGATTCGCGAATCGCGAGCTTGCGAGGGCGCGGCAGGTCGATATCGATGACTTCCAGGATGCGTCCCGGCCGGGGTGAGAATACCGCCACTTTATCTGCGAGAAACACCGACTCTGAAATGCCGTGCGTCACGAAAATCACGGTATTGCGGATATCGAGCCATATCCTCTGCAACTCGACGTTCATCTGATCGCGCGTCAATGCGTCAAGTGCCCCAAACGGTTCATCCATCAAGAGGAGCGCCGGAGAGTCGATCAGCGCCCGGCAGATAGCCGCACGTTGACGCATTCCTCCCGACAGTTCTCTTGGATAGCGATCGCCGAAATCGGTGAGACCCGTCAATTTCAACAATTTTGCTAGCGAAGGCGCCGCAGCCCGCGTGGACTTCTTGGCGAACTCGATCGGCAACATGATATTGCGCTCGATCGTCCTCCAATCGAGCAAGGCATCTCGTTGGAAGACCATGCCGATATTGTCCGGTGGCCCGTTTACCTCCTTGCCCTGAACGTGCAATGAGCCGTCGGAGATCTCCTCCAGCCCTGCAATGCACCTCAGGAACGTGCTCTTGCCGCACCCGCTTGGGCCCAGGATGCTGGTGAACTGTCCCTCGGGAATCTCCAGCGACACATTGTCCAGCGCCAGAATGCTGCGTTGCCCTTCATAGCTCTTGTGCAGAGCGCGGGCGCTGACTGCGGTCACAGACGCGCCGCCTTCAGCTCGACGGGTTTCACCAGATCGAGTGCGACGTAATCCGAGCCTTTGCTCTCCGGTGCGACGAGGCCTGCAGCAGACAGGGTGCGGACCGCGATGTCCCAATCAACAACCGTTATGACGCCGAAGGGAAGTGTCTTCCCGGCCGCCGTATCCAGGAATCCCTGAAGCGAGTCAATCTGCCCGCGGAGGACCTTCCGGTCCAGCCGCGCTTGAGGTCGCTGAGAGATTATGGCGTCGACCGCCTCTTCCTGATGCCCGTCGTAGATGTATTTCCAGGTCGCCGCGACGATGCTGCAATATTTCGAGATCGCATCGCGCTTGGGGCCGGTGAGTGTGGATTCCTGCGCCAGAAGTCCGTAGCCTGGCATTTCGAGCTTGTAGTCGGCGAACCGTATCGCATTGGACGGGCGGGTTTCGGCCACCGCCGCCAGAAAGAACGGAATTGTGGACAGCGCCGCGTCGGCCTGACCGGACGCGTAGGTCGATGCTTTGCTGGCCGCGCTCACCGCGACAAGTTCGACGTCGCTCTTCTTGAGTCCACCCGCCGCCAGGAATGTGTCGATGAACGGCGCCTCGAGCGCCCCCGCCGTATAGACGATCTTCTTGCCTTTGAGGTCCGCCGGACCCGCGATGCCGCTGGTCTTCGGAACGAAGCAACCGATATCGCCCTGTCGGGCAAACACCGCAACGGCCTTCACGGAAAGTCCCTTGCTTCGCGCCACCATCATGGTGGCAAGCGACGCATGCCCGAGGTCGAACTCGTTGCTGCCGCCGACAAATTGAACTGTTGCGGCAGAGCCGTTGCCGTCCTGCACATCGACGTTCAGTCCGGCACCGGCCAACCAGCCCTTTGCCTGGGCAAGATGGATGGCTCCGTGAACGCCCCAGGGAGTCCAATCCAGCCTAACCTTGAGTGTCTCAGGTTGCGCGAAGGCGGGAACAGCCTTCAAAACTCCTGCAGAGAGCACGCCGGCGGAAAATGCGCGCCTTGAGATGTCGATCCTGGCCATGCCCGTAACCCCCTGCCGACCGTTTCAGAACGATCACGATACAAATTGAACAACAAAGCCGTCCGTCTGACAATCGCATTTTCAAGTGTATACACTATTGTAGCAAGGCCAAGTTATGTGCGCAGACTGATCAGTTAATAATCACAACACAGCGTATGCACTGTATATCTACTGTGAGGCGAACGGCTGGAAGCTGGCCGCGGCTCAGAAGCGGAAGCGCAGCGCGTGAGCCTCCAGCATCCAGCGGGCAGGTGAGCTTCTCGGTCGGCGCCCTATCCGATCGCAAGCGGGTGGCCGAATCTTCTCGTGGGAACGTCCCCGCGGATCAATCAGGTCAGTTGCCGCCGTCCTCGCCCTCGATCAATTTTCTCAAGAGAAACATGAAAGCCTCGCGCTCGGCAGGATTTAGCGGAGCGACGGTTTCAATCGTAATCTCCTGGGCGCTCGGGATCATTTCCTGCAGAAGCTGCCTGCCTTGACCAGTCAGGGATGCGACGACCTTTCGCTTGTCCAAAGGGTCTGCGGAAAGCTTGATCAGCTTGCGCTCCACCAATCTGCTGATGATGCCCCTGATCGTGGCCTGATCGATCGCGGTGGAATTCACCAACTGGGCTTGGGAACTCGGGCCATAGTCCGAAATTGCACAAAGCGTTACGAATTGTACCGATGTCAGTTGCCTATCGGCGGCGACGGCCTGAAATATGGCGAGGTGCCTCTGGTAATTTCTTCGAAGCAGATGGCCTACCTGCTCCTTGAAGTTGTAGGGTCGGTCACCTGCCACGGTCGGCTCACCCGACCTGGTTTTTGCGCTCATTTGGTTAGATTTGGTCCGTTGCGTCATACTCACATCGATTTCAATGACCGGCCGACGAAAAGTCCGCTCCAATCGGCGGATGCCCTTGTTCGGTACGGTATACGGCACATCAGGATGCGCTGTCACATCCAAACAAGCATGAAATCCGGTGCCAAAAGAATAACAGTGATGTCATGGGGAGAACCTCGAAAGAGCTGGGACGGATCCAGCCGCGTGGCTGCTCTCTCGAGCGCGCCGGCTCAAACCCGGCCCGGCCAAGCTCTTCCTCTCACGGCTTGTGGTGACGCGGACACCGCAACACCCGCACTGATCTCGGCGCGCACGGGCTAGCGCCGGGCGCCGTCTCGGCATGAATGGTGCCGATGCCACCAGGATGGCCAGTGCCCCAGGCCTTGAGGAGATCGAGCGCTTCGGCGCCGCACACCTGGCCAACGGGGACGCGGTCGGGAAGTGACGACCGCACGCGATCTGACAGTCAGACCACGCCGTCCTTGGTGCGAAGGGCCACGAGGTTCGGCGCCTTGCACTGCAGTTCGCGCGTATCCGCGATCAACACCACCCAATCGGCAGTCGCGGCGACTTCTTCTGCAAGAAGGGCGTTCGTCAATGTGGTCTTGCCGGTGGAGGTACCGCCGGCGACCAGAATGTTTCTGCGAGCGGCGACGGTACCTCGCAAGGCCTCAGCCTGATCCGCAGTCATGATGACGATAGACATCCGGTCGATCCTCAGCCGGCCATCGGGGTTGAGCATCACCTCGACGATCGAGACCCTCCAGATATCGCGCAATAGCGGGGCCAAGCGCGCTGCGGAGCACTGCGCACACCGCGCGAGATCGCCTCTGCTTGAGCCGAATGAATTGCCACCGCCGCCCCCAACAAAAAGGCCGCTTAAGAAGCGCCCTCACATGGGGATGAATAGAAAAGGCATGAATTGGCCGAGCGCAACAACGCTCCCAAGGCGATCGTAGAATGGCGTAGAAAGAGAAAGACTAGGCGAGATGAGTGATATCGACGACTCTGCTAACAACGTCTTGGTCACGAAGATTCTGGCTTTTGGGAATTCCATTCAGTTCCGGTCATCCGGTTTTTCATTCACGATGTCGTCCGGGATCTCGCGCAGGAAACTCTGGCCCTTCTGTAAGCGGCGGCCAAGGGTCTCGACAAAACCTTCAAACCGCTCGCGGCCCTTGATCTGGGCGGCAGCCTGCGCATCGCTCGGCAAGGGCGGCGTGATCGTCAGCCAGAAGCGGACGAACAAGGCCAGTGTTTCGGCGGTCAGGCCAACATCGCGTTCGAGACGTTGGACTTGGCGCGACAGCCGGTCGAGACGGCGCGCGAACGCCGCCTCGCGCCGATCCTCCCCATCCGGAGACAGAAACGAGGCGACCGCCGCTTCCACAATCGCCGATCGAGAAAGCTTCTTGCGGTCGGCAAGATCGGCGATCTGCTTGAGAAGCTCCGGCGGGAAATACACATTCATTCGGTCCCGCATGCTCTTACAAGTCCATGCCGTCATTCGGGTCGAGCGAGACCTGGCGGGCGATGCCACGCATCTGCTGGCGCAGAATGCGGGCCTGACTGGCGGCATCGTCCGACTCGTCATCGAGTACAATGGCAAACTCTTCCGCCGGCCGCGGGTCGGTCGTCTCCTTGGCGATTGCGACGTGATCGGGAAGCTCGGGTTCGCGGCGCAAGCCGCTATTGGCGGCATCCTGTTCCGCCTTCTGAATCTCACCAAGCAGCACGGCGTTCGGTGTCTGCGGTGTTAGAACTGACCACCCATCCGTCCGTGACGACCGGCCGGACTTTGCCGGATCGGGTGGCGTCAGCACCCGTTCAGTAAAACGATGATCCTCGTAATAACGAGCTTTCTTTGCCCGGATCGGGGGCGTACCGGCAACCATGACGATCTCGTCAGTGGGCGGGAGCTGCATCACCTCGCCCGGCGTGAGCAGCGGCCTTGCCGTCTCCTGCCGCGAGACCATGAGGTGACCAAGCCACGGATTCAACCTGTGACCAGCATAGTTCTTCATGGCACGCATCTCGGTCGCCGTCCCAAGCGCATCGGAGACACGCTTGGCGGTGCGCTCGTCGTTGGTGGCAAAGCTGACGCGGACATGGCAGTTGTCGAGGATCGAGTTGTTGGCGCCATAGGCTTTCTCGATTTGGTTCAGCGACTGCGCGATCAGGAAGCTCTTGATGCCGTAACCTGCCATGAAGGCCAGCGCGGATTCGAAGAAGTCGAGGCGGCCGAGTGCCGGGAACTCGTCGAGCATCATCAGGATGCGGTGACGGCGATCCTTCGCGTGCAGATCCTCGGTGAGCCTGCGGCCAATCTGATTCAGCACCAGGCGGATCAGAGGCTTGGTCCGCGAGATATCGGACGGCGGCACCACGAGGTAGAGGGTCGCTGGCCGCGGATCGGCGATCAGGTCGGCAATCCGCCAATCACAGCGGCAGGTCACCTCGGCGACGACGGGATCGCGGTAGAGGCCGAGAAACGACATGGCGGTAGAAAGCACGCCTGAGCGTTCGTTGTCGGACTTGTTCAGCAGCTCGCGTGCGGTCGAGGCAACGACGGGATGCGGACCTTTCTCGCCGAGGTGCGGCGTGGTCATCATCGCTTGCAGCGTCGTCTCGATCGGCCGCTTCGGATCCGAGAGGAACGCGGCGACGCCGGCCAGTGTCTTGTCGACCTCGGCATAGAGGACATGCAGGATCGCGCCGACGAGCAGTGAATGGCTGGTCTTCTCCCAATGGTTCCGTTTGTCGAGCGATCCCTCCGGGTCGACCAGCACGTCGGCGACGTTCTGGACGTCACGCACCTCCCATTCGCCGCGGCGGACTTCCAGCAGCGGATTGTACGCCGACGACTTGGCGTTGGTCGGATCGAACAGCAGCACCCGACCGTGCTGCGAGCGGTAGCCGGCGGTAATCTGCCAGTTCTCGCCCTTGATGTCGTGGACGATCGCCGAGCCTGGCCAAGTCAAGAGAGACGGCACGACCAGGCCGACGCCTTTGCCGGAACGGGTCGGCGCAAAGCACAGCACATGCTCCGGGCCGTCGTGACGCAGGTAGTCATGACCGAGCCGGCCGAGCACGACGCCATCTGCGCCAAGCAGCCCGGCTGTCTTCACCTCGCGCGGTTCGGCCCAGCGCGCCGATCCATAGGTCGCGACGTTCTTCGCCTCCCGCGCCCGCCAGACCGACATGCCGATCGCCGCCGCGATCGAGATGAAGCTGCCGGACGCGGCTATACAGGCGCCCTCGACGAAGACCTGTGGCGCATAAGCGTCGTAGATGTACCACCACCAGAAGAAGACCGGCGGATAGTAGACCGGCATCCCGGCGAGTTCGAACCAGGGCTGGCCGAGTTCAGGCTGGAAACCAAGCCGCCACGCCGTCCATTGCGTGGCGCCCCAGATCGTGAGCAATACGATCAGGAAGACGACGGTGATCTGGCCCCAGAGGATCTTGGTCGCGTACATGGCCGACGTCCTTCTCGTGATTAGGCGTTGTGCAAACGACCAAGCTACAAGCCCAGGTCTCGTTTGCGACCAATGGCCCACTCGATGCCGCCACCGCCCTTGGTGACGCCGGCGACGTGCTGGCCGAGCTTTTTCTCGATTTCGCGCGACCAGGGCACGAGCTGGAAGCCGAGGTCGTTGTCGATCATGGCGAAGCGACCGGAGGCGAGCGTCAGGCGTTGACGATAAGTGCCGCTCACATGCTCGCCGGGCGCGGCCTTCATGTGCGGCAATCCCGTCTTGGCTGAGAGCTCTGCACCCACAGCGTCCAGTTCGCGTCGACGCAAGGTGTTCAAGAGATCGCGCTGCATGATGACGCGCTGACCCTGCCGCCTGGCGAGCCCCTCGCTTGCGAGATGTTCGGCACGGGCCTGCATGGCGTCGCGCGTTTCGCGACCAAACCCGCCCATGGCGAGCGGCATGGGATCGCTCTCAACGAGGCGGTGATCGATCCAGGTCGCGCCTGACGCGGTGGTCTGCTGGTTGAGGTCGAAATCGCTGCGGTTGGCGAGCACCAACGTCGGCCGCCGGTCGTCTGGCCCCCCAAAGCGGCGGACCTCGACGATCCCTCCGATCGGTGGGGCGTGCTCGAATGCTTCGATGCCTCGGAGGCGAACGTGGTGGGCGCGTCCGTCCGTGCCATCGATCACGGCATAGGCCTCGCCGGTCAGTTCGTCATGGAGTCCCCTGTCGACCAGCCGTCCGATGATCGGCGATCCCGGCTTCTCACCATTGATCACATAGTCAGCAACGCCACGGGCCTCGCCGCGGTCGGTGAAGGCGCGGTGCATGGTCTTGATGATGTCGCCGCGCATGCCGAGGTCGCGGAGATTGCGCTCGGCCTCCAGCCCGACCATCCATTCGCCGGGGCCGGCCGGCGCGGCGAGGCTCATCTTCTCCAAGTGCTGGAGCCGTCCGATCATCAGGCGGCGGATTTCGGGGTCGGCCGCGCCGGGATTTTCGGGGCGCAGATCGATGGCGCCGGTCTCATCGGCGGCCATGCGAATCTCGACATCGAGCCGCGTCCAACGTTCTGCCGCGATCTCCTTTTCCAGGGCGTTGAGGATCTCGGGCTCGGGCTTCGGACCAAGCTCGATAGACGCCAACTCCTCGGCGCGTGAGCGGAGGCCCCGGCTGATATAATCTCGTGAGATCACGAGGTCGGCGCCGGTATGATCGACACCCCGCACGAGCAGATGGACATGCGGATTGTCCGTATTCCAGTGATCGACGGCGACCCAATCGAGCCGAGTACCGAGATCGATTTCCATTTGCCTGGCGAGATCGCGCGTGAAAGCTCTGAGATCGGTCATCTCAGCGGCGTCCTCCGGCGAGACGATGAAGCGGAAATGATGCCGGTCGTCCTTGCACCGTTCTGCGAAAGCCGTGCTATCGGCGCGGTCGCCGCCGGCATCGAACATCTCGGCCCGCTCACCACTCCGGGTCACGCCATCGCGCTTCAGGTATGAGAGGTGGGCGGTCAGTGGTGCTGAACGGAAGGCTCGCCCTTTGTGACGAACCACGCGCGCCTTCACCACAACGCGCCGCGTCGGGCTGAACAATCTGGCGCGACTAAAGGCTAGCCGGCCTCGGCCAAACGTCGAGCGTCCATAGGCCGCCGAACGCCTGCCAGCCGCAGCGTGCCCCGAGGTGTGTCCTGCCTTCTTCGCCGCACGCAGCACCTGGTTGATGAAGCTCTTGGGCTTTGGCGCTCGCGCACCGCGGATGCGCCCGGGTCGAATACGCAGATCGCTGTCGCCCGCTGTCATGGCCGGCCCTCAGCGGGCGCAAGGGCACCTGCAGTGCCGAAAATGTCCTTGATTGCATTGGTCAAAACGCAAGGCGCGGCACGCGCCCCGACCGACCGGCACGGCCGAACCCAAGCCATTCCAATGGCTTGCGGTCCGGCCGGCGAGCCCCTTTTATCTCGCCGTCCTGCCGTCGTGGTCTCCCGGTCGCCGGTTCCCGAATGAGCCGCCGCGACCTGGCAGCCAACTCGCGAAGCCCCCACTGCTTCCGAGCGCTTGCGATAGCGATCGTTACCCGAAGGGCCGAGACACCCGAAGGGTGGCTCGGTGAGGAGCGAAGCGACGAGTAGAGCGCGGGCCGAAGGCATCGCCCATACGCCATCAGCTTGCGAAGCCGCGCACTTGATCATTGCGATGCTCCCGAATCCAATCGAGGGACGAACACGCCAATAGGCCGGGGGACCATGAGCGAGACGTCGGGCGCCGAAATTGAGGTCGTGACACCGCTCGACGGCATGAGCGCCAGCAACCGATGGCGCGTTTTCATGAGATCGGGTCGCGTGACGAATAGCGTCGCAGCCGCTGATGACTGACTGCTGGACGTCCAACTCGGTGGCAGTTGGATGGCAAGCAGATCTGCAAGCTTTGCGACGTATGCTCGCGTCTCATCTGGCAAAGAGCCGCCTGCGAGATGCTCTTCATAGCGAGATGGTCCCGCGTTGTACGCGGCAAACACGCCAGGCGAGCCATACCGATCGAGCAGTTCGCGTAAGTAAGCCGTGCCGGCCAGAATGTTGTCGTGCGGGTCGTAGGGGTCGTTCCCGAGATTGTAGCGCTCGCGAAGTTCCGCCCAAGTCCTCGGCATGATCTGCATCAGGCCCATTGCGCCTTTTGGCGATCTGGCGTGCACGTCACCAGCACTCTCGATGCTTTGGACTGATCCGATCCAGTTCGGCGCAATTCCAAAGCGTTGCGAGGCTTCATTGATGAAGCCGGCAAATGAGTGAGCGGTCTGACTGATCGCCGGCTGGGCGGCTGATCCGCTCTGGGCCAAAGCAGCACTGCCGAACGCGGTCAGAAGAAGCATCAGGGGCGCGACAGCACAAACGCGCCTGCCCAACCGACCCAAGCACGCGGTCGGGCTCGCGCCAGCCTTGCAGACATCGATCGAGACGGAGGAATGATCCCGCAATCGATCGAACAAGGGAATGGCGAGGAGAACACGTCGAATACGCACGATCACTCCTCCCACGTCCACACCGGCATCGCACGGCCGATCACGCTAGATGCCGGAAGAAATCCAAAATACCGACCATCAAGAGAGTCGTCCGACTGCCAGTTCATCAAAAACAGGTCGCCGTCGCCGACGACGCGGCAACCCTGCCATTTCGGCAGCGGCCTGCCTCGTCTGTCGTGATCCTTCGCCTCGCCCACCGCGACGTCGTCGACCGAAATCGTGAGGCCGGTTCTGCAAACACACCGCCCCGGAAGGGCGAGCACGCGCTTCAGCATCGGGACGCCAATGGGCAAATAGCCGTTAAGGTCAAGGAAGGTCGCGAGCGGCTCCGGCGGCTGCACGGCGACCAATTCAGTGACTTGGAATTTGTCCGCCTGTCGGAGGCGGTAGAGACCGATCGGCACGCTTGCGGATGCGTTCCAGATGTAAAGCGGAAGCGGCTCCAGGACGATCGTCGCGATGAGCGCAGCAGCGACCCCAATCGTCACGGCCAGCATCGTTAGGCGGCCCGTCATCGCATCACCTTTTGACGATGAAGCCAGGCCTGATGGCGCGCTTTCGTATACGGGCGCGGGTTTTCGTTGACGGACAGGCGGTTATGAACGTGATGCCAATGATCAGGCGCGACATCAACTGGATCGATGCCGAGTGCCTCAACCGCATCGGTCATTTGCAGCACTCGCTCGACCTTCGGCCAGCCGGACAGACGCAGCAAAATCTCTCCGCCGGGTGTCACATAAGGGACGGTCGAGCAGCGCTGTCCCGGAGCGACTGCGCGCAAGATGTCGATCCGCGAAATGATCGTGCCAAAGTCGTTGGAGGTCCATCGGACGAAGGAAAAGATGCTGCCTGGAGCGAATGACAGGACGCGCCGATGGCGATCAAGCTTCCGTTCCTTGACGATACGACCGAACCGAATCCGGTTTTCGATGCGCTTCTCGAGCCACAGCACTTCCACTTCGGTGAGATCGCTCATGCCGCCGCTCCCCGAGACTGAAAGGGGGCGCCGTAAGCTTTGCGGATGGAGAAGCACCTGTACGGCTTCTGCGGACACGCAGGATTGACGGCCCGCCGCTGCCAGTTGCGTCCGACGCGGCTTGTGGTCTGGTCCGTTAGAAGAAATCCGAAGGATTTCTGGTTAGTAAAGTTAGAGCGGCCGGAAAGCGCGCAGAAACAAGCTCTTAAGCTCGATTTCGGTCCCCGATAGCACGAGGATTGGGTCCTCGATAGCACGAGGGTTGCGGTCCCCGATAGCACGAGCTGATTCACAGGGTGTCCTCCGAATTTGGAACGAGACCGCGGCGGCGCAAGCGTGCCGTTAAGGGATCAACAGCCGTAGGCGCGAAGTTCAGCCGCTCCGTGCCGTTCGGGTCGCGCGTGAGCACGAGCTGATAGCCGGGCAATGTTTGGCGTTGGACGATCTGACGAACGTCGTACGCAAAATGCTTGAGCGGAGAGAGGATGCCGGACTTGGCATGGAGGTGCACAAGGTCAAAGCTCCAGCCGCCGTCCTGCCGACCGCCGTGCTTGCGCACAAGACGATAAAGCCACCGCTCAAGCCCGCCCGTCAGATCGAAATAGGCGCGATCGATCGTCAGCACGAGCGCTTCATCGATGACGCCAGCGTAGAACCAATCCGGCAGGATCAGCTCGATCCCAAACGGACGACCGTTTGCATCGGCGGTCTCCTTCCACTCGTTGATCCAGGAGAAGCGATGCCGCCGCCGTTCTGCCGGCTGACGGATCGACGTCTGCACGGTCGTTGACTGAAGTCTGTCAAGACCAGCCTTCAGGCGGTCATAGTCACGTGCACCGGTGCCGCGGCCCACGAAAGTCAAAATCTCGTAAGGAGTTGCAGCCATCAGGCGCGACGTCTTCAAGCCGGCGTCACGTGCTTCGACGATCTGTGACGCGGCCCAGATCAGGACGTCCGCATCCCAGATAGTCGCCATGCCGTGTTCCGGCACGGCCTCGACACGAATAGTGATGGTTCCCGCGCGAAAATCGATCGGTACGACACGCCTGGATTTTGCGAGCGAAAAGAACGGATAGGCCATCAGATCCTGCGCATCGCGCGGTGCGAGATCGCCAGGCAACGCGCGAAAGAGATCGAGCTGTTCGCGCTCCGATTTATGCCGATGCCTCATCACGACGCGCTCCCGTGACAATCAGCGTCGTTCTTGACCGGCATACGGACGCAGCACCGCCTCGTGTTTCTTGGCGGGCAGCACGGTGCCCTTCCCCGGATCGGACGTTGACGTTTTGGCGCCGCGATCGGCCCAGGCCTGCAGATCGTCGAGCGCATACACGACGCGACCACCGATCTTCCGGTAGGTTGGACCAGTGCCGTAGGTGCGGTGTTTTTCCAGCGTTCGGCCGGAGAGACCCAAGAATCGCGCGGCCTCAGGGGTGCGTAGAAAGCGCGGCGGCAGGCCGGCCATAAGATCGGGCATTTGAAGCCTCCGTGATACCACCGCGCGTCAGAGAGAACCGTTGCGCGTCGGTGGTCAGGATGGCGGAGCAAGGCCGCGAAGGGGGATGCCGATGATCAGGGGGGCCGTTTGCGATACCCCGCGAAATCAGCGTTACTTCTGTTTGCGCCTGTAGCGCAGCAACTCGCGATAGCCGCCGCGCATCAGCGCCAAGCCGCTCTGCACGAGACGGATGGTCCGGTTGCGCAGGTCGTGCGTTTTCCAGGCACGCTCGGGGATGCGTCTTTTGCTGAACAGCGCTTCGGCGACCGCACGATAAGTACCGCCGTCCATGCGCCCATCGAGCGCACGGACCGCCAAAATCAAACGTTCACGGCGTTGGGGAGATAGTTCGTGAAATGTTGGACCGAGTGCACGCCCATTGATGGCCCGCCACAGCCGACGGGCAGCATGCGTGCGAACTTCGAAGTCGGAGTCCAGCGGCAGCACCGCCGCATACGACACGCTCATCGCCGGCGGCTCCATCAGCCACAGGCGATGCTCAGCTCCACGAATGCGCAGAACCGCATGCCAACCGTCGGACGCCCGGCGCAGATCGCCCGCTGTCAGATCGACAAGCGACTGGCCTATGCCGTCAACATTCGAAGACGATGGGGGCCGACCGACCTGCACCACCGTCGGCAGGGCCTCAGGTGCCCAGAAGATCGTCTGTTCGTGGAAGGACCTTTGCGGATCATGGGCGAAAGCAGAGGCCCCATCTCCTCCTGAATCCGGCTGTCACATCGTGGATGCGTCCGGCCCTGGTCATTTCCTCGTAGTCACGCCGATAGTCCGGATTGCGACGAAGGTATTCCCAGGCGATGGCAGTGATTTCGGCATCTTGTACGCGTTTATACGACTCCGGTGATCGCCAGTCGAATTCAGGCATTGCTCTGATCCCACACAACATATCGAAGATTGCGGAGCAATAAATTCTCATCCAGGAGGTTGCAGGAAGTCCCAAATTGAGCATCGCGTGCGATGCTTCAAAGTGATCACAGCACCGAAGAAAATTCCTTTTCTCAAATGAAAGTTCGCGTGACTGATTTTTCTATTTGATCGCGCCGCCGCGTAACAAATGGCGATAGCCATGCTCCGTCATCCATTTGGCGCGGGCCAGATGGCTATCAAACGCATTGCGTGCCCGAACTGGTTCGCGGTCAGGATTAAGATGCAACACGACCCGCGTAACTTCTCTCCAGTCGGCCCCCTCCGACTCGGCAGCGAGAAGGCGCATGTACGTCACAACGTGCTGCTCGTCATAGCCTGTCAGCGCCGGACCGGCGGGCGCGGCATCAGCAACATCGGGATCAAGCGGCGGCTTCGTCATGAAATTCCAGGCCTTAGATTTGACAATTTCTAACACGCCGGCCGGAAGGGGAAGCGTAAATAATTTCGTCACAGGGTTTCTTTGAACGTGTTTTGTCGAGAATACTCCGTGGTGAAATACTCTTCAAGAGCTTGCCCTCTCGCGTATGGACATACGCGAGATACTTGCAATCAATTTGCGAAAGCTGAGACAAGCCCGCGGCTTGTCACAGGAGGAATTAGCCCACCGAGCGGAAATCGACCGAACCTATATCAGCGCGCTCGAACGAAGCGTCTATGCGGCGGGCATCGACGTGGTCGATCGATTGGCGCGCAGTTTGGGAGTCGAAGCAGCCGACCTTTTAACACGCCCGCCCGCATCTAGCGGCAAGCGAAGGAACCGTGGGCAGGCTGAATAGCTGATCCGAAGGCCGAGCGGCCCGATCTGGCGGTTAGGCGTCCTCACTCAGATGCGCTTCGTTCGTGGGAAGCCCCGCCCGCCGGAGCGGACGGGGCTTTGTGGTGAGCAAACCTCAGTCGCCGTTCGGCTTGCGGCTGCGGGACCAGATCAGGGTGTAGGTCTCGGCGTCTTCGTCGTCGAAGAGGTTGGCGTAGATCGGAGCGTTGAAGCTCGGATCGTCCAGCTTGACCGAGAGATAATCGCGGCCCTCATTGGAGCGCTTCGGCCAGGCGGCCCCGATCTCGGCGCGACCGACGTAGACCCGGTGGCTCGGGGCGTTGTCGTTAGTCCGGTCGGTCTCGGGAACGATGCGGACGCCCTTGGTTTGGAGGCTCAACGTGACGATCTCGCCCTGGAACTCCTGACCGGACTTCTTGAATGAGCCGATGTTAGCCATGTCACTTCTCCTTGCTGTTTCCGAGCCCGCGACCACCGCGGCCTCGATGGCGATCTGAAAGCCGAATGCGATCGACGCCGCACCCGCTTGGGCCGCAGCGTAGCGGAGGATGGCGGCGGTGAGACTTTCTTGCCTCGCGAGGAATGGGCGAAGCCCAGGGGAAGAAAGTCTCACCGCCGGCGTTGCGGTTTAGGCGATCGAGGCGCAGCCGGCCTTCGGCCAGATCAAGCCAATGAGAGGCCAGGTGCTCGCGTGCGCTGAACTGCATTCAGCAGAGGTGCCAGCGAGCGAGCGGCTCACACAAGAAGCGCCGCATTCCCGGCGAAGGAAAAGGAAACCTGGCGTGCAGAAAGGCGGCTAATTGTCTCCGAGCCGACAGAAGCCAGCGTACCCGCCGGCAACCGCGGGAGAAGTCTGCCGACGAGATCACCCGGCTCAATCGAAGCGCTCCAATGAGGGCCGCGATTATCTCTCGGTCAAGCTGGATGATCCGAGCTTCAACGCTCCGATCTACGCCAACCGAGAGAAACTACAGGCGCCCGCAGTCACCCGCCCCTGGTCGTCGGCACACCATTCGGTGGCTGGATAGGGTTGAGTGCAGCGCCCGGGCTAGGAGCGGGGTCGATCTGCATCGACACGTTCGCCCAAGCGACGCCCCCAACTGCGATGGCACCAAGCGCGGCGAACAACTCCCGCCACCCTTCTGAGGGAATGCCGAGGTGTGCAAAGGCAAGCGTCACACTATAGCCGGCGCGTGCCGCCGGAACCGCGAATAGTAGCCCAATGACCAGGCGCACGATCGGAGAGCGCGCGACGGAGAAGGCGTACCGCCCGATCGCGAATGTGAAACCGGCCGCAACGACGCCTGTAACGGCGGCGCCGAACAGGCCTGCTCCCGCTTGCAATGAATAGATCCCCACGGTCATGCCGACAAAGAGTGGCAATGCGTAGGTCGCGAGCGCGAATAGTGCCCAGCAGAAGATGCCGAGCCCGACGATACTGAGAAGAACGCCAATGATGAGCATGGTGATGGTCCCCGTGACAAATGTTGCGAGGGTTGCGCCTTCCACCACCACCACGGCGCGGTCCGAGGAATAACCGATCCCGCCGGTATTTGGAATCCCTTTACGGTCAGGTTTCAGGCATGAACAAGCAACGCAGGAGAGCAGTCCGGTCGCTATTGAGATAGAAGGCGACAATGAACGGTGCGGCCGACGGGTCGCCGTTGCCGGCCTTCGAGACAGCTTCCGCCCTCTTCGTAAGGCGGCATTACGTAGCGAGGCGGCGCTTACGCGCCACCATTGCCGAATTTCCAGACGCGGATGCCGAGCCGCTTCGCCTTGTCGGCGAGGTTGTCCTGAATTCCCGTACCCGGGAAGTGCATGACTCCGATCGGAAGGAGTTCGAGCATGACGTCATTGCGCTTGAACGGCGCCGCCTTGGCGTGCTTCGTCCAGTCAGGCTTGAAGGCGATCTGAGGCACTTTGCGGTTGGTCGCCCATTTGGAGGCGATCAGTTCGGCCCCTTTCGGGGAGCCGCCGTGGAGCAGCACCATGTCTGGATGCTTGGAGTGAACCTTGTCGAGGCGGTCCCAGATGAGGTGATGGTCGTTGAAGTCGAGCCCACCCGTGAGTGCGATCTTTGGTCCCGGTGGCAACATGACTTCAGTCTCGGCGCGACGCTTGGCTGCGATGAAGTCGCGAGAGTCGATCATCGCAGCGGTTAGGGTGCGGTGGTTTACCAGCGATCCCGATCGGGGGCGCCAGGTTGAGCCGGTGTGGATCTCAAAGCGCTCGATGGCCTGGTCTCGGAAGACCTCGAGGCAGTTGCGGCGCTCGATCAGTGTGATGCCTTCGGCCGTCAGGCGCTCGAGTTCGACCGATCGAACTTCGGAGCCGTTCTGCTCGCGCTGGCTCTTCTGCTGCGCCTGTTCGTTATCGTCGAGGTGGCGTTCGATGCGGTCGACGGCACGATAGAACAGATTGACGGTCGACCAGAGCAGATCGTCAAGATCTGGCTCGAGCCGCGTGTCGCTCAACGTCGCGACCAGGGCATCGAAGATGTCGGCGACGGCGCCGGTAATGATGTTGCCCTCGGGAAGCGGCCGTGGATCAGGCTGGTTGTCGAAGGGGCGGTAGCCGAACAGTTGTAGTTCGGTAAGGACGTGATCAGTCGGAGAAGAGGCGTGCGGCGGTTCGATGTCGTCGTGGTCGGTCATTTGAGGAGTTCCTTTGCCGGATCGGCCGCGCCCATCGCGGCCTTCGTGGCGATCACTCAGACGGCGGGCGGAATGGGCCAGAACCCGGGAGGGCCGAAGCGGCAGCGGAGGATGGCGGAGGCCGGCTATTTTGGTTCGCGATGCAAAGCGCGCCGGCCAGATAGATGATGTGTCTTCTCATCGCCGGCGCGCGGCGGAAAATAGCCGGGCGTAGCCATTGCCGGCCCGGTCTGCTTGCCGTCCGATCGCCCTCTAGAAGGCCGAGGTCGCGTTTCCTTTCGGCAATGGCCTCGTTATGACCGACCTATCAACGGCGATCGAAGCATCGGCCTATTCTGCGGCTACCGTTGACGAATGCATGAAGCGGACGACGTCCTCTGGGACGAGTTGAAGCCGCAACGCTGTTCTGAGGGTCTCGTGACCGAAGATGTGCAGGTCTTCGTTGAAATCGCCCAGCCGGGGCGACAACGCGATCGCTTCAACGCCGACGGCTTCTGCACGCTGAGTAAGAGTAGCCTGCACGGCATTTCCGGCGGCATCAGCGTCACGGGCGATATAGAGCCGACGCAGGCCAGACGGCAGCATCATGGCTGCAAGGTGATTGGCCGAAAGCGCGGCTGCCATCGGCAACGTCGGCAGCACGTAACGCAGCGACAGCATAGTCTCGAGACCCTCGCCGGCAGCGAGCACGTCGTCCACCGCGCCGAACCGAACGGCATTGCCGAGCAAGTCGCCCATAGCCCGTCGTGGAGTATCAATCGGAGCCTTCCCGAGCCGCACGCGATCAAAGCCGTCTGGGTCGAGCCAAGTGCGGTGCACGCCGGAGATCCGCCCATCGAGGTCCGTGACGCTAGCTATCATCGCCGGCCAGGTTTCGGTCGGCAAATGCTCGTCCGGTCGGTAGTAGCAACGAGGGTGGAAACGCAGGCTGCCACCATGATGGATGCGGGCTATTCCGCGACGCTGCAAATACGTTTCGACCACCGTCCCCTCGATCGGGCTGGATATCGCAAAGAGCCGACGGGCGGCTTCCTGCGATCCGACCGGCGCCACCGTACGAACGGGTTTCGATATCCGCTGCGGCTCAGGACGAGGCAGCTTCAGAAACCGCCTCGCTTCCTCGGTGACCTCGCTGAAGGCGCGCAAACCCCGGCATTCGCGGATGATGTCGAGGAGGTCGCCATGCTCGCCGGTCGCAGCGTCAGTCCACTTGCCGGCGGGGCCCTTAGGCGATTCCTGGAGCCGCACGAACATCGAGCGGCCCGGCGTGTTGTGGACGTCGCCGACCACCCAGTACCGCCCCGCCCGCTTGCCATTGGAGAGATAATATCGGCACACTGCCTCGGCCTCGCGCGCGAGGCGGCGTGCCAGTTCGGAGGCGTCGGGGGCCATCACGCGGCCTCCCGCTCACTGACGCGCGCAACCGGATAGGTGTCGAGCACCTTTGTCAGAATCCCGACGCCGCTTGCGTCCGTGGGCACGAACATCCGCAGCTTCCAGGATATGATCTCTCCAAAGAGGCCGTAAGCGCGGAGGCGATCGCGCATCGTGTCGTTGAATCCCGACAGTTCGATGCGACATGCGCCCATCACCCGGACGCGGCGAAGCTGGAGCCCCTCCGCGAGGTCGATGACGGTCCGTCCCTCCATCAGCGCGGCAAAGGCAGCGTCCGGCGTCAGACGAGGCGCGGCCGCCGCAAGGACGTTTGCGACCCACGCGGCAGAAACCTTGCGGCCGATGATGCGCTCGCCCGTATCGGTCTGGAGCCGATAGACGCGGGTCGATTCATTCGGCAATCGTTTCCAAATGGGTAACAGCAAGCCGGCCACGACGTGGATCGTGCTTTCCGTGAACTCAGGGACCTCGGCAAGCTCCGCCACCCAAGCCGCGGCAAAACGTTCGCGATCCGCTTCAAGCCAATGGTTCTCCACCATCAAGTCCAAGGGAACCTGGTGCTGCTTCATAGGCCGGATCAGGCGGACGCGACGCTCAATCTCGCCGTCGTCGAGCATGATGCTCGGGGCCGGAACCTGCACGGCGGCCCGTCCCGAGCGTTCGTTGATCAGCAGGACTGCATGATTGGAAAGACGAGCAAGGGCGTCATCCAAACCGACAGGATGGTTGCGCTGGCGCTGCGTGATGCTGAGCAGCTGTGTCTCGGCGCCCGTGCGCGGATGGACATGGATTGTCCTCCGGTCGGCGACTATAAAGCTCTGGGCGCGGAGCGTTTCCAGCCCGACGTCGTAGGTGCCGGATGCGACCGCGCCCTCGATCCGAGCGGTCAAGAGCTGCTCGAAGGCGGTGAAGAGGACATTCTGCAGGTCGATGGTGAGCGCCAACAACCTGTTCAGGAATGTCGTGATTGGCGGCAGATCATCCCTGAGCCCATTGGCATCTGTCAGCTTCAGGCCGGTGGCATCCTCGAACCGTTCGAGCGAGCATCCGTCGACCTTGCCTCGGACGAGCAACGTGTAGAGTTGACGCAACGCGTCGCGTCCATACTGGCTTTCGAGATTGTCCTCGGGCCGAAACAGGCCCTGCCCTCCGGTCTGGCGCTGGCCGCGCGTAATGGCCCCCAATGTGTCGAGCCGACGCGCGATGGTGCTGAGGAAGCGCTTTTCGGCCTTCACATCGGTCGTGATGGGCCGAAACAGCGGCGCCTGCGCCTGGTTGGTCCGGTTTGTCCGGCCGAGCCCCTGGATCGCGGCATCCGCCTTCCAACCGGGCTCGAGCAGGTAATGAACCCGCAAACGCCGATTCCGAGCCGACAGTTCAGCATGGTAGCTCCGCCCCGTGCCGCCCGCGTCGGAGAACACGAGGATGCGCTTGACATCGTCCATAAAGGCCGACGTCTCGGCGAGGTTTGCCGACCCGGCGCGGTTTTCGACGATCAGCCGGTCGCCCTTGCGAATGATACGGCGCGAGCGGCCAGTCACTTCGGCGACCATGTCGGTGCCGAAGCGCTGCACGATTTGATCCAGCGCGCCGGGTACCGGAGGCAGCGAGGCGAGTTTCTCTATGAGGCGGCCGCGCCGTGAGACGGCCTCCCGGCTCTCAACCGGCTGGCCATCGCGATAAACGGGCCGAGAGCAGAGGTTCCCCTCCGAGTCCGTGAACGGTTCGTAGAGTTGGACCGGGAAGGAATGGGCGAGATAGTCGAGCACATACTCGCGCGGGGTGATGTCGACCTGGACGTCGCCCCAGTCTTCGGTCGGGATCTCGGCGAGCCGGCGCTCCATCAGCGCTTCGCCCGTTGAGACAATCTGGATGACAGCGGCATGGCCGGCGTCGAGATCGCGGTCGATCGACCGGACGAGCGACGGCGTCTTCATCGAGGTCGGCAGATGACCGAAGAAGCGCTGTTTGGCGCTCTCGAAGGCGGATCGGGCCGCGGACTTTGCCTGGCCGTTCAGCGTTCCGGTTTCGCCGGTGATGTTGGCGGCCCGCATCGCCGCGTCGAGGTTATTATGGATGATGCTGAACGCATTTGCATAGGCGTCGTAGATGCGAACCTGCTCCGGCGTAAGCTGGTGTTCAACGAGCTCGTACTCGACGCCCTCATAGGACAATGAACGGGCAGCGTAGAGACCGAACGCTTTGAGGTCACGCGCCAGCACCTCCATCGCCGCGACTCCACCCTCCTCGATTGCCTCGACGAACTCGGCACGTGTGCCGAACGGGAAATCGGCGCCGCCCCAAAGACCGAGGCGTTGCGCATAAGCGAGGTTGTGGACGGTGGTGGCGCCCGTCGCCGACACGTAAACCACGCGAGCGTTCGGCAAGGCGTGCTGGAGCCTCAGGCCTGCGCGCCCCTGCTGGGAGGCCGCCTGGTCACCGCGTTCGCCCTTGCCGCCGACCGCGTTCTGCATGGCATGGCTCTCGTCGAAGACGATCACTCCGTCGAAGTCGGAGCCCAACCATTCAACGATCTGCCTGACACGCGAAAGCTTTTCGCCACGCTCGTCGGTGCGTAGCGTGGCGTAGGTGGTAAATAGGACGCCTTCCGAAAGCCGGACCGGCGTGCCCTGGCGAAACCGGGATAGAGGCGTAACGAGCAGTCGCTCCATGCCGAGCGCGGACCAGTCGCGCTGCGCATCTTCGATCAGCTTGTCGGATTTGCTGATCCAGACCGCACGGCGGCGACCCTTAAGCCAATTGTCGAGCAGGATCCCGGCGACCTGCCGTCCCTTGCCCGCGCCAGTGCCATCGCCCAAAAACCAGCCGCGCCGAAAGCGGACGGCATTCTCTGCGTCGTCGCGCGCGGCGGCCACAAAATCAAAGGTCGCATCGACGTTCCAGGAGCCCGCGAGAAATTCGGAATGCGCCTCGCCAGCATAGATGATGCTCTCGATCTGGGCGTCTGACAGAACTCCATCTGCCACCAGACTTGAGGGCACATGCGGACGGTAGGACGGTTTCGGTGGTGCAACGGAGGCCATCGCCGCCGACTGCACGAGCTTGGTCGGATGAGCGTACGATCCGGGAATATGGATCGACTGCAATCCGTATTCTTCATACAACGCATCGGTGAGGCGGGCGCCCTCCGGCGGCGACCATTCGACCGTCTCGTACGTGAGTTCGATGCCTTCTGGCGCTGCGCCTCCTGAAATGAACGATGCCCGTGGTGCAGCGGCGCCAGCCGATCGGGACATTGCAGGGCGCCTAGTGGCGTCGGCCACGACCGGCGCGGCGACGGGCAGCCTCGGCGGCACATGCAGGGTTACCCAATTGAGCAAGGTGGCGACATCGCCGGCCATGCCTTGCGAGGCGGGAAAAACCTTCGGATCGTCGGCGGGTAACTTATCGATGACGAGCAGCCGCGTGTCCGTCTGAGTGCCGTGCTTGGCGTAGACGGCACCGTCGATGGCGGCAGAAAACACGACCCGTCCGCGCTCCTGGAGGCGAGCAAAGGCATCGGTCCACGCCGGGTTATCCGGCGCAAGGCCCGCGCCAGCGATGGCGACGAGGCGTCCACCATCGCAAAGACGCGCGAGCGCCGAAGCGATGTGGCGGAAAGCGGTGTCCGCCATCCGTCGATCGACATTCGCTACCGCGGAGAACGGCGCGTTCATTAGAACCACGCTCGGTACGACCCTCGCGCCGAGATGATCATCGATCTGCGCGGCGTCGAACCGCGTGACCTCAACGTTGGCGAACAAATGATCCAGCAGCGCCGCGCGGCCTTCAGCCAACTCGTTCAACATCAGAGAGCCGCCGGCGAGCTCGGCAAGGATGGCGAGCAAGCCGGTCCCCGCGGATGGCTCCAGAACCCGGTCTGCTGGCGTAATACCGGCTGCGGTGCATGCGGTCAGCCCAAGCGGGATCGGCGTTGAGAATTGCTGGAACGCCTGACTGTCTTCGGAACGCCGCGTATGGGTCGGCAGACAGTTCGCGATTTTAGCGAGCATTGGCAGCATCGAGGCCGCCGAGCCAGCCTTGGCGCGCATGGCCGGACCGAACTTGCGAAGAAATAGAACGGTTGCCGCCTCGCAGACGTCATAGGCGGTCTTCCAGTTCCAGGCGCCGGTCGCGTCCGAGGCGCCGAAGGCAGCCTCCATGGCGCCACGCAGGACAGCGGCATCGATGCGACGGCCGCGTTCGAGATCAGTCAACAGCTGTCGGGCGGCCCTGAGGGCCGCGGAGGTGAGAGTAGCAGTGGCACGCATCGAGAGCGGCGCGGCGGCAGCGCTGCCGGCAAGAGATTCGGTCATGACAGGATTTCTCGAGAGAGCAGGAACGGGTCGAACCATCAGGCGCTCTCTCTAGACCCGACGGCTCAAACCCTTGCCGGCCCGACTCTCCCTCTCAGCGCTCGTCCATAAGAATGGGGACCGGTGCTGCACACCGGTCCCCAAGCAACTGCGAGACGGCCGGAGCCATCTCGCTCTGTGTCACTCAGCCGCGTCGAGCTGTTGCGGGTCATCGTCGCTTGCGTTCTCCTGATCCTCGTCGTCGGCGAGGAATTCGGGCAGCGGGCCCGTCTCACCCTCCTGCTCCACCGACGACGTGCTGGAGTCGACGGAACGCAGCGGCTCTGGCAACCAGCCCGAGCCATCGAGAAGCCGCTCAGCCTCCTTGGCCATGTCAGCCTTCTTCAGGTGGTCGATCAGTTGCGCCGACAACTCGCCCTTGGCTTCCCGAACCGCCTCCAGAATGCGGGGCTTGGTGACCCGGCCGAGATAGTTGTCGGCGGTCGGCCGCCAGCCGGCTAGCACCATGTCGAGCCCGACCGCGCGCGCCAGCACATTGGCCTGGTCGAGACGCGTACGGACGAAGTGCGCGGAGACACGGCCCTGATTGTAGCGGTTGGCTGGCTCGTAGAGAGCGTTGACCGCAAATGAGGCACAGTGAGCGAACAGGGACGCCTGAGCGGCACCGTCGAGAGCTTTGAGCGCATCCCAAAGATCGCTTTCGCCCTTCGGCAATCGTGCTTTCCAGGACTCATGCCGCGCCTCGACGGCCTTCGCAGACGCGCTCTCCCGCAGGCCGGCGGCTTGAGCGGGAAAGGTCGGCGTACGAAGTCCGATCTCAAGAGAGCTTCCAGAAGACGCGAACCGATAAAAAGCGGTCAGTACGAAGTTGTGCAATACGGCCTGGAACGCGATGGGGGGATTTTCCGCCAGTGCATCCCGCAATGCCAGCGTGCGATGCGCCGTCAGCTCGGTGATGAGCCGATCCGGCAGAGGTTTGGCCGCATCGTCTTCATCTTCTTCGGCATCGACCGGGTGACCGGCGACTGCGATCACCGTGCGCTGGACGGAAGTGCTTGCCTCTTGCCCTTCGGTCGACAACGGATCGGTGGCCTGCCCGACATCAGGATTGGTTGCCGGCTTGTCGTCCTCTGCCCGGACGTAACCCCGGTCCACGGAAAGGCGTCCCTCGGAATCGATGCTGACGAAGACGCCAGCTCGGACGATCTCGGTCGGATCGTAGAGCACGGGCCTGTCCTCGAGCGCCGTCAGTGCAGCTTCGATCTCGCCGAGACGCTGATCGACGTCGTCGGGCAATTCGTCGGCATCCTGGTATTCGGATTCAAGCTTGGCCAGTTCGGCGTTCAGCGCGTCAATGGTGACCTGCTCCTGAGGGGAGAGGTCGAGAGGTTTGCCCTCCAGTTCGCGCAGGCCTGTCGCATGGCCGTAGGGGAAATCGACGGCCACGGAAATCCACTTCCAACCCTCGGCGGCAATGGTCTCGGCTTCGGCCTTGAGCCTTTCTGTCACGAGGCGGTCGAGCAAAGGGACATCTTGAAGCCAGCCGCCGTCATCGTGCTCGAAAAGGTCCCGCAAAACGGTGCCGCCGGCCTGCTCGTAAGCGTCAAGTCCGACGAACTGGGCGCGCCGGTCGGAAGCGCGCACGGTATTCTCCGTCAGCATCCGCCGGATCTGATATGGCTCGTCGTTGCCGGATCTGCTGGCATTATCCCAGACCTGCTCCTGACGCGCCTGGTCGGCCGTGACGGAAAAGGCCATCAACTGCTCGAGCGTCATGCCATCTTCGGCATAGACATCGTGCAACTTCGGCGACACCGATGCCAGACGCAGGCGCTGCTTGACGATCGCTGGCGGGACGAAGTGCCGCGCGGCGATATCCTCTTCACTCATGCCACCGTCATGCAACACCTTGAACGCGCGGAACTGATCCAGCGGGTGCAGGCCGACCCGCTCGTCATTCTCCGCGAGGGAATCGTCCTCGGCGATGCCGCCATTCCTGATAACGCAGGGGACAGGTTGCGTCCTCGCCATACGCTTCTGCTTGACCAGCAGTTCAAGCGCGCGGTAGCGGCGTCCACCAGCCGGCACCTCGAACATGCCAGTCTCCTGGCCGTCGGCATCGGCGACCGCACGGACGCTCAGGCTTTGTAACAGCGTGCGCTGAGCGATGCTCTCCGCCAATTGCTCGATCGAGACGCCAGCCTTCACGCGGCGGACGTTGGACTGACTCAAGACTAGCTTGTTGAAGGGAATATCGCGGGAGGGACTGAGTTTAATTTTCTGAACGGCGCTTGCCATGTCGGTTTCTCCACGACGGGCGGCCGAAAGACTCTCTCTCGACCTCCTACCCGTCACAGGCAAACCGGCGCTCCTCTCACTCTCTGACACGCAGCACCAACTGTAGGCGGACACTGAGACGACGTGCGGATGCATCACGCGGCCTCCTCATTGCCCTCAACGATGGAATCGATCGCGGGCGGCAGAAAGGCGAGCAGGAAATCAGCGGCCTTCGATGCCGCGCTCGCGGCGCGCACGACAGCGCGATTATCCTCGCGCAGCACCTCGAGCCAGGAACCGATGTAGTCGGCGTGGCGCACGGTCGGCACGATACCGAGCGAGGCACAAACGAAGGCACCCGCCATTTCCGCGACCAGCTCTTCGCGCGCGTACGATTTTGAGCCGAACGAACCGGAGTGGTCGCGGTCGAGGCGGGACGCTTGGCCGGTCCAATGACCAAGCTCATGAAATGCGGTCCGGTGCCAATTGATCGGCTCGAAATAGACAGCTGGCGGTGGGACCTGCACGAAATCGCCCACCGTGTTGTAGTAGGCGCGCGCACCGCCGGTTCGAAAATCCGCGCCGGTGGCGGCGATCAACGCCTCGGCTCGGGGCTCAATCTGATCTGGTGGCGCCGGGACGACCGAGGCAGCGACCCTCTCGGGCAAGCCATTGCACTGGTCCGTGTTGAAGACGGTAAAACGCTTGAGAAACGCGATGGCGCCCGGCTCTTCACCGGCCTCCGCGGCGCGCCGACGTTCGTCGTCCGGGGTGAAGCGGTCGGCATAAACGACGGTCGTTCCCCGTTCGCCCTTCCTGACGTAACCGCCAAGCCCAAGCGCCTGGCGAAAAGTGAGCCAGCTCTGTCCGGAAAAGCCGTGCTCGATAACGGCACCCCACAGGATCAGCACATTGATCCCGGAATAACCGCGCTGCGTCGACGCGTTGCGCGGCATGGCGAGCGGCGCCTTGATCGCCGCCGTCCCCCATGGCTGCACCCACGGGATACGGCCGGCCTCCAGCTCGGCGATGATCTTGTCGGTGATTTCGGTGTAAAGGCTCGCGCGGTCTTTGCCGGCGCGAACTCGGGCGGTATGTCCAGGCATCAAGGTTCTCCGCGACGGGCACCGGAAGCCTCTCCTCCGATCTTCAACCCGTCGCGGCAGATCCGGCCCGCACTCTCACTCTAAGTGACGGTGACGCGACGCGCTCTTTGACAAGCGGATTCGCGGTCGCGCCGCGTCTTGGCGTTAGGGATGAACGCCCGGCAAGCGACTCAAGAGCGATCTCACCACTCATTGGTATCAATTTTGCATTTGTGATATCGTCTCAATGTTGCGCATGTCGATTCACGGCGTGCGCATGTTCACTGAGCCAGGTTTTTTTACAGAGGACGACATGGCCAAGAAAGCGAAGAAGGCAAAGAAGACCGCCAAGGCAGCCACCAAGAAGGTGGCAAAGAAGACTTCAAAGAAAAAGAAGTAGTCGTATCCGCGACTGAGAGATTGCCGCTTGCGGGTCGCCGCAACCCGGACGCAAAGCGAACCTGTCCAAAGGATCTGAAATGTCCTTTGCAGCCGTTTCTCTAGCGCGGCAAGACAACATAAGGCCGGCCCTTTGTGCAGCTAGCTACTGCATAAAGGTCCGGTTTTTCGTTTCTGCCCGGCGAGGGGCATGATCTGCTCTTGCGCGAAGGATCAATACCACCACTTCCAGTGACGGTGACGCCGTAAGTTCTCTGAGAGAATGGGTTTTCGCGGCAGCGCAGCCTCCTTTCGCAAAAGTGATGGAAGCCCGAAGAGCGCGGAACGAAGGGAAGGCAAAGGCACCCGGCGCGGGGCAGTGATAGCGACGCCGGCATGAAATGACGGCGGGACCCGCGACCGAGTGCAGTCGCGAGACCGGTTAACAAGGCACCCGCGTTCGGGGCAGTGATAGCGGCGCCGGCATGAAATGACGGCGGCCCCTAACGCGAGTGCCTCCGGCGAGCGACTCATGATCGCGCGAGGGATCGAAGCCGGATGGCCGAGACGCCTTGCGGCTCGGTTCACGAGAGCCCGGTGCGGCGCTTGCCGCACGCGCCCAAACGAAAAGCCAGGAAGACTAAGTTCAGGGACGAGCTCCCGCCGTTGCGAATCCCAGCCATGTGTTATCGGCTGGAACGAATGACGGACAAAACGATTCGCCGTACCGGAGCCCTTTCCATGCTGATGACAAATGAACGAAGACCGGCGATACGGACGATGCGCGGGTGGGCGATCCACGTTCTCCAGGAAGCGGGCGCCATCCGCGAGTGCGAGGAACACGGCTGGATGCAGGACCGCGCCGATCCGCATGCAAGGGAGCGGGCCTTCGATATCGCCCGTGGAGACCCGCCAGCAGGCGTCTCCCCCGATGCAGCGGCGGCCGAAGTTCACGACGTGCTGAACTCGATTGGTGATACCTGCCCAGAATGCCCTCCTGATTAGAAGGACGGGCGCCGAGCACGACCGAAACTAACCCCGGGCGCGCCGCAGCGTAGCTTCCAATTGCTCCTTCTCCTTATGCCAGCGGGCTTTTTCGACCTGCGATCTCTTCTCGAGAGCCTCAAGCTCGGCCTGGATGGCGGCGGCCCGCTTCGCATGCTCTTGCTCAGCCTTGTCCAGCGCAGCCTGCGCCTTGTCGACAGCCTGCTGACGGCGTTCACGGTCCTTCTGCCTGGCAGCCTCTTCCTTTGCCTGTTCAAGCTGGCGCCGCTTCTGCTCCTTTTCGAAGGCGAGAGCGGCCTTTCGTTCGGCAGCCTTGTCGACGGGGCGAGAGGAAAGGTTCTTTGCCTTTGGGCCTTTCAACTTGCGGGCGACTTTCGTTGGTCCGCCGTCGCCAAGATCGGTGGGCAGCTCGGCATGCTCGCTGAAAGGTCGGTCGGTTCCGACCGGGCGCCTTAGAACGACGCCGGGCTTTGCCATGGCCGCTGCGATAACGTCCGGATCGTCGCTTTCCTTCGCCGCGCCCTGGTGGAAGAGATTGCTGTCTGCGCCCCACGCTTCCAGAGCCGCTTTCATGGAGGGAGCGGCAATCGCCAGATCGAAGAAGCCGAGCGAGGTCTGGTAGGTCTTCAGTTTTCTCGCCATGAGACGCTTCCCCGCACCGCCCACTGACCGCTGCCATGCGATCAGCGGTGTTGTTTACCTCGCGAGCAGAGAACTTCCAAAGCGGCAAACAGAGCGGCGGGCCCGGGCAATATCTCGATGCATCCGGCGTGTCGGAGCGAGCTTTCCGTGAACCCACCGCAAGGATACCTTAAGCCGACTTCCGCTGCGGTTTGGCCGCCAGCTTCTTCGCCGCAGCCTCCTTGGCCGGTTTCTTGCCGGCAATCGGCATCAGCATTTCCTTCTGCCCGGCGGCCGCCTTGCGCGGCTTCTTGGCTGGCTTCTTCGGCGCCTCGGTCGCCGTCGCCGCTTCTCTTCCGATGCTCTTGCGCAGCGCGTCCATCAGATCCACCACGTTCTCGCCGCGGGGACGCGCTTTCGCCGTGATGGGTTTGCCGGCGCGCTTCTGGTTGATGAGATCGATGAGGGCGGTTTCGTATTGGTCTTCGAACTTGTCCGGCTCGAAGTGGCCCGCCTTCTGGTTGACGATGTGCTTGGCGAGATCGAGCATGTCCTTGGTGACTTTGACATCCTGGATCTCGTCGAAATACTCATCTGCAGCACGCACCTCGTAAGGATAGCGCAGCAGCGTCCCCATCAGTCCCTTGTCCATGGGCTCGAGGGCGATGATGTGCTCACGGTTGGTCAGCACCACCCGTCCGATCGCGACCTTGTTCATCTCACGGATCGTTTCACGGACGACGGCGAAGGCGTCGTGACCGACCTTCCCGTCCGGCACCAGGTAGTAGGGACGGATCAGATATCTCGGATCAATTTCGCTGCGGTCGACGAACTCGTCGATCTCGATGGTCCGCGTCGATTCCAGCGCGACGTTCTCGAGCTCCTCCTTGGTCACCTCGATGAAGGTGTCGGTGTCGACCTTATACCCCTTGACGATGTCCTCATTGGCGACCTCCTCGCCGGTGTCGGCATCGACCTTGGCGTACTTGATGCGATGGCCGGTCTTCCGGTTGAGCTGGTTAAACGAGACCTTTTCGGATTCGGAGGTGGCCGGATAGAGCGCGACCGGACAGGTGACGAGAGAAAGACGCAGAAAGCCTTTCCAGTTAGCGCGGGGGGCCATGGCGGGGGAACTCCGATACTGATGCCGGATTCAAGACGAACGGCCCGGCTTGGTTCCGACACCGCGCCCCTACCAAAAGGATGATTTTTCCCCGGCGCGGGCTTAAGCGGACTCGACTTTTGTTCACTTTATGTTCTAATCCGTAATGACCGACCGACCCGCGAGCTGGCGCATGCCGACCCCGAAGCAGATGGAAAAACTGGCCGCTGACGCCGCGCGCAGGCCGGCTACCTCCGCCGCGGCTCCAGATGCGCCACTCCCGGCCGAATACTGGGAATCGGTCCTCAAAGACCCGCGCGCCGAGGCGACCGGGGCCCAGATGCGGCAACGGCATCTTTCGGAAATTCAACGCCACGTCCTGCGCGTCTCCTGCCGCCGCTGCGAGCGAACCGTGGAAATCCAGACCGCCGATGCAGTCCGGTTGTATGGCGGCAACGCGATCTGGAAGGACGTCGCGCAGCGGCTGCTCGACAACACCTGCCAACAGCGCACCGGCAGGCATGAGGAAGACGGGTGCTGGCCGGCGTTCGAGAAGCCGTAGCCCGCTGGATTGCCGATCCGATCTCTTTGCGCCTGGATGTCCGGATGGCCCCGAAGTATCACCCCACGCCGCTATCGGGCGGCGATCGCAAGGCTCTGGCGAAAGAGCTCGGCAAGGCGCGGGCAATGGCCAACATCCTGGCTACCCGATCGGCGGAGACGCGGGCGAAAGGGGAAGCGCTTATCCAGCAGGCAGACAAGCTTCTTTGCGAGAGTTGGAACGAACGCATGTGGTCAGACGGAGAACCGATTGATCCGTCCCCGACGATCGACCAAGCGGTGAATGGAGGCTTCCCTTGGCTGGAGATCCAGTGCGCGCGCTGCAAGACGCCGAGCGACGTCGACCTCGCGGCGATGAAGCATCCGCCGACCACCTTCGTGCACGACCTCGCCAGCCGGCTGCGCTGCCGCAAATGCGCCAAGGCGGGCCGGCGTCCTTCCGCGACTCTGCTACAATTGGCGTTGCAGCCGCGCCACCCTCGCACCGAAACCTGACCGATGTGCAATCTCTACTCGATCACGACCAACCAAGCCGCGATCAGCGCGTTGTTCCGCGTCGTGAACCGATACGTCGGCAATCTGGCGCCGATGCCCGGGGTTTTCCCCGACTACAAGGCACCGATCGTGCGCAACGGGGCCGGGGGCCGCGAACTCGCTACGGCGCGCTGGGGAATGCCGTCGTCGTCAAAAGCGCTGATGGACGCCACCAAGAAACGAGCCGAAAAGCTTCAGGCCAAGGGCAAGACCGTCGATTTCAAGGAATTGCTGCGGATGGAGCCGGACGGCGGGACGACCAACATCCGCAATGTGAAGAGCAAACACTGGGCCCGTTGGCTGGGCACCGAGCATCGCTGCGTGGTGCCGTTCAACTCCTTCAGCGAGTTCAATAAGGCCGAGGGCGGCGATATCTGGTTCGCGCTCGATGAGACCCGGCCCCTCGCCTGCTTCGCCGGCATCTGGACCAACTGGACGTCTGTCCGGAAGGTCAAGGAAGGCGAGACGACTAACGACCTCTACGCATTCCTCACAACGGAGCCGAACGCCGAGGTGGGCACCATCCACCCAAAGGCGATGCCCGCGATCCTGACTACACCGGACGAAGTCGAAGCCTGGATGACGGCCCCTCCGGACGATGCCCTGAAGCTGCAGCGGCCACTTGCCGATGGTGCGCTCCGGATCGTCGCCCGCGGCGTCAAGGACGATCCGGCAGGGTCGCCCCCGTGACGGACGAAGATGATGATCAGTGACGGGCCCCCAGCGCAAGATTATCCACGTAGACATCGATACGTTGTAAGCATCGATCGAGCAGCCCGAAATCTTTCTAGGACTCAAATATTCCGGGCGACCAGCCCTGTGGCTTGGATTCGAGGAACCACCTCCCATATGTGGTAATATTCCCCGTTACGGGATTCGTTGCGGCGCAGCATAGCTGGGATTTCCTGCAGGTTCCTTATGTCCAAACGCAAGCACGCTTTTATTAGCCATCATCACGCCGACGACGATCACGTCGCCAGGCTTACGGACATGCTCAGCCGGAATGGGTACGAGCTTCGGAACAGCTCGATCCGGGCGAAGCCGACCAACCAGGCGCGTTTGGACCGCGATGAAATTCCGGAAAAGACACTGAAGCGCCTATTGCGAATGAAGATCTCATGGGCGTCGACGGTCATCGTGCTGATCGGCAAAGAGACACACAGCCGACCCTGGGTTGATTGGGAAATCCGGCAAGCTCACGAACTCGGAAAGCGTATTGTCGGCGTCTACACCCGCGGCGGAACCGAGGCCGACGTTCCTGACGCGCTGAATGACTATGAAGACGCTAGGGTGAACTGGAACTCAGAAAGCATCATCGACGCGATCGAAGGAACGGATTCTCCGTTCGAGAACCCCGGCAGCGGCGAACCACGGCAGCCGATCTACGAGCCTCCGGTTTCGAGTTGCTAGGACATCGTGTCCAAGATCTACATCTATGTCGTCAGATACGACTTCGGTTTTGCCCCCAACCCTTTTGGCGGAGTTTGTACCTTTGCCTGCTGCATGCCGGTCATCCGGCGGACCGCCAGTCGAGGCGATTGGCTGATCGGTATGGGCGGGGGCGACCTCAAGGCCACCGGCCGATGCATCTATGCCATGCGCGTCACCGGCGAGATGACGTTCAACGAATACTGGCGATCGGATCAGTTTAGAGGGAAGCGTCCCGTCCGAAATGGCAGCCCCAAAAAAATGGTCGGTGACAACGTCTATCACACCGATCCCAAGACGGGAGCGTGGCTCCAGGAGAATTGCGTTCACAGCCAACCAAGCGGCGAGCAGGACCAGCCAAATACCCTGCACGACACCAGGACCGACCGGATTTTGATTTCAGAAGAGTTTTACTATTTCGGCGCGAGCGCACCTGAGGTACCGCCCAAGCTGCTCGAGCAGATCGGCTATCGCAACTGGCGAGGCCATCGGGTCTACCAGCAGGAGCAGTGCCAAAAGCTGCTGAATTGGATCGCGCGAGCCGCAGGGGGACGGACCAATCGCGTCCTCGGCGATCCTTTCCAATTCCGCATGAGCGACAAGCGATACTCTCGAACTCAGAACAAGCTGATCTAACCGCACGCCAGCGACCGGACGTTTTCTTCCGGGTTTCTCAAGTCGAATACTGTCGTCGCCACTGCAGAAGCGACATCGTTTCAGTTCGCGTCATGCGAACGGCTGAACAAGCAACGCGGGTTTTGCGCCATGCCAATTTACCGCAACATAAGCTTTGCTACCGCCGGCAGCGTGATCGACGTATTGGACCATGGCTCCGACGTTGTCGTCCGAGGCAAGGCGACACGCGAGCTGGTCGGCAGAACGACAACGCTCGATCAGCCGCTCGAGCGGTACCTCTTCTTGCCGAAGCGCCACAACGATGCCTTCGCGCAGTTTGCCGAGGCCATGTGGGTGCTGGCGGGGCGCGATGACATCGCTTGGCTGGCGCGATATCTGCCGAGAGCCCCCGATTTTTCTGATGACGGGCAGACATGGCATGGCGCGTATGGTCCACGCTTGCGTCGTTGGGCGGGTCATGTCGATCAACTCGACAGCGTGCGACGGCTGCTGAGCGAAGACCCCACAAGCCGGCGAGCCGTCATGGCCCTGTTTGATCCGGAACGGGATTTTGCCGTTTCCAACGACATCCCCTGCAACAACTGGCTCAGCTGGATCGCGCGGGAGGGTCGACTTCATCTGAGCGTCGCCATTCGCAGCAATGACGCCATGTGGGGCTTTTCGGGCGCCAATGCATTTGAATGGAGCATTCTCCAGGAGGTGATGGCTTACTGGCTGGGCCTGGGCGTTGGCAGAGTGAGATACTTCGCTCACTCCTTCCATCTCTATGATCAGCATTTCAACAGAGCCCGGCAGATCGACGAAGAGTTTCACGGCCTGACGCCTTACGACTTCGGCATTGGCCGCGCCGCGTTTCAAACCCCTTGGAGCGACTTCCAGGCGAAGCTTGATCTATGGTTTACGCTCGAGGAGCAGATTCGCGCGAAACCGGACGGCCCGCTCTTTGTTCATGGCCGCACCGAGGACCCACTGCTCGACAGCGGTCTCGCGTTGGTCCAGGTGTACTGGGCGCACGAGCAGTGGGGCCCTGACCGCCTGGTGACGGAGCTGGCGGCGCTGCCCGCCGACGACTACGTCGTCGCGATGTATGAGCAGCTCGCCCGACGTTATCCCGACCTTCTACAGAACGTCGCGCAGCCGGCGATCGCCCACTTCTTCGACGCTTGCCGCACCCGGACCTCCAACCTGCCCAATGCGTTCAAGTCGGCGGTCAAACGCCTCCATGCACACAAGGATCGAGCCTACGGGAGCGCCTGGAAACGCCGCGGCGAGCTGGTAAGTATCCTTCCGAACATTGCGCGGAAGGTTGACCGGCTGGAGACCATCATCACGACGGGTGCGACGATGAGCGGGGAAACGATGCTGGACACCGCGGTCGACCTGCTTGTCTACGTCGACAAATACCGGCTCTTCCTCGCTGAAGAGCTGGACGAGGGAGCCCTGCTCGAACCCGGGTCTCCGAAGCCGCTGAGCAATCATGATGCGAACTTTGACGCGCTGGTTGATCGTCTCGATCTGAGCGTCGGCCCCCAGGGTAGCGACGAACTGATCCGCGAGATCGTCGCACGCTTCGAAACGTGTTGGCGCCAGGCTGAGGCAGGCGTCTCGCGTTCCGAGGGGCTGCACTTTGCTGGACTCTTGGCCGAGTCTGCTGGCCGGTTGGTTGTCAGGCTCGTGGCAGACGATAAGGCGTCCGTGGCGCGGTTTATTCAATCGGAGCTCACCTCATGAATGCTGACGATCTCGCCAAGCTGAAACTGAAGCTCCGCGAGGCGGTCGTTGCCCGGCCTCCTGGGGCAAAAGTCGCGATCGTCGGATGGACGCCGGCGGCAGTAGAGCTTGCTTCCGATCCGGTCTTCTCGACCGGAGCGGCCCTGCTCTCCGGGATCTTCGCCCCTGTCACACCTGTGGGACCGACGTCCATCAAACCCCTGGATGCAATTGCTCCTGAACAGCCCGACATCGTTGTCATCGCAGACGACGTCGGAAAAGAACCGCTGCTGGAAGCTGTGGCGGCCCTCCTTTCCGCTGAGACCAAGCTTTTGATCGGGGGGTTCTCGCATTTTGCGTTTCGAGACGAAATCTTTGACCGGGTCCGACAGGAACTCTTCATTCCATCATTCGCCAACGGCTACCAAAACTCCCTCGTGCACATCTACCAGTGCCTGCAGAACGCACACCGACAAGGACTGAAGGGAGTCGTTGCCGAATTTGGTATGTTCAAGGGCGGAACGACGATGCTCATGTCCAGGTTCATTGAGGAGCTCGGGGCTGACTGGAAGGTCTACGGGTTCGATACTTTTGATGGGTTTCCGCCCAAGCGGAACGCGCTCGACATGTACGCCCATCCCGATTGCGTCTTTCTCGACGCCGATCTGGTCAAAGCGGTGTTCGCGGGACGTAACGTCGAGGTGATCGAAGGGGACGTGGTTCAGACCGCCTCGCGGCTCCAGGATCAGGATCTGGTGCTATCTTTCGTGGATACTGACAATTTTTCGTCCGCAAGCGCCATTATTCGTGTCATAGCGGATCGTACGGTGGTCGGCGGCGCGGTCGTCTTTGATCACTGGACTGGCCATGACCGCCATCTTGACACGATTGGTGAAAGAATAGCCGCCAAACGACTTGCTACCGACGAGCGCTACTTCAACCTCCATGGCACTGGAGTGTTCTTGAGGCAACGATGACGAAATCTGCAGCCGTCCGCGTCCGCCGTGCGCCCCCAGAACCACGACGTGGCGTCTATGAACTCTACTGGACCTTTGCTTCGCGCCGCCAGGCGGCGTTCGAGGCCCGGTTGACCGGCAAGACGTGGCCGTGGACCGACGACCAGATCCTTCAGACCTTCAAATTCTGCAACGTGTTTCGCGCCGCCGATCGCGTATCTCAGTTTATGATCCGGGATGTGGCGTACGGACAGGATACAGAAAGCACGGCAAGGGATCGTGCCTTTCAGATCGTTGCATTCCGCACGTTCAGCAAGATCGAGACCTGGCTTGGCGTGACGGACGTGTTAGGCGGCGCGCCACGCATTGAGCATCTGCGCACCGGCGCATTCGAACGAGCTCTCGACCGTGTCAAGGCGACGACCGGAGGCCTTTACACCGGAGCTTTCATCCTCTGCGCCAACAAGGCATTCGGTTTCGACGAAAAGCATCGCAATCACGTCGGTCTCTTCAAGCATATGTTCCTAGAAAAGGCTTGCGCTGAACGGATACTCCAGGCGCCCTCGCTCGAGGACGTTGTAGCGCTCTTGCAGAGCTTTCCCCTCCTGGGCCCTTTCATGGCGTACCAGACCGCTATCGACCTCAACTATTCTGATCTCATCGATTTCAGCGAGAACGACTACACGCAGGCTGGTCCCGGCGCCTTGCGAGGCTTGAAGAAAGCGTTCACCACCTTGGGGGACTACACCCCGGCGGAGACCATCCTGTGGATGGTCGAGCGGCAGGACCAAGAATTCGCACGCCTGGGTTTGCCTTTCGGCGGACTGTTCGGCCGCAAGCTGCATGGCATTGATTGCCAAGGTCTGTTCTGCGAGCTCGATAAATATTGCCGCGAGGCTGTTCCTGAGCTCACCAGCGCCCGCAGCAGGATCAAGGCCAAATATGTCGCCACTCAAGGCCCTATCGAGCTTTTCTTCCCGCCCAAGTGGAGCTTGCCCAATGGTGGTGTTGTGAAGACGCCGGGCCTGCAACTCAAAGAGCCCGCCAGCGCGACCAGCCGCAGAGAAAGAGGGCGTCCTCGCAAATCGGATCGCGCGCAACTTGCTGTCGCAGATCTGTTTGGCTGAGAACGTTTACTCCGAGAGCCGGCCCCGCCTCGCCCGAACCAGCATCTTCAATGGCCACCATCGAGCCTACGTACCACGTCGCGCTCTCATTTGCGGACGAAGATCGAGATTTCGTAGAAAAGGTCGCGGCGCAGCTTCGGTCAGATGGCGTCGAGGTCTTTTATGACGCGTACGAAGAAGCCGATCTCTGGGGCAAGAACCTGTACGACCGTTTAAAGGACGTGTACCAGAACCAGGCCCTCTTCACGGTCATGTTCATATCCGAGCATTACAGGGACAAGCTTTGGACCAACCATGAACGCAAAGCCGCTCAACAACGGGCGCTCGCGGACGTTGGCAAGGAGTATATCCTTCCCGCTTACTTCGACACGACAATCACGCTTCCCGGCTTGGCGAAGGGGACCGGCAGCATTTCGCTCCCCAAGAAGACGCCTGAGCAGGTCGCCAATCTAATCGTCAAGAAGCTGGTTGCCGCCGGCGTGGAGCTGCCCAGAACGCTGTCATACTCCGACAACGCGAAGGCCGATATCGACTTCCCAATGCCAAAAGGCAAGGCGTTCACGAACCTCCTCACCGACTTGAAATCACATGATTGGTACACCCAAGAGCCAGCGATCGGCACCATATTCGAGCTCGATTGGTCGGCACTCACACCGGATCAAATCTTCGTCCTGGGTCGCAACATCTATCAGTGCGCCGACGGTGAAGAACGGAGCGCGAAAGAACTTTTGGCCAATCTGAGACGGGAATTGGCGAGGTTGCCGGAAGAAGCCGCGACGCACCTGCTCAACGGCATGTTCTTCGAGGTGTATTTTAACTCTGAAGGCGAATTTAGACCGCGCCCAAAAGGACGGTATCTCGAACGGCTCCTTGCGCTCCAAGAGGTCAAGAAGTTTGCATCGTCTATTTCGTTCATTCGTCGAGCTTTGGAACCTTACCAAGATCAGCTTCCATTTCTACCGAGCCTAACGCCGGAGCTCATCAGATTTAAGCTCGGTGTAAGAGAAACGGACCCGCCAACGGTCAAGAGCCTGAAGCTGGGCCGCCGCGAACTGGTGGTAAAGGCCGACGACACGCACGATCCCAGTGATCGGGTTTGGAAGCTTTCCCACATCACTTTTACCCTCGCGTCATTGAAGCAGAATCTCGCGGAGGCCTGGAACATTCCCGTCACGCGGATAGAGATTGCTTGCCACCCCAAACTCGAACCGTCCGCTAAACTTCGACTGCCCAAAGACCACGACATCCGCTGGCTTCGCCCTTAGCGGAAGCCTCGATCGCGCATTCGATATCCCGAACGCTCGGGCGTGAATTGAACTGCGACACACATATAGTGCGCACACCACACTCTTGCTTGACCGGACCGATGGTGAGATCCGCAATACCCACACGATCTAGGACTGGGAGTTGGCGGCAGAAACTCACATGTCCGCTCTTCAAACGATGGGACTTCGCACGAACGTTCTGTTTGGCTCACTCTCGAAGCGGCGGCAGGCAACTTGCCCTGTGGCCTTCGCGGCCGAACGTCAACCTAGCGACCGCACAACTCGACCATGTTCCTTGCGGTTAATTGCAATAGAGCATACAACTATTGCGCGATAGCTTAAAGGCTTTGAGGATGACCTCTAGTTTGTCTGCCTGTGTAGCGCTTGCAATTGTTTGAGAGGTCATCGAAACATCTCTTCTTCATATATCCGAACAGTTCACGAGGCCAATACCCACATTGCTCATGGCTGCCTTCTACGCGGGCTCATTCTTTTCCTTTCGCAAACGCTCAAGACAGTACCACTTGGGTTCGCTTACGCAATCTGGAGAGGGCTTAGCATTGTGCTCACCGCTCTCATCAACGTCTTCGACTTTCGTCCCGCACTGGACTTGGCCGCGATGATTAGAATTGGCACGATCGTTGGAGGCGTCATTGTCGTGAATAGATTTTACAGAACCGGAGCTGCCGAGTAACCGGCCCACAATTGGGCGAGACCCTTGGCACAGTGATCTGCTTCTGGCCGTCGAGGCTAGCACTGCCACGAAGGGAGGGTCCTTGTGAAACGGTTGCGCTATTGGCTAAGGCGTTTAATCGCTCGGCTAGCACTCGTGCGCGTGTCGGTCTCCCGGTGGGTCGATGGATGGTGGGGCTACGACGTGTTTATTGCGCACCGGCGGGCCGACGCCGCGCAGTACGCACAGGATCTGTACGACAAACTACGCGCAGAAGGGATCTCGTGTTTCATCGATCGGGTAGTCTACGGACCGGGCGACTCGTTGTTGCTGGCGACCCGCCAGCATGTCGCCAAATCGTCTTTGTTTCTGCTCGTTGGTTCACCAGAGCTTCTCAAACTGCGACGACCGGTGGACTGGGTCGAGGAAGAGATTAGAACCTATTTTCGCACCCACCGGCAAAACCCCAAAGTCATGCTGATCGACTTTGGCAAAATCATCACGGATGCGCTCGACCAAGAAGGTGGGGCTGCAGCAGCGTCGCATCCTATCCTCAGGCAACTCGCCCCGTTTCTATATATTGCGCAGGACGCGCAGTCGTTCACTGCTCCGCCTTCGGAAGTCGTCCTTGCTGCGATACGACGCAACCTGATGGGGCGCCGGCGCGATCGAACGCGCTTGATGTTCTTTCAAGGCGCCGCCGCCATCCTGGCAATGCTCCTCATCGCGGCCGTTGGTTTGGGCCTCATGGCGGACCAGCAGCGCAGGCAAGCAACCGCGGCGGCATACGGCAATGCCGCGTATTCATACTCGGCAAGCGATCCAACGCTTTCTCTTCGGCTGGGACAACTCGCTGCGGGATATGGATCGACTGCCACGGCTCAGGTCGCCACGCTCCGTGCTTTCAACTCGGGATCGTGGATATATAGCGAACGTCTGGATGACGGCTATGATGCGGCGCTGTCAGAGGACGGCAGCAAGATGGCGTGGGTGGATGCTGGCTCACGCCTACATGTTCGCGACCTTGGCTCAGGGAACGAGAAGAGTTGGACCATATCCCAAAGCGACTTTCAAATAGCCGGAACCGGAAACATTGCTTTCATTTCAGGCAATGGTCTTGTGACCTGGCGGTACCGCGACGGCAATGGTCCAGGCAGTGTAACGCTTTGGGGCGGCGATGGCGCAATGCTCCACGCCTTCAATGGAGCGTTCGGGCGCGTCACAGTCTGCGGCCCAAATATCCTCGCTGCGAGAGAAATCGACGATAGTGCGGTTAAAATCCATGTGATGGATGTTCGGTCGAAATCCGACCAAATCATCACGGCAGATTCCTCGGGGATGAGTTCCGCGATCTTTTCCCCGCTCGGCTGCACCCCCGATGGAAGGCTCGTCGCATCTGCCAGTGATGTCGGGCTGGTTATCATTCGTGACGGAGCGGTCCACGAAATTGCAGCGTCCGGCCGGATTGAAGATATTCAGATCAGTGACGATGGTCAGCGTCTCGCCGCGTTTCTGCGAGGCAGGGCCGATGCCGTGGGAATTTTTGACCTTTCGACTGAACAATGGTCCGTCGTCATACCCCTTGAAGAAACCCCGGGCGAGGCTAGCGGGTTCATTCGTTTCCTGGACGCCAATCGCGTCATCGCGGCATCGACGCATGGATGGATCCGAATCGTGGACATAGGGACCAGAGTCGTCAAAGCGCTGCCAGACAAACACCGCGCAGTGGATCAAATTGCAGTCGATCGCGCGACAGAAACCTTCGCCGTGGCCCGTCGCTCCGGAACCGTAACAGTTTATGACAAGACCGCCTTCCCAATTGCTCGCTTGATAAGCACCGCATCATCTGATGCGTTGAACGAGAATTTCGACGCGGTCCGTTTCAGCTCAACCGGCAGTCTTCTATTGACCAGCGCGCGAAGTGGCGTACGGCTGTGGCGCCGGCCGGAGCCCGCTCTACTCGCTGGCCTGAACTCCCCCATCGAACAACCCTCCGAAGCAGTCAAGAAGACATTCGGCGCCGTCGGGCACGAGCACAGTGGCATCGAGCCCTGCTCCAAGTCTCAAAACATGGTCATCGACGATGCTGGGCTACTAAGCCTGTGCGTTCGAACTCACGGCCGCGATGAGCTTCTGCCGACAGGCCTAAGCACCGATGAGTTCAGTCCAGCCGTCGTTACGAGGATGCGCGAGAACCTCGATTTTGCAGTTTGGAGCAGTGACGACCATTCGCGCACCTTTGTTCTCAATGGCAGCCAGATCGGTGACTATCTCCGCTCCCAGAAGATCTGGTCACCCGATCAATCTCAGCTCTCGCTGCTGACAAAATAGCGGTCCCCAAGATTGGCCACACAGAACCCGCGCCATCGCAACCGCTACCTGGCGCGCCGCAACGCGGCATTTCGCTTTTGCTCGACAGCGCGGCAAATGCAGGATGCCGCGATGGGCCGACGGGCGCCCATTCGTAGCGCAAATTGAGGGGCTCACTGGCGGCACCCAACCAGGACACAAGGAGAATCACAGATTTTCTGAGCCTCGCGAGCGATTTCGCGTGTGTTTCTTGTTGCTCTCGCCCTGGCTGGGTTTTTACTATCCAGGCCGCGGGACGGTCTCGGCCGGAGAACGTCCTACTAGACGTGCACCTCGGGCTCGCATAACAGAATCATTTTCAGGTGGCCAATGCTGGACAACGATTTATCAAAATCAGTGCGGTCGATTATTGAAACTAAGATTTTCATCAGTCACAGCGACAAGGACGAAGCGTACTATCTTACTTTACGCATGGCGCTTGAGCACGCTGGATTTAATGTGTGGGACACCTCCGAAATTTCGCCAGGTCGGTCTTTGGCCGAAGAGTTGCGCAATGCGATATACGAATGTCGATTGTGCGTATTCCTTGCGACCACTAAATCGATCGGGTCTCAATGGTGTTCGGCGGAACTCGGAGCATTTTGGGGGGCCGGCAAGCCAGTTTTGATTTTTTTGGCTGACTCAGACCTCGAAGATTCAGCCATCCATCCACAATTTAGAGGCGCCTTTAAAGCGACCAGGCCGGCACAATTGATCGACGCAATCAAAACGCTTGAACTCACGGTGTTTGGCTCGGTCTGCAAGAAGATCGAGTTTCGACAGGATGTGTACAAGGCGTGCAGAGGACTACTAAAGTCGGCAACTACGATACGCGACACCACGTGGGGAAAAAGAGCGCGCCTGACCGCAAAAAATGAAACAGCTGCGCGCGCTCTCTATCGCGAAGCGATCGATGAGTTTGTACAAGAGGGCAAGGACTATCGAGAAATATTGGCAAGTGGAGTGGGCAGAGAAGAGCACATTCAGGAAGCCCGGAAAAAACGAGAAGCTCACCCAAATTATTTATGCCGCACGTTATCTGCTGATATTTCGACATTCCCTATGGTCGACATTATGATCGCAGATAATAATCGGGTTTTGTTTTCTTATCCCGCTTCAGACAACCCCCGTCATGTTCAATACCTTTATGCTGAGTCAGAACTACTGGCGGCGTTGTTTACGCAGTACTGGTCCGACGTCTGGGAGTCATCCAAAGACGTGCTGGACAATTAGTTATGTGAGCATTCATCGTGGCACCGAGTAAGCGATAGACAACGCTGTTACCGTCAGTCGTGGAAAAGCTGGAATGCGCGCTGTCGCCGTCTATCCTGTTCGCATCACCGCCCGACGGCATATCTCATCGGCGGCAGCGGAACTGACCGCCGCTCCACGAGAGATCCCGTTCCAAGCTGCGCTGCAGCAACCACCCATCGCCCTATGTCCGACGTGGATTGCTGCTTTCGCGCGGAAAAAGTGACCACAGCCCCGCCCCACGCCGACCACAACCTTCGCCTGTACATCGGCGCCCCCTTCATCTAGGATCGACGATCAAGGTTTTAGCCGAAAACGTTACTGCCTAAATCATTAGCCGCCGGCGACCACTCGGCTGTAGAAATTTGCGAGGGCAAGATGTCCTTAGTTGAGGCTTCAGTCGCTCATGACGGGATAGAAGACTCGCCGATTCGAATATTCCTCAGTTATGCTCACGAGGACGACGAGATCGTAACTGTGTTTCAGCGCGCTTTTGACTTTCTGGAACGCGAGGTTGACGGCAACCTCCGCGTCTTCCGTGACCGCTCATCGATTCCACCAGGCGGATACATAAGCGAGCAAATCAAGGACGACCTCAGGCTTTCCGACTATCTGGTCGTTTTCTTCACGGGCATCACCAGAAAGAACGTATCTTGGAACGGCGTCGAGGTTGGCTTTTTCCAGGCGCTGATGGATGACGAGCGAAAGCGAACCGGAAAGACGACTCGTCGCATTGTCCCTATCTACTTTGACGAGCTGCCCCCAACACTGACGGACGTAAAGGGCATCTCGCTCCGGATTAGCTCTAACGATCTCAGTCGCCCCAAAGACGAGTACGTCGAAGGCCTTGCTACGAGGCAAGAAGACGAGGACGATCCTCTCTCAGAGTTCCTGCGGGAAGTAGCCAGGCGCGCCGAAAGCCGCTCAAGGCAGCGAGCGATGAATGAGAAGGACGCCGAGAAGAAGAAAAAACATCGGGACGAGACGATCGACAAGACAATAGTCCCACTGATCCTATCAGCGATGTACGACAGTTTGGGCGCGCGCATCGCCAAGCGATCAATCGAGCAGAGGCTCATCGAATTCCAGATCGAAGGCGGAGTTCTGACTAAGGGAGGCATCCCACCCGAAGCTCGCCTTGTTGAGCATGGAAAAGCGTTTTCACTTTTCAAGCTTCCGAATCGCGAAAGCGAAATCGAGTGGCAGCAATTTGCGATCGAGTTAACTGAGGCCGCCAAGGAAGACGCCCCTGTCATCATGCGGGCGATGGAACGCGTCTTCGACTCTGCGATCGACAACGTCAAGGCCATCGACAATGACCAACTCATCAGAGCGCCTGGCGATGGCGAACTATACCGAGTGCTGGTAACCACACATTTCGACTATTACAACGGTCGCAAGATCGTGCACATGTACTTCATCGAAAAGCTCAAGCGCAAGGAGTACGGATCAGAGGATACAACCATCGCACTCGCGTACTTGAACGTGGCGGCCCGCTATCGGTCGATTTTCCTGGAGCCGAAGAGCGAGCTTTCCGTGAGAGCCTTCAAAAACGAGAGCGAGAACAGCAAATTGCAGGATATGGTCATCCAGACCCAGCGCGAAATCGTCTTGATTGAGGATGAAGCCGAGCAGCTGAAGCTAGATAGTTTCGCGGCGAAGAGCGTCCTATGGGGCGCCCAGGCAGATCCCGAGGCGGCAAAAAAGGCCAAGTTGCAATGGCAGCAGGTCCGCTCGGAATTATTCGCCTCAGCAAACAGAGTGCTTGCCGCTAATCCCGAAGAGGCTGCTTTCGCGGAGGCAATAAAGAACTGGATGACGGTGTTGGAAAAATTTACGGCCGTCGCTGGGAAGATCAACGCGGATGTTGGCGGTCTCGCGTTGGCTAGATTGACGGAATTTTTCGCTCACTAGTTCAGGTGGCCAGCTTCATCTAGTGTCCATCTGAGCGCCGCAACGCCGGGGCTGTTGGCTGCCGCTCCCATGTGATATGATAACGGCGCGTGGGTGTCACCGCATCCAATTGAGATTTCAACTGCGCGAGGCTGAAATGATCGCGACGCTTCGCATTCAATTGTTGTTCCATTGGGAGTCAGATCAGGCGCGGCAGCTCGCAGGCCAGCTCTATCGGACGTTTTCAGCCCGTCCGATGGGCGATGGGCCACGCATCCCCGTGCGATACGGCCCGCGGCAAGTAGACGGGGGTCCGCCTCCGACGATTGACCTCGCTGCGGAGCGCGAGATCATCGTGATACTCGTCGACGAGAGAATGGCCCGTCGCGCACGCGAGAGCGACCGGGTTGTCGCCGACAAATGGGCTCAGATCGTCACCAACCTTCTTGGGCAGCACTCGCCGGCAGGCGCAAGCCCCCACCGAGTTTTGCCTGTAGCGCTCGACAGCGGCGCACTGCAGCTCGCACCGACGTTGGACTATGTAAGTTTCGTGCGGCTCGACGTACGTCAGGGAGACGAGAGAGAACGGCACCTTGTTTTGCATATCGCAGTTCGTGCCTTGCGGGCTCTGCAGGATCTGCCTCAAGCTGGCGGAAGACCTGCCGATGAGCTACCCGATATCCCAATCCGGCTATTCATAAGTCACGCTAAGAAGGATTTGCCTGCGGATCCAGCGGCGATAGCCGAGGGGCCCGTCAGAGCGATCCTAGCCACGTTGACCCAGTTGCCAGTCCAGGGCTGGTACGATAGCGCGGACATTCCGCCCGGCGGCCGCTTCCCGGATGAGATCCAGAAGGGCGTCCTTAATTCGAGCGCGCTGGTCGCTGTTCTGACGGACAGTTGGTCAAGTCGAGAATGGTGCCGACGCGAGCTGCTCGAGGCAAAGCTTGCCGCTCGACCGCTGGTGCTCGTGGATGCGATCGAGGCGCGGGTCATTCGGTTGTTTCCCTACCTCGGCAACGCGGTGACGCTGCGGTGGCGCGCTGCGATTGCAGCCTCCGAACCCATGGACGCCGCGTGGATTGAACGGAAGAAGAGCTGGGAAGCGGACGATGCCGCATTCGTGATCGAAGCGGCGCTGCTGGAAGCACTGCGTTATCAGCATGAACATCGTCGCTTGCTTCGCTCGATTGCCCCAAACGAAGTCGCACTTGGTACACCACCCGAGGCGCTGACGTTGGCCCATCTTCCCGCGGGTACGACACGAGTATGGTATCCCGACCCGCCGCTCGGCCGCGAAGAATTGGACCGCCTGCAGCCGACCAGCGCAACCAAAATCGACCTGACTACACCGCTCAGCGAACTTGCCCGCTGGAAGCGCCCCGCAGGAATTCAAACAGTTGCCGTCTCATTGTCGACCGCGCCGGATACGGACCTCTATGGCGGGAGTCCCGAGCACTTGGCAACGTTTGCCGACGATTTGGTGCTCTATCTGCTGATTGCCGGGCTTCGCGTCGCATACGGCGGCGTACTGGGCCACGACGGCTTGCAACAAGGCGCGATTGTGGGCGACGATATCAACTATGTGGAACGGCTGCTGGCGATGGTTCGCAGTCATTCGCTTCTGCTCAGCGGCGTCGCTGGAAAGCCGCCCGTTCCAATTGAGAATTGGGTCGCCTGGCCGATCCATTGCAAGTTTGACGATGCCGAATTTCGTAACTACGGCCAGGAAGCCACGCTCAAGGACCTACCGGCGCCGCCGGGCCTCGACGTCACGGCGCAAGAGCTGAACGCGAACTCAAACGGTTTTGTGCCGCCCGATACGCCGGCTCGACGCTACGCTTGGGCACGATCATTGACCTACATGCGAACCTGCATGCAGGGAGGAACCTCGGCGCGGATTGCAATGGGCGGCCGGCTCAAGGGCTATCAGGGCCTTTGGCCGGGTGTTTTGGAAGAAGGCGTCATCGCACTTCAGGCTGGCCAGCCTCTCTACTTGCTGGGCCTCTTTGGGGGCGCCGCACGGTTGCTGATCGACGCGCTGCGCGGAGAACCGCGCGAGGAGCTCACTAGCGCTTGGTTGTCTGCTCTCCCCGGCTCGGATGAGCTACGCCACGAATACGGACGTCGTAACCACAAGGTTCAAACGCCCGAGGATCTGGCGATCGAATTGAAGCAAAGAGGGACAGCTGGCCTGTCGGCAGTCCTCAACAATGGTCTTACAGAGGACGAGAATTCCGAGCTTGTCAGCTCGGACGATCCACAACGGATTGTAGCGCTAATTCTCAGTGGCTTGCGCAACAAGCTTGCCCCGTAGAAGGCTGCGCTTAGGTCCATTGGGATGTCGAGGCGAAAATTCTGACAGTATCCATCGGTTAAACGTATTGCCCCTTGTCCTCGGCGAACCCGCTTAGGTAGTGTCTTGTCATGACGTCACCTGATCGATCGAGGCACACGAAGAATCGTCTATCCTTGACACTGTGACGGTCGGCCGTAGAGCCTATTTTTAGCACCAGGGGGATTTTGTGACGCCAGACCAACTCGCCGCACACGATTTACTTTCTGAATTGCGTACCCGCATTGCGACCCAACGCCTGCCCTACCAGCATGGACTGGAGGCCAGTGCTCTCAAAAGCTTGCGGGATATATTCGACCACGCCCGAAAAGCGATGAAAGATCATCCCGGGTGTTCAAGGTTCGCGCAAGTCGCGACAAACATGCTGAACGTCGATCTTCGGCCATTCACCGCGAAATGGCATCGCGCACAAGCAGCAGGGCTGCTGGACTCGCGCGATGGAGCCAACGAGTTTAGGTATGAGCTCGATCGGGTCAGAGAGCGCCTGGTGATTTTCGCAGAAGAACTACAAGTCATGGCATATGGCGCGGTGACGCCCGACGCTGAAACACCGGATGCTCTATCCGAGAAAGAGATCGAGGAATGCTTTGAGCCTCTAAAGTTCGGCGTAGAAGCAAACTCTACCGTTGCGCAGTCGATCTTTGACGATGAGGCCAAGGAAATCGCAGCACGCCGGCATAACCGCGATCTACCCGCGAATACGGGCGCGGATGCAGTGGGTCTCGCACTTTCTGGAGGAGGCATTCGCTCGGCGACGTTTTGTCTGGGTGTAATTCAGGTGCTCGCCCAACGAGGACTGATGAAGTACGTCGACTATCTCTCGACGGTGTCAGGAGGCGGTTACACAGGCGCGTTTGTGACATCATTGATCGGAAGCGGTCAGGACTTCGACCAGCTCGCAAATCCGTACGGGCCCGATACCGATCCAGTGCGGCACGTAAGGCAAAACGCGAAGTATTTGAGCATTGTTGATTTGAAGAGCCGATGGACCATGGTCGTCGGTACGATTGCCGGCCTAATCTTAAACTGGTCGGCCCCTCTCGCTTTACTCTCTGGCCTGGCGATATTTACTTCCCTCTTATCCCTCCAGGTCGCATTTTGGGCGAACGCAAGTCTGGCGTTTGGCGGCCTTACCATTCTTGCCGTCATAATTTACGGAATCTCGCTCAAGTTCGGTCTGGCCAAATGGCCTAGGATGGCGATCGCCCTGGTCAGCGCAATCGCGCTGTGTCTCGTTGCAATTGCGATTTCCGAACTTGGATTCGCTCAATTCGAATCGATGCCCTACGCAATACCGATCGCTCTTACCGCAACTTTCTCTGTAGTCGCGACGCCGGTCGCAATCCGCTTTCTGCCAATCTTCCGAACGGAAGCCTATCGCCGCGTACTCTTTGGAGCCACCCTGTATGCCGCGGGCATTATCGTGCCAGTCCTTGCGCTCTTGAGCTTCTACGCCCTGCGACATCTAGCTGGTCAACCTACGGACGCTCATGCGCCATGGTGGACCTTGCTACATTATACTGATGGGTTTCTTGTACTTTTAACTGTTACTGCCGTCGCCGGCTTGTTTTCGGTATTTGTCCTCGACGTAAATCTCACGGGGCCGCACAAGCTTTACCGAGACCAGCTCGCACAGACCTTCATTTGGCCCTCGGGAACGACAGAGCTGGCACTCTCGGACATGAATCCGAACCAGCGCGCCCCTTACCACCTAATCAATGCAACCGTAAATCTGCCGTCGAGCCAAGAGCTCGTGCTTCGCGATAGAAAGGGTGATTTTTTCCTGTTTTCGAAGCACTGGGCAGGATCGACAGCGGTCAAATACAAGCGTTCGTCATGTTGGCAGGCAACGCGTAGTCCAATGGATCTGGCCACCGCAATGGCCATCTCCGGTGCTGCCGCATCGCCACAGATGGGCCTGGGGTCTGCACCTTCACTTTCGGCGCTAATGACCCTTCTAAACATCCGCCTCGGCTTCTGGATCGCAAATCCCCAAAAATTTTCCCCGATAACGCCGCCGGGATTTTCCTGCATCTTGAAGGAAATGACCGGATGGAGCATGTCGGAGAAACAAGCCTGGCTCAATGTTTCTGACGGCGGCCACATCGAAAATATGGGCTTGTACGAGCTCCTGCGTCGCCGTTGCAAATTCATCATTTGCGTCGACGGTGAGGCTGATCCCGATAGCACATTTCACGGGCAGTTGACCCTCGTAAGACACGCACAGATCGACCTAGGTGTTCGAATCGAACCCCACCTCGACGAAATGCGCCCCGATCCGAAATCCAGATACAGCAAGACGCACGCACAACTCTTCCGGATAAAGTACCCCGAGCGCAGCAAGGATATGCCGGCGGGCATGGGCTTGTTGCTTTACTTGAAGCTCTCCCTGACGGGAGATGAAGCCGAGCTACTGAAGCGTTATCGTTTGGTTCATCCAGACTTTCCGCATCAATCGACAATCGATCAGTTCTACGATGAGGAACAGTTCGAGGCTTACCGGCAACTCGGCGTTCATGTGGCAGAAGGCACGTTCGCGCCGGCGCTGGTGCCCCCCAAACCGACGCCACCCGACGTCCGGGAGTGGTTTCAACACCTAGCAGCCAACATGCTGGAACCATCAAGACGCTAAACAGGGCATCGAGATCGACGCCCTGGTCGATCTTTCCGTGCGCTTGCCCATCAAAACGTTTGGTCGCCCTGCAATACGCAGGACGACCTAAGAAATGCGACATCACACTGTACGTCGTCGGTCCATCTAGAACTGAACGAATTGCACTTCATGCTTCAGACGGCACGCGAAAGTCGCAGCAATTGACTAAACGCTACCATACGAGAGCGCATTTACCCTCATCGAGCGGAAGGAATGCGCCCCTCTTTGATACTTACGTAGTCGCAGCTTATTTGACCTGGTCATCAACATGCCCATTCCATTGAGAACACTTCGGCAAGCGGCTCTCGCATCGGCGCCAGTGAGAAAGTCCCTACGAGGAGCCAGAGCGCAGAAAGAGCGCACTGCCTTCTTATGTCACAGCACCAAGGACAACGATCTCGCGCGAGGTCTTGTGAACCTTTTGCAAGATTCCGAATGGCAAGTGTACGTTGACTATGAAGATGCGGCTCTCCCGGAGAGACCAGACCGCGAGACAGCTCGAAAGCTCCGGGATGCAATTCATGCGTCAAACTACTTCATATTCCTTGCGACCCCGAATTCAGTCAGATCACGATGGTGTCCGTGGGAGATTGGTTTCGCAGACGGTTGCAAGAACGAACGGTTGCAAGAACGAAAGCGAAATCTGGGTTGCGCAAACCATCGAGAACGGAACGGTATACGGAAGCGAATATCTGGACCTATATCGAAACTTGGACATTTCCAAAGCCGGCGCCCTAGCCGTCTGGGAACCCCACAAGACCGAAGGACGTTTGGTCAAGGGCCTATAACACCGCTCGGCTGACGGACTGCTCTGATGAAAGAAGGCGGACAGGCCCTTCGCGTGTTGCCAACTCACTCTACCTCACTTTCCATCGACAGTTGCCTTCGCTGCGTATAACATCCTTGGCGTTTTGCCAGGAGGAGCGGATGGCGCACATCTCTTCCCTTCCCGACTGGATGGCCGACGTCGGTCTGGACGGGCTTGAGATCACTGGCGATATACCGATACTTCGCGACGCCGCGCGATGCCTGAAGTATTCTCGGGCCCGTGCGTACGAATACGACGACATTGCGTTCGTTTTCGGATCCGCCCATTGCCAAGGGGGCCCGGTGCCCTTTGCCACCGTCCCTAGCGCGAAATTAGCGCATGCTATTGCACTGGACCACGATGGCAACTCAGCTGGTCCCGACCAACGTCGCCTGCTAGCGCACCGAGCGCTCGATCTTCCCGACGGGCATTTTCGATATGAATTCTTAGCCGGCGACAATCTTCTTCGCGTCTACCTTCCAGACGATCCAGCTGGAGCGGATTGGATTTACTCGTTGTCGGCCCCACCAGAATCGCTAGCGAAAGACTCTGAAGCACGCGACGCTAGCCGGAATCTAAGCTCAAGTATTTCCGCCGATTTGCCCAAGGTCGCATGGATAAGGCTGCCCGAAATCCTTGCAGGCGCCGGATTTGTTCGAGGCGGTCCCGCGCTCTTTGATAAGAGCTCAAGGGTCCTTAATGATGGATTCTATGTCTTTGTCTCCCACCGATGGCGGAACCCGCATCATCCCGATCCTGACGGTATGCAGGCGCGCCTCTTGTGCTGCCAGCTATTCGCAACTCTCATCGAGGCAATCGGGGTCGCGAATCTTCGTGGGCTCAAAGAACCGAGGCGTTTTTCTACGCTCCTTGGACGCCCGATAGGTCCGCAAGGATCAGAGTTAGCCGAGCGCATGATCGTGAACTTGCTTCGGCCGAATACGGAAGCGTCGCAGCTAGATCAATTGGCGACAGAATGCGCTGATCTTGCTGAGTTCGCACTTCTCGGCGGCACAGCGGCGGCGAAATCAGACGCCGCGCTCTCCGAAATCGCTCATTTGCTCTCGACACGGCCAGCGCTGAAGGGGTTAATCGAACGCATCCATGTTTGGTACGATTACAGCTGCATTCCGCAGGAGGCCTTAGAGCAGCCTGACGTCATCGATTCCGCTCTCGAAAGTCTTGCCGGTCTCCAGCTTCTCGGCTGTACAGTCGTCATGCTCGACGATCCTTTCGACTATCTCTCGCGCGCTTGGTGCACTCTCGAAATTGGGAATGCTGACGCATTTGGCAGCAATTATCATCTGCTGACCGGCTCTCACCGAGCTACCGCCAGCAGGGGGTTGAACGAACACCATTTCGAAATGCTGATGGAGGATCGGGTGCATCTGATATGGCGCGGCCTCCTCGACACCGTCGTCTTTAGAAGTCAGGACGCCGCGGAGTGCATGCGGCGCCTCGGTCTCGCCGTCACGAAGCCGACCGACCTGGTCAAACTCTTCGATCGACTTTCCCTTCTTCCGGCTCCAAGTAAGATACACGTGGATCGCTCCGAGCTGCTCACCGGCACGATGCCGTATCCCGCACTTTTCGGGGTTACGTCTCTGTCTAAGGCTTGGGGTAAGTCGATGGATATGCACCATTGGATAGCCGACTCTCAAGCTTACGATCTCGACCTTACCGAAGCGATGACCATTCGATCTTGGGGCAACGCCCTGCGGTCATCCTGGCGCGACTATCCATCTTTCGAGTCATCTGACCGTCCTCCGGTCGATCGAGGCTGCCATTTGGCGATCGTCGGGAGTTGCGAAGGCGAAGCGATACTTTGGGCTGCTGAATTTTCTCGACGAAGGACTGAAATTGAGGCAACGACCGGAATGCTCGTCACGTCCGTCTCATGGCTAGCGACTGATATTGCGCCAGTGGGGACACTTGCAGACGCTTGTCTTTCGTTCGCACCCGTATCTGCTGATCTTTGGATCGTGGCGTCTTTGTCTACTCGCTTCGAACAATGCGACATAACAAATCGCATCGTACGCGCGGCGCTCGCAACCGGTCACGAGATATACTTGCTCATGATCGACCGGCAGCGGGAAAATCTAAGACGAATTCCATCGCAAGTCGCGAAGCCCCGTAAGGGACAACCCCGCGAACTGCCGGCTTTTGCCGGCGGAGTGTTCAGCGCGGAGCTACGCAGCGTCGTCGAAAGTGTTGCGAGTTAGGGTCATGGTCAAGCTTTTCAAATGGCTCTCGAGCCTATTGAGGAAGAACACACTTGATCCCACGCAGCTTCGTACAGCATTGTTCGGGGCGGTCCTCACCAAGAACGTCGACCACTTGGAGCGCCTGTCGGCAGCATACTCTCGTGAGATCATAGCAAACTTCTCGGCTTGGCAGTCAGTGCCCGTCGAGCTGCGCGACAGTGAAGTCGCAATGCAGAACTGGGGTCGATGCCTTCTGGCCGTTGCCGAGACACTCGAAGGGCAAGGCCATTCCGAAGCCATGCAAATGCTAATCGGCGACGACGACCATCAAGAGGGATGGAAGGTACTCGAGCGGGGGATCTCGCGAGCAGACGCGCTTCATACGACAGGCCAATTTCGCGAAGAGCTCTCGGTTCTTACGGAGCTTGTGGCGTCCTTTTCTGGCGCAAGCGGCTCCTGGAACGGACGAACTCGCGCAAAGCTGTTTGCCTCCATTGCCACAGCACATCTCAAGCTCGGCGAATTGGACGACGCCTACAGATCGATGCAGCGCGCGCTAGACGAATGCGTCGGTTCTGGTGACGCTGAAGGAACTGAGGTCTACCGAAAGAACCTCGAATTCATCGACAGCAAACGACTTGTCGCCGGCCATGATCCTGAGTTTGCGAGACGTCTTATCGAGGCGCAACGACTAAGTGACTCCGGACAGTTCGCTGTGAGCAACGAACGGCTACAAGAGCTCCTTCATGAAGCGACGGAAGATCCCGACCACACCCGCTTCCTCGGCAAGATTTGGGGGTTGATGGGGTTCAACTTGTTCAAATCTCGCGATACGCTCGGCGCCCGCGCGTTTACGGCGAAAGCACTGGACGCTTGTCGTTCATCGAATGACGCGCATGGCATAACAATCTACGAATTCAACCTTGCCTTCATCGACAAGAACATCGGAACAGGTCAAAAGCGACCATGATCGCTTCGGAAGGCCGACAGGAGTAGCAAGGGCGACTAACTGATGTCACTGCCAACAAGCTCGATTGGCACTCGGCCTAGATTGCCTGTAGGGCGGCCTTCACTCGGATCCGGTGCAAGCGATAGCGACTGGTTTCAGCACGGGGCAATCCGAAATCTCGTAGCTGAGAAAGATATCAAGGGCTATGCAAGACGTTCCCTCGGGGATCGACTATCAACTTTAGGGTTTGCGCACATCTCTTACATTTTACGTTACATTCGTTTTTGGTGCTTGGAAACTCATTAAACGAGCCGCCCCCACTGGGCCGGTCGATCCGACAACACAATGCCGCATGGGCTAAAAGTGTGATCTAGATCCTTGCCCGCGCTGCAATCCGGTGCTCTGCTATCGACAAACTCGACCTCGGGTTGCGATTGCAATGGTGCTAACCACCTCCTCCAGTGAACCCGCCAAGGCTGAACGTCTGATGACGCGGCTGGTCGATCGTGTGTTCGGCTACGATTTCTTTCTCTCCTATAGCCGAGCCGACGGCATGCACCTTCCACAACGGCTCAAGGAGCGGCTCGAGCAGGCCGGCTTCCGCGTGTTTCTCGATCAAACCGAATATGTCGCCGGCGCTGACCTGCGGCGCGAGACGCGGCGACAGGTGCTGAAGAGCCGGAAGATTGTCGTCATAGGTCGCCCCGGCGCATTCCGCTCAGAATGGGTCAGGCGCGAGATTGATGTTGCCGAGAACAGCGAAGTCATTCCGGTGGTACTCAACCTCAACGGCGCGCTCGAGGCCGCGCCCGCGGACGCGCCGCTCGCAGTGATCGTGCGGAAGCACGACTGGTTGCGGCTGGTCGAGACACTTGACGACCCCGACGGCGAGCCGTCCGATCGGATCGTCCTAGAGTTGGTGCGCAGCTTCAATCACACCCGCCAGGAAACCAGGCGTCAGCGCGTTTTCGGCGCGGCTGCGTTGGTTCTGTTGATTACTGCCGGTGTCGCGAGTTGGCAGGCCGTGGCGGCCTATCAGGCACGGGACGAGGCATATCGAGCAAAGGACGAGGCCGAGCAGGCGAAGGACCGGGCCGAATCCGAAAAGGCACGCGCCGAGCGCGCCCTGCAACAGGTTGTCGGAACAGCCAATCGCAGCGTCCAGGCGATGGCGCTGCGGACCAGAAAGACTCGAGAGACTTCGGCCGCAGCGCCCGATGTACCGCCATGCGATCCCGCGCATTTTAAGGCTTACGATGATATCGCCGCAGCCGCACTGAAGGTCGGGGATTCGGACGCGGCCCTCGGCGCTCTGACGAATTGTCTCGTGGTCGTGCAGGCGCATGCCACCGCGGAGCCTGCCGCTTCAGATTGGCAGCAGGGTCTCGCCATTCTGCATCAGCGGATTGGTGAGCTCTCCCCGGCCTCCGCAAAGCAGCAACATTTCCAGCAATCAATCCTGCTGTGGCGAGCGCTTGCAGCCGAACCCGCGCAGCAGCCGCAGGCCGAGGAACAGCTTGGAACAGCGCTGATGCAACTCGGTGATTTCGAACTCTCAAACGGCGGTTCCGACGCCGCACTTGTGCTTGCCCAGGAAGGAGCCGCCCTGTTCGATCGGCTCGCCTCAGCCGCGCCGACGCGTCGCGATCTGCGCGGCGCACGGGCGGTCGAATACCAGCAGATCGCGGACGCCCTGCTGAAAGCCGGTAAGGCCGAGGATGCATTGGTTTGGGCAGACAGGGATCTGGCCACCTACGGTGATCTTTCCTTCGTCGCCTATGCCGATCCTGGCAAGCAGCGCGACGTGGCGTCGAGCTATGACCGCCGCGCGCAAGCGCTGGTGCTACTCGGCAGGGACAAAGACGCCCTCGATCTCTTTGAAACGGGAACGAAATTGCTGGAATCGGCAATCGCCGCGGACACGGTTCAACCCGAGTGGAAACGGGATGCCGCGGCGATACACGAGCGCATGGGAAAGCTGCTCGGGAAACTGGGCGAACCAGACCGGGCAATAGATTCCTTCTGGCGGGCGCTTGCCATTCGCGAGGGAATGGCGATCTCAGTGGAAGATCCAAGCTGGCTCGCAGAAGTGACGGAAGCTTACCGACGTTCCAGCGAGCTCATGCTGCATATCGACAGAGTCGCTGAGGCGCTCGAAATGGCCGAGCAGTATCTGCTCGCGGCCAGCATCAATGCGGACGCCGACAAGGACAAGGCAACGCGGATGCGTCGCGCGCTGGGTACGGTGTGCTGGTCAGCGACCAATGGAGCGGGCGATCGCAGGAATCTCGATCGCGCGGTACGGGTCGGCAAATGGGCGGTCGATCTCTCGCCGCGACTCGACTGGGTGAGTCTCAACTATGCGCATGCCCTGATGCTCTCCGGCGCGCACGACGCTGCGAGGGACATCTATCACCAGATCGACAAGGCATCGGTTGAGGAGGCGAAGAGTTTGAAGGAGCAGGTTGTCCGGGATTTCGACGCTCTGAAGCGGCGGGGATATGGTGACGCCATGATGGCGGAAATCCAGGCTGGATGGGGAATGTGAGGCCAGGACGATCGACGAACGAAGTCAGGCGAAGGAGGAAGCGATGAAGGTGCATCAGGCTGTGCTCTGCGCGGCGATTGGACTCGTTGCAATTCCATTACCCTCGTACGAGGTCGCGGCACAGGAATCCAAACTGGCGCTGATCCGCATGGCGCCCGCCGAACTCGCTGCCCATGGGATCTCAGTGCGAGAGCTGCGCACGCCGCCCTTCCCCAACTCCTGTCAAGTCGCCGGCAATCCTAGGCTTTCGGTTTCGAACGAATTCCTTGCGCATTTCAAGGCACGTGGCTTTTCACTGGAAAGCCTCTGCCTCGGCATCAGTTCGCATATTCATTTCGATCCGGAAACCGGCAGGCAACTGCCGCTGGTGCACCTACCTGAGCTCGCCCGCAGCCGGAGCGCGAACATTCCGCTGAACCTGCCTGATTGCTTCCGAAACGCGGTGCCGTATCTAGAATGCAACGTCAAATATGACACTTGGGAATTCTATCGACTAAAGCCTGACGAAATCGATCGACAGTCCGCGATCAAGCTCGACGCATTGGTACGCAAGTTTATCGAAAGCAGGCAGTTTTCGGGAGTCTTCCAGATCCAGGCGCTCGGACAGGGGATCTTTGACAGCCGTTACGAATGGCTGCTGGCATCGCCTGCGTTGCAACACGGCTACGGATATGCGCTGCATGGCCCAGAAGGCGATGACCCCGAGTCGGAGGAGGTCGATCTAAGCACCTACCGAAAGAAGGTCGACGTCGGATTACCCTGGAACGTCAGTCGCTGAAGCGCGGCAGAGTTAGAGCAAACCTGCAGCACTGCGATGACGGGCGCTTGCGTAGGTTTAGGCTTCGGGCGCTGAAGCACCAGCAAAGGAGGACGTTGGAGAGGAAGAGACTCTCATCCTCGACAATCGATGCTATCGGCGGCCAATATGGGCGAGCTATTGGGAAGCCGATGATTGATCGCTTGATGCGCTCCCACCGTCTCCCACTCAGAGGGTCTCCCCTCTCGATTGGCATTGGGCTTCGATTACCGATAGGGGCGTCTTTGAGAACAGCGTGGAACAAACCGGTCGTCAGGCATCAGCTCATGCCACTCGTCCCTGCCAAGATCACGGTTTGCTTTTGAGCACGCGAGCCCTATCCATCGAGCCAGATCGAGCGTCCAGGATTTGACAGACCCGTCGCCGCTAGAGGTGATTACGCGGCGACGCTTTTCATCGACATACAACGCACTGACCTCACTCGAGCCGGCGCTCAGTATGCCAGCAAAGCGGGAGTCTCGCCTGGACCAGGTCAAGACGCGACCGTCGTGATCTCCGACCGCGAGCAAATCAGCGCCCAGGGACATAGCAGAAACGCTACCTGCAGCTTGCCTTGCTTGCAGAACTCGCTGATCGGCAGGATTTCCAGCCCCGGTAAGTACGACCGTGCGGTCAGCACCTCCGCCGCCTGACCCGAACGACACGATTGTGTTGCCGTCTTGAGAGTAGGCAATGCCGGCGACTTCTGACGTGTGGGCATGGTGTGGCCTGCCTACTGTCGTCCAGACTTCGTTCGTCCGGCTATACTGGCTGAGCATGCCATCTTTCATTCCGATCGCGATCCGCTGACCATCTCGATCCAGAGCGATTGAACGTGCCGCCGCTGGCGGACGGATTTCCGCCTCCGCATCCTCCGGCGTGCCGACACGATAGATAGAGACCACTGTTCCATCCTCCCGGATAGCAGCCACAGTTCGGCCATCACCGCTGATCCCGAGTTCATCCGGAGCTGTACCGCCGCCAGGCCGAAGCACCGTCGTCGCGGCATTTGCACTGGCCACACTCGTCGTAAGGATCGCTCCGCCGGAAGTTGTCCAAGCGATCCGCGAGCCGTTATCGTCTAACGCGACCGATGGGATCGACGAAATAATTTCCTCGAACCCGGTGGCATCTGTTTCTGCGCGCTTAAATACCTTGCCGGAGCGGCCCGCAATTTCACTTTCGGAGACGAGATCCAACAACGTTGTCCAAGCGCTCCCCTCCAAGCGACGAAGTTGCGCTTGGCTCTGGTCCAGAGAGATAGCTATCACAGCACCATTCGAGTTCACCCGGATCGCACTCGGTGCAGGGTTCAGTTGGGGCATCTCTTCATATGGTCCCTCCCGGCCAACCAGATCCCAAAGCGCGGCCGTGCCGTTTGAGGATGCGGAGAGCAGTTGCTTGCCGCTCTTGCCGAACGAGATTGCTGTGACGGAATCGGAATGCCCGCGCAGGGGGGCATCGTCCGTTGCGTGCTGCGTGACCGCCTCAAATAGTCTTATGACTCCTGCCGAATCTCCGATGGCAATCTTTCCCGTCGACGGCTCGATGGCAGCCGCGGTAGCCAACGGCACCGTATCGCCACCTGATGGCTTCACCAGACTTCCATCCGACGCGTTGAAATAGAGTAAGTGTCCATAGCGACTAAGCACTATGAGCGAACCATCTTTTAGATATCCTAGTGCAAGTATGCCGCCCTCGACGTGCGGGTAACGATCGACGACGGACAATGTGTCTGTGTCTACGGTCAAAACGATCCCTGCGCTCGTGCCAAACGCGAGGCGTCGGCGCGTCGGGTCGAACGAGATAGCTTCGATCCTTATGCCATCGCCCTCGTCTATTTCGTGTAACAACGTCCCATACCGGGCGTCGAGGATCGCGAGACGACCAGCCCCTGTTCCCACGGCCACCAATCGCTTCGACGGGTCGTAGGCAAGGACGCGAACCCGTCTTTCCCGCACGGTCGGTACCTTGGGGTCTGCCTTGAGCACCGGGTTGACGACTCCGCTGCGAAGCCGATCGACCCGCCCATCTTCGCGCCCTAGCCAAGTCCCCTCCTCACTCGTCGCGACGGAAGTGACGGTCTCACGAGAGACCGCCTCAACGGCGTCCGCCGAATTCTTTCCCGGAGAGAGAACGCGCAATCCCTCGTCTGTAGCCAAAACATAATCGCCCGACGAACTGAGGGCTACCGACTCGATATAGCTACCAGAATTAACGATGCGCTTGAGGAAGCGGAATTCCTGGAGTTGCTCGATCAGTGCTCCACGGGCCTCTGGAGTGTCGGCAACCAGCAGCGCGCGAGCGCCGATCGACAAGGCTCGGTCGGCCCCCGCTGCATCCCTCGCGATCATCGCCAGTTGCCGCGAAACCGACGCCTGGCGTCGCTGCTCAGCCACAAGATAGTTTGAGATAGCGATGGTTGCGGCGGCAAGCAAGACCGCTGCGGTTCCGACCGCCGCCATAGCCAGTCGGCGCCAGTAAACGCTCTGCCCTTCACGCGAGGAGCTGAGAAATTCGCTCACGCCAGCTACGTCCATGGCGTCGGGATTTTCCCGAACCATCGCCTCAGCTTCCGCAAGCTGCGCTCCGGAATACAGAATGCTCGAGTCCGATCGCCCTGATCGTTGCCAACGTTCGGCGTCTCGCCGGACTTGATAGGGCGTCAATCTCGCTGGACCGCGGTATCCTAGCGTCTTGCGTCCCGTGAGCGCCGCTTCCAACTTCTCAAGGCTGTCCTTATCGTCAGCGCCCTTGGTAAAGTCGGCCCAGTTGATCTCCTGAAAGAGCCTCCCCGAACCGAGCTTCGCGGACTCGATCAACGATAGGTCCGGAAGGGCAACCGGGATGATCCTGAATGATGGATCGCGACGGTAGCGCGCCATCGCAAGCTCCGCCTCCCAGAGATGGGTCGGCCCCCAACCATTGCCACCAAGGAAAATTGCGCAGACCGTGCAGCGCTCCATCGCTTTCTCGATCCAGGGGATGAAGGCTTCGCCGGTCGGAATTGCAAAGACATCGAGAAAAAAACTCGTTCCGAACTCAAGCTCCAGTACGTCGGCAAGCCGTCGGATAAAGGCCTTGTCGGCGTTGTTGTGACACAGAAACACCAAATCGCCGGGATCGCTGGATCCCTGCCGCTTGGCGCGGATCTGGAGTGCTTCCTGAGTCATGACGCCAAGTAGTTGCCCCCTCTAAGCGGAGATAGGCAATCTCCGACCACCCTAGAGATTCCCGCAAGGCGGATCTGTCCACTGCCGGCGTCTACACACCCATCAATGTCCCGCCGCGACAGCCGCCCCGTCAATCCAGGCGCCAATATTCTTTGCTCCCGAACCGCCAATGTAGTCGTAAACCGACGCATTCGCCGAAAGCGGCATGACCCAGCCGGGGGCAGGATCCGCAAGCCATCTCGGGCGGCTCACCGGTAGTGTATACTCGCCGTATCGGAGCCAATCGAAGACATATTGCAGGCCGTCCCAGCGTGTCTTCTTCTCAAAGAGATAGTAGGTCGGATTGGTCTGCAAACTCGATTGCACCTTGCCAACACCAAGCCAGTTCAACGGATTTTCGCCGAAGGGATGAGGAATGCGGAGTTGATGATGGTTCAGGCCATTCACGTGCACGGCGAGGAGACCACGCCCATCGATGATTGCGCGGGCAATCTCGTACCGCACCCAACGGCGAGCCCAAGTATCGGTGCCAACCAGAACGCAGACGGCCGAACTGTTTTTTACCCCGTCGCGGAGCAGGTCCTTGATTGCATCATCGCCGTACCGCTTTTTGCTCTCCCATAGGCTGTTGTCGTAGAAGCCTTCGATCTCACGACCTGAGTCAGACGCGGACTTAACAAACTCGCCGGAGAGCCGAACATTATTAACGCGCATGATATCGGCATGATGGAATGAGAAGAAAACGCGCCGCCGCTTTGCCTGAGGGATGCCCAGGATGGATCCGAGTGGCAGACCAGACGGCTTCGGCGGTTTGATTGATCCCGCAAGCGTATCCTGCGACCTCAAGGCCCCACCCATGATCGCTCGAATCAGCGCATTCCGGCCATCAAACAAGCTACTCACCTAGCGTTTCCTTTCCAATAAACCACATAATCTACAACCACAGCAAGATTCGCGCGAATCGCCCCCGATCGAGATTGCCTCAGCCAGCAAATGGGAAGGACCTGCGAGATGATCAAGATAACCGGCTTCGACGGACTTTCCCGCACACTTGAGGAGGCGTCGACGGCATTGAAAGACTTAGACGGCCAAATCGGTACCGTAAGCTTTGACCCCCACGATCCAGCGAGCATTGAAGCGGCGATCACGGAGATTTCCCGGCTCGTGGATGAAAAGATGGGCGACGCCGCATCGAATCCCTTTGTGGCGCAGCTGACCGACGGGATGAAGGAAAGCTACCGACAGGGCATCCTTGACAAGGCCGCGGAGGCGCGCACGGAAAGCGACGATATATGATCGATCGTGGGAACGACCTATTCAAGCAGATCAATAATGCGGTACTCGACCTGCAGAATGCTCACCTGCAGTCATACCCAAGACCGCTCAAGAACCTGGCCCGCCTGTTAAACCATCCGGACCTTGCTAAGGCCAACGAAGCCCTGAAGCTCGATGTCGATCTCGACGCGTTTTTGGCCAAAAGTGAAGAGTCTCAAGGCGGCATGCTCGGAAGCGCAGAGCCCGCTTGGCCCGACGATTCATTGAAGGTGCTCGGTCTATCGCTGTTACTAATCGAAAAATTCGCCGCGACCCCTGAGGAAATGGCAGACTTCGGGCACGTCTACTTCCATTCCGGAAGCACGATTATGGCGGGCGTGCAACAGGTGACCCGCCAGGTCATCATTCCGTTCGTTCGTGACTATAAAACATACGTCTTAAACGGTGGATCCTCACCTGCGAAACTGATCTTGCCGCTATCGGAGAAGGTATTCATCGTCCATGGCTAGGAAACGGATCCCCGCGATGCCGTCGCCAGATTCCTGCAAGACATCGGATTGACGCCGGTAGTTCTGCATGAGCAGGTTAATCGCGGACTGACAGTCATCGAGAAAGTCGAAGCAAACAGCGATGTCGGCTTCGCGGTCGTGTTGCTCACGCCCGACGACATGGGCAGCCTTAGGGGCCAGACACCTGAACCGCGTCCCCGCCAGAATGTGGTTCTCGAGCTCGGATACTTTCTCGGTAAACTTGGACGTGCCAAGGTCTGCGCCCTTAAGCGCGGGAACATGGAAATTCCGAGCGAGCTTGCTGGCGTTGTGTGGGAGCCAATGGACGATCATGGTGGCTGGAAGCTGGCGCTTGCGCGAGAATTGAAGGCAGCAGGCCATCAGATCGATCTGAATAAACTAACCAGTTGAGCCTCAGGTGCTTCGCCAGAGAGTTGACGGGGCAGACCGAAATCCAGGGCAAAATCGGTGCTGGCATGTCGGCCGTTTAACACCTCATTCACCCCGGAGGCGTCGACCTTGTGTTTGCCTCGGCTCCACAAGGATTAGGTCGCCGTCGACCGATGGGTCCACTCGCCGATACAGATCCAGATATTCGTTCCCGTAGACGTGCCCATCCTCTTCCGTGCTTACAATCCAAATCGATGTCCTGGGCTTGGCACCATCAGCAAAGCCGATTTCCCAAGGACACCATCGCGAGATCACGGAGTTTGCCGTCGCGAGAAACAGGAAAAAGTCGGTTGATCTGATCTTCTCCTGGATCCTATCGGCAGTCGTCCTATCTGGCTTTTCGGGCAAAGCCGTGTCTTCATAGTCGACATAAACATCCCAGTTGGCCCGCTGCAACAAGGTAACCAAACCCTTGGCATGTGCATTGTCTTTGCTGCTGTGACACAGAAAGGCCGTTCGCAGGCTGCGGGCGCGCGCTTCATTGAGAGACTTTGCGACACGTGTCGAAGGTGACGTCGCCGCGGCACGCAGCGTTCGTAGTGGAATCGGCATCGATCGACCTTGCAAGACTTAAATGGAGCTATGATGCTCCATAGAGGAAAACAAAGGTAATCTCGCGAAGATACGGAGCGGCAGCGAGCTTATGGAGAAACCGCATTTCGACCTGTTCATAAGCTACGTGCGCAGCGACGCGCGCGTCAAGATCGGCCGCCGCACATTCGATATGGTTGAGCTATTCAAGCGTGAACTTGAGGACCACGTACGACCGAAGGGTTTACCCGGCCCCACCAACTTCGTGGTCTGCACCGACATCGATGATTTTGAGCTAGGTGGCACCTTTGACCAGGTGATGAGAGACCGCATCGGGCACTCCACAGCCTTCTTGCTTGTGTGCAGCCCTCAGGTGCGCGCCAGCAAATACGTTATGCGCGAAATTGAGCTCTTTCAGCTGCTTAAGCCGGCGCAGCCACCCCTAGCCGCGATTCGCGGCGCAAGCCCGTCGTCAATCTTGCCTGAACTTTTTTCCGATCAAACCGTCGTAGCTGATCTTACTTGTTATGGCGATGCCACACTTCGTGAGGTTCGCGCAACCTTGCGGCGCGAAAGTCACAAGATTGTCGCTCAAGTTTGGGGAATACCTGTACGGCAAGTCTACGATCGTTTCGAGGCGCGCCACCGCTCTAACCGTCGGAAGATTGCCACCGCCGCTGTCGCCGTCGTCTCCTCAATTGTTGGAATCGTGCTTTGGCTCGGCGGAGAAATTGGCTACCATAGGGTCAAGGAGCTAATTCCTCCGGCGAAGCTAGTATCACCGGCAGGAGTAGGATTCACCACGGCGTCAGCTCCTGTCGTCATTCGCGACCGCGCGGCCTACGTCTGGCAAGACCCTGCAAGCCCTCCTAAAACGCTCGATCTTTCAATTTACGCGTTGCGAGCACTTCAGTATTCGCCCGGCCACATGCTGGTCGCGGACGTCAACGAATTTGCGATCGTTGATCTTTCGAGCGGATCCTCTTCATCTCAACATGTCTTTGAGGGCGAGATCTCCGGAATCGCATCCTGGAAAGGTTCGGCAGCCGTTTCCAACAAGGACGGCACCGTCCTGATATTATCACCCGACGGCACAGTTGCAGAAGGACCCCGCCCGACTTCGCAGACGGGTCGACGCTTTCCTGCTTTCCGTGAAACTGGACCGTTTCGCTACGGCGAGCAGCTCGCCTTGAATGACCATTACCTCGCGAGCGCCACATTGACTGGCCAACTAGGCATACTCGACCGGACGACCGGCAGTTTCGTTGTCGCCAACACGCCGCAGTTTCCATTGGCTGAACCAGTAGAACGCTCAGAAGATCCGGTACTTTATGAAACGGAGAACACCCGGCCAATTTCGACTGTCGCCTTCCTTCCTGACGGTGACTTGATGTTTGCCGAAGGTGCAGGTCTTCGCCGCATTAATCCTAGGAGCGGCAGGATCTCCTTCCTCTCGCATTGCGACATCGAATTGGTACGCCAGATTATCCCCCTACCAAGAACCAATCGGCTGATTGCGCTCACGACATCTACCTTGGAGGAACTTGAGATTGACCAACGTGATCGCAGCAAGGTGCGCTGCATAAGGCGCTCCACATTGGCTCCAAAATCTGCTCCGCGCGCGGCCTTGTCCGACGATGGCCAGACTTTATTGGTCGCATATTTCGATGCGGCTCCTGACCTCTGGCAACCGACTTACAGCCTATTTGGCCTGCAGGTTAGAATACCTTCTTGGCTTTGGTAGAGCCATCGCATCTCGAGCCGCGGCCGGTCCAGGGGCTTCTTAAGCTCGATTGGCCTTTGTTAGAATCTTATCAGTGCTTGGCGCATCTTTGCCGTCGGCCCGCACCGGCGGAATCCCTCAAATGCGACTCCGCCGATATCGAAGCGTGAGTTCTTCGTTTCCATTGAGAGGGATTCGAACTGTCACCACGCTTGCCGGGTGGGGGCAACGCACCGACGATTTCCAATCAGCAAGAAACCACCGCTCAAAGGCGCGAGCCTGCCAATCACATTGTCGGGAGTAGATGGGCCGCCGGCTGCCACAAAACACCGTTTGAAAACCGTTTTAGTTCGGCCCTCTCAAACGGTTTCTTGCGTTAACGCCTTGATTTATATGGTGGGCGCACCACGGCTCGAACCTGGGACCCGCTGATTAAGAGTCGTGAATCGTCCGATTTGCACTCCGAAGCCGCCGATTCCCGCACTGCCTGGGCACAAAGGTTTGCGGCGAGCAATTCTCGAATAAGCAATGAGCAGAGTGGCCGGACCAAATGTCTGGGGGAATTAATCATGTCGCGTTCATAGATGCCAAGGCGCAACACCGACAAACTCGCTCGCGCTAAATCACGGCCTGCTCCTGCTCAATGGGACGAGGACGAAGTGATGACCCTAGTCGAGGCTATCGCGGTGTTTTTTCCTTCCGGTCCATTGACGCTATCATCACTACGCAGGGCAGCCGCAGCTGGGACTCTTGAAATCGCCAAAGTGGCGGGCAAGGATCTGACTACCCCTCGTGCCATTCGCAGATTGGTCAAGCCGTCATGCCGGGCCGCAAAGCCAAACCGCCACGACTCTGGTTCAGAGAAGACGATGAAACCTGGATCATCCTGGACCGCGGCCGGCAGATCCGCACAGGCTGCAGCCGCGACGACATTGACGGCGCTGCGAAGGCGCTCGAAACCTACATCGGCGAGCGACATACCAGCACAGTCGGCGCGACCGACCCCAGCGCCCTCGCCATAGCTGACGTCCTTACCGCCTACGAAATTGCAAAGCGCCCCAAGGAAAAGAGCGACCAACGCGGTTGGGCGCAGCACGATCTACTGCTTATCCGCTTGCTCGATCTCAACAATTTCTTTGGCGACAAGACTGTCAGCGCGATCAAGGCGCAGCTCTGCCGCGACTTTGTTGACTGGTCGACCGGCACACCCAACGACAACAACAAGGCCGCCGGCATTGCGCCGCGCGAGAGCACGGTCTCCGACCAGACGGCGCGGAGGCGCTTGGAGGATCTCCGCGCCGCGGTCAACGCCTATCACGCCGAGCATACGCTGAGCTTCGTGCCTAGGGTGACGTTGCCGACCAAGACCGAGGGCCGGCAGCGCTGGCTCACGCGTAACGAAGCCGCGCGCCTGCTCGGGGCTGCGCTCGGCTATGTCTGGGATGGAGAGAAGAAGACGTGGAAGCGTGCCAACGGCCGACTGGTCCGCCGCGCGCGTTGGATCGTAAACCGCCGCCGGCCGGCCGCGCGCTTCATCCTGGTCGGCCTCTATTCGGCCAGGCGCGAGGAGACGATCCGGCGGACGCAATGGCTGGCGACTACGACGCATCCATGGATGAACTTGGACACGATGATCTATCAGGGCCGCGGCACCGAGGAGCGCAAGACCAAGAAGCGCCGGCCTCCGGCGAAGATCGCGAACCGGCTGCGGCCGCACTTGGTGCGCTGGCGCAAGATCGATGCACACCGATCGGCCGAGCTACGCGCCGCCGGCAGCATGAAGACAGGCGAAGAGATTCGCTTCGTCGTCACGCGCATGAACGACGGGCGCCCGCTCGCCGGGAAGATCCGTTCAGCCTGGGAAGGCATACTTGAGGATGCCGGGCTCGGTGAGGACGTCGTGCGCCACTCGCTGCGCCACACCGCCGCGACCTGGTTGATGCAGCAGGGCACCGACCGCTGGCAGGCCGCCGGCTGGCTCGGGATGACGCTGGAGCAGCTTGAGAACGGCTACGGGCACCATCACCCGGATTTCCAGGAAGAGGCGGCGGAGGCGTTCGGGGGAAGGCGTTAAGGTTCTACTTAACCACACGCAACTCGCGTGAGTTCACAGGCGATGATGCAGGAGCTGCGATGCCGAACAACAGCGAGGACAATTCGCGATCAGGAATCGAAAGCTCCGCAGAGATGTGGCGCAATGTTATGCCATCGCGCCATAGCGCTGTAAGGACCTTAGCCCACACCTGGGAACTCTCCGGCTCAATACCATTAGGTTCAATGTGGCGCCCCAGCTTGTTCAATTCGATGTAATAACTACGATAGTGCCAATCAGAGATCACACCGATCTTGTGCAAGGCATAGTTCAGCGCAGCGACTGAAACACGCCAACGTTTCTTTCCTACGATGAGATCATCGAGACACCGAACGCGCGGAACATGAGCCAGCAGATCGGCTGGCGGCATCAAAAAGGCAGACGCGAAGGCGTTGGCTTCATCCTCAGCACTTTTATGGCCTGATCCAGTATGTCGATGCATCACGAGATGGCCGAGTTCGTGCGCCGCATCGAAGCGGCTGTGCTCGGCCGTCTTGGCGGTGTTTAGAAACACATACGGCTTCTCGTTCCTCCAGAAAGAATAGGCATCTAGATGCCGCGTCTCTTCAGCAAGCGAGAAAACTCGAACTCCGCGCGCCTCGAGTAGATTAATCATGTTCGAGATGGGGCGCTCACCAATGCCCCAAAATGATCGAACGGCGGCAGCAGCTTCACCAGGCGAAGCGTTGTTGACCTGCGGCAGAGAGTGCGCCGGTAGTTCGAACCTGTCACAGATCCAGTCGTCTAGTTCGAATGCCAAAGCTCCCGCCGCGAGCGCAGCGTCCCGTGCGCCGGCCGTCAAAGACCGCAGCGACCTAAAACTGACGCCATCTCGGTTCGGATACTCAAGGCTTCGCTTTAGGAAAAAATCTTCAGGATAGCCTGACAGTCGGCAAAGGCGATCTAGCACGGCTTCGCTGAAGTCGCTGCCGTCCTCGAAACGCTGAAGTGTCTTTCTATCGATGCCTAGGGCCTGGGCGAATCCGATTCTCGTCAGTCCGAGCCGAAGCCGGACCAACTCGACCCTTTCCGGGTTCTGCATCTTCTATTTCTTACTTACGCTTGATCTGTATATCGACAATATCGGTAGGAGAGTTGTCATCCTTGCGGCGACCGACTCCGGTGTCATCTTCACCAGACAACAAGATCAATCGCTTGCCGAACTGCGTAAAAAAGTTCCCATCGAAGCCGACGGGCCATGAAAGCTCTGCGCCAACCGGGTTGACGTTGTCAATGAAGGTACCGAGGACCCACGTCTGATACCCGTCGTTCATATGCGGATCGATGACCGGAACTTCGAGGCCGGGTAGCCACGCAGTTCGATTACAGAAAGAAGTAAGCTTGCTCACCTCTCCTTTCGGGGATCGATTAGACGGCCGCCCGGTCGGGCTACCAGCAAGTTCATCGAAGTTGCATGGCACTATTCGCAACTTCCGCTTCGGGTGTCGGATAGCGCACTGGTTGTTGCTATCATCCTTGAGCCATCCCCGCGGGAGGTAGTAGTCCCGGAGACCGCGACCTAACTTGCCATAGACGAGATAGCTGCCGAAGCCCGGCGCGTCGTTCGCCGTGATAAACGATCTTTCATGCGCGGCCAGTTCGATGGCATGGATCAGCCCGGCACGATCCAGATCTAATTTTTCGAGTTCATCATCGACTTGAAACGCGTGCCACACCACGGCCTGATCGGGCATGCAATGAGTCTCCTTTTCCTGCATCAGATGATGCAGGAATTTGGGACATCCCGCAACAACAAAGTGCCCGTCCCCTGGTTGAAGACTGACCAAGCGCGGCTGACCGGGAAGATCGAGGCCAAAACGTTGCGCATTTCATTGCGGAAATGCCTGACCAAAAATATAAGTGCTTGAAATAATGGTCGGAGTGGCAGGATTCGAACCTGCGACCCCTGCGTCCCGAACGCAGTGCTCTACCGGGCTGAGCCACACTCCGACAAGAGGCCGGCTTATAGCGTCGGGCTTGACGCACCGCAAGCGGCCGGCATGAGGAATTTTGTCCCTGTGAAAACGGGTCTTAAAACGCTGATTTTACCGGCGGGCCATGCAGCCGCCGAGGCCGCCGCCCGGCGGCTGGCCGCGGGCGGGCTGGTCGCGTTCCCGACCGAGACGGTCTACGGGCTCGGCGCGGATGCCGCCAATGCCACCGCGATCGCCCATCTCTACGCCGCCAAGGGGCGGCCGGCCTTCAATCCGCTGATCGCACATGTCGCCGAGCTCGCGGCCGCGCAGGCGATCGGGCGGTTCGATGACCGCGCCTTGCGGCTTGCCGAGGCGTTCTGGCCGGGGCCGCTGACGCTGGTGGTGCCGAAAACCGAAGGCTGCCCGGTCGCCGACCTTGCCACCGCGGGCCTCGACACCGTCGCGATCCGCGTTCCCGCCCATCCGGTGGCGCAGGCGATCCTGCGCGCCTTTGGCGGGGCGGTGGTGGCGCCGTCCGCAAACATTTCCGGCCACGTCTCGCCGACGCTGGCCTCCCATGTCGAAAGCGACCTTGCGGGGCGGATCGACCTGATCGTGGACGGCGGCCCGGTCGAGGTCGGCGTCGAATCCACCATCGTCGGCTGCCTCAACGCACCGATGCTGCTCCGTCCCGGCGGGCTGTCGCGCGAACGAATCGAGGCCGTGCTCGGCGCAGCCCTGGTGCGTCCGCCCGCGGAGGCCGACAGCGACGACAGCCAGCCGCTGGCGCCGGGCATGCTGGCCTCGCATTACGCGCCGCGCGCCCATGTGCGGCTCGATGCGCACGACGTTGCGCCAGGAGAAGCGCTGCTGGCGTTCGGTCCCGCGCGCCTGCCCGGCCTTGACGCCGCCACTGCCGTCATGAATTTGTCGCTCGCGGCCGATCTCGATGAGGCCGCCGCCAATCTGTTCGGCTATCTTCGCGCTCTCGACGCAAAGCGCCCGCGAGCGATCGCCGTGATGGCGATCCCTGAAGAAGGCTTGGGCGAGGCGATCAACGACCGGCTGCGCCGGGCTGCCGTGGCGCGATAAAGTGCCGGAATGAGAGACGAGATGAACATCGACACATCAGCAACCCCTCCGCTTGCGCCCGAGTTGATCGACCAGTTCCGCAGAATCGTCGGCGAACGCCACGCGATCACGGACGCGGCCGACATCCAGGCTTACGTCACCGAGGAGCGAAACCTGTTCCACGGCCGCTCGCCGCTGGTGCTGCGCCCGGGCTCGACCGCGGAAGTCTCCGAGATCTGCAAGCTCGCCTCCGCGCACAAAATCGCGCTGGTGCCGCAGGGCGGCAACACCGGCCTCGTCGGCGGCCAGACCCCGCACAATGGCGAGGTGGTGGTGTCGCTGCGCCGGCTCGACAAGATCCGCGAGGTCGACACCGCCTCCAACACCATGACCTGCGAGGCCGGCGTGGTGCTGCAGATCGCGCAGCAGAAGGCATCCGACGTGGACAGGCTGTTTCCACTGTCGCTCGGCGCGGAAGGAAGCTGCACCATCGGCGGCAATCTCTCCACCAATGCCGGCGGCACCGCCGCGCTGGCCTATGGCGTCGCGCGCGAGATGGCGCTGGGCCTGGAAGTCGTGCTCGCCGACGGGCGCGTGCTCAATTTGCTGTCGAAGCTGAAGAAGGACAACACGGGCTACAATCTGCACAACCTCTTCATCGGTGCCGAAGGCACGCTCGGCATCATCACCGCGGCGACGCTGAAGCTGTTTCCGAAACCGCGCGCGATCGAGACCGCCTTCGTCGGGCTGAAATCGCCGGCGGCGGCCTTGAAGCTGCTCACGATCGCGCAAAGTGAAGCCGCCAATTCACTGACGAGCTTCGAGTTGCTGTCGCAGATGGCGGTCGATTTCTCGGTCCGCCACGGCATCGACGTGCGCGATCCGCTTGCCGGGAAGCATCCCTGGTACGTGCTGATGGAGTTGTCGGCAGCCGGCGACGACGCCCGCACGCCGCTGGAAACGATCCTGACCCGCGCGATGGAAGAGGAGATCGTCGACGACGCCGTGATCGCGGCCAACCTCACCCAGCGCAACGACTTCTGGAAGCTGCGCGAGGAGATGTCGTCCGCACAGAAGCCCGAGGGCGGCTCGATCAAGCACGACATTTCCGTGCCCGTTGCCACTGTACCCGCCTTCATCGCGGAGGCCGATGCCGCCGTGGTGAAGCTGATCCCCGGCGCGCGGCCGGTGCCGTTCGGCCATCTCGGCGACGGCAATCTGCATTACAATGTCAGCCAGCCTGTTGGCGCCAACACCGCGGATTATCTCGCGCGCTGGCATGAGATGAACGCTGTCGTCTTCGCGATCGTGCTGCGCATGGGCGGCTCGATCTCGGCCGAGCACGGCATCGGCGTGCTCAAGCGCGACGAACTGCCCGACGTCAAGGACAAGACCGCGATCGAGCTGATGCGGTCCATCAAGGCGATGCTCGATCCGCACGGCATCATGAATCCGGGGAAGGTGCTGTGAGCGCGCTTGCGATCGACGCGATCGCCGACGCCGAGGTCGAGCCGGTCGTCGCCCTGTGGCAGCGCTGCGGCCTGACGCGGCCGTGGAACGATCCGCATGCCGACGTCGCGCTGGCGCGGCGGCGCGAGAACTCGACGATTCTGGTCGGCCGCGACGGCGGCACCGTCGTTGCCACCGTCATGGTCGGCCATGACGGCCATCGCGGCTGGGTCTATTACGTCGCCGTCGATCCTGATGGCCGCAAGCGCGGCTATGGCCGCGCGATCATGTCCGCGGCCGAGGACTGGCTGCGCCAGGCCGGCATCGCAAAGCTCCAGCTCCTGGTCCGCCGCGAGAATGCGCAGGCCAATGCGTTCTACCAGTCGCTCGGCTTCGAGGAATCCACCTCGGTGATGTTCCAGAAGTGGCTCGACGGCCGCGAACACTAGCTGAAAGACAGTCATGACCATTTCCGATCGCGTCCGCATCAAGGACGTCCGCGTGCTCTCTGACAATTGGACCATCCTGAAAAACACCACGTTCGAGTACCGGCGCGCCAGCGGCGAATGGCAGACGCAGCACCGCGAAATCTATGAGCGCGACAACGCCGCGGCCGTGCTACCCTACAACCGCGCGCGGCGCACCGTGATCCTGGTCCGCCAATTCCGCCTGCCGGCGTTCATCCGCGGCTACGACGATCTCCTGATCGAGGCCGCCGCCGGCGTGCTGGACGACGCCTCGCCCGAGGTGCGCATCCGCGCCGAGGCCGAGGAGGAAACCGGCTACCGCCTGCACCACGTCCACAAGGTGTTCGAGGCCTTCATGAGCCCCGGCGCCGTCACGGAGAGGCTGCATTTCTTCGTCGCCGAGTACGAGCCGGAGATGCGCGTCAGCGCCGGCGGCGGCCTCGCGCACGAAGGCGAGGACATCGAGGTGCTGGAGCTCTCCATCGACGAGGCGCTGGCGATGATCGCGGACGGCCGCATCATCGACGCCAAGGCAATCATGCTGCTGCAGCATGCGGCGCTACATGTGTTTCGGTAGCTTTACCCGCCGCTGGAGGGGACCCTCCAGGAGAGGGTAAGCGGCACCGCCGATGCGGCATCATCCGCAACTGCAATTCTGGCCTGCGCCGCGCTGCCCCCCGTTGAGCTCACCGCCGACTATCTCTAGTCTGGTCCCAACCAAGAACCAGGAGACGCGCCCATGTCCGCTCTGCGCGACGACGAATTCGGCTTTGCACCCGACTACGATGCCCCCGTCCCCTACATGCAGCGCACCCGCGACTATTACGCGGCGATCGGCTATACCACGGCGTATCGCTGGGCGCATTACACCGAGGCGCCATTCCAGCCGTTGAAGAAGCCGCTCGGACAATCGCGCGTCACCATCATCACCACGGCTGCACCGTTCGATCCGACCAAGGGCGACCAGGGGCCGGGCGCGGCGTATAATGGCAGCGCGAAATTCTACCAGGTCTATGATGGTGACACGTCGAGGCAGCACGATTTGCGCATCTCGCATATCGGCTACGACCGCAAGCACACCACGGCCACCGACAACGGCACCTGGTTTCCGCTGCCGCAGCTCTTGAAGGCGAGCGCGGCGGGGCGAATCGGCGACGTCGCCCCGCGCTTCTTCGGCGCGCCGACCAATCGCAGCCATCGCGTCACGCTCGACACCGACGCGCCCGAGATACTGGCGCGCTGCCTCGCGGACCAGGTCGATGTCGCCGTGCTGGTGCCGAACTGCCCGGTCTGCCACCAGACCACCGCGCTGGTGGCGCGGCATCTCGAGGCCGGCGGTATTTCGACCGTGATCATGGGCTGTGCCAAGGACATCATCGAGCACGCCGCCGTGCCGCGCTTCTTGTTCTCCGACTTCCCGCTCGGCAATTCCGCCGGCAGGCCGCAGGACGTCGGCTCGCAGGCGCAGACGCTCGAGCTGGCGCTGACACTGCTGGAGACCGCAAGCGGCCCGCAGACCACGATGCAGTCGCCGCTGCGCTGGAGCGAGGACGCCTCCTGGAAGCTCGACTACAACAACGTCGCGCAGCTCTCGCCTGAAGAGCTCGCGCGCCGCCGCGCCGAATTCGACAAGCAGAAGGAGATCGCGCGCGGCAATCGCGCCGCCTGACGTCCTCCGACAACCAGAACAAAAAGGGAGAGAGACGTGACGCGACCGTTCGAGGGCGTGAAGATCCTGGATTTCACCCAAGTGCTGGCCGGCCCCTATGCGAGCTACCAGCTCGCGCTGCTCGGTGCCGACGTCATCAAGGTCGAGCGGCGCGAGGGCGAGGACATGCGCCGCACGCCGCTGTCGCGCGAATGGGCCGAGCGCGGCCTTGCGCCGGCGTTCCAGGCCATCAACGGCAACAAGCGCAGCCTGACGCTCGATCTGCAGAAGCCCGATGCGATCGCGATCGTGAAGAAGCTCGCGAGCCAGGTCGACGTCGTCATGGAGAATTTCCGCCCCGGCGTGATGGACAAGCTCGGCATCGGCTACGAGGCGCTCTCGGCGATCAATCCGAAGCTGATCTATTGCGCCGTCTCAGGCTTCGGCCAGACCGGCCCGGATCGCTTGCGGCCCGGCTATGACGGCAAGATGCAGGCGCTGTCGGGCATCATGGCGATCACGGGCCATCCCGAAACGGGTCCGACCCGCGCCGGCTTTGCGGTTTGCGACGTGCTTTCGGGCGCCACGGCTGCGTTCGGCGTGTCGAGCGCGCTGTACCAGCGCGACCGCACCGGCAAGGGGCAGCTCATCGACGTCTCCATGCTGGAGGCGACGATGGCGTTTCTCTCCGGGCAAATCGCGGACTGGTCGGTTGCCGGCCATCGCCAACAGTTGTCAGGCAATCAGGCCGTCAGCCGCCGGACCACGGCGAATTTGTTCAGATGCGGCGACGGCCATATCCTGCTCGCCGTCAACAACGAAAAGCAGTATCGCGCGCTGATGAGCGCACTCGGCCGCGAGGACACGCTCTCCGATCCGCGCTTCGCCGACTGGTTCTCGCGCAACGAGAACGAGCCGGCCCTGCGCGCCATCATCGAAGAGGCGCTCGCGGCCAGGCCCGCGCGCGAATGGGAGAGGATTTTGGAGGACGCCGGCGCGCCCTGTTCCAGCATCTGGAAGGTCGAGGAAGTGATCGATCATCCGCAGATCAAGGCCCGCGGCGCGATCCAGGAGCTGGATACGCCCTACGGCCTCCTGCGCTTCGCCGGCAGCGGATTCAAGCTCGCGCATGGCGGCGGCAAGCTGGACCGGATGGCGCCGGAACTGGGCGCGGATACGGACGCGGTGCTGGGAGAGTTGGGTTTCGATGCGGCGGAGATCGCGGCGCTCAGGGCAAGGGAGATCGTGTGAGGGCGTAGCCTCACTCCACCCTACGGCGCCGGTGATCAGAACAACGACCCTTGTCCGCCATCCTCCGGCCCGGCCACCGTTTTCCGCGCGGCCTTCTTCGGTTTCGCGGCCTCTACCTCCGCCTCCATCTCCTCCGCACTGATCGGCAGCAGCAACTGCTCGTCGTCATTGGCGACGCGATTGACGCGGGTGGAGACCGGGTGCCAGGCGAATTCGCCGATGCGCGGGGCCGTCATCAGCGGCAGGATCGTATCGACCTCGTCGCCCCTTATATCGAGCCAGCGCTCGAAATCGCGCGGGCTGATGGTGACGGGCACGCGGTCATGCAGCGCGGCCAGATCCTCGCCTGCCGCCGCCGTGACGATTGCGACCGTATCGAGTTCCTCGCCGTTCGGCCCGGCCCAGGTCTCGAATATCGCGGCAAAGCCGAGCGGCGTGCCGTCGGCGCGGTGGATGAAGAAGGGCTGCTTGCGGCCACCTTCGGCCTTCCATTCGTAATAGCCGTCAGCCGGGATCAGGCCCCGCCGCCGGCGAATCGCGCGTTTGAACGCCGGCTTCTCCAGCACCGTTTCCGAGCGGGCATTGATCAGGAGCGTAAACCCTTTGGGATCCTTGACCCAACTCGGCAACAGCCCCCAGCGCATCAGACGGAAATGTCGCGCGCCGTTCTCGACCAGAACAACCGGAATCGGTTGCGTCGGGGCGACATTGTACCGGGGCGGGAAATTCGGCTGCTCGATGTAGCCGAACAGTTGCCGTAAAGCCGCGGGGGCCGAAGTTATGACGAAGCGTCCACACATCCTAGGGCGTCTATATAGGGTCCGTTCAGGTCCTTTTAACCCCGAACGTTAACACTGCGGCGGATGAGCTCAACGGCCTCCCAACCCGCGCGGACGCATGCACAGACGGGCCCCGAGGCCGCCGCCTGGGCCGAGCGGCTGCGCGTGGCCAACATCAACCCTCGGACCGGGCTTGCCACCGACTATCTCAACCATTTCAATGAAGCCGTGATGCTGTTGGAGATGGTCCCGGACATGCCGGAATGCGCGGAAGATTTTTTGACCTGGTCGCCGCTGTCCTATGCCGAGCATTTCACGGCGTCGAATTTCAAGGCCCGCGATCTGGCGATCGAGGCCTATGAAAAAGCCGATCCGAACCTGCGCACCCAGTTCGACCACATCACCGACACCATGACCTCGATCCTGACCGCGGTCGGATCGGCCATGCGCGAGGTCGAGAAGGACACGACCCGCGTCCGCCTCGCCGAGCAGGCGACGGCCTGGGTCAAGCCGCTGATCGCGGCCTGCGGCGGCATCATCAATGGCGGCGCGGAAGCCGACGTCGATACCATCATGGCGAACTGAACCGTGGCTGCGGTCGCCCAGCCCAGCCATCCCCAGGTCGCGGTCAGTGCCGCGATCTTCCGCGACGGCAAGGTGCTGCTGACCCGCCGCGCCCGCTCGCCCGCCAAAGGGTTCTATTCGCTGCCGGGCGGCCGGGTCGAGTTCGGCGAATCGCTGCACCAGGCGCTGGCGCGCGAGGTCGACGAGGAGACCGGGCTCGCCATCGAGATCATCGGTCTCGCCGGTTGGCGCGAAGTGCTGCCGGCCACGGCCGGCGCCGGCCATTACCTGATCATGTCCTTTGCCGCCCGCTGGGTGGCCCGGGAGCCGGCCCTGAATGATGAGCTCGACGACTACCGCTGGATCGCCCCGGACGCCCTGGCGAGCCTCGGCGACCTCAAGCTGACCGGGGGGCTGGAGGAGGTCATTCAGGCCGCCGCCCGGCTGATCGGGCCCTGACCGCCTCGCCTTGCTTCCACCGGCGTGAAGAGGCATACCCCCCGCCGATGTCCACGCGATTTCTGGCCATTTTCGCCCTGATTCTCGCCTGCGCCTCCGCGCCCGCCCGGGCCCAGGACGTGGCGGCGCCGTTCGACGCCGATTTGCAGCGGCTGGCGGAGATTCTCGGCGGGCTGCACTATCTGCGCGGCATCTGCGGGTCCAACGAAGGCAACAAATGGCGCAACGAGATGCAGGCGCTGATCGATGCGGAAACCCCCTCCGGCGAACGCCGCACCCGCATGATCGCCGGCTTCAACCGCGGCTATAACGGCTTCCAGCAGACCTACCGGAGCTGCACGCCCGCCGCGACGGTGGCGATCCGCCGCTATATCGAGGAAGGCTCGAAAATCTCGCGCGATCTCACGGCGCGTTACGCGAACTGAGCGCCCGCCCCCCTCATCCGAACGCAAGTCCCTCATCCTACGCGTCGCAGGAACCCTGTCATCGTCTTTGTTCACAGCCGTTAACCGTTCCTAAAGATGTGGCCTAGCAAGCGTTAATGCGCGTGCTACACCTCTCGCACAGCGCATCGCCGTGGATCGCGCCCCAGCCCTGTCGAGTTTCATGAGCCATCCAGTGTCCTATGCCCCCGCCCGCGCGCCGCTACCCGATCACGAGCAGAAACAGGCCGCGCTGAGCTATCTCAACGAGGCCTGGGCCGAAGCGCGCCACGATGGCGTCGACGGCGACTGCCTGGCGCAGGCGAGCCTGTTTGCGGCCTTGGCCGAGCTCGTGGGCACCTATGGCGAGGACGCGGTGGCGAAATTCGTCGAGGGCTTTCCCGGCCGCATCCGCAACGGCGAATTCTCCGTCGACATCTCCCGGCAGTAACCGCTGTTCGAAAATGACCCCGCCACGCGGGCGGGGCCAGTCTACGGATGAATGACTTTGCGAACAGGATTTTGCGAACGAGTTCGCGAAGTCTGCTGCGTTTATCGCACGGAAGCCGCCTTACCCGGACAAGCATTAGTCTCGCGACGGCCGGGAGATGTTCCCGCTGCGGTCGGGAAATGTTGTCTCTAGTCCGTCTCGATCGGCAGCGCCGGGTCCCTCGCCCACTCACCCATCGAGGCGTCGTACAGCGTCAGCTTGTCGTAGCCGAGTTGCGTCAGCATCAGCAGGTCGATCGTCGCCGAGATGCCGCCGCCGCAATACAGGATCACATCCTTGTCGCGCGTGACGCCTGCCGCGGCGAACTTCGCTTCGGCATCCGCAAGCGAGGTCATGGTCTTGTCGGCATTCACGAGCGTTGCAGCCGACACGTTGACGCTGCCGGGAACACGGCCGGGCTGGCCGTAGCGGCTCGGCTCGAGGCCGCGATGAAACTGCGGTCCCAGTGCGTTGACGATTGCCGTGGAGGGATCACCGATCCGCGCCTTTACGGTGCTCTTGTCGACGAAGAAGCCCGCGCGCGGCGCGGCCTTGAAGGTCGTGGCGGGATAGCCCTTCGATGCGCCCGTTACGACCGGCCGCCCCTCGGCCTTCCATTTGTCGAAACCACCATCGAGCACTTTCGCATCGACGCCGAGCGAGCGCAGCATCCACCAGAACCGCGTCGACCACATCATGGTGCCGATGCTGTAGAGCACGATGGTCTTTGACGCATCCGCGCCATGGCGGCCGAACGCGGCCTCCAGCTGCGCGATACCGGGCATCATGAAGAACTGCTGCGCGGAGGTGTCGGAGAACTCGCCCTGCAGGTCGAGGAAATCGGCGCCCGGGATGTGGCCGGCCGCGAAGGTCTTATCGCCGGGCACTGCGCGATAGGGCAAATCGCTGCCCGGTGGCACCGGCTCGTTGTAGGTCGTGCAGTCGTAGAGGCGCAGGTTGGGATCGCCGAGTATAGCGGCGAGTTGGTCGGTGGTGATGAGGGGTGTCGGTTGGGACATCTGACTGCTCTCCCTATCGAGGGAGTGTAGCTTTCTCCCCTCGTCATTGCGAGCGCAGCGAAACAATCCAGACTGCCGCCGCGGAGGGATTCTGGATTGCTTCGCTTCGCTCCTCGCAATGACGAGGCTGCATCCTGCCCTACTGCTTCAGCGTCTCCAGAAACCGCACGGGCTCGCCTTGCGAGGCCGTCACCAGTTCGCCCTGCCACATCACGCGGCGACCGCGGATGAAGGTGCCGACGGGCCAACCGGTCACACGCACGCCATCATACGGCGTCCAGCCGGCCTTGGAAGCCACCCATTTGTTGGTGATGGTTTCGCTGCGCTTGAGATCGACGATGGTGAAATCGGCGTCGTAGCCCGCGGCGATGCGGCCCTTGCAGGCCATGTTGTAGAGGCGCGCGGGGCCGGCGCTGGTGAGGTCGACGAACCGTGCCAGCGACAGCCGGCCGGCATTGACGTGGTCGAGCATGAGCGGCACCAGCGTCTGCACGCCGGTCATGCCCGAGGGCGAAGCGGGATAGGTCTTCTGCTTCTCTTCCAGCGTATGCGGGGCGTGATCGGAGCCGAGCACGTCGATGATGCCCTGCTCGATGCCGCGCCAGATGCCGGCGCGGTGATCGGCGCCACGCACCGGCGGGTTCATCTGCGCCAGCGTGCCGAGCCGCTCGTAGCATTCGGGCGCGACCAGCGTGAGATGGTGCGGCGTCGCCTCGCAGGACGCGACGTCCTTGTGGTCGCGCAGGAACTCGATCTCTTCCTTGGTCGAGATGTGCAGCACGTGGATACGCTTGCCGGTCTCGTGCGCGAGCTTGACCAGGCGCTGCGTCGCCGTCAGCGCCGCGGTCTCGTCGCGCCACACCGGATGCGAGCGTGTATCGCCCTCGATGCGCAGCGGCTTGCGCTCGTTGAGGCGGTATTCGTCCTCGGCATGGAAGGCGGCGCGGCGGCGGATCACCTGGAAGATACGGCGCAGGCTCTCGTCGTCCTCCACCAGCAGCGCGCCGGTCGAGGAGCCGATGAACACCTTGACGCCGGCGCAGCCCGGCGCGCGTTCGAGCACCGGCAGGTCCTGCACGTTCTCGCGGGTACCGCCGATGAAGAATGCGAAATCGCAATGCATGCGGTGATGGGCGCGCTTCACCTTGTCGGTGAAGGTGGCCTCCGTCACGGTCAACGGAGACGTGTTCGGCATCTCGAACACGGCGGTGACGCCGCCCATCACGGCGCTGCGCGAGCCGGTCTCGAGGTCTTCCTTCTGCTCCAGCCCGGGCTCGCGGAAATGCACCTGCGTGTCCATCACACCGGGCAGGATGTGCAGGCCCTTGCAGTCGATCACTTCCGCGGCAGACGCCTGCGACAGCGGGCCCAGTTCGGCGATCCGGCCGTTGGTGATGCCGATATCGCGAACACCCTCGCCGTCCTGGTTGACCACGGTGCCACCCCTGAGGATCACATCGAAACGCTGGGTCATGGCTGAAGGCCTCTCTCATCCCCAAGCGCAGGGCTCGAGGTCTTGTCGTTTAATCCTTGCGGGCTTACGTTCCGGAGCAACATGTCGCAAGAGATTTTCGCATGAAATCAGCGTTTCTTCCCGACCGGGGCGTGGTCAAGGTCGCGGGCGAGGATGCGCGCAACTTCCTCAACGGCCTCGTCACCACCGATCTCGACAGGCTCAAGCCGGGCCTGGGGCGATTCGGTGCGCTGCTGACGCCGCAGGGCAAGATCATCGTCGATTTCCTGATCACGGAAGCACCTGCCGGCCATGGCGGCGGGTTCCTGATCGACTGCCCGAAGCCGCTCGCCGAGGGCCTCGCCACCAAGCTGAAATTCTACAAGCTGCGCGCCAAGGTCATCGTGGAAAACCTCTCCGACGATCTCGGCGTGCTCGCTGCCTGGGACGGCCAGCCGGCCGCGCAACCGGACCTTGCCTTTGCCGATCCGCGCCATGGCGAGCTCGGCTATCGCATCCTGATCCCCGAACAGCTCAAGGAGAAGCTCTCCGATCTCATTGGCGCCGAACTGGTCGATGCCGCCGCCTATGAAGCCCACCGAATCGCGCTCGGGGTGCCTCGCGGCGGGCTCGATTTCACGTACAGCGACGCATTCCCGCACGAGACCAACATGGACCGGCTTGCCGGCGTCGATTTCGACAAGGGCTGCTATGTCGGCCAGGAGGTCGTCTCGCGGATGCAGCATCGCGGCACCGCGCGCACCCGCAGCGTCAAGGTGCTGCTCGATGACCTCTCGCCGGAGGCCGGCGTCAGCATTCTGGCCGGTGACAAGCCGGTGGGCACGATGGGTTCTTCGGCGCAGGGCAAGGGCATCGCGCTGGTGCGCATCGACCGCGTTGCCGACGCGCTCGACGCCGGCCAGCCGCTCACCGCCGGCGGCCTTGCCCTGACACTCGCCGAACCTGAAATCGTCCGTATTCCCGCCAAGCAGCCCACCGCATGAGCCGCGCCCCCCGCCTGCATCCCGACGGCCTGACGCGTTGCCCGTGGCCCGGCGAAGATCCGCTCTATGTCGCCTATCACGACACCGAATGGGGCGTGCCGGAATATGGCGACCGTGCGCTCTATGAAAAGCTGATCCTCGACGGCTTCCAGGCCGGCTTGTCCTGGATCACGATTTTGCGCAAGCGCGACAATTTCCGCAAAGCCTTCGACGACTTCCAGCCGGAGAAGATCGCGCGCTACAACGAAAAGAAAGTCCACGCGCTGATGAACGATGCCGGCATCGTTCGCAACCGCGCCAAGATCGACGGCGCGATCCTAAGCGCGAAGTCCTATCTGGACATCATGGAGAAGGGCCCCGGCTTCTCAAAGCTGCTGTGGGATTTCATGGGCGGAAGGCCCAAGATCAATCATTTCAAGACCACCGCAAGCGTGCCGGCCTCGACGCCGCTGTCCGTGCAAATCTCCAAGGAGCTCTCCTCGCGCGGCTTCAAGTTCGTCGGCCCCACCATCGTCTATGCCTTCATGGAAGCGACCGGCATGGTCAACGACCATCTCGTCGACTGCCATTGCCACGCGAACTGCGGCAAGACTCAGCGCAAGCCGCGCCTCAAGGTCAAATGAGCGCGAAGAAGACGGAGTCCGACTTGGCGTCCCGCGCCTGGCAGCGCATGCTGTCGGGCCGGCGGCTCGATTTGCTCGATCCCTCCCCGCTCGATATCGAGATTGCCGACATCGCGCATGGGCTGGCGCGGGTCGCGCGCTGGAACGGGCAGACCACCGGCGCGCACATCTTCTCGGTCGCGCAGCACACGCTGCTGGTGGAAACAGTGATGCGGAACGAGATGCCGCGCGCCGACCAGCGCATGCGGCTTGCCGCGCTTCTGCATGATGCGCCCGAATATGTGATCGGCGACATGATCTCGCCGTTCAAGGCTGTGCTGGACGGTCACTACAAGGCGGTCGAGAAGCGCCTGCTCGGCGCCATCCACATCCGTTTCGGCCTGCCGCCGGTGCTCTCCGACGACATCACGCTCGCCATCAAGGCCGCCGATCGCGGCGCGGCTTACCTCGAGGCGACCGAGCTTGCCGGCTTCAGCGAAAGCGAGGCGAGGCGCCTGTTCGGTCGCGACCCCGGCCTGTCCGACAGCGTCCGGCGCGACTACCTCACGCCCTGGACGGCGGCCCGGGCGGAGAAGCAGTTTCTGGAGCGGTTCAAGGCGGTGTTTGCGTAGCATCATCACTTCGTAGGGTGGGCGAAGCGAAATGCGCCCACCAAACTAGGCAAGATGTGCGAGCCGCGAAGCGGTGGGCGCGGCGCGATGCGCCTTTGCCCACCCTGCGAACGCTCGCTATAATCAGCGGCAAAAAGGTCTGCCATGATCCACGTCTGCTCCCTCGCCGCCCTTCCCGAAACCGTCCGCCTCACCAAGGCCAGCCACGTGCTGACCGTGATGGCCAATGTCGAGCAGGTGGCGCGACCGGTGTCGGTGCTGCCGGCCAACCATCTCAAGGTGTCGATGGACGACATCACCGAGGAGATGGACGGCTTCGTCGCGCCATCCGAAACGCATATCGAGCAGGTGTTGAACTTCGTGCGCGGCTGGGACCGCGGCGCGCCGCTGGTGGTGCATTGCTATGCCGGCATCAGCCGCTCCACCGCGAGCGCCTTTGCGGCCGTCTGCGCGCTCAATCCGGAACGCGACGAGGTCGAGATCGCGAAGAAGATTCGCGCGGCCTCCCCGATCGCCTCGCCGAACCGGCGCATCGTCGCCCTTGCCGACAGGGCGCTGGGACGCAACGGCCGCATGCTGCGCGCGCTCGACGAGATGGGCCCGGGCGCGATGATGGTCGAGGGCCGCCCCTTCGTGATCGAGCTCGAATGACCGCTGCGATCATCATCGCATGAGCGACAAGCTCCTGACGCCGATCGAGATCGGCCTGACCGCGGCGATCGTCGCGATCGAGAACCACGAGCCGTTGATCCTCACCGCGCGTAGCAGCGACGGGCTGGCCGGCCTGCCGTTCGGCCCGTTCGATGCGCTGAGCCATCGCACCTTCGAGATCGGCCTGCGCGCCTGGGTCGAGGAGCAGGCGGGCCTGCGGCTCGGCTACGTCGAGCAGCTCTATACGTTCGGCGATCGCGGCCGCCATGCCGAGGCCGGCGACACCGGCGCGCACATGGTCTCGATCGGATATCTCGCGCTGACGCGCGCCGTCGGCGGCGAACTCGCGGCGACCGGTGCGAGCTTCGAGCCGTGGTATCGCTTCCTCCCATGGGAAGACTGGCGCGAAGCGCCGCCCGCGATCATCGCGCGCGACATCCTCCCGGCACTGATGACATGGGCCGAGCAGGAGACCCCGGAGACGACGCGCGCGCTGCCGCGCAAGGATCGCGTGCGGTTCTATTTCGGCCTCGACGGCGCGCCCTGGGACGAGGAGCGCGTGCTGGACCGCTACGAGCTCCTGTACGAGGCCGGGCTGATCGAGGAGGCGCGGCGCGACGGCCGCCCTGCGGCATTAGCGCGCAAGACACTTCCCGCGCTCGGCACGTCCATGCGCTTCGACCACCGCCGGATTCTTGCGACTGCGATCGCGCGGCTGCGTGCAAAACTGAAGTATCGTCCTGTCGTCTTTGAACTTTTGCCCGCCGAGTTCACACTTACGGAACTGCAGTATACGGTGGAGGCAATCTCCGGCCGGCACCTGCACAAGCAGAATTTTCGCCGCCTGGTCGAAACCGAAGCCCTGGTCGAACCGACCGGGGTGATGTCGACACAGACGGGCGGACGCCCGGCGGCGCTCTACCGCTTCCGCCGCGACGTGCTCCAGGAGCGGCCCGCGCCGGGCTTGCGCGTCCGCTCCCGGCGCTAACCCGACACATGCGCGATCGGCCTCTGCCCGCCGGTTGCCTGGAGGCTTCATGCTCGACGGCCCGTTTGACGTCTTTGCGCTGATCATTGCGATCATCGCCTTTCTGATCGCGATCAAGGCGTCCAGCCAGGCGGCCGAGTTGCGCCGCCGGCTGAACTCGCTCGAAGAGATGTTTTACGCGCAGCGGCCCGTGCAGCCGCCGCCGCTGATGCCCGCAGCGGTGCAGGCTGAAGCGCCCGCGACAGCCTCCGCAGAACCGCCGCCGCTTGCGCCCGAAGCCGCAGCCGAGGCCGCGCCGCCTCCGCCCGTGACCGAAGAGGTTTCGCCGCCCCCGCTCGAACCCGGCGCGGATGCGCCGCCGCCATTGCCCGCGCCCGCGCCCGGCTTTGAGGAACGGCTCGGTACCCGCTGGGTGGTGTGGATCGGCGGCCTTGCGTTGGCGCTCGGCGGCTTCTTCATGGTGCGCTATTCGATCGAGGCCGGCCTCGTCGGCCCCGGCGTGCGCGTGTTCCTCGGCGGCGTGTTCGCGCTGGCGCTCCTTGGTGCCGGCGAATGGTCGCGGCGCAAGGAAAGCATCTCCAACATCGCCGCGCTGCCGATCGCCAACATCCCCGCGATCCTCACCGCGGCCGGAACGGCGGTGGCGTTTGCCACCATCTACGCGGCCTATGCGCTCTACGGCTTCCTCGTGCCTGCGACCGCCTTCGTGCTGCTCGGCCTCGTCGCGCTGGGCACGCTGGCCGCGGCGCTGTTGCACGGACCCGCGCTCGCGGGCCTCGGCGTGGTCGGCGCGTTCGTGACGCCGATCCTCGTCTCCAGCAGCAAGCCGGATTATTGGGCGCTCTACATCTATCTCGCCATCGTCACCGCCGCGAGCTTCGGCCTCGCCCGCATCCGGCTGTGGCGCTGGCTTGCGGTGACAACCATCGCCTTCGCGGTGCTCTGGATCTTCCCTGGTCTCGACACTAGCGATTTGCAGGTTGCGCCGCACGCGTTCCATGTCATCGCCGGCTTCGTGCTGTCCGCGCTGCTCGTGGTCTGCGGGTTCATGTTCGGCCCCAGCATCGAGGACGGGGAGATCGAACCGGTGTCGTCGAGCTCACTCGGCGCCTATCTGTTCGGCGCGATGCTGATCGTGCTGTCGAGCGCGCATGCCGATCTGGCGCTGATCGCCTTCACGCTGCTCGTGGGAGCCACGCTGTTCGTCGCCTGGCGGGCCCCGGCGGCGACGGGCGCGCTGGGCGCGGCTGCAGCGACCGTCTTCATCGTGTTCGCCGAATGGGCGGTGCTCGCCAACCCAGACATGCTGGTGCTGCCGGGCGGGCCCATGGTCGGCGTCGGACCGGTTGCGACTGACAGCTCGGTGACACTGCATCTGGTGATGGCCGCGGTCTTTGCCGCCGGATTCGGCCTCGCGGGCTTTTTCGCGCAGGGCCGTTCGAATTCGGCGATCATTCCGGTCGTGTGGTCGGCGGCGGGGGTTGCAACGCCGATCGCGATCTTGGTCGCGCTCTACGCGCGCATTGCCCATCTCGATCGCTCGATCCCGTTCGCGATCCTTGCGGTGCTGCTGGCCGCGGCCTTTGGTGCTGCGACCGAAGCCCTGATGCGTCGCGAGACCCGGCCGGGCGTCGCCACCTCGACCGCACTGTTCGCGACCGGCACGCTCGGTGCGCTGGCGCTGGCGCTGACGTTTGCGCTGGAGAAGGGCTGGCTCACCATTGCGCTCGCACTGATGTCGCTCGGCACCGCCTGGATCTCGTTGCAGCGGCCGATCCCGGTTCTGCGCCGGCTCGCCGCCATCTTCGCCGCGATCGTCACCGCGCGCATCGGCTACGATCCGCGTATCGTTGGCGACGCCGTCGGTACCACGCCGATCTTCAACTGGCTGCTCTGGGGCTACGGCCTGCCGGCGGCATCGTTCTGGGCGGCGAGCCTGTTCCTGCGCCGGCGCGGCGACGACACGCCGCTGCGCGTGGTCGAGGCCGCCGCGATCCTGTTCACCGCGCTGCTCGCCTTTATGGAGATTCGCCACTTCGCGACCGGCGGCGGCATGACATCGGCACCGTCGCTGCTGGAATGCGCGTTGCAGGCCTGCGTCGCGTTCGCCATGGCGATCGGACTGGAGCGGCTTCGGCTACGCAGCCGCAGCATCGTGCACAATGTCGGCGCCGTCGTGCTGACGGCAATTGGCGGACTCGTCGGCGTGTTCGGACTCTTCATCCTGGAGAACCCGATGCTGTGGCGGGTCGACGTCGGCGGCGCGGTGTTCAACCTGTTGCTGCTCGGCTACGCACTGCCGGCGGTGTTGCTGCTGCTGTTGTCCTATGCGGTGGTCGGCGAGCGCGGCAAGGCCTACGCTAACACCATCGCGGGCGGCGCGCTCGTGTTCGCGCTTGCCTATGTCACGCTGGAGATCCGCCGCTTCTATCACGGCCCGATCCTCACTAGCGGCGGCACCACGGGCGCCGAGCAATACACCTATTCGATCGGCTGGCTCGGCTTCGGCGTGGTGCTGCTCGGCGTCGGCATTCTCGTCAATTCGGAGCGGGCGCGGCTGGCGTCGGCCGTCGTCATCGCTCTGACGATCCTGAAGGCTTTCGTGATCGACATGTCGACGTTGACAGGCGTCTACCGCGCGCTGTCGTTCATGTGCCTCGGCATCGTGCTGGTCGCGATCGGCTGGCTCTACCAGCGCATCCTGTTCCGGCGGCAGGTCGCACCGCCGCCGGCTCAGCAGACGAGCAGCTAGGCCGCGCGGACCGAATCCAGGAACTGCGCGACCTCGACCTTCAGGCGCGTGCTGTCGGTCGCGAGCGATTTCGCCGCCGACAGCACTTCCGTCGAGGCCTCGCCGGTCTCGATCGCGCCGCGCTGCACGTCGGTGATGTTGGACGAGACCTCCTGGGTGCCGACCGAGGCCTGCTGCACGTTGCGCGAGATTTCCTGCGTCGCCGCGCCCTGCTCCTCGACGGCGGCGGCGATGGCCGCGGACACCTCGGACAGCCGCTCGATGGTGCCGCCGATCTCCTGGATGGCACTGACCGATTCCTGCGTCGCGGCCTGAATGCCCGCGACCTGCGCCCCGATCTCGCCGGTCGCCTTCGCGGTCTGCTCGGCCAGCGCCTTGACCTCGGAGGCGACGACCGCGAAGCCGCGGCCGGCTTCGCCGGCACGCGCGGCCTCGATGGTCGCGTTCAGCGCCAGCAAATTGGTCTGGCCCGCGATGGTGTTGATGAGCTCGACGACGTCGCCGATGCGGGCGGCCGCCTGCGACAGCTCGTTGACGCGCGCGTTGGTCCGCGTCGCCTGTTCGACGGCTTCCGCCGCCATCCGTGCCGAATCCTGCACGCGGCGGCTGATCTCGGTGATGGAGGACGACAGCTCTTCCGAAGCGGATGCCACGGCCTGCACGTTGGTGGAGGCCTCTTCGGACGCTGCGGCAACGACGGTCGCGAGCTCGCGCCCGCGCTGCGCCGTGCTGGTCAGCGTCGACGCGGAAGCCTCGAGCTCGGTCGAGGCCGACGACACGGTCCCGACGACCTCGCCGATCATGGCTTCGAACTTGCGGGTGATGGCGTCGACGCGGCGGCCGCGCTCGATCTTGGCCTCGGCGTCGGCTGCGGCGGCCTCGTCCGCGGCTTTCTTGGCGATCAGCGCTTCCTTGAAGATCTGGAGCGCATCCGCCATCGAGCCGATCTCGGTTTTCTCGCCGCGATGCGGCACCTCGGCCGAGAGATCGCCCTCGCCGAGCGACTGCATCGGCCGGATGATCGAGGCGATACCACGGGAAACGTCGCGCACGAGATAATAAGCAGCGCCGATCGCGATCACGACCGAAAGCACGATGATGCCGACCAGCACGCGAAAGATCATCGCGTAGCTGTCAGCCGCCTGCTTGGTCTCCAGTTCCGCGCCGCGATTATTTATCTCGATGCCTTTCTGGAGCAGCGGATCGGCGGCCTGCGCCATCTTCGCGACCCTGGTCTGCAACAGCTCGTTGGCTTCCGTCGGGAAGCGGCCGACGCTCTTGCGCGACAGCGCCATCACCTCCTGCACGCCGTTCAGATACTCACCCCACGCCGTGGTCCATTGCCCATAGAGCGAACGCTCTTCGGCAACGGTGATCAGTGGTTCGTAGACCTTGCGGGTCTTCTCGATGCGCTCCCGCAACGAGGCGAGGCGCTTCTCGGCAGCGTCCTTGCCCTCTGCGGTGTCCTGCATCAGATGCAGGCGGAGCGCGACGCGCAGCTCGTTGATGTCGGCGCGCAGCGAGCCGAGCGCGCGCACGCTGGGCAGCCAACTCTCCGCGATCTCGACCGTGTGCGCGTTGATGCTCTGCATGGTACCGATCGCGGTCACGCCGACGCCGGCGAGCGACAGAACGAGGACCGATAACACGGCCAGAAGCTTGAAGACGATCGACAATTTCGACATCACGACAAATCCCGATGATAGCTGGCAACGCACGACTTATCTGCGCCCGCAATCGTCACGACGGACGACAGGGCGTGGTCATTCCAACAATGCTGGCTGGTTCTTATCCGGTAAGATTGCTCTCATAGTTGCAAACAGGCGTTAACAGGAACCTACGTAAAACTACGGGACGCTCCCGGCCGTCGTTATTTTCTCTGCAACCGTCTGTTGCAGCTGCGCGAATTCGTGCTGCGGCGCGAGCGCGCCGCGCCTGCGTGGCAGCATCCGACCGAGGCGGACGGCCCTCACGCCGTCTGCACCGCCGCCAGGAAGCGCGCGACCTCGCTCGTCAGCCGGTTGCCATCCTGCGCAAGCGATGGGGAAGTCGGCCGATGATCGGCGAGGACGGCCGCCGTCAGGCGGCGCGCACGGTGTCGAGGAATTTGCCGACTTCGAGCTTGAGGCGATTGCTGTCGCCGGACAGTGACCGTGCCGCCGCCAGCACCTGCGAGGACGCGGAGCCGGTCTCGCCTGCGCCACGCTGCACGTCGGTGATGTTGGACGACACCTGATGGGTGCCTTCCGCCGCCTGCTGTACGTTGCGGGAGATTTCCTGCGTCGCCGCGCCCTGCTCCTCGACCGCCGCGGCTATGGTAGACGATATCTCGGACAGCTTTTCGATGGTGTCGCTGATGGCGCTGATGGCGCTGACGGAGTCCTGCGTCGCCGCCTGGATGCCGGAAATCTGCTGGCCGATCTCGCCGGTTGCCTTCGCGGTCTGCTCGGCAAGCGCCTTCACCTCGGAGGCGACCACGGCAAAGCCGCGGCCGGCCTCGCCGGCGCGCGCCGCCTCGATCGTGGCGTTGAGCGCCAGCAGGTTGGTCTGGCCGGCGATGGTGTTGATCAGCTCGACCACGTCGCCGATCCGCGCCGCCGCCTTGGACAATTCTCCGACGCGGTCGGTCGTGGTGCGGGCCTGGCTGACCGCCTCGCTTGCCACACGCGCGGATTCCTGCACCTGCCGGCTGATCTCCGTTATGGAAGACGATAGCTCCTCCGTCGCCGACGCCACCGACTGCACGTTGGTGGACGCTTCTTCGGAGGCCGCAGCCACCATCGTCGTCAATTCCTGTGCGCGCTCGGCCGTCGAGGTCAAGGTCGACGCCGAAGCTTCGAGCTCTGTCGCAGCGGAGGAGACGGTATCGACGATCTCGCCAACGGCTCCTTCGAAGCCGTCGGCAAGCCTGCGCATCTCGGCTTTGCGCTGCTCGGCCGCGGCCTGATCCTGCCGCATCTTGGCCTCGGCCTCCTCGCGTGCCTTCTGCTCCGACACGATCTTGAACTTCTCGACGGCCGCCGCGACACCGCCGACCTCGTCCTTGCGGCCGAGGCCCGGCAGCACCACGGAGAAATCACCACCGGCGAGCTTGTCCATCGCGACCGTGAGCGCGCGGATCGGCCGCGCGATGGTCAGGAAGGACATGAGCCACGAACCGACAAGAACGAGCACGGCGCACGCACCGACCACCATGCCGAGACGTTCGCTCGCAGCCGTTTCCTGCGTCGCTGCGCTGATCTCCTCGCCGCTTCTGTGTCTGGCGAAATCGGCGATCTGGTCCGTCAGCGTGTCGAGCTGCGCAGCGATCGGCAGCGTCACCTCACGGGCCAGGCGCACGCCTTCCTCGGCCATCTTGGCAGAGCGGACAGGGTCGGTGCCCGCCAGGGCGATGGCCTCGCTGCGAACCGAGGCGTTCTGGAGTGAGCCTTTCGAGTAGTCCGCGGACAGGCCCTTGACCTTTTCGATGCGCGCACGATTTTCCGCGGAATGCGTCAGCTTGAGCATGGCGTCGACGGCGCCGTTCAGCGCTTTCGACCGCTCCACCAGAGTCTCGCTCGCCTTCTGCAATTCACCCGAATTGCTGGCGAGCCGGATATCGCGGACGGCGAGCTGCATGCCGCGCAACAAGAGTTTGGCTTCGATCGCGTCCCGCGCCAGCTCGAGCTGCGCGAATGCGGCCTGGTTCGAGCCGCGCACGCTGCCGTTGCCGGCAAGCTGACTTGCGATCATGGAAAGGACCAGAAGGATACCGAGGGCCGACGCAATCGCCAGCTTGGTCCCGATCCGCAAATTCTGAACGAGGCTCAACATGGGCATGCTTTCCTTGGGGAAATGCGCAGCCAAATCATTGTCGGCCGCCCTCGGCGTTGATCGCCCTTGCTCAAAAAAATGAGCGATTGCCATTCCAATCTGGTTAACAACGGCCCCCGTGGAAATACTGCATGAGCGCGGAAACCCCTTGAAATCTAGCACGGAATGCGCGCTTAACAAGTTAATCACACGCAGTGATAGGACTGTTGGCGGCGGGCGCCGGAAGGTGAATGTGACTGAGAAAATGTATTGCTTCCGTTCGGCGGACCAACCCGGCGGAGTTCGCATTTCGGCAGAACATCCCTCCGAACAATTCCGAGCTCTTCAACAAATCGAGCCGTAGCGGCACGAACATCGATGTCGCGCGAACGCGCGGAGATCAATCGATGCGGTTGGGAAGCGGATGGCTTTCGCCGACGAGACTGATACAGAAGACCGGCTTCTTGTTCTCGTCGAGCAGTTCCATGCGCCACTCGGCGTTCGGCTTCAGGCTGCGCGCGATGCCGCCGAGCAAATTGGCGCAGACCTCGGTCATCTCGGTCCAGGCTGCGGCGCGATCCTCGAACTCATATGGCTGGTCGGCAGCGCCGGAATAGCGGCCCGTGCTGATACGGAAGAAGTACAGCGACATCGTTGAACCCTTTATCGGGCCGCGCCCCCCGGCCGTACGCAAACTGCGGCGCGAGTCGCTACCAACGCATGAAAGCCGCCGTCCGTATGACTACGGCGCGGCGGCTTCGTGTTTCGACGGCAGCTCTCAACGACAAAGTGCGCGGACCGTCCCGCGCAGCCAACTCACTGGGTCGAGCGGCGCAGCTCCAGCGGACCCTCGTTGCCGGCGGGCTCCGATTTGGCTTCCGGCTTCACCGGCTCGAGCCGGCTGCTCTCGACCCGCGGGGTCTCCACTCGCGCGGCGACCTCGGTGTTGGACGCGCCGACCGAACCGGTGTGTTCCGAGGTGCGCAGCGAGCGCGGACGCGCCGCAGCGCGCGCCATCAGCATCTGGTTGCCGCCCTGGTGGTGGAAGTCGCAATAGGCAAAGCCCATCCCCGACACCGAGCCGCGGAAGCTGCGATCGTCGGTCTTTTCAAGGTTGAAACAGGGCTCGAACGGAATGCCCTTGATCGAGGCGCAAACGTTCTGGCCGCGGATCTGGAGCGTGTTGCCGGGCAGGCGGAGATGTTTCACCGGGCCTGCGCCGGAGAACTGCACCGCGCCGGCGGCGCCGAGATCGTCCAGGATGCGGCCCGCGCCGCGCGTGCCATCGAAACACGTGAAGGCGAACACCTTGCCGGCCACGAAGCGCCGCGCCTCGTCGGCGTTCATGCTTCCTGCAATGGCCGGCGCCAACGTCGCTGCCGCCGTGACAGCCCCCAACACAATACGCGCAAGCATGCTCAACTCCGAACCAACCCCGCAGCGGGCTATGCCTTATCTCTTTACCCGCTGCTTACCATACTAACCATGGCGACATTGAAGCAGCTTGGTTGGCAAAGTCTGAACGCCGTTAGACAATTTTTACCACGATGCGACCCCGGACCTGACCCGCCAGGATTTTCGCGCCCCACGCCGAAACTTCGGAGAGCGCAATTTCATGAGTGATTTCAGATAGTTTCGTCCGATCCAAATCGGAAGCCAGCCGCTGCCAGGCGGCCTTTCGCGGCTCGATCGGGCACATCACGGAATCGATGCCGAGAAGGCACACCCCGCGCAAAATGAAAGGTGCGACAGACGACGGCAGGTCCATGCCGGCAGCCAGGCCGCAGGCCGCGATCGCGCCGCCATACTTCGTCATCGACAGGAGATTCGCGAGCGTGTTGGAGCCGACGCTGTCCACGCCCCCCGCCCAGCGTTCCCTGGCAAGCGGCTTGGCCGTCCCCGACAATTCGTTGCGGTCGATCACTTCGGCTGCACCAATCCCTTTCAGATAGTCCGCTTCCGTGGCGCGGCCGGTCGAGGCGATGACGTGGTAGCCGAGCTTCGACAGCACGGCGGTGGCGACCGAGCCGACGCCACCGGCCGCGCCCGTCACCACGACGGGGCCGCTTTTCGGCGACAACCCGTGCTTCTCCAGCGCGAGCACCGAGAGCATCGCGGTGAAGCCGGCGGTACCGATCGCCATGGCATCGCGCGCCGACAGGCCCTGCGGCAATGCGACCAGCCAGTCGCCCTTCACCCGCGCCTTCTCGGCATAGGCGCCGAGATGGGTCTCGCCCATGCCCCAGCCGGTGCAGACGACCTTGTCGCCCGCCTTCCATTGCGGATGGGAGGACTGCTCGACCGTGCCGGCGAAATCGATGCCGGCGATCATCGGGAAGCGGCGCACCACCGGCGCCTTGCCGGTGAGCGCGAGACCGTCCTTGTAGTTCAGCGTCGACCATTCCACGCGGACGGTGACGTCGCCCTCCATCAGTTCGGCTTCGTCGAACTGCGTGAGCTGCGCGGTGGTGCCCTTGTCCGCCTTGTCGATCCGGATCGCCTTGAACGTGGCCACAGCAAACCTCCCTGGCTTGTTTGCCGGGATGTTTAGCCGATCAGGCCGGCTGCGCAACCGCTCGCTGGACCGGTTTTTCCACAATCGGAAGATTGATCAGCGCGGAAAGCACGCCGAACAGGATCGAGAGCCACCAGATCGGCGTGTAGGAACCGAACCGCTCGAACACGATGCCGCCGAGCCAGACGCCGAGGAAGCCGCCGACCTGATGGCTGACGAAGGCAAAGCCGTAGAGGGTTGCAAGCCAGCGCGTGCCGAACATCAGTGCCACAAGCGCCGAAGTCGGCGGCACCGTCGACAGCCAGGTCAGACCGGAAATTGCGCCGAATGCGATCGCCGAGAACGGCGTGATCGGGAACGAGATGAAGGCGAGCGTGGCGAGCGCGCGGGTGAAATAGATCGCCGAGAGGATGTAGCGCTTGGGCAACGAGTTCTGGAGATAGCCGACGCTGAGCGATCCCATGATGTTGAACAGGCCGATCGCCGCGATGACCCAGCCGCCGGTTTGCGTCGAGATGCCGCGATCGACCAGGAAGGCCGGCAGATGCACGGTGATGAAGGCGAGCTGGAAGCCGCAGGTGAAGAATCCGAGCACCAGCAGCACATAGGAGCGATGGCCGAAGGCTTCGGCGAGCGCGTTCTTGAAGGTCTGGTCGTCCGCGGGCGCCTTGCTCACGGAGCTGTCAACTGGCGGCGTCGAGAGCGCCAGCGACAGCGGGATGATCAGCAGCATCAGGAAGCCGAACACGGTGAGCGCCTGCTGCCAGCCGAAATTGTCGATCAGTGCGACGCCGATCGGCGCGAACAGGAACTGGCCGAACGATCCCGCCGCGGTGCCTGCACCGAGCGCAAGGCCCCGCTTCTCGGGCGGCAACAGTTTGCTGAACGCCGACAGCACCAGGTTGAACGAACAGCCGGCGAGACCAAAGCCGACCATGACGCCGGCGCCGATGTTCAGCGACAGCGGCGTCGAGGAATAGCGCATCAGCAGCAGGCCGCCGGCATAGAGCAGGGCGCCGACGCACATCACGCGGAACAGGCCGAAGCGGTCGGCGACCGCGCCGGCGAGAGGCTGGCCCAGTCCCCACAGCAAATTCTGAAAGGCGATCGCGAGGCCGAACACGTCGCGGCCCCAGGCATATTCATGGCTCATCGGCTGCACGAAGAAGCCCAGCGCCGAGCGCGGGCCGAAGCCGAGCATGCCGATCGCACAGCCGCAGAGGATGATGACAGCCGGCGTGCGCCAGTTGGAGGAACGGGAGACCGAACCGAGCTCGCCCATTTGTGTCGACATGCTGTTCCTCATGTTCGTCGGCGGATTCGCAAAAGGCCACCGGGAGCCCGCTCGTTTAATGCATCTGCATGAAAATCCCAAGTCGAAAACAATTGCATTTCGAGAAGGGCTGAGGCGGGAGCATTGCATTTCTGGCCGCCTCATCTGACGCGCCAGGCGCGGGTCGACTTGACGGAAATGTGTGCGGCGGCATCTAGCGGCCCGCGGCACTGCGTGATATCTTCGATTTACTCATATTGAGCATATTGACCTCGACGATTCCCCGGCCCTCTCGGCCGGATTTCTCAGGCTTCAAATATGCTCTTATTGAGCATATTTGGTATGCACGGGAGGCTTCAATGCCGATCACTGGAATTTACGGTCCCGACGATTTCGCCAGCCGGCCGCAGGGCCGGGTCGTCAGCTCACCGCGCGCTGCACCCGCGCGAACGGGACCCATACTGCCGAGGCCCTCGCTGGAATGGACACCGGAGGTCGAGCGCGCCACCGCGGCGCTCTATGACCGCGTGAAACACGTGATCCCGCCGATCGAGTGGCCGCTGATGGCGCCGACCATCAAGGCGATCAACGAGCTGAAGCGCACGCGGGGCGCGGTAATCCTCGCGCACAATTACCAGGCGCCGGAGATCTTCCACTGCGTCGCCGACATCGGCGGCGACTCGCTCCAGCTCGCGGTCGAAGCCACCAGGGTGAAAGCCGGCATCATCGTCCAGTGCGGCGTTCACTTCATGGCGGAGACGTCAAAGCTTCTCAATCCGGACAAGACGGTGCTGATCCCCGACTCTCGCGCCGGCTGCTCGCTTGCCGCCAGCATCACGGGTGCCGACGTTCGCCTGCTCCGCGAAAGATTTCCCGGCGTGCCTGTGGTCGCCTATGTCAATACCTCGGCGGATGTGAAGGCCGAGGTCGACATCTGCTGCACCTCGTCGAACGCGGTGCAGGTGGTCGAGAGCCTGGGCGTGCCAAGCGTGATCTTCCTGCCCGATCGGTACCTTGCGACTTATGTGGCCTCGAAAACCGACGTGAAGATCATCGCCTGGAAGGGCGCCTGCGAGGTGCACGAGCGGTTTACGGGCGCCGAGCTGCGCGCCTATCGCGAGGCCGATCCCACCGTGCAGATCATCGCCCATCCGGAATGCCCGCCGGATGTGCTGGCGGAGGCCGACTTCACCGGCTCGACCGCCCACATGATCAACTGGGTGCGCGAAAAGCGGCCGCGGCGGCTCGTGATGATCACGGAATGCTCGATGGCCGACAATGTGCGGGCCGAGCTGCCTGACGTGGAGATGCTGCGCCCCTGCAATCTCTGCCCGCACATGAAGCAGATCACGCTCGCCAACATCCTGGAGAGCCTGCTGACGCTTGGCGACGAAGTGACGATCGATCCCGAGATTGCAGTGCGTGCACGGCGTTCGGTCGAGCGCATGATCAATCTGAAGAATTGAGAGCGAGCCATGACAAACAACATCCACAATCTCACCAGCAGCACCGACGACGTCGTCATCGTCGGTGGCGGACTTGCTGGATTGTTCTGTGCACTCAAGCTCGCGCCGCGGCCGGTTACGCTGATCTCCGCCGCGCCGCTCGGACAAGGCGCGTCGTCCGCATGGGCACAAGGAGGTATCGCCGCCGCGGTGGCCGAAGGCGACACGCCGGAAGCGCACGCCGCGGACACGATTGCCGTTGGCGGCGGCCTCGTCGATGAAGCGGTCGCACTCGGGATCGCGCGCGAGGCCGGCCCACGGATCCACGACCTGCTCGCCTATGGCGTGCCGTTCGACCGCGATCTCGAAGGCAAGCTCGCAGTCGGGCGCGAAGCCGCACATTCGGCGCGGCGCATCGTGCATGTGCGCGGCGATGGCGCCGGTGCCGCGATCATTGCGGCCTTGAGCGATGCCGTGCGGCGCACGCCATCAATTCGATTGATCGAAGGCTTGGTCGCCGAAGCGCTGTTGACCGAGGACGGCGTCGTCGCCGGCCTTCAGTTGCGCGAAGCCGGCAAGGTCGCCGCACAGCCGATCCTGCTCGCAGCACGCACGGTGGTGCTGGCCACCGGGGGCATCGGCCATCTCTATGCCGTCACCACCAACCCACTCGAGGCCAGCGGATCGGGGCTTGCGATCGCCGCACGCGCCGGCGCTGTCATCGCCGACCCTGAATTCGTGCAGTTCCATCCCACCGCCATCATGGTCGGGCGCGATCCCGCACCGCTCGCGACTGAAGCGCTGCGCGGCGAAGGCGCAACGCTGATCAACGGTCGCGGCGAACGCTTCATGGCGGCGCACCACCCGCTTGCAGAGCTCGCACCGCGCGACATCGTGGCCCGCGGCGTGTTCGCCGAGATCGCAGCCGGACGCGGTGCCTTTCTCGATGCGCGGGAGGCTTTGGGCACGCGCTTTGCCGAAAGGTTTCCAACGGTGCATGCGAGTTGCATCGCCGCCGGCATCGATCCCGAGACGCAGGCCATCCCGATCGCACCGGCCGCGCATTACCACATGGGCGGCATTGCGGTCGACGATCGCGGCCGCAGCTCGATCGACGGGCTCTGGGCCGGCGGCGAGGTGTCGTCCACCGGCGCGCATGGCGCCAACCGCCTCGCGTCGAATTCGCTGCTGGAGGCCGTGGTCTATGCCGCGCGCATCGCGGACGACATCGCCGGTCGCGCGATCCCTCCGCCTGCCCGGCTTCCCGATGCGCTGGTGACGCCGCGTGGCAGCGCGCCGGATGCTGCGGCCGTGAAGCGGCTGCGGGCGACGATGAGCGACCATGTCGGCGTCATTCGCGACGGCGACGGGCTTAGAGAAGCGGTTCGCAGCTTTGCGGCTCTCGAACGAGACGCAACGAACATCGCGGTCCGCAACATGGCGTCGGCGGCCTTGCTCGTCGCCACTGCGGCCTGGAACCGGCGCGAAAGCCGCGGCGCGCATTTCCGCTCCGACCATCCCGCCGATGTTCCCGCGCTGGCCCAGCGAACAATGACGACGCTCGCCGCAGTGCGCGTGGTCGCGGAAAGCCTGAGAGAGCGCCCGCTGCCACGCGTTGCCCAACCCATGATCGCCTGAAGGAAGCCCCATGATCACTCCGACCTCACTGCTTTATCCCGATGCCTTCCTGTCTCCGCTCGCGATCAACGAGGCCGTGCACCGCGCGCTCGACGAGGATCTTGGACGCGCCGGCGACATCACCTCGCTGGCGACGATCCCCGAAGCAACGAACGCGCAAGCGATCCTGGTCGCGCGCCAGTCCGGCGTGATCGCCGGATTGCCGCTGGCACTGGCGACGCTGCAAAAGCTCTCGCCCGACATCGAGGTGCGCGCGCATGTACGCGACGCCGCGCGGGCTGCACGCGGACAGCAAATATTGACGATCTCGGGTCCCGCACGCGCCATTCTCACGGCGGAGCGGACCGCGCTGAATTTCGTCGGCCGGCTGTCGGGCGTCGCGACGCTCACGGCGGACTACGTCGCGCGCACCGAAGGCACGAAGATGCGGATCTGCTGCACGCGCAAAACCACGCCGGGGCTGCGCGCGCTGGAGAAATACGCGGTGCGCTGCGGCGGCGGCTTCAACCACCGCTTCGGGCTCGACGATGCGATCCTGATCAAGGACAACCACATCGCGGTCGCCGGCGGCATCCGCCCCGTGCTGGAGCGCGCCCGCGCCCATGCCGGACACCTCGTCAAGATCGAGATCGAGGTGGATACGCTGGCGCAATTGCGCGAAGTGCTCGACACCGGCCTTGCGGACGCCGCGCTGCTCGACAACATGGATTTTGTGACGTTGCGTGAGGCGGTGCGGCTCAACGAAGGACGCCTCAAGCTGGAAGCGTCCGGCGGCGTCACGCTGGAGTCGATCGCGGCAATCGCCGCGACAGGCGTCGACTACGCATCATCCGGCGCACTGACGCACTCGGCGCCGAATTTCGACTGCGCGCTGGATATCGAGGCATGAGCGGCTACCGCCGCTCGGTCACGCCCATCTCGGCGGAGCTCTTGGCTTCCTGGGCGAGCTCGGCGGAGAGCGCGGCGGTCTGCGCCGGCGTTCCCCAGCTCGGTTCCTCGCTGCCGTCGCCCCAGGCGCGCGGCCGATAGAAGGTGTGGACGCCGGTCTTGTACATCTTCTTCATCTCGGCGACCCAGGACGGGCGCACCCAATAGGCATGGTAATGCGTGGACTTGCCGACCTCGGGCAACCAGATCTGACCGTCGAGCATAGCCTTCGAAATCTTCTTCGCGCGCTCCCACATCTCGGGCTCGCGGATCACGTCGGCGTTGTTGTCGCAGGCGAAAGTGAACTGGCAGGCAAGATGGCGATGCTTGTTCTGATAGACCGCGCCGCACACGCTATCCGGATATTTGCCGGAGAACACGCGGTTCATCACGACCTGCGCAACCGCTATCTGGCCGCGCACGGCCTCGCCGCGGGACTCGAAATAGACGGCTTCCGCGAGGCATTTTTCAGACTTCGCGCGCGACTTGTCGTCGAGCGCGAGCCGCTCCGCCGGCGATCTGGCGCGCTGGTTATCGGCGTTGACCTCGCCCTTCGGCGCGACGCTCTCGCCGCTCTCGATGTCCCTGGCGATGTCCTCCGTCGGCGGCGACAGTGACGCCGTCACCTTCATGTCGGGGTCGGGCATCACGATCAACGGCTCGGCGCCCGGCTGCCATGTCTCCATGCTTTCGAGATTGCCGCCGAGCGAGGCGCTGCCGAAGAACAGGTTCGAGGTCTTCACCCGGAAAGGATCGCGTGGCGGTGCGGCCGGAAGGGTCGCTTGCTTCAGCGCATCGAGCGGCTGGACCGCGAACGCGCGCGCGGCATCGCTGGCTCGTGGCGGATTGGCATATTGCGGTAGCGGCGGTGCGCGCAGCGCCTCCGCGAGCTCGGGGTCGAGCGCGGCCGCGGACTCCGGTGACATCGCCTGCGGCAACGCGGCAGTCTTGGCGCCGAACACCGAGCTGTTCGACGTCGCGGGATTTTCCTGCGCCGGTGCTGAGGTGGGCGCGGCCGTTTCGGGAGACGCCGTCGGCGCAACGATTGCGAGGCGATCACCCTTCATCGAGCGATCGACCTTGGGGAAGTCGGCGGCCTGGTAGCGCGGGGGTGCCTGAAGCGCGGGGTTGCGGCTGATCGCGCCGGTGACATCGCGGCCGTCGAGGCTGGCGAGGCGGACCATCGCGCTCTGCGGAACCGACGTGCCGATGGGGCGGGAAAAACTGTAGGTGGCGAGCTGGATGGAGGACGCCGCCGAAAACACCTGCTTCTGCCAGCGCTCTGCGACGCCGGGCTGGCGCGCCAGCAGCGAGGCAATATCCTGATAGCCGGTCTCTCTCGGCATCAATGCGAAGATGCAGAGACCGATGCCGAAGGACGCGAACCGCGCGCCCTTCGGATGGTTACGCAACAAAAACATCGACACGCTCACGCTACGCTTACGCCAGAAAAATCGAGCCGCAGTACATCCGTGCAATTCGATCTTTATCGTGAGTATCTAATTTAGGTTGCCGGGGCGTTAATCGGCGTTGCGCACGGAGCACACTCAAGCAATCGCAGGTGTTTTCACGGGGCGATTGCGTGCGTGGTAAATGCGGACTGACGCGACGGGGTAAACAACTGGTCAACGCGAATGGTGAAGGAACTCTTGCGCGCACGTATCATTACGGGACGCGCGCGAGTTCCCGGTGCTGCAACGACGCGAAGTGGAGACAGCGTTGCGCAAAATGAAAAGAGGCGGAGCCAAAGCCCCGCCTCTCTCGACTCGATCCTGCGCTTCGCCTTACGCCTGGCTCGCGATCGCCTTGCCGAGCGCGGCCTGCGCGGCAGCGAGGCGTGCGATCGGCACGCGGTATGGCGAGCACGAGACGTAGTCGAGGCCGATATCGTGGCAGAAGGCGACGGAGGCGGGATCGCCGCCGTGCTCGCCGCAGATGCCGACCTTGAGTTTCGGGCGGGTCTTTCGGCCGCGCGCGACGCCGATCTTGACCAGCTCACCGACGCCTTCCTGGTCGAGCGCAACGAAGGGATCGATCGGGAGGATGCCCTTGGACACGTAGGTCCCGAGGAAGCTTGCCGCGTCGTCGCGGCTGATGCCGTAGGTGGTCTGCGTGAGATCGTTGGTACCGAACGAGAAGAACTCGGCGCTCTCCGCAATCTCGGCAGCAAGCAGACAGGCGCGCGGCAACTCGATCATGGTGCCGACCTGATAGGCGATCTTGGTGTTGGTGTCGCGCATCACCGCCTTCGCGGTGGCGTCGATGCGCGCCTTGACGAGATCGAGCTCCATCTTGGTCGCGATCAGCGGCACCATCACCTCGAGGCCGACGGCCTTGCCGGTGCGCTTCTCGGCCTCGACCGCCGCCTCGAAGATCGCGCGGGCCTGCATCTCGGCAATCTCGGGATAGGCGATCGCGATCCGGCAGCCGCGGAAGCCGAGCATCGGATTGAACTCCGACAGCTCGCGGGCGCGGTCGGCCAAGCGCCGCGGGTCGGTGTTCATGGCGCGCGCCACTTCCTCGACCTCGGCGTGGGTGTGCGGCAGGAACTCGTGCAGCGGCGGATCAAGCAAACGGATCGTGACGGGCAGGCCCTTCATGATCTCGAACAGCTCGACGAAATCCGCGCGTTGCATGGGCAGCAGCTTTGCCAGCGCGGCGCGGCGCGACTGCTCGTCCTCGGAGAGGATCATCTCGCGCACCGTGCGGATGCGCGTCTCCTCGAAGAACATGTGCTCGGTGCGGCAGAGGCCGATGCCTTCCGCGCCGAACTTGATCGCGGTGCGCGCATCCTCCGGCGTATCGCCATTGACGCGAACTCCGATCTTGCGGACCTGGTCAGCCCAGGTCATGAGCGTGCCGAATTCGCCGGAGAGCTCCGGCTCGATCATCGGCATGCGGCCGGCGAGTACCTGGCCGAGCGAACCGTCGATTGTGATGACGTCGCCGGTCTTGAAGGTGCGCGAGCCGATGCTCATGGTGCCGCGGCCGTAGTCAACGCGGATGGTGCCGCAGCCGGAGACGCAGGGCTTGCCCATGCCGCGTGCAACGACCGCCGCGTGCGAGGTCATGCCGCCACGGGTGGTGAGAATGCCTTCGGCGGCGTGCATGCCGTGGATGTCTTCCGGGCTGGTTTCGATGCGGACGAGAATCACTTTACGTCCGTCGGCCTGAAGCTTGGCCGCTTCATCCGAGGAGAACACGATCTCGCCGGAGGCTGCACCGGGCGAAGCCGGCAGGCCGGTCGCGATCACGTCGCGCTTGGCGCCGGGATCGATAGCCGGATGCAGGAGCTGGTCGAGCGAAGCGGGGTCGATCCGCGTCACCGCTTCCTTCTTGGTGATTAGGCCTTCATTGGCGAGCTCGACCGCGATGCGCAGTGCGGCTTTCGCGGTGCGCTTGCCGCCGCGAGTCTGGAGCATCCACAGCTTGCCCTGCTCGACCGTGAACTCCATGTCCTGCATGTCGCGATAGTGCTTCTCGAGCAGCGTGTAGATCCGCGTCAGCTCGTTGAAGGCCTCCGGCATCGCCGCTTCCATCGACGCCTTGTCGGAGCCCGATTCCTTGCGCGCTTCCTCAGTGATGTCCTGCGGCGTGCGGATACCCGCCACCACGTCCTCGCCTTGCGCGTTGATCAGGAATTCGCCGTAGAGCTTGCTCTCGCCGGTCGAGGGGTTGCGGGTGAAGGCAACGCCGGTCGCCGAGGTCTCGCCCATGTTGCCGAACACCATAGCCTGCACGTTGACGGCGGTGCCCCAGGATTCCGGAATATCGTGCAGCTTGCGGTAGGTCACCGCGCGCGCGTTCATCCAGGAAGAAAACACCGCGCCGATCGCGCCCCAGAGCTGGTCGTGCGGATCCTGCGGGAAGTCCTTGCCGGTCTCGCGGGCGACCGCGTCCTTGTACTTGCCGACCAGATCGACCCAGTCCTCGGCCGACAGATCGGTGTCGAGCGTATAGCCCTGACTGTCCTTGAAGGTGTCGAGGATTTCCTCGAAGTGATGATGCTCGAAGCCGAGCACCACGTCCGAATACATGGTGATGAAGCGGCGATAGCTGTCATAGGCGAAACGACGATCACCCGACAGTTCCGACAGCGCTTCCACGGTCTCGTCATTGAGGCCGAGATTGAGCACGGTGTCCATCATGCCCGGCATCGAGGCGCGCGCGCCGGAGCGCACGGAGACGAGCAGCGGGTTTTTGGTGTCGCCGAAGATCTTGCCGGTCAACTTGCCGACATGATCCAGCGCCTTCTCAACCTGCGACTGCAACTCCTTCGGATAGGATTTGTCGTGCGCGTAGAAATACGTGCAGACCGAGGTCGGGATGGTAAAGCCGGGAGGCACGGGAAGGCCGAGATTGGCCATCTCGGCGAGGTTGGCGCCCTTGCCGCCGAGCAGGTCGCGCATCTCGGTACGGCCTTCGGCCTTGCCGTCGCCGAATGTGAACACCCATTTGCCGGCCTTGGGAGCGCTCGGCGCTGGCTTGGCAGATGCAGCCTTGGCAGGTGCAACCTTGGCAGTTGCAGCCTTGGCCGGGGCCGGCTTCACAGCGACCTTGGCGGCAACCGGCTTGGTCGCAGCCTTCGCGGCGCGCTTCGCAGCCGGCTTGGCCACGGGCTTCGCAGCGGCCTTGGCGACCAGCTTCGGGGCGCTCTTGGCAAGCGCCTTGCGGGCCGCCGGCGCAGCTTTCGCCTTGGCGGAGGGCTTTGATTTCGCTGGTATTTTCTTAGGCTTCGAGGCGGCTTTGGCCATAGCTTGCACACAACCTGCGAGAGGAATGGGAAATCGCGCGCCTTACACCACTTTGGGCAGGCGCGCGCAAGTCGAAGAGTTCCGCAAAATGAGGCCTAGAGATGGAGCCACTTCAACAATCCGAGCCCGATCGCACCATTTATGATGAGAAAGATCGCGACGATCAGGTTGAGCAGGCGCGGCATGATCAGGATGAGCACGCCCGCAAGCAGCGACAGGATCGGCGAGATGTGGGCGACGGTGATGTGCATGAATTGTCTTTCCGTGACGTGAGGCGAATCGCGGGCGGATCATAGCGGACCAGGTTCCGCGGGTAGAGACGCACCAGCGCCGCACGAGTTCCCGCCTTCGCGAAATCTGCCCGAAATTGCCGCTGATACGGCAGGGCTTTTCCCGGAACATTGCAAAGTCGCAAGCATTGGCAACCAGTCGCGCCACTGGCGCCGGCTCGAAATCACTTCGAAGGGAGTTGCCTATGCGGAACAGGATTCTCGCCCTCACAGTGCTTGGCGTCGCGCTTGGTGCGCCGATCGCGGCGCAGGCGCAAACTGGAATCACGGTGGGACGCGCGCCCGTCGTGGTCGAGAGCGGCCCGACCATTGCGGTCGAACAGCGGCCGGCTTTCCGAGACTATGTCGTCGAACAACGTGTGCCGGCCTTCCGTGTCCCGGATCGCGTGGTGGTCGGCTCTACATTACCCGAGACCGGCATCACCTATTATGACGTGCCGCAACGTTTCGGCGCCACGACCTATCGCTACACGGTCGTGAACGGCGAGACCGTGCTGGTCGAGCCGCGCTCGCGGCGCATCGTCGAAGTGATGGACTAATCAGTTCAACTCCAACGCTCAACTCGATGTCCGGCGCGTCACTTCAGGTTGGCGCGCATCGCGTAGTCGGACATCAGGCTCCGCCCGGTCTTCCCCCCGCCGGGCGGGGCTCTTTTGCGCCCGTCATTCCGGGGCGCGCGGAGCGCGAGCCCGGAATCCATAACCGCGATCGTGAGTATGGATTCCGGGCTCACGGCGTGTCCCGGAATGACGGAAGTATTTGCCGTGCGGCCGCGCCTCAATCCTGGATCTTCGAGAAGTCCGCCACCGCGCGCGTGGCGCTGCGGATCTCGTTGAGCAGCATCAGGCGGTTCTCACGCACCTTCGGATCGTCGTCGTTGACGCGAACCTTGTCGAAGAACGCATCGACCGGCGGACGCAGCTTTGCCATCGCGCTCATCGCGGCGGCAAAGTCCTCTTTGGCGACGGCGGCGCTCGCTTCAGCCCTCACCTCGCCGATCGTCTTGGCCAGCGCCTTCTCTTCACCGAGACCATAGAGCGCGGCGTCGGGCGCGCCGTCGAACGTGCGCTTGTCCTTCTTCTCCTCGATGCCAAGGATATTGCTGGCGCGCTTGATGCCGGCGAGCAGGTTCTTGCCGTCATCGGTCTCGAGGAATTTGCCGAGCGCCTCGACGCGGCGGACGATCATCAACAGATCGTCCTGGCCACCGAGCGCGAACACGGCGTCGACGAGATCGTGACGCGCGCCCTGCTCGCGGAGCTGCACCTTCAGGCGGTCGGCGAAGAAGGCGAGCAGATCCTCAACCCGAGGCTTCAGCAACTTGTAGACGGACTCCGCGGCCTGGTTGGAAAACGAATTGCTCGGAACTTCCGCATTTCCGGCACTTCCGATCCAATCCGAAAGTTCGACGATCAAATCGGTGTCGTCCTTGTAAATCGCGGACATCACCTGAACTGCATGTTCGCTCAGCAGCTTCCAAAGCGGGAGCCGCAGATCGTTATCGACAATGATTCTGATCACGCCGAGCGCCGCGCGCCGCAGTGCATACGGGTCCTTGCTGCCCGTCGGCTTCTCGTCGATCGCCCAGAATCCAACGAGCGTATCGATCTTGTCGGCGAGCGCCACAGCGATGCTGACCGGATCGGTCGGCACGCGGTCCGCGGGCCCCTGCGGCTTGTAGTGCTCCTCGCAGGCGGCGGCGACGGAAGCATCCTCGCCCTGCGCCAGCGCGTAGTACTTGCCCATCAGGCCCTGCACCTCGGGGAATTCGCCGACGACTTCGGTCAGCAAATCCGCCTTCGCCAGATGCGCGGCGCGCGTGGCCTTGGCGACGTCGGCGCCGACCAGCGGCGCGATCTCGGCGGCGAGACGCTCGATGCGCGTGATGCGCGCGGCCTGCGTCCCGAGCTTCTCGTGAAACACGATCTGATCGAACTTCGGCAGCCGCTCTTCCAGCTTCGTCTTCAGATCCGTCTCGTAGAAGAACTTCGCATCCGACAAACGGGGACGGATCACGCGTTCGTTGCCGGAGACGATGGTCTTGCCGCCGTCCGGCGCCTCGATATTGGCGGTGAGGACGAACTTGTTGGTCAGCTTGCCCGTCTTGGAATCCCTGACGACGAAGCACTTCTGGTTGTTGCGGATGGTGGCGCGGATCACCTCGTCCGGGATCGCGAGATATTCCTTCTCGAACGATCCCATCATGACGACGGGCCATTCGACGAGGCCGGACACCTCGTCCAGCAGCGCCTGATCCTCGACCAGTTCGAACCCTTGCGCGAACGTCAGCTCCTTGGCATCGGCGAAAATGATATCCTTGCGCGCCTGCGGATCGAGGATGACTTTTGCAGCCTTCAGCTTCGCTTCGTAGTCCTCGAAGCGGCGCACGGAAATCGCAGCCGGTGCCATGAAGCGATGGCCGTAGGTGGTCTGGCCGGTCTCGATGCCGTCCACCGAGAATTTGACGACATCGGGCTCTTCGGTCTCGGGCCCGAACGTCGCCGTGATCGCGTGCAGCGGACGCACCCAGCTCAGCGACCCCGGTTTTCCGGAGCGCGCGCCCCAACGCATCGATTTCGGCCAGGGGAATGTGCGGATGATCACCGGCAGGATTTCCGCGAGCACGTCGATCGCGTCGCGGCCGGGCTTCTCGATCAGCGCGATGTAGAAGTCGCCTTTCGGGTCGCGCTGGATCTTGGCCTCATCCAGCGACGTCAAACCCGTCGCCTTCAGAAAGCCCTGCACGGCCGCGTCGGGCGCGCCCATTTTCGGCCCTCGACGTTCGGTCTTCAGGTCAGGCTGGCGTGCGGGGATGCCATGCACGGTGAGTGCGAGACGGCGCGGCGTCGCGAAGGCTTTCGCGCCTTCGTAGACGAGGCCTTCGGCGACGAGCTTGTCGGTGACCAGGCGGCGCAGATCGTCGGCCGCCTTGGCCTGCATGCGCGCGGGAATTTCTTCCGAGAACAGTTCAAGCAACAAATCGGGCATCAGGCCGCTCCGCCCGCTTCGGTATGGATCCAGGCCTCGCCGCAGGCTTTTGCCAGTTCGCGAACACGCAAGATGTAGCTCTGCCGCTCGGTCACGGAGATCACGCCGCGGGCGTCGAGCAGGTTGAAGACGTGGCTCGCCTTGATGCACTGGTCATAGGCCGGCAGCGCCATCAGATGCGCCTCGCGCTTGCCGTCCTTCCAGCCTGCGTCGAGATATTTCCTGCAGGCAGTCTCGGCCATCTTGAACTGCTCGAACAGCATCGCGGTGTCGGCGATCTCGAAATTGTGCTTCGAATATTCCCGCTCGGCCTGGAGGAAGACGTCGCCATAGGTGACCTTGGCGTCGCCGTCGCGGCCGTTGAAGTTGAGGTCGTAGACACGGTCGACGCCCTGCACATACATCGCGAGGCGCTCGAGCCCGTAGGTGAGCTCGCCCGCGACCGGCGCGCATTCGAAGCCCGCGACCTGCTGGAAATAGGTGAATTGGCTCACTTCCATGCCGTCGCACCAGCACTCCCACCCCAAACCCCAGGCGCCCAGCGTCGGGCTCTCCCAATCGTCCTCGACGAAGCGGATGTCGTGCACGGCGGAATCGATGCCGATCGCGGCGAGCGACTTCAGGTACAGCTCCTGAAGGTTCGGCGGCGACGGCTTCATGATCACCTGGAACTGGTAGTAGTGCTGCATCCGGTTCGGGTTCTCGCCGTAGCGGCCGTCCTTGGGCCGGCGCGAGGGCTGCACATAGGCCGCGTTCCACGGTTTTGGCCCGAGCGCCCGCAGCGTGGTCGCCGGATGGAAGGTGCCCGCGCCCATCTCCATGTCGTAGGGTTGCAGGATCACGCAGCCCTGCTCGGCCCAGAACCTCTGGAGCGCGAGGATGAAGCCCTGGAACGAACGTTCCGGGCGCATATGGGCGGGCAATGAGGCGTCCATCGTCAGATCAGGCTCTCGCGGGGGTTTTGAATCGCGCGGGACCGTATCGACGGCGGGGGTGGGAATCAAGGCAAAGGGGCTGCTTCTTACCTCTCCGGCTTGCGGGAGAGGTCGCGCCGAAGGGGCGGGTGAGGGCTCTGTCCTCTGGGGCGGTCTCGCCCGCGGAGATACCCCCTCCCCAACCCTCCCCCGCAAGCGGGAGAGGGAGTGCACCGCGCGTGCGGCGGCATCAGCTAACCCGGCCGGTAAGCTCCGGTCGCAGGGTCCTGTTTCAGGGTCTGGATGTCCCCCATATGGGCGGCCTCGGCGACGCGTGACAGGCGCATCTCCTCCAGCTCCTGGTTGATCCGGACAGCGGTCTTGTAGGCCCAGCGGACCACGGCAAGCCCACCCAGGACGCCCGCGAAAGCGACGAACGGCGGCATCGGTCGTTCCTTGTTCACAATGCTCAGCCCCCAGACCCATTCTTGCGCAGACCGGGCCGCGCCGCAATTGGCTCGGCATCCAGTCCCCTTGGACCAAATGGCGCGGGAGGGACCGCGCCTAGAACCCGAATTTCGCCCAAATCGCCCGCGTTTCGACCGCCGAAATCAGCTCGTCCGGAAGACCGGCCATTGATTCCATGGCCGAAAGCTGGCTCGCGCCGGGCGATTTGCGCCCCAAAAGGCCCGAGAGCAACCCGCTCGGTTGCGCGATCACAGGGGTGAGAACCTTCTCGCCATAGCGGGCACGAAGAGTTGAGCGGAGATCGCCGATGCTGTCGGCAAGCCCCAGCGCGATCGAACTCTCGCCGGCCCAGTATTCGCCCGTGAACAGCGTGTCGTCGGATCCCTTCAGGCGTGCGCCGCGGCTCTCCTTCACCAGCGCAATGAAGATCTGGTGGATCTCGCGCTGGATCGCCTTCAGCTTGGCGACGTCGTCCGGATTTTCCGGGAGAAACGGGTCGAGCATCGCCTTGTGCGAGCCGGCCGTGTAGAGGCGCCGCTCGATGCCGAGCCGCTTGATCGCTTCCTGGAAACCAAAGCTGCCGCCGACCACCCCGATCGAGCCGAGGATCGAGGACGGATCGCAAATGATCTCGTCGCCGGCGCAGGCGATCATGTAGCCGCCGGACGCCGCGACGTCCTCGACGAACACCAGCACCGGCAGCTTCTTCTCCGCGGCGAGCTGCTTGATGCGCAAATAGATCTGGCGCGACTGCACCGGCGAGCCGCCGGGCGAGTTGATCACCAGCGCCACTGCCTTAGCATTCCGGTACGAAAACGCACGCTCCAGCACCCGCGCGACGCCCGCGAGCGACATGCCCGGACGCAGCGGCGTCACCGCGCCGATCACGCCTGACAGCCGCACCACGGGCACGACCGCCGTGCCCGGCCGGAACCGCGCCGGCAGATATTGCATGAGCTTGTCGGCCAGGCCGGAACTCTCACGATCGTTCAATTGTTCGGCCATGCCGTTACCTCTGATTAACCATTTCTTATCACGCGACTGTCATTGGAAGTGCCCGGAACGTGTTTTGCAGATTCCTCGTTGGGAAGCTGCAATGAGGCAGCGGAGAACACCATGAAAATCTATCTGCTGATGCTGCTGGTCGGTGCGCTGTTCATGGCGATCCGCTTGACGACTCCCCAGGAGCAGCAGTCGGAATCGCTTCCGCAATAGGTCAGCACGGTTCCACCAGGGGTAGAATCGCCCGTCCTTCCAGAATATCCATCACCTCTTTTCTAGGCACGCGCGACTCCCCGTTGAGCATGAGGCCCGGCAACAATCGCGTTGGGGCCCTCCCGCCCTTGATCGCGCGCACCAGCACGCGGATCGCAGGCCGCCCGGCTTCACCATGAACCGGCAGAATCGCGAGACTTCCGAAGCCGCGAGACAGCGCCGCCAAGACGTCCGCGATCCCATCTGCGCGCCAAATCAATGTCAGCGCGCCATTCGATCGGAGGATGCGCCGCGCCGCATGCACCCAGGCATTCAGCGTCTCATCCGTCGCCACATGCGCGCTGTGGCGCATCTGATCCGGCGAGCCGCGATGGCGCGCGGGGTCGTTGAAGGGCGGGTTCATCAGGACTACGTCGACGCTGTCGGGCACGAGGCCATTCGCCGCAAACGCCGGCGCGTCGGCCGTGACGTCGAGCACGATGGTCTCGGCGGCAATCGCATTCGCCGCCGCATTGGCGCGGGCGAGCTCCGCCAGCTCCGGATCGATCTCGACGAGGCCAAGCCTGATCCCCGCCACGCGCCGGGCGAGCGCCAGCCCGGCCGTGCCGATGCCGGCGCCGAGATCGACCACGCGGTCGCCGGGTCCCGCCTGCGTCGCCGCCGCAAGCAGAATGGCGTCATGCCCGGCGCGATGGCCGGACCGCTTCTGTTTCAGCCGCAACTGCCCGCCGAGAAAGGCGTCCTCGGTGATGTCTGCCAGGGCGTCAATCATCCAGGCCCTCAATCATCGCCGCGGAGCTCGTGGCTGAGGCCGGCCTCGGTGAGGAGCAGCCTGGCCTCCTGGGCGTCGTCCTCATGAACCAGTATCCGCCGCGGCAAGATGCCGAGAGAGCCTTCGATGATGCTCATGTTCTGGTCCAGCACCAGATGATGGATGTTGGCACCGTCGAGCAGCGCACCGATCGCCGACACCAGCACCATATCGTTGGTCCGAACCAGTTCACGCAAAGCGGGTCTCCTGCCTGAGCGGGGTTAAGCGGCAATGTCAATGGTTCCACGGCCCTTGCCGCATCCCCGTCCAGTTTCTATTGTCTTTCCATCAGAATAGCCCTTCCGGGGCAAATATTGGAGACCGGCGTGGCCGTCATCGTACCATTCGAAACTCCCGGCGCGTCGATCGAAGAGCTGGTTGTCCTTGTCGCTGGTGACATGGAGCGCGTCAACGCCACGATCCTGTCGCGGACCGGTTCGGACGTGACCATGATCCCCGAGGTAGCCAACCATCTGATCTCCTCCGGCGGCAAGCGCCTGCGCCCCATGCTGACGCTCGCCATGGCCAACCTCGCCGGCTACACCGGCGACGGCCACATCAAGTTGGCAGCCTCCGTCGAATTCATGCATACCGCGACCCTGCTCCACGACGACGTCGTCGACGAGAGCGAGATGCGCCGCGGCAAGCTCTCGGCGCGCATGCTCTGGGGCAACGAGGCGAGCGTGCTGGTCGGCGACTTCCTGCTCGGCCAGGCTTTCCGCATGATGGTGGAGGTCGGCTCGCTCCGCGCGCTCGACATTCTGTCCGCGGCGGCTGCGACCATCGCCGAGGGCGAGGTGATGCAGCTCGCCGCCGCCAAGAACACCGCGACCACCGAGGACGAATATCTCGCCGTGATCCGCGGCAAGACCGCCGAGCTGTTCGCGGCCGCCTGCGAGGTCGGCCCTGTCATCGCCAACCGCCCGAAGGCGGAGCAGACGGCCTGCCGCTCGGTCGGCATGAACCTCGGCATCGCCTTCCAGCTCGTCGACGACGTGCTCGATTACGGCGGCAAGAGCGCAAAACTCGGCAAGAACACCGGCGACGATTTCCGCGAAGGCAAGATCACGCTGCCGGTCGTGCTCGCCTTCCGCCGCGGCAACGACACCGAGCGCGCATTCTGGATCCGTGCGCTCGAGCGCGGCGAGATCGGCGACACCGATCTCGATCACGCCATCGGCCTGATGAACAAGCATCGCGCGCTCGAGGACACAATCAGCCGTGCCCACCACTACGGCGCCATGGCGGTCGACGCGCTCGCCCTGTTTCCGTCGTCGCCGATGAAGAGCGCGCTGGAGCAGGTCGTGGCGTTCTGCCTGGCGCGGTCGCACTAGGCGGCGGCTTAGCGCTCCGCTATCAGCCCCGTCATCCTGGGGCGCGAGGCATGGACGCAACGCGTCCCATGGGGAGCCTCGAAGGGGAAACGGCCGAGAGCAGCCGGGCCTCCGCCCTTCGAGGCTCGCCGAAGAGGCGAGCACCTCAGGGTGACGGTTATAGATGGGCGGCGCTGCTCCCACCTCGTCATTGCAAACGCAGCGGAGCAATCCGGTCTGTCCCTGCGGCAAGACTCTGAATTGCTTCGCTTCGCGGCGCTCGCAATGCCGGAGCATGGAGCGCAAGTACCGTTCGCCCGACTCGCATCTCAAATCACAGAGGCAGTTTCGCAAGTCCCGCTCCTCGTCCTCCCCTGCGACGAAGCTGCTTTCCTAGTTACTTGCATTTTGCAAGTCACTACCCTACCTTCTTGCCATGCAGCCCAGATCGCCCTCCGTCCTGGAATGCCCGGTCGGCCGCGCCGTGGAGACGGTCGGCGAATGGTGGAGCATTCTGATCCTGCGGGATGCGTTCCAGGGCGCAACGAAGTTCGACGAGTTTTCGCAAAGCCTCGGCATCGCGCCGAACATCCTGTCGCGGCGCCTTGCCCATCTCACGGAGAGCGGCATGTTCGTTCGCCGCCGCTATCATGAGCGGCCACCGCGTTACGAATATGTGCTGACGGACAAGGCGCGGGATTTCTTTCCCGTGATCGTCGCGCTGCTGGCCTGGGGCAACAAGCATCTCGCGCCGAAGGGCGAAGCCATTCTGCTGGCGAACCGCGACGATATTCGTCCGTTCGATCCGGTCATGGTCGACGCCGCCGACATGCGCCCGATCACGCTCGCCAACGCGGTCGTGATCGCAGGTCCCGGAGCGAGCCGCTTGATGCGCCGCCGCCTCACTTCGCTCAAGGCCATGAACCCGGCCCTTGCGCCGGCTGGAGACTGACATGCGTCGTATCGTCGTGACGGGAATGGGCGCGGTGTCGCCGCTCGGCTGCGGTGTCGAACTGTCCTGGCGCCGGCTGCTCGGCGGCCGGAGTGGGCTTCGGCCGCTGCCGGAATGGTCGCAAGTGCTGCCCGCGCGCATTGCCGGGCTCGTGCCTGGAAAGGCCGAGGACGCAGATGGCGGCTTCGATCCCGCGCAGGCCGCCCCGCCAAAGGACCAGCGCAAGATGGACCGCTTCATCCTGTTCGCGCTGCTCGCAACGGCAGAAGCGGTCGCACAAGCCGGATGGACGCCGCAAGACGCGGCCGCGCTGGAGCGAACCGCGACGATTATCGGCTCCGGCGTCGGCGGTTTTCCGGCGATGGCAGAGGCGGTGCGCATCACCGAGCATCGCGGACCGCGCCGGCTGTCGCCGTTCACCATCCCCTCGTTCCTCGCCAATCTCGCCGCAGGCCACGTCTCCATCAAATACGGCTACAAGGGAGCGCTGGGCACGCCGGTCACGGCCTGCGCCGCCGGTGTCCAGGCAATCGGCGATGCCACGCGGATGATCCGCGCCGGCGAAGCCGACATCGCGATCTGCGGCGGCGCGGAGGCCTGCATCGACATCGTCAGCCTCGGCGGCTTTGCCGCGGCCCGCGCGCTGTCGAGCGGATTCAACGACGAGCCGGCACGCGCCTCGCGCCCGTTCGATCGCGACCGCGACGGTTTTGTGATGGGCGAAGGCGCCGGCATCCTGGTGATCGAGGAGCTGGAGCATGCCTTGTCGCGTGGCGCGACGCCGATCGCGGAGATCGTCGGATACGGCACGACGGCGGACGCCTATCACATGACGTCGGGCCCACCGGACGGCGACGGCGCCCGCCGCGCCATGGAGATCGCGCTCCGGCAGGCTCGGCTGGAGCCCGGCGACTTGCAGCACCTCAACGCACATGCGACCTCGACGCCCGCCGGCGACGAGAGCGAGCTCGGCGCGATTGCCACGCTGTTCGGCCGCAATCGAAACATTGCGGTGAGCGCGACCAAATCGGCCACCGGCCACCTGCTCGGCGCCGCCGGAGGGCTGGAGGCGATCTTTACCGTCCTCGCCCTGCGCGACCAGATCGCGCCGCCGACCCTCAATCTGGAAAATCCCGATCCGGGTGCGGACGGCATCGACATCGTCTCGGGCGCGGCGCGGCCGATGCCGATGCAGCACGCCATCTCCAACGGCTTTGGCTTCGGCGGGGTGAATGCCAGCGTGATCTTCCGCCGGATGGGCTAAACGCGAAGGCTTGCAATCGCGCCGGGCATCGCTACCAAAGCAGGATGACCGAAACCAGTTTCTGGCTGTTCCTGGCCGCCGCTTGTCTCATTGCCGCCGTTCCCGGCCCCGGCATCTTCTACGTCGCGGCGCGGACCTTGTCGGAAGGGCGCACCAGCGGCTTTGCCTCGACCGCGGGCACGGCGCTGGGCGGGCTGGTTCATGTGGTGGCGGGCAGCCTCGGCATCTCCGCCATCATTCTCGCGAGTGCCGAGCTGTTTGCCGCGGTGAAACTCGTCGGCGCGCTCTATCTGGTCTGGCTTGGCATCAAGACCTTCCGCAGCGCCGGCCGCACGCCTGCGCTGGGGAGTGAGCCCGTCGGCGACAGGCGCGCATTCCGCGACGGCGTGCTGGTCGAGGCGCTGAACCCGAAGACCGCCGCCTTCTTCCTCGCCTTCATTCCGCAGTTCCTCGATCCCTCGGGACCGAACCCCACTCTGCAGTTCATCGCGCTCGGTGCGATCTCGGTGATGCTGAACACGCTCGCCGACGTCGTCGTGGTGCTGATGGCGTCCGCCACACGGATGCAGCTGATTGCAAGGCCGCATCTGATGCGGCGCCTCACGCAAGGCTCCGGGGTGTTCATCGCGAGCCTCGGCCTCTCTCTTGCGCTGGCGCGGCGGCCGGTCAATGGATAACGCCCCGCAAAGCCGCTTCTATGAGTCACACGGCCTGCGGCTGCACTATGCCGACTGGGGCAACGAGGGCGCGCCCGTCGCAGTCCTGGTCCATGGCGGCCGCGATCATTGCCGAAGCTGGGACCTCATCGCGCGCTCGCTGCAGCCGCACTTTCACGTGCTCGCGCCCGACCTGCGTGGTCACGGCGATTCCGACTGGACCAAAGGCGGCAGCTACGCGCTGACCGAGTATGTCTACGATCTCGCGCAGCTCGTCCGGACCATCGCAGCGCCGCAAGTGACGCTGATCGGCCATTCGATGGGCGGCATGGTGAGCCTGATTTTTTCGGGAGCATTCCCCGAGCTGGTCTCCAAGCTGGTCGTCCTCGATGGTGTGACCATGCTGCCGGATACGCCGAAGCCGCCGGCGCATGAGCGCATTGCCAAATGGATCGGGCAGCTCGACAAGCTGCACGACCGCGCGCCGCGCCGCTATTCGACCCTCGCGGACGCGGCCGCGCAGATGGTGCTTCACAACAAGCGGCTGTCCCGCGACCTCGCGCTGCATCTTGCAACCCACGGCGCGCGGCGGAACGAGGACGGCACCTATAGCTGGAAGTTCGATCCCTACCAGCGCGCCAGTGCGCCGCACCGGCTCTGGCCGGACGACCACGTCGCGCTGTGGTCGCGCATCACATGCCCGACGCTGCTGCTCAATGCCGGCGAAAGCTTTCTCGCGGGCGCCAGGGCCGCCGGCCTGGAGCGCTATTTCCCGCAGGCGCGCGTCGAGACCATCGCCGGAGCCGGACACTGGCTGCAGCACGACAAGCCGCAAGAGGTGCTGGGGGAGATCCGCCGCTTTCTCGGGCTCGGCGAGGACGGCGGCTAGCTCAACGTCCCCGCATGCACCCACCAGCCGGGGTGATCGCGCCGGATCTTTTCGGCGGCGGCATTGGCATCGGTGGACGCGCCATAGATCGCAAAGCAGGTCGCACCCGAGCCCGACATGCGCGCGAGCTTGACGCCTGCGGAATCGCGCAAGGCCTCCAGCACGCCGCCGATGACAGGCTCGATGCGGAGCGCGGGAGCTTCGAGATCGTTGGCGACGGTCTCGAGAACGTCGACCCAATCGGCAATGGAGGCGCCCTCGTCCGGCCAGGCCGGGGAGTTCAGGACTGACGTGGCGCCAACCAGGAGTTCGCCGTTGCGCAGGCCCAGCGCCTGGAACACGTCCTTGGTCGCGACCGGCACGCGCGGATTGACCATGACGCAGGGCATGGGCGGCAATGCGAGCGGCAGCAGCTGCTCGCCGACGCCGGTCATGTCGCAGGCGCGCGAGGCGAGGCAGACCGGCACGTCGGCGCCGGTCGCAAGCGCGACCTTCTGCAAGCGCGGATCGCCGAGCGACAGATCGTTGAGACGCGCCAGCAGCCGCAGCGCCGCCGCGGCGTCCGCCGAACCGCCGCCGATGCCGGCCGCCACCGGGAGCACCTTGTCGAGCGCGAAGGCGCCCAGCTTCAGGCCCGGCACGGCTTCGGCCAGAAGCTTGGCGGCCTTGAACACGAGATTGTCGGAGGCATCGCCGCAGGCGGCCGCAAGCGGCCCTGTGGTGGTGAGCTTGAGCTCGCCACCCGGCTCCAGCGTCAGCCGGTCGGCGCAATCGGCGAATGCGACCACGCTTTCGAGATCATGATAGCCGTCGGCACGCCGGCCGACGACGCGAAGGCTCAGATTGACCTTCGCGCGCCCCTCTTCAATCAACGCCGGCATCGGCGACGAACCCCCAAACGCACTCAGAATTTAGCCGCCCTTGCCGTCGTCTTTCTTCTTGTCCGCCTGCGCGGCCGAAGAGTTCGAATCGTCGGTCATGCCGTTGGCGATCTTGGCCTCGATCTTCGGCAATTCTTCCGGCTCGGGCTTGAGATCGCGCGCATGCGCCCACTGGAATTTGGCCTCCAGCGTACGGCCGACACGCCAATAGGCGTCGCCGAGGTGATCGTTGATGGTGGGATCCTCGGGCTTGAGGTCGATGGCACGCTCGAGATTCTTCACCGCCTCCTCGTAGTTGCCGATACGGTAATAAGCCCAGCCGAGCGAGTCGACGATGTAGCCGTCGTCAGGACGCTGCTCGACGGCACGCTTGATCATCTTCATGCCGTCGTCGAGGTTCACGCCCTGGTCGATCCAGGAATAGCCGAGATAATTGAGGACGTGCGGCTGGTCGGGCTGCAGCTCGAGCGCCTTCTTCATGTCGGCTTCGGCCTTGCCCCATTCCTTGGAGCGCTCCTCGCAGATGCCGCGATAATAATACCAGACGCTGTTGGCCTTGTCGGCCCCGGCCGGCAGCACGTCGATGCCACGCGAGTAGGTCGCGCCGCAGTCGCCGAACTTCTTGCGGCCGCGCTCGATGTTGCCGAGCGCCATGATGGCTTCGAGGTCCTTTGCGTCCTCCGTGGTGACGCTTTTGAGAATCTTGATCGCCTCCTCGGTGCGGTCGGCGGCATCCAGATCGATGGCGAGCTGGATCTGGGCGTTGCGCTTCAACGGTGAGGTCGCCGGCACCCTCTCATAGACCTTGATCGCCATCTGCGGCCGCTTCACCGATTCATAGAGATCGGCAAGCGAGAGCAGCGCCAGCGGATGGGTGGGCTGGAGGTAAAGCGAGAGTTGCAGATAGACCAGCGCCAGATCCTCGCCGCCGCGGCGGGTCAGCGTAGCGCCGATGCCGTAGAGCGCTTCCGCGGCGCCCGCCTGCGCGGAATCGACCAGCGGCGGCATCTTCTTGCCGGCCTTGGTGTCGCGCAGGCCTTCCACGATCAGCGGATGGCGGGCGAGCTTCTTGTCGAAGGCCTGGTAGACGGCGGTCGCGGCAGCGGAATCCTTGTTGCGCGAGAGCCAGCGGGCATAGGCCTCGGTGACGCGCAGCATGGAATCGTCGAGCTTGTATGCCCGCTCGAAGCGGGTGCCGGCGTCCTTCTCCTTGCCGGAAAGCTCGAGGATCATGCCGGCGTGGAGATCCTTGAACAGCGGATACCATTCCGGACCGGCCAGCTTGTCGATGGTGGCGACACCGCCCTTGGCATCGCCGGCGCCATAGGCGGCCCAGCCCGACAGCAGCGTGGCGACGAGATCGGTAATCGGGCCGCGGATCGACTGGTTGATGTTGGTCTGCGCGGCCGCGTACTTCTTGAGCTTGAGATCGTGCACACCGACGACCAGACGCGCGACGCGGTTGGTCTTGTCGATGGTGAGGATGCGCTCGGCGAGCTTGACGGCTTCGTCGATATCACCGTCCGCGACCGACGAGATGAAGGCGCGATCAAGCAGCTCGTTGTTCTTCGGATCGGTGCGCAGAGCGGAGCGGTAGAACGCGGCGGCCGAGGCCGCGTCGCGCTCGACGCTGGCGTGGCGGGCGGCGAGATAACTGCCGGAGGTCGTCAGCGACTTCAGATCGTTCCGGGTCGGAAACTGCGCCGCCGTGTCGGACGGATGATCCGGCGTCTGCGCCAGGACCGCGCCGGGGACCGTCGCGATCGCTGTGCCCATGAGGGCGATGGCGGCAACAGTCCAGCGGTTGAAACGATTTGAAAGCATCAGGGCTCGCCTTGAGTTGGTGGTGCCTGGGTCTGCAGCAGAAGGCCGTCTCGCATGCGAACGCGGCCGGCGACATCGGGACCGGAACCGTCAGGGCCGGACAATGCCGCTTTTGGCGCTTCACCGCAAGGATTCGGACCGGGCGTTCCCCGCCGCACGCCCCAAATCGGCCAAGTGACCGGTCAAGTGCGCCCCAAGACGCTGCTAGTATGGCCTTATCGTGGCCACGGGCCGCACCCCCGGCCCGGTTCTCACGCGAACGTGCGTCACAATTCCTGGGTCACGCAATCTTGGTCACATTGGGTCTGGCTCGATCGGGCCTGCCTGATCGCGTTGGCCCGATTGCCCGGGCTTACATCGCCTCGTAATTCGGGCCGCCACCGCCCTCCGGGGGAACCCAGGTGATGTTGCCGTTGGGGTCCTTCACGTCGCAGGTTTTGCAGTGGACGCAATTCTGGGCGTTGATCTGGTAGCGCGGGCTCGCCCCCTCCTCGACCCACTCATAGACGCCGGCCGGACAATAGCGATTCGAGGGACCGGCGAACACGTCGTGCTCGGAGGTCTTCTGGAGGTTCATGTCCGTGACCTTGAGATGGACCGGCTGGTCTTCCTCATGATTGGTGTTGGACAGGAACACGGACGAGAGCTTGTCGAAGGAGATCTTGCCGTCGGGCTTCGGATAGGTCCTGGGCGCGTGGCTTTTGGCCGGATCGAGCGTGGCGCGATCGGGCTTCGCATGCGACTGGGTGCCGAACAGCGAAGCGCCGAACAGCGTGTTGCACCACATGTCGAAGCCGCCGAGCGCGACGCCGAGCACGGTGCCGAACTTCGACCACAGCGGCTTGACGTTGCGGACCAGGAACAGATCCTTGCCGACGGAGGACGAGCGCCACGCGTTCTCGTATTCGACGATCTCGTCATTGGCGCGGTCGGCGGCGAGCGCCGCCGCGACATGCTCGGCGGCGAGCATGCCGGTGCCCATCGCATTGTGCACGCCCTTGATGCGGGGCACGTTGACGAAGCCGGCCGCGCAGCCGATCAGCGCACCGCCGGGGAAGCTGAGCTTCGGCACCGACTGATAGCCGCCCTCGGTGATGGCGCGCGCGCCATAGGCGAGCCGCTTGGCGCCCTCGAAGGTGCCGCGGATCGAAGGGTGCGTCTTGAAGCGCTGGAACTCGTCGAACGGCGACAGATAAGGATCGTCGTAGTTCAGATGCACGACGAAGCCGACGGCGACGAGATTGTCGTCATAGTGATAGAGGAACGAGCCGCCGCCGGTCTTCAGGTCAAGCGGCCAGCCGAAGGAATGCTGGATCATACCCTTCTGGTGCTTGGCGGGATCGATCTGCCAGACTTCCTTCAGGCCGATGCCGAACTTCGCCGGCTCGCTGTTGGAATCCAGCGCGAACTTGGCGATGAGCTGCTTGGTCAGGCTGCCGCGTGCGCCCTCCGCAAACAGCGTGTACTTGCCGAGCAATTCCATGCCACGGGTGAAAGAGTCCTTCGGCTTGCCGTCCCGGCCGATACCCATGTCGCCGGTGGCGATGCCCTTGACCTTGCCCTCCTCGTCATAGAGCACCTCGGCCGCGGCAAAGCCCGGATAGATCTCGACGCCGAGCGCTTCCGCCTTTCGTCCCAGCCAGCGGCAGACATTGCCGAGCGATCCGATATAGCAGTGATGGTTGTGCATCAGCGGCGGCATCATGAATTCCGGCAGCTTGATCGCGCCGCCCGCGGTCATCCAGTAGAAGCGATCCTCCTTGACCTGCGTCTTCAGCGGGCAGTCGGAATCCTTGCGCCAGTCCGGAACGAGCTTGTCGAGACCGGCCGGATCGATCACGGCGCCGGAGAGAATATGCGCGCCGACCTCGGAGCCCTTCTCCACCACGACGACGTTGAGATCGGCATTGAGCTGCTTCAGCCGGATCGCGGCCGACAGGCCCGACGGGCCGGCGCCGACGATGACGACGTCGAATTCCATGGATTCGCGCGGGGGAAGTTCTTCGGTGCTCATCTGATCTCAGCCCTTGAGACGGTCCTTGGTCGATTGCGCCCTCTTGTTTCCGATTTTTCCGGGTAGGACAACCTCGGAAATGCATTTCACTGGGATGCAAGGCGGCCCAAGGTGATATAAAAGTCGGACTTTCCCATGATCCCAGAACCCGCCCCCACTGTCCGCGAGCTTCTTGCCTTCTATCTGGAGGCCGGCGTCGATTGCGCGCTCACGGAGGAACCGCTCGACCGCCTGGCGGAATTGGATCCCCCGCCTCCGGCTCAGCGCGCGGCACCGCCGGCCGAGGCACCGCGGCCGGTTGCGGCTCCGGCGGTGATGCGCGGCGAGGCCGCACCTGCGCCCGACGTCGCCATTGCGTCCGCACGCGAGGCTGCGCGCACGGCGCCGACGCTGGAGGCGCTGCGCGAGCTGATGCAAGGTTTTGAGGGCTGCGCGCTGAAGCACACCGCGACGCGGCTGGTATTCGCCGACGGCAATCCGCAGGCGCGCATCATGTTCGTCGGCGAAGCGCCGGGGCGCGACGAGGACATCGAGGGGCTTCCCTTCGTCGGACGCAGCGGCAAGCTGCTCGATTTGATGATAGGAGCCATAGGCCTCAACCGCACCACCGCCTATATCGCCAACGTCATTCCGTGGCGGCCGCCGGGCAACCGCACGCCGACACCGCAGGAAACGCAAATCTGCCTGCCCTTCATCCAGCGCCAGATCGAGCTGGTGAATCCCGACGTGCTGGTGACGCTCGGCAATCCCTCGACGCAGACGCTGCTCGGAACGCGCGAAGGCATCATGCGCACCCGCGGACGCTGGTTCGACTACGAGACGGGCGGGCGCACCATTCGCGCGCTGCCGACGTTCCACCCCGCCTACCTGTTGCGCTCGCCTTCGTACAAGCGGCTGGCCTGGCAGGATCTGCGCGCGGTCGCGAAGGTGCTGGCGGGCGCGTGAGGGGCAGCATGCCCTGTCCCCGTCATTGCGGGCGAGAGAGCACGCGAGCGGCTCAGGCCCCCTTCGGCCGCACGATGGCCCAGCCGATGCGCAGGAGCTGCTGGCGTCCGGTCACCAGCCATTCGAAGGCGCGGGGGACTTCCGGGACGATGCCGGGAAAGCGCGCGAGGATTTCGGGCGGCGGAGTGCCGGCCGTGTCGGAGGCACGCCAGACCACAACGCCGCCGGTCTCGCTGAATTTGGCCTGATTCATCCACGGCGTGCGCGCGGGCTGGGCATCGATGAAGAGATGCGGCCGGCCGGAATGCAGCGTGATCAGGCTCGCAAGCTGGGTCTCGCCGGCGACCGCGCGCAGGCGATGGTTGGTGCGGCGGGCAAAGCTCTCGTCGAAGAAATCCGAGATCGCGCGCGCCGGCATCGAGGTCGCGATCTCATTGGCGCCCGTCCAGGGCAGAAACAGCACGGCAAGCACGACGCCGATGGCGGGCGCCACGACGGCGGCGGCCCACACCATCCGCAGCATGCGCGCGCGGCGCATCGCGATGAGATCGCCGGCCATTACGACCACGGCAAGTCCCGACATCACGAGCACGACGCCGGCGCCGCCAACGACGGATTCGAGACCGAGCAGGCCGGAGATCAGGACCGCACCGAGCGCCGGCGCCAGAGCGAAGAAATAGACGAAGTTGCGCGCGAGCGGCTCGACCGGTGGGCGGTAGATGATCGGCGCCTCCTCACTCTTCGGAACGAACAGCCCGGTGTTGAGGAAAGTCAGCGCCGGGATCGCCGCGGCGCCGAGCGCGAGCCCGCCGAGCAGCCAGGCCGCGTGCAGTGCGCGGGCGTTCAGCTCAGCGACCTCGGGCAAGCTCGGCATCACGAGCGTCTCGGCGCGCATCAGCCAGACCGCATAGGGCAGCGCCAGCACGGCGACGACGATCAGCGCGAACAGCGGATCGAGCGCGCGCAGGGTCCGCCGGCCGCCGGCGGTCGAGAGCGCGAAGACGACGATCAGCAGCAGGAGGAAGATCGCGGCCGGCGTCGTCAGCAGCAACAGGCCCGCCTCGATCGACCAGGCGAACCACGCATTGCCGCGGCGCTGGCCGATGATCTGCCAGGAATGCAGCAGCAGCAGCGCCCAGAGCGGCCGCGCCAGCACCAGGGGGCCGAAGTCGAGCGCGGGCGAGGAGAAGGCCAGCACCGTCATGGTCAGCAGCACGGCGAGCACCGCCTGCTGCGAACCGACCACGGCGCGGGAGAGATGATAGAGCGTGACGAAGGTCGCGATCTCGCAGAGCTCGGCCAGGACATAGACGCCGAACATATGGCCACCGGCGGCGCGATAGGCGATGTCGGCGAGCCAGACCGGCAAGGGCGGGCCCAGATCAGTACCGACCTGGTATTCCCGGCCGAACGCCAGCAGGGTCGCAAGGGTGCCGGGCGGGCTGCGGTAGAACACCAGCGCCACGAACAGCCACATCGCGGCCTGGAGCAGCACGGCGATCCACACGATCAGCCGCGGCCGGGCGCGAATGAGCTCGATGACCAGGGAGGTAAACCGCATGCATTGCCTGAAAGATGCAGCCAACCCGTCCAGCCGGCTCTATTCGCTCATGTCTGTTTTGATAAAGGGCGCTGCGCGTCGTGGCAACCGCGTCTCGTCTAGAGATTCGCCGGCAGGTCGGCTTCCACGCTCGTCTCCACCTGCACCTCGACTTCGGTGACGGTGAACAGGTCCTGCACGGGCTCGACCGTCCAGGGCATATGCTTGGCACGCGCCGCCGCGACCGGGGCAAAGAAGCTGCGGTGGTGGACGGTGGGACCGAGGCGGTCGAGCGCGTCCAGGTGCTCGGGAACGGCGTAGCCCTTGTGCTGCTCGAAACCGTAGCCGGGGCAGTCCTGCGCCAGGGCGCACATCAGGCGGTCCCGCGTCACCTTGGCGATAATCGAGGCCGCTGCGATCGACAGCACGATGCCGTCGCCGCCGATCACGGCCTCACAGTCGCAGGAGGTGTCGAGCCGGTCGCGGCCGTCGACGAAGACGTGACGAGGCGGTTCGGGCAGCGCTCCCACGGCACGCTTCAGAGCCCACAGCGAGGCGCGCAGAATGTTGTCGCGATCGATCCGCGAGCGCGAGGCGACGGCGACCGAGACCTGCGCGGTGGCGCAGATCTTGTCGAACAGCCTTTCGCGCTGCTCCGCCGTCAGCCGCTTGGAATCGTCGATGCCGCGCGGGATGCGGTCGGGGTCGAGAATTACCGCGGCCGCCACCACGGGACCGGCGAGCGGCCCGCGGCCGGCCTCGTCGCAGCCGGCGACCGGCCAGACGCCGCGCTTGATCAGCGCCCGCTCGCGGCGGAAGCTTGGCGCGGCCTTCTTGACTGGCTTGTTGGCGGACTTGTCCCGAATCATGGCCGGGATCGTGCGCAAGCGACATGGCCTGCGCAACGGGGAACCTCGGACAATTCCCGTTATTCAGATCAGCCGCCCTACTCGGCCAGATGCCCCCGCCGGTCCTCGCCGACCTCGATGCCGGGCGCGACCACGACCTCCCAGGGATGGCCGTCGGGATCGGCAAAATAGCCGGAATAGCCGCCATAGTCGGTCTCATGTGCGGCCTTCAGCAGCACCGCTCCCTTGTCGACGGCGAAGGCCAGCACGCTGTCCACCTCGTCGCGCGCGCGACAGTTCCAGGCGAGCGTGATGCCTCGGAAGGTCGATGGCCTCGGCTGGTCCGGCAATTCGGCATCGGCCGCGAGCTCGCACCACGGAAACAGCGCGAGCACGGGGCCACCGGTATCGTAGAACGCAACGGCATCGCCAGTTGCCTTCAGTCGGCGCGAGAAGCCGAGCGCATCGTAAAAGGAGATGCTGGCGCGGATGTCGCCGACGCCGAGCGTGATGACGGTGAGCCGCGGCACCGGGGCCGGAAGTTTTTGACTCACGCTGAGCCTCCGTCCACTTCCCGCTCAGAACAGGCTGAGCTGATCGCCGTTCCGCTTCGGCTTGGCAAAATGGTCCGTCGTCAGCCTAGAGCGCCGCTTGTTGAGACCTAGCCTGTCGCAGGCGATCTCGAAGCGGCGGCCGATGGTCCAGGCCATCGGTCCGGTGCCCTTCATCCGCTCGCCCCATTTCGCATCGTAGTCGCGGCCGCCGCGCATATCGCGGATCAGGGTGAAGACGTGGCGGTAGCGGTCCGGATAGTTGGCCATCAGCCATTCGCGGAAGAGGTCGCGCACCTCCAGCGGCAGCCGCAGCAGCACGTAGGAGGCTTCCTTGACGCCGGCATGGGCGGCGGCATCCAGGATGCGCTCGATCTCGGAGTCGTTCAGCGCGGGGATCACGGGCGCGACCATCACCGTTGTCGGGATGCCGGCCTCGGAGAGCTGCTTCAGCGCCTCCAGCCGCTTCGGCGGCGTCGACGCCCGCGGCTCCATGGTGCGCGCCAGCTTCGGATCGAGCGAGGTGACGGAGATCCCGACCTTGGCGAGGTTGCGCCTGGCCATGCGCGCGAGAATATCGATGTCGCGCACGACCAGCGCCGACTTGGTGACGATGCCGACGGGATGGCCGGCGCGCTCCAGCACCTCGAGAATGCCGCGCATGATTTTGCGCTCGCGCTCGATCGGCTGATAGGGATCGGTGTTGGTGCCGATCGCGATCATCCGCGGCTCGTAGCCGGGCGCCGCAAGCTCCTTCTCGAGCAGCGAAGGCGCCTCGGGCTTCACGAACAGCTTCGACTCGAAGTCGAGCCCCGGGGACAGGCCGAGATAGGCATGGGTCGGCCGCGCGAAGCAATAGACGCAGCCGTGCTCGCAGCCGCGATAGGGATTGATCGAGCGGTCGAAGCCGATGTCGGGGGATTCGTTGCGGGTGATCACCTTGCGCGAGGTGTCGACGCCGACAATGGTCTTGAACGGCGGCAGCTCTTCCAGGCTCTGCCAGCCGTCGTCGAAGGCGACGCGGGCCTCGGCCTCATAGCGGCCGCTGGCGTTGGACTGCGCGCCCCGCCCTCGCCTGCGCTGCTTGTCGATGGCAACAGCGAGCTCTGGGAAATCGGAAAGCGCACCCGTCGGCTCGGAGGGCGCCGTGACCGGCGGGTGCTTGAGAGCATGAGAGGATGCTGGACTCATGAAGCCAAGATAGCACGCCAAAGGAACAAATCAAGAACACAAACAAAAAACTGCAAAACAACCCCATGCACAGTAGCCGCCTAAATTTGCGGCGGGCGTCCTTGACCTCACGCAACACGCCCGTCGTGTCGATTTCGTTTGATGCCGGCCAGGGATCAATCGCCGCAGATCAATGTTGGTGACAATCGCTGGGTGAAGGTCGGCAAGAACATGACAAATCAACGACAATCGGCCGCGGCGAGCGGCGACCTCGATCTACTCGATCGCTACTGGCGCGCCGCGAACTACCTCTCCGTCGGGCAAATCTACCTGCTCGACAACCCGCTGCTGCGCGAGCCCTTGCGGCCCGAGCACATCAAGCCGCGTTTGCTCGGCCATTGGGGCACGACGCCCGGCCTGAACTTCATCTACGTCCATCTCAACCGCGCCATCCGCGCGCTGGACCTGAGCGTGCTCTATGTCTGCGGCCCCGGCCATGGCGGGCCGGGCATGGTCGCCAACACCTATCTCGAGGGCAGCTACAGCGAGATCTATCCTGATATCGCGCGCGATACGGACGGGTTGCGCAAGCTGTTCCGGCAGTTCTCCTTCCCCGGCGGCATTCCGAGCCACGTAGCGCCGGAAACGCCGGGGTCGATCCACGAAGGCGGCGAGCTTGGCTACGCGCTGGTGCACGCCTATGGCGCGGCATTCGACAATCCCGACCTGATCGTCGCCTGTGTCGTTGGTGACGGCGAGGCCGAGACCGGCCCGCTCGCGGCCTCCTGGCACTCCAACAAATTCCTCAATCCCGTCCATGACGGCGCGGTGCTGCCGATCCTGCATCTCAACGGCTACAAGATCGCCAACCCGACTGTGCTCGGGCGGATGCGCGACGAAGAAATCCGCGACCTGTTCCGCGGGCTCGGCCACGAGCCGCTATTCGTCGAGGGCGACGATCCCAGGCTGATGCACCAGGCCATGGCCGATGCGCTCGATGTCGCGTTCGCCAGCATCCGCTCGATCCAGCAGCACGCCCGCGACGGCCGCAACAGCGTCGAGCGGCCGCGCTGGCCGATGATCGTGCTGCGCAGCCCGAAGGGCTGGACGGGCCCGAAAGAGGTCGAAGGCAAGAAGGTCGAAGGCTTCTGGCGTGCGCATCAGGTGCCGGTCGCAGGCTGCCGCGAGAATCCGGCGCATCTGAATATCCTCGAAGACTGGATGCGCAGCTACGAGCCGGAAAAGCTGTTCGATGCCGGCGGCGCACTCATCCCCGAGCTCCAGGCACTGGCGCCCGAAGGCATCCGCCGCATGGGCGCCAACCCGCACGCCAATGGCGGCCTCCTGAAGAAGGAGCTGAAGCTGCCGGATTTTCGCAGCTTTGCGGCCGAGGTACCGCAGCCCGGCGCCGTTACCGGCGAAGCAACCCGCGAACTCGGCAAATTCCTGCGCGACGTCATCCGCCTCAACGCCGAGGCGCGTAACTTCCGTATCATGGGCCCGGACGAGACCGCGTCAAACCGGCTGGACGCGGTGTTCGAGGCGACCGAACGCGTCTGGATGGAGCCGATCGAATCTTACGACGTGCATCTCGCGCAGGACGGACGCGTGATGGAAGTCCTGAGCGAGCATCTCTGCCAGGGTTGGCTGGAAGGCTATCTGCTCACGGGCCGGCACGGCTTCTTCTCCTGCTACGAGGCCTTCATCCACATCGTGGATTCCATGTTCAACCAGCACGCCAAATGGCTGAAGGTGACGCGGCATCTGCCGTGGCGGCGCCCGATCGCCTCGCTCAACTATCTGCTGACCTCGCATGTCTGGCGACAGGACCACAACGGCTTCAGCCATCAGGATCCCGGCTTCGTCGACTTCGTCGCCAACAAGAAGGCCGATATCGTCCGCATCTATTTTCCGCCGGATGCCAATACGCTGCTCTGGATCGCCGATCACTGCCTGCGCACCTATGACCGCGTCAACGTGATCGTCGCCGGCAAGCAGCCCGCGCCGCAATGGCTCTCGATGGAAGCAGCGGCCCCCCATTGCGATGCCGGCATCGGCATCTGGACCTGGGCCGGCACGGAGGACGCGAGCAGCGAGCCCGATTTGGTGATGGCCTGCGCCGGCGACGTGCCGACGCTGGAGACGCTCGCCGCCGTCGACCTTCTGCGCAAGACGCTGCCCGATTTGAAGATCCGGGTCGTCAACGTCGTCGACCTGATGACGCTTCAGCCCAAGGAGCAGCATCCTCATGGTCTTTCCGATCGCGACTTCGACAGCCTGTTCACGCGCGACAAACCGGTGGTGTTCGCCTATCACGGCTATCCTCACCTGATCCACCGGCTGACCTATAACCGCACCAACCATGCCGGCCTGCACGTCCGCGGCTTCATCGAAGAAGGCACCACGACCACGCCGTTCGACATGGTCGTGCTCAACGAGCTCGACCGCTATCACCTCGCGATCGAGGCGATCGAACGCGTGCCGGGCCTTGCGACCAGAGCCGCGCCTGTGAAGCAGCAGTTCCGCGACAAGCTGATCGAGCATTCGCGCTACATACGCGAGCATGGCGAGGACATGCCCGAGATCCGCGACTGGGCCTGGCCGGGCAAGACGGGCTGACATCATGCCGGCGTCGGCCTCAGTTCTCGTCCTCAACTCCGGATCGTCGAGCATCAAGTTCGGCCTGTTCGATATCTCGGCGGCCGAGCCCGTCCTGCTCTGCAGCGGCCTGCTCGACGAGCACGAGGCCAAGCCCCGGCTCGTCGTGAAAAATCCGGCAGGCGAAGTCCTGTTCCAGAAGCTGAGGGAAGCGTCGGACACGGACAGCGGTCATCTGTTCGCCGACGTGCTCGGCTTCATCGAGGACCATTTTGGCAAAGGCTGCTTGCGTGCCGTCGGCCATCGCATCGTCCATGGCGGACCGGATTATTCGGGGCCAGTCGAGCTGACGGAAGAGGTCACCGCGCAGCTGGCGGCGCTGACGCCGCTGGCGCCATTGCATCAGCCCCGCTGCCTCGCGCCGGTCCGCACCATCAGAGCGATCCAACCTGCGCTGGCGCAGATCGCCTGCTTCGATACCGCCTTTCATCACCGCCTCGCGCCGCCCGCGAGCCGCTTCGCCATCCCGAGGCGCTTCGAGGCGCGCGGCATCCGGCGTTACGGCTTCCATGGGCTCTCGTTCGAATATGTCGCGGGCCGTCTCGCCGGGATCGCGCCGGACCTCGCAGCCGGCCGCACGGTCATCGCACATCTCGGCAATGGCGCGAGCCTGTGCGCGCTGCGCGATGGCTGCAGCGTCGACACCACGATGGGACTGACGCCGCTCGATGGCCTCGTGATGGGCACACGCTGCGGCACGATCGATCCCGGCGTGCTGCTCTATCTGCAACAGCACGACAAGATGTCGGCCGAGGCGGTGCAGCACCTGCTCTATCACGAGTCCGGCCTGCTCGGCGTGTCCGGGCTTTCCTCGGACATGCGCACACTGCTCGCAAGCCGCGAACCCGCCGCGCGCGAGGCTATCGATCTCTTCACCTTCCGCGCGGCGCAGCAGGTCGCGGTGATGGCGAACACGCTCCAGGGACTGGATTGCCTGGTCTTCACCGGCGGCATTGGCGAGCATGCGAAGGAAATCCGCAGCGAGATCGGCAAGCGGCTCGCATGGCTCGGCGTCCGCATCGAGGCTGCGGCGAACGACGCGTCGCGCGAGCGCATCAGCACGGGCGACAGCACCGTCGGTATCTTCGTCATCCCAACGAACGAGGAGTTGATGATCGCGCGCCATTGCGCGGCGGCGCTGCAGCGGGCTCAGTGAATGCCGGTATAGATCTGGAAGCAGCCGATCGCGACCTCGATCACGATCAGCACCACCACCGCGATTTCGAGGCGGAGCGAGCGCTGGGTGTCGATGATGTCGGTGAGCGCGTTGGCGGTTTCCGACACGGCCGTGAGCTTGCGCTCGAGCGTGTCGAGGCGCTCCTTCAATTCGTACTCGTCTTCGAGACGGGCATAGAGCCGGTCGAGCTCGGGCTTCTCCCAGAGCACGTCGGGTTTCTCGGCCACCGCGACACGGCCGGCGACGCGCTGCTGGACCAGAAGCGCATTGCCGATCAGTTGCAGAATGCCCTTGCGCCGGGGCGGCGTGCGGCCCTGCTCGGCAAGCGTGCGCGCAAAGGGCTCGATCACGTCGAAGACCGCGGCGACGCGCCGCTCGTCGCGCGCGAGCGAGGTGCTCTTGGCGAGTGCGTCCGCGATCAGCAGCAGCCGGTCGTCGGAGAATTTGGCGAGGCGGATCGGGCCGCCCGGCTGGATCGCCTCACTGCTTTCGTCCTTGCAGAGCTGCGCCTGCGCGATCTCCTCCTCATGGGGGCTGAACTCGCCGATGACGCGGGGCTTCAGGCTGTCGATCAGCACCTTCTCCTCCGAGGGGAGGAGACCGATCAGGACGACGACGCCGTAGCGGAAGATCACAACGAGGCCGGCATGGACGCGAAAGGCAGCCGGCGTCGAGGAGATGGGCGGACCGATCTCGAGCCCGGAGGGATTGATGCGTTCGCCGAGCATCACGGCCCGAATCCGCAGGGTCGGCGCACCATCCGGCTTGGGAGACGCGGCCGGCACATTGACAGCAAGTTGATCGGCGTTCATTCGAAGCCTCGTCTGATTGCACGTTTTTCCTGATCCGGTGCTCGTTCTCTATCGCATCCTCGCTTTGCAGGATTGCGAACGGCCCCGGGCGGCGCGCAATATCGCGGCAAATCTCCGGATTAATACGGTCAGGACGCGTTGGGCGCCGAAACATTCGGAAATATCGCCACCCCGCGCGAGACATATTTGGATGCGATGGCTCCAGCGGTTTACCATCGAATACCGAAGCACGGCCGAAAAGTTGCACTCGGCGACGCCTCGTGTTTATGACAACATCACAACAAGCTACGCTTCTCCCGAAGTGCAGACATCGAAGCCGTAATCATGCTGAGCGTCATCATTCCGACCGAAGGCGTCGAGCAGACGGCGGTCGCAACTCTGGCCGCGCTGGTGCCCGGTGCCGCTGCGGGCATCATCCGGGAAGTGCTCCTGGTCGACGGCACCCGCAACGGCGTCATCGAGCGGGTTGCCGACGTCGCAGGCTGCCGTTTCATCGGCTTCGAGGGATCCTCGCAGGGTGCCGCGCTCGCCGCCGGCGCGCTCCAGGCCCGTTCGCCCTGGCTGATGTTCCTGCCCGCAGGCGCCGTGCTGGAAACCGGCTGGATCGATGAGACCACCCAGTTCATCCAGAGCGTCTCGAGCAGCGGCAAGGATCGTGCAGCGGTATTTCGCTATGCACGCTCGCCATACGCCAATACCGGATTCCGCGACATCCTCCAGGCCGTGACGCGCAAGCTGGTCGGTCCGTTCGGCGATCAGGGGCTGTTGATCGCCCGCGATCATTACGACCGGATCGGCGGGTATCCGCCCCAGGCCCGCCGCTCCGAGGCGCGGCTGCTCCGGCGGCTCGGCCGTTCGTCCCGGATCATGCTGCGCAGCCGGATCGTGATGATCGGCTAAGGTCGCCGATACTTGCCAAAGTCAAATAACTATTTGACAATGGCAAGTATCGAGGTGTCCTCATGTCATCTAACGGTACCGACGACCCCATCGCAGCGGTCCGCGCCTTCAACCGCTTCTACACCCGCAAGCTTGGCGTGCTTGACCAGCACCTTGGAAAGAGCCCGTTCTCGCTCAGCGAGGCCCGCGTGCTCTACGAGCTCGCGCAGCGAGACGACCTCGCGGCAAAGGAGATCGGCAACGAGCTCGGCCTCGACCCCGGCTATCTCAGCCGCATCGTGCAAAGCTTCGACGAAAAGGGGCTGATCACCCGCAGGCCCCTGCCCGCGGATCGCAGGCAATACCAGCTCAGCCTCACCGCAAAGGGCCGCCAGACCTTTGCCAAGCTGAACCTGGGCTCGCAAAATGAGGTCGCCGCAATGCTGGCTCAGCTTTCGGCCAGCGATGCAACGCGGCTCACGCAGGCCATGGGGACCATCGAGGCTGTGCTGGAGCAACGTCGAAGCCAGCCTGCGGCTTTCATGCTGCGCAGCCATCGCGTCGGTGACATGGGCTGGGTCATCTCCCGGCAGGCCGCCGCCTACGCCGCCGACTACAACTGGGATATCAGCTACGAGGCGCTGGTCGCCGAGATCTGCGCACAATTCATCAAGAACTACGACGCCATGCGCGAGCACTGCTGGATCGCGGAAGTGGGGGGCGAGGCGGTCGGCTCGATATTCCTGGTCAAGACCACCGACGAGATCGCCAAGCTGCGCCTGTTGCAGGTGGAGAAGAAAGCACGGGGGCTCGGTGTCGGCCGCGCGCTGGTCGAGCAATGCATCCAGGGCGCACGCGAGAGGGGCTACGGCAAGATGACGCTGTGGACGCAGAGTATTCTGGTGGCGGCCCGCGGCATCTACCAGAGCGCCGGCTTCAAGCTCGTGAAGGAAGAGAAGCACCACAGCTTCGGTGCAGATCTGGTGGGCGAGACCTGGGAGCGGGACCTGTAACGATTTGCGATAAGCGCGATGCGCGTGAATGCGCCCTCGCCCCTTGCGGGAGAGGGCAGCGACGCTGGTAGACGCGACCTCACTTGGGTGAGGGGTATGCCTCCGCGAACTTCGGCGCTTGCAGATAGATACCCCTCATCCCGCGCTTCGCGCCACCTTCTCCCACAAGGGGGGGAAGGAAGAAAGAGCAAGCTACACCGTCGCGCCCTGCGCCTTCGGCCTTCGCAGATGCTCGTCCAGGCGCGGCATGATCTCGACGAAATTGCAGGGGCGCGTCCGGTAGTCGAGTTGGGCAGCCAAGATGCCGTCCCAGCCGTCGCGGCAGGCGCCGGGCGAACCCGGCAGGCAGAAGATGTAGGTCGCGCCAGCAACGCCTGCTGTGGCGCGGCTCTGGATCGTCGACGTGCCGATCTTGGCATGGCTCAGCAGGTGGAATGCGATCGAGAACCCGTCCATGCGCTTCTCGAACAGGGGCTCGATCGCCTCAGGCGTGACGTCCCGCCCGGTGAAGCCGGTGCCGCCGGTGGTGATGACGACGTCGATGCCGGCATCCGCAATCCAGCGGCGGATGACGGCGCGGATCGCCTCGACATCGTCGGTGACGATTTCGCGCGCGGCAAGGTGATGGCCCGCAGCGGCGAGACGGTCCGCCAGCGTCTGGCCGGATTTGTCATCGGCGAGCGCTCGCGTGTCGGAGACCGTGAGCACCGCGATGTTGAGCGGGATGAATTGTTTTGCTTCGCCGATGGAGGCCATTGGTGCTTCCTCACGTGTCCCGGACGCGATGCAGCGTCATAAGCGCGTTCACGCGCGTCTTCAACGCGCTATGGCGGTGCAGCGCATAGCCGGGACCCCACTGATCTTGGGAGACCGGCGTTGTGGGCCCCGGCTCTGCAGCGCACCGCTGAAGAAGCGCTGCGCTGGGTCCGGGGCTCGAGGTCGGACAACTACTGCTGCCCGCCGCCGAACGTGTTGCAGGCCTGGACCGAGCCCTGCTGGTAGCCGGTCATGAACCATTGCTTGCGCTGCGCCGCCGAGCCGTGGGTGAAGGAATCGGGCACGACGCGGCCGGTGGCCTGGCGTTGCAGCGTGTCGTCGCCGATCGCGCTCGCCGTGGTCAGCGCAGCATCGATATCGCCCGCCTCCAGGAAATTCGGCCGCTTCTTCGCCTCGCGGTTGACCCAGACGCCGGACAGGCAGTCGGCCTGCAACTCGACCTTCACCTGCAGCGCATTGGACTCGGCCTTGCTGCCGGCCTGCTGCTGCAGCCGCGTCACGCGCGGAATGATGCCGAGCAGGTTCTGGATGTGATGGCCGGCCTCATGCGCGATGATGTAGGCGGTGGTGAAGTTACAGGCGGACTTTCCGGAGCAGCCGCGGAAGCGCGTCTCGACCTCGCGGAAGAATCCGGTGTCGAGGAAGATGGTCCTGTCGGGCGGACAATAGAACGGTCCCATCGCCGACTCTGCCCGGCCGCAGCGGCCGCCGTTGGTGACGTTGCGGAACAGCACGACCTTCGGACCGGTGTAGGACTGGCCCGAGGCCTGGAAGATCTCGCTCCAGCGGTCGTCGATCTCGCCGAGGATGCCGGAGATCATGCTGCCCATCTCGTCGGTTGGCGCGCCGCGCTTGGCAGAGGTCGACTGGCGATCGGTCTGATAGCTCGGCGCCTGGCCACCGCCGGTGAGGATCTCGGCGCCCCCGATCAGGATGCGCGGGTCGATGCCGAAGGCATAGCCGACCAGGCCGAGCACGATGATGGTGCCGATGCCGAGCCCGCCGCCGCCCATCGGCAGGCCGAACCCACCTCCGCCACCGCCCCCGCCGCCATCGTCGCGACGATCCTCGATATCGTCGCTGCGGCGGAAATCATCATAGCGCATGGCGGCTTCCCTCGGTCCTGGATGGCATCATTTGGGCGCAAGGCGCCGAAGCTCAACGCGCCACTCACGTAAAATTTCCATTGCGTTAATCAATATCCCGCTCGGCAATTATTGCCTAGTGCGACAGCATGGCAATGCCAGCAATTTTTTCCGAGGGTCGTGCATTTTTTTCCGAGGGAAATCCGGAGTCATTTTGCGCTCCGGCCGCTCCCGCAACGCGAAGGCACGCGAAATACACTGCAAAACACGGCGATTGCGCGCAACAAACCGCACATCACGCGCGATGCGAGAATTGCTCACGAAAGCGGCGGGTTAAGTCGATTTTTACTTTGCCGCTTCAATGTAACGGTCAGTCGGTTGTTTGGTCCCGCGTCGCCGACAGCGTCGCCTGAGTCAGAGTTCTTGAGTCATGGTAGAGTCGCGTCGCGGGGCGTCTGCAAGGGCGCCCCGCACAAATTTTGAGTCTCCCGCGCATCGCATCATTCTCGGCGATTGCGTCGCCGAGATGTCGAAGCTTCAGGCTGGTTCGGTCGACCTCGTGTTCGCCGATCCGCCCTACAATCTCCAGCTCAAGGGCGACCTCAAGCGCCCCGACGAATCCCATGTCGATGCCGTCGACGACGACTGGGACAAGTTCGATTCGTTTTCCGCCTATGACGATTTCACCCGCGCGTGGCTGCTCGCTGCCCGCCGCGCAATGAAGCCGTCGGCGACGATCTGGGTGATCGGCTCCTATCACAACATCTTCCGCGTCGGCGCGATCATGCAGGACCTCGGCTTCTGGCTCCTGAACGACATCGTCTGGCGCAAAACCAACCCGATGCCGAATTTCCGTGGCCGCCGCTTCACCAACGCGCACGAGACCATGATCTGGGCCGCGCGCGACGAGAAGGCCAAGGGCTACACGTTCAACTACGAAGCGCTGAAGGCCGCCAACGAGGACGTGCAGGCACGGTCCGACTGGCTGATCCCGCTCTGCACCGGCGAGGAGCGTCTCAAGGGCGCCGACGGCAAGAAAGTGCATCCGACGCAGAAGCCGGAAGGCCTGCTCGCGCGCGTGCTGCTGTCGTCCTCCAAGCCCGGCGATCTCGTGATCGATCCTTTCAACGGCACCGGCACCACCGGCGCTGTCGCCAAGCGCCTCGGCCGCTCCTATATCGGGTTCGAGCGCGACAAGACCTATGCCAAGGCTGCCGAAGCGCGTATCGCCGCGGTCGAGCCGCTGCCGGAAGCAAGCCTCGCCCCGTTCATGACCGCGCGCGAGGCGCCGCGGGTGGCGTTCTCCGAGCTGATCGAGCGCGGCATGATCATGCCCGGCACGAAATTGTTCGACGCCAAGAAGAAGCTCGGCGCACTCGTGCGCGCCGACGGCGCCATCATGCTGGGAGACAAGGTCGGCTCAATCCATCGCATGGGCGCGGTCGCACAAGGCGCGCAAGCCTGCAACGGCTGGACCTTCTGGCATGTCGAGACCAAGAAGGGTCTCAAGCTGATCGACGAGCTCCGCGCCGAGATCCGTGCCGGCATGGCGGCAGGGTAGGCTTTCCGCGATCTTGCAGGGTGGGCACGGCGCTTTGCGCCTTTGCCCCGCCCTGCGGCTCCTTGAATGACGCGACGGCCGGGACTAGATTGAGCGGGTCAGTCCCGACCGGCGGGCTCCCATGCGACGACAGTCCGAAACATTGCTGCTGGTGCCGCTGCTGCCGATCTTCCTGGTCGGCATGTTTCCGATGTTCCTGATCGCGCTATTGGGATTTTTCGGCCTCGCCTTGTTCGGCGTGCTGGTGGTCTGCGTCGGGCTCGCCGGCAGCAACGAGGCGCACGACAATTTCAATCACGACGTCATCGTTCACGGCTATGCGCGGGGATCGGAGCGCGCGGCGCGGGCTTCCGACATGCATCTGGCTGCGCGGCTCGGGCTGCGGCTGGAGGCCGTGGGCGCGGCCATGGTCATTACGGCGGCGATCGGCCTTTGTTACGCCGGCTGATCTGCGCGGCGCGCAGATACCGCCCGGCAAACTCGCCGGTTGCCCTCCCGGACAAGGTTCAGGCAAGAGAGGCCGTCAGCGGCAGTGACGCTGCGTTCGCTCTCGGCCGGCAACAATGGGGAGATGCCCGATGCTCAAGTTCTATTTCAACGGATCGCCGAACCCGACCAAGGTCGCGCTTTATCTCGAGGAGTCCGGTCTGCCCTTCGAGCCGGTCAAGATCGACACCCGCAAGGGCGAGCAGTTCACGCCGGAATTCCTGAAAATCAATCCGAACGCCAAGGTGCCTGCGATCGACGATGGCCGCACCATTGTTTTCGACAGCAACGCCATCCTGCTCTACCTCGCCGAGAAGACCGGAAAATTCCTGCCCGCGGCCGCCGTTCGCGGCGAAACGCTGTCATGGCTGATGTTCATCGCCACCGGTGTCGGGCCCTATTCGGGCCAGGCCGTGCACTTCAAGCATTTTGCGCCGAAGGACCAGAACCACGACTACGCCCATAACCGCTACCAGTACGAGACCGATCGCCACTACAAGATCCTCGACGGCCACCTTGAAGGCCGCCGCTACATGGTCGGCGATGCCTATTCGATCGTCGACATGGCGCTGTGGGGCTGGGCGCGGATGGTGCCGTTCAAGCTCGGCGACGAGGCCTTTGCGCGCTACCCGAACGTGAAGCGGCTGGTCGACGAGATCTCGGCGCGGCCGGCGGCGGCGCGTGCGATCGCGCTGAAGGACAAGTTCACCTTCAAGGCCGAGATGGACGACGAGGCCCGCGGCAACATGTTCAAGCACATGACGACCAAGGTCGCCTGATCGCACTGGATTGTTTTGGAAGGCCACGCGCATGCGCGTGGCCTTTTGCTTTTACGCGGCGTGGACCGAGCTCAGGAATTTTGCGACTTCCTGCTTCAACCGGTTGCTGTCGGCCGACAGCGAGCGCGCCGCCGACAGCACCTGCGAGGAGGCCGAACCGGTCTCGGAGGCGCCGCGCTGGACGTCACCAATGTTGGACGACACGCGCTGCGTGCCACGGGCCGCCTGCTGGACGTTGCGGGAGATCTCCTGCGTGGCCGCGCCCTGCTCCTCCACGGCGGCGGCAACCGTCGAGGAGATTTCCGACAGCCGCTCGATGGTGCCGCTGATCTCCTTGATCGAACCGACCGATTCCTCCGTCGCGGCCTGGATGCCGGAGACCTGCTGAGCGATCTCGCCGGTGGCCTTCGCGGTCTGCTCGGCGAGAGCCTTGACCTCCGAGGCCACCACGGCAAAGCCGCGGCCGGCTTCGCCCGCGCGCGCCGCCTCGATGGTGGCGTTCAGCGCCAGCAGGTTGGTCTGGCCGGCGATGGTGCTGATCAGCTCGACCACGTCACCGATGCGGGCGGCGGCCTTGGAGAGCTCGCCGACGCGCGCGTTGGTCCTGCTCGCCTGACCGACGGCTTCGCCGGCGATGCGGGCCGATTCCTGCACCTGTCGCGCGATCTCCGTCACCGATGAGGACAGCTGTTCGGTGGCCGAGGCAACGGCCTGCACGTTTGCCGTGGCTTCCTGCGATGCGGAGGCGACTTCCGTCGACAGATCCTGGGCACGCGAGGCGGTCGTGGTCAGGGTGCCGGCGGAGGCTTCGAGCTCGTTCGACGCCGACGACACGGTGTTCACGATCTCGCCGACGGCCTGCTCGAACTGGTCGGCCAGCTTGACCATGTCGGCTTTGCGCTGCCCGGCCTGCCGCGCCTCGACCTCGGTCTGCTCGTGGCGCATGCGCTCGGTCTCGACCATGTTGTCCTTGAACACCTGGATCGCCATCGCCATGTCGCCGATCTCGTCGGCCCTGCCGCGACCGGGTATTTCGACCGCGAGATTGCCGCCGGCAAGCAGTCCCATCGCCCGGGTCATCGAGGTCAGGGGACCGACGATGCTGCGGGCGATCAGCACGGCGACGAGGCCGCCGAACAGGACGGCGAGGCCGCCCGCGATCTCCTGGATCGACGTCGTTCCGGCAATCACGGCTTCGGCATTGCTGCGCGAGTCCTTATAGTCCTTCTTCAAGGTGGTTTCCGCGACCTTGAGCTTGCCGATGCTCTCGACGATGAGCGGCGCGAGGTTCTTGTGATAGATCGCGTCGGCCTGAAGCATCGCAGCGGATGTCGTCTCGAACGCGGATTTGTAGATTCCGAGCGAGGTCTTCACCGGCGTGAGCGTGGTCCGCAATTCCGTCGCCTGCGGGCTCTTTTCGATCGCCGTGAGCCGCTGCATCGCCCTGTCGACGTTGGTCCTGAAGTTCGCGGGCCCCTTGACGTCGCGCAGGGCCAGGAAACGCCAGTTCGCGATCTGGACGAGAAGCAGCCTGGATTCGAGGTCCGCGACGAGGGACGCGGTGTCTTCGTCGACGGCCGCACGCGCCGTGTCGACCAGCTTGGCCATCTTGACGGTCAGTTCGTCGCCACTCGGCAGCAGCGTCGCCTTGCCCGTTCTCGCCTCGTTGACGGCGTCACTCAGATTGTCGCGCAGGCTCCGCATCCTGGCGATGTCGCCGATGAGCCCCTCGTAAAGCTTTCGCCGCTCCTGCGACAGCGTACCCTCCGCCCCGACCTGCAACAACTCGGTAGCTGCGGTCTCCCGCTCCGCGGCCTCCTTCATCGCGGGCTCGCTGGCGTCGTAGATGTATCGCAAATTGGCGCGCTGGATGGCCTGAAGGTGGGTCGAAATCTCCAGCACCCGCGCGGTGCTGTCCGAAAGCGCCGATTGTCGCCCGACCTGATCCTGGACCTCCCGCAAATTCCAGACGGCAACCACCGCCATCACGAGACCGACCGCCACCAGGGCCATGAAGCCTGCGTACAGGCGTCCCCTGATCCGCAAACGAAACTTCGGCATTCCCACTATCCACCCAGATGCATGTCACTTCGAGCGACCGAACGTCCGGCGATCGTCACCGGCCACCCTGGCAGCCGCGCGTCGCATCCATGCGACCCACGCTGCACCGCGGCACAATGGGGGACACTTGTTAATTGAACCTTCCAATTTTTCGCGTGCGAATGCATCCGCCCGCCGAAATCTGCTGATTTTATCGGCAGCCATGCACAGATTGCGGTGTGGCCCGCGGCGGCATGCAGGGTCCTGCATGCGTTGCCTGAAAGCATGCGTTGCCTGACGAATGGCTATTGCGCGCTCTCTCGCTGCAATTTGCCGAGCGCGTTCTCGACCACTTCCAGCGTGTACGGCTTCTGAACCACAGGCGCCGAAGCCAGCTCCACCGGAATCGGGGCGCGCTCGCCATAGCCGGTCGCGAAGATGAAGGGCACGCCGATCTCCTTGAGCTTCTGCGCCACCCGGATGCTGCTCTCGCTGCCGAGGTTGAGGTCGAGCAGAGCAAAGCTCGGGCGCATGCGCTCGATCGAGCGCAGCGCCTGGTCGACGCTCGCGGCGGTGTCGACGTGGCGGGCGCCGAGGTCGAGCAGGATGACCTCCGCCGCCATCGCGATGATCAGATTGTCCTCGACGATCAGCGCCGTGTCGGAAATCCGCGGGCGGGACGATTGCTGCTCTTCGATGCGCATGGCGGCTCCTGCGATTGATGACACGAGTTGGACGAAGTTGGGGGGAATGATGAACGTCGCTTGCACGCCCAGCAGGTCGAAGCGGATTTCGGCTTCGCCCTTGAGGTCGAACGGGACCGAGCGCTCGATGATCGTGGTCCCGAAGCCGCGCCGCGACGGCGGCTGCACCGGGGGGCCACCGCTCTCCTTCCAGTCGATGACGAGGCTCGACGACGGATCGAGGCGCCAGGCCACCTCGACGCTGCCGGTGGAATCGGCGAGTGCGCCGTATTTGGCGGAATTGGTCATCATCTCGTGCACGACGAGGGCCAGCGTCGCGAACGCCCTGGGATCGAGCGCTACGTCGGGTCCGCCGATCTTCACCCGGTCTGCGCGCGCGCCCAGATAGGCGCCGGCCTCGGATTCGAGGAGCGAGCGCAACGCGACAGGCGCCCAGTTCAGATTGGTGATCTGGTCGTGAGCGCGGGCGAGGGCCTGGATGCGGCCGCCGAGCACGCCGGCGAACTCCTCGACGCTGGCCGCGGTGTCCTTGCTCTGCGCCACCAGAGCGCGGACGAGGCTCAGGATGTTGCGAACGCGGTGATTGAGTTCGGCGATCATCAACTCCTGCCGCTCCTGCGCGCCGCGCCGCTCGCGCGCGGCAAGATCGGACAGTTGCAGGATCACCTCGAGCAGCGTCACCCGCAGGCTCTCGGCGATACGGATGTCGGCCGACGACCACGGCTTGGACTGGCCCGCCACCGTCTCCTGCCACAGCTCGAAACTCTTGCGCGGCGTGAGGCGCGGCCCGTTCGGACCCTGGTCGTAGACCTTGTTGGGATCGCCGGCCCAATTGACGGAGCGTGTGACCTCGCGACGGAAGAAGATCAGGCAATCGCGCGGCGTGCGCGAGATCGGGATGGCGAGAAAGCCCGCCGCGCGGTCGCGAAAGGACTGGCCGGCGGCATAGACCTTGGCGATCTCGGCGCTGGCGAAGATCCGTCCCGGCGTGGTCCGGTTGATGAAGGCAACGAGTTCCTTCACCTCATCCTCGGTCGGCGTCTCGCCCTGAAGCGCAATCCTGTTGTCGGACCACACCGCCACGCCGTCGCAATCGATCATGTTCCCGTAGTCGCCGAGGAAATCGACGATCGCGCGCCGGCTGTGCTCGTGCAGGGCCGCGGTCTCGATCAGCCGCTCCTGCACCTGGTGGGCGCGTGTCTCGTAGGCGACGTCGCCCTCGCGCTCGCGACCCTCCACGATCCAGGAGAACATCTGCCCGAACAGCTCTGATGCCGTGCGCTTCTCGAACGAGATGTAGCGCGGCGAATAATGATGGCAAGCGAACAGGCCCCACAGCTTGCCGTCACGCAGGATCGACACCGACATCGAGGCGCCGACGCCCATGTTGCGCAGATATTCGATGTGGATCGGCGACACCGAGCGCAGTACGCTCATCGAGAGATCGAGCAGCGCCGCATTGTGCGTGGCCGTCGACACCAGCGCGGCCGGCTGCGCATCGATGTCCGCGATGATGCGCAGCCAGTTGCGCTGATAGAGAACGCGGGCCTGCCTCGGGATGTCCGACGCCGGATAATGCAGGCCGAGAAACCGTTCGAGCCCCGCTTCCGCAGCCTCCGCGATCACCTCGCCCGATCCGTCCGGATGAAACTGATAGACCATGACGCGGTCGAAACCGGTCAGCACCTTGAGCTGCCGCGCGGCCTCCCGAGCGAGCTCGTTCATGCCGCGCGTCTTGCGGATCCGCTCCAGCATCAGGCGCACGAGCTCGCCGGAATTGACGCCGGGCTCGATGACGCTCGGCTCGGCTTCCACGACCAGATAGGCGCCGGAAAAATGGATCGAGAGATCAAAAGGCGGCTTGCCCGACCGGAGCTCGACGCCGAACACGCGTTCGGTCGCGTCCGGCCCGCTCAGATGGTCGACGCGGCTGCGAATGGTCTCGACGGCGGCTTCCGAGATGACGCTCGACAGCGGTCGCTGCAGCAGGTCGGCGGCGTCAGTGCCGAGAAAACTCGCGACGTTGCCCGATGCCATGCAGATCGTGAAATCCGACAGCACCGTAAGCAGGAAGCCGAACGGCTGCACGCTGCCGGGAATGTGGATCGGCTCGCGATCGCAATTGGTGAGATTGACGGCCTCGTTCATGCCCGGTCTGCCGCCTGCTCGAACGCGGCGAAGGCGATGCGGGCCGCCTCGATCACTTCTTCCTGGTCGCAGGCCACCTCGCTGGCGAGCCTTGCCAGAAAGCTCTGCCAGAGCCGCTTGCCGGCGCCGTGATTGAGGTAGGCGGTGGCCTCGCCGATGCGTGGATCGCCCGCATCCGCAACCGTCTTCAGCAGGAACTTGGCCCCGAGCCGGGAGCCCTCCAGCACGTACATGGTGCCCAGCACACCACTGCGCGTCAGCGGCGGCACCGACACGGTGGATTGCACGGCGCTGCCGAGCCGCCCGAGGTCGGCCGCAATGGCGGCCCTGCGCACCCGCTCCGGCCAGTCCGGAAACATCCGGGCAACGCCGGCCTCGTCGAGCGCGGCTTCGAGCGGCAGCAGCGCGCCGGCGCTGGCTTGCAGAAAGCGGCGGTAGCCGGAAAAGACGGTGAGATCGAACGACGAAAGCTGCGCATCGAGCTCGCGGTGCGCAGCAGCCGTCTCATCTCTCAGTCGTTCGCGGAGTCCGGGAAAGCTGCGGCCCACCTGTGTCGAAACGTCCGAAGCCCCAGCCAGCATGAAATTCCCAAAACGCGCGCAAAGCCGGCGCGCGATTGCCCCGGAGCCGAAGGAACGCAGGGGGAATCCAAAGGTTCCGCCAGCTCCGGAAAAACCGGGCATAAGAAGGACGGCTCGCGCCCACTCCTCTGGCCCGCACGACCATCGCTGGCTGCGACGGACAAAATCGGCTGGCGGACGCGACGTCGTTCAATCGGGTCAGCCCGCGGCCCTCACCGTTGCCTGCGGAAAAGGACCCAGCGCCTTCTCGGTCAGGATCGAGTCGCAATACTCGCGGATCTCCTTGATCTTGCCGTCCTCAAGGCGAAACACCAGACAATAGTCGTTGTCGTAGCGGACGTCCTCGGGCGTGACGTTGTCGCCCTTGGCTTCCACCACGACGATGTCGCCGTCGGCGATGAAGCGATGGGCGACCGTGCGCGTGCGGTCGCGAAGGCGGGTGCGCACATAGCCGTGCAGATCGTTGAGGATCGCCTCCTTGCCCGCGAACGTGCGCGACCATGAATATTGACCGGTCACGACCCATTTGGCGTCGTCGGCCAGGCTTGCGGTGAACAAAGCGCGGTCGCGCACGGACGGATCGGGGCTGGCGGCAGCGGCAAAGATATCCTGCATCAGTTGCTTGTTGGCGCTCGCGCTCATGGCGGCATCTCCTTGTGGTGGCATCGCGGGGAGATCATCGCGGCGAGATGAGAATTCTTCAAATCGATAGAGGATATGATATCTATTCGCCTCATGAATTTGAATTCGCTTGACCTCAACCTCCTCACCGCACTCGACGCGCTGCTGCGCGAGGCCAATGTCAGCCGCGCCGCGTTGCGGATCGGGCTGTCGCAGCCGGCAGCGAGCCACGCGCTGCAGCGCCTGCGCGACATTTTCGGCGACCCGCTGCTGGTGCGTACCGGCGCGCGGATGGAGCTGACCCCGCGGGCACAAGCGCTGCGCACGCCGCTGGCACAGGCGCTCGACCAGGTGCGCGGGCTGTTCGTGCCGGATGATTTCGACGCCGCACGCAGCGAACGGCAATTCCGGCTGATGATGCCGGATCTCGCGGTGGAGCTGTTGATGCCGCCCTTGATGGAAAAGGTGACGCGCCTCGCACCCAACGTCCGCATCGACGTCGTGCCTTGGCGGGGACCGGCCATCTTCCACGCCGAGTTCGCCCGCACCATCGACCTCGTGATCTCGATCGGCAACGCCTTCAAGGGGTTTCACCGCCAATTGCTCTACACCGACGGCGATGCACTGGCGGTGCGGCGCGGCCATCCCATGGGCGCGAAGCTGAAGCGGCGCGAAACCTTCCTGGCCGCGCGCCATGTCGGCGTGATCATCCGTGGCCAGCCCGAGGATCTGATCGACACCTGGCTGCGCAGCAAGGGCATCGAGCGGCACATTTCGCTGGTGGTGTCGGGCTATCTGGAGGCGCTGCACGTCGCCGCCCGCACCGACCTCGTCGCCTTCGTGCCGCGCCGGCTGATCGCGGCGCTGTCGAAGCAGCTCGGCCTCGTCACGGTGACGCCGCCGCTCGACCCCGGCATCGACGAGCAGTTCATGTTCCATCCGACCCGCGCGCAGATGGACCCCGGCTCGATCTGGCTGCGGCGGCTGATGCTGGAAACAGGACGGGAGCTGGAGAAGAAGGGGCGTGCTGGGTAGGACGCAGCTTCAAAGCAAATGGTGTCGTCCCGGGTCTGCGCTTACGCTTGCCCGGGACGACAGGGGAATATGCGGCCGCGCTCTTACGCCTTCTGGGCGTCCATCACCTTGCGCACGGCGGGGCGCTCGGACATGCGCTTGAAATGATCGGCGATCTTTGGTGTCGCGTTGATGTCGACGCTGTCGCCTTCGAGCCAGTGCGAGATCGTATGGAGATAGGGATCGCAAATCGTGAACTGATCGCCCATCACCCACGGTCCCTTGAACATCTTCTGCTCGATCAAGGAGAAGGAGGCGCCCATGGTCTTCGGGATCATCGCCTTCATGTCGGCGAACGAGCTCTCTTGCGTCGCCCAGCGCGCGCCACGCATCTTGTGCGCATGGTTGATGTGCACGGTCGAGCAGAGATAGGAGTTGAACGATTGCACCTGGGCGAAGTCGAAGGGATCGTCGAGCGGCGCGAGTTTCGCCTTGGGGAAGGTCTGCGCGATATAGGCCAGCATCGCCGGCGTCTCGGTGAGGACGCCACGGTCGGTCACCAGGGCCGGCACGCGGCCCTTCGGGTTGATCGCGAGATAGTCCGGGCTGGTCTGCTGGTTGTCCTTGAAGCTGAGCCGTTCAGCCGTGTAGTCGGCGCCGGCCTCCTCCAGGGCCATGTAGGTGGCGAGCGCGCAGGTGCCGGTGGCGTAGTAGAGCTTGAGCATGTCGGACCTCATGGGAAAATTGGAAACTAACGGCTGCGGGCCTTCAGGTCCATAGCACGACATTCTCTTCGCAGTTGCCCACATCCGCCCGCCTGTGCCAAGACGCTCGCGGTCGGAGGGGTTTTGTCATGACGGTACTCATCGCCGGTGGCGGCATCGGCGGGCTGACGCTTGCGCTCAGCCTGCACGGAATCGGCGTTCCCGTAAAAGTGTTCGAGAGCGTCGCCGAGCTGAGGCCGCTCGGCGTCGGCATCAACGTGCTGCCGCACGCGGTGCGCGAGCTGATCGAGCTCGGGCTGATGGACAAGCTCGACGCCAGCGGCGTGCGCACCCGGGAGCTCGCCTACTTCTCCAAGCGCGGCAAGCCGATCTGGAGCGAGCCGCGCGGGCTGGAGGCCGGTTATAAATGGCCGCAGTTTTCGATCCATCGCGGCACGCTCCAGCAACTCCTGCTCGACGCCGCAGTCGAACGCCTCGGCCGCGACAACATCCTGACCAGCCATCATCTGACCGGCTGGAGCGAAACCGCTGACGGCGTGCGCGCCGATTTCATCGACAGGGCGACCGGCAAGGCCGCCGGGACCTACGACGGCACCATCCTGATCGCGGCCGACGGCATCCATTCCGCCGCGCGCGAAAAACTCTATCCCAACGAAGGCCCACCGATCTGGAACGGCCGCATCCTCTGGCGCGGCGTCACGCCGGCAAAGGCGTTCCTTACCGGCCGCACCATGATCATGGCCGGGCATGAGATCCTGAAATTCGTCTGCTACCCGATTTCGAAGCAGCCGGATGCGGCGGGCAATCATCTGATCAACTGGGTCGCCGAGCGCCACATGCCCCCGACCTATCAATGGCGTCGCGAGGACTATAACCGCACCGCGCGGCTGGAGGAGTTTCTGCCCTGGTTCGAGAGCTGGCAGTTCGACTGGCTCGATGTGCCCGGCCTGATCAAGAACTGCCCGCACGCCTATGAATATCCGCTGGTCGACCGCGATCCGGTGTCGCAATGGACCTTTGGGCGCGTCACGCTGATGGGCGATGCCGCACATCCGATGTATCCGATCGGCTCCAACGGCGCGTCCCAGGCGATCCTCGATGCCCGCACCATCACCCGCGAGATCCTGACGCACGGGCCGACGCAGGCCGCCCTGCTTGCGTATGAGGCCGAGCGGCGCCCGGCGACCACGGACCTCGTGCTGCTCAACCGCAAGAACGGGCCTGAGCAGGTGATGCAGCTCGTCGAGGAGCGCGCGCCCGACGGCTTCGAGGTCGTCACCGACGTGCTGTCGCAGAAGGAGCTGGAAGACATCGCTGCCAACTACAAGCGCGTCGCCGGCTTCCAGGTCGAGGCGCTGAATGCGAAGCCTGCGATCGTGAGCGCGGGTGCGAAGCGGGCGGGCGGTTGAGCAAGCCGCCCGTCGAGCCGCGGGGTCCTCTTCACCTCTCCCCGTAAGAACGGGGCGAGGGAGCGAGAGACCGGTGCTCGCCTCACCGCACCACCCTCGCCGCTTCGAGCAATCGCTCGGTGGCGCTTGCCGTCGCCAGCAGAGTCCCGTCTTCCGCCGTCAGCCTGGCCTCGACGAACGCAATCGTCTTGCCGAGCTGCGTCACCCTGGCCTCGCCGATGATCGGTCCGGGCTTTGCGGGGGCCAGGAAATTCACGGTCATGCTGATGGTGGTGGTGTAGAGTCGGCCCTCGCTCATCACCAGCACGGCGGGGCCCATCGTGTCGTCGAGCATGGCCGAGAGCATGCCGCCCTGGATGAATCCGGCCGGATTGCAGAACTCCGGCTTGCCGTCGAAGGCGAGCTTGATCCAGCCTTCCTGGGGGCGGGCATCGAGCAGGCGCCATCCGAGCAGCTCGGCGCAGGGTGGCCTTGGAAAGTTGTCGAGCGCGGTCTTGACCATGCAAACCTCCGGTGCGGCCAACCAATAGATCAGGCCTGCTGACACCATGGTGGCAGCAGCGCCACGCCGCATCGCTCCAGGGAACTACGGAAAATTGCACGGATTCAAGGCATTCCGCACCCCGTTAAGCACACTTCAACCAAGCGTTTTCACGACCGATTCAATACGATCCAATTGGCCTATCCGCCGGTAAGCGGTTGGAAGTTACCTCATGGGACAAGCGGCGGCGAAACCGGAGCCTTCCATGAGAGCCCTTTTGCAGCGGGCAGCAGATCGCCTGCACGCGATCGAAGATCGACTGACCGTTCGGACGCAGATCGCTGCGGCCCTCGCCGCGATGTCCATCGTGCTGGTGGGCACGCTCGCCGCCGGCGCAGCTCTCATCAGCTACAAGCACACTGCCTCCCTTATCGAGAGCAACCTTGCCGGGATCGCGTCCAGCACCTCCGCCCGGCTCGACCGCTTCATGGCGACGCGGCAGCAGGAGATGAAGCTGTTCGCGGAGCTCGAGCCGATGCAGCGGCTGTGGCAGGGGAATCCCGATGAATTGCGCAGCGCGCTCGAGGCGCTCCAGCACTCCTTCGATTTCACCTGGATCGGGTTTGCCGATCTCGACGGCAACGTCGTGGCCTCAACCGGCGGCCTGCTGCAAGGCAAATCCGTGGCCGCCCGCCCCTGGTTCAAGCAAGGTCTCGAGAGAATTGCCGTTGGCGACGTGCACGAGGCCATGCTGTTGGCCTCGCTGCTGACGCAGCGCGCCAACAACGAGCCTTATCGCTTCGTCGACATCGCCGTTCCCGTACGTGACGCCTCCGGCCGGCTGCTCGGCGTGCTCGGCGGGCATCTGGACTGGAATTGGGCCAGCAATTTGATCAAGGACGTCGAAGCCAATGACGGCAACACCGACACCCGGCTCTCGATCCTGAGCAAGGGCGGAATGGTCCTGGTCGGGCCTCGACAGGAAACCATCCGTTATGGCGGCGACGAGCTTACCGGCATTTTGAAGGCCCGCGACGGCACCTTCCGCGAAACGACGGAGGGACGGCAGACCCTGACGGCGTTCCACGTCGGCAGCGGCTATCGCGATTATCAGGGGCTGAACTGGATCGTCACCGCGAGCCAGCCGGCGAGCGTAGCGCTGGCGACGGCGATCTCGTCGGCGCAGACGATCCTGGCGATCGGCGTCGTCACCGCCGTGATTGCGCTGTCGCTGGCCATGCTGGTCTCGCGCCGGATCGCCGCCCCGATCATCGCCATCACGCAGGAAGCGGACCGCATCGGGCGCGCACACGGTCCGACCATGCTGGCGCGGCAGAGCGGTTCTGCCGAAGTCGTCCAGCTCTCGCGCGCCCTGCGCTCGCTGCTGCGCCGCATCGGCCTTGCCGAGGAGCGCACCAAGGAGGCCGAATTGCGCGCGACCGAGAACGCGATGCAGCTCCAGGAAGACCTGCTGAAGCTGCGCCAGCTCGCCGACACCGATTTCATGACCGGCCTGATGAACCGCCGCTCGTTCCTGGCCGTCGCCGACGACGCGGTGGCGTTCTGTCGCCGCTACAAGCGCAACATGGCGACCTTGATGATCGACATCGATCATTTCAAGAAGATCAACGACAGCCATGGCCACGCCGCCGGCGACGACGCGATCAAGAGCATCGCCGAGATCATCAGCCAGTCGATCCGGACCACCGACAAGGCGGCCCGCTTCGGCGGCGAGGAGTTCGTGGTGCTCTTGCGCGAGATCGACCAGGAGACCGCCGTGCTGCTGGCCGATCGCATCAGGACGTCGATCGAGAGCGCGACGGTGCGCCATGGCGACACCGTCATCCCCGTCACCGTGTCCGTCGGGCTCGCGCTGTTCGACGAGAGCGACCGCGACGTCCAGGACGTCATCGAGCGCGCCGATCAGGGCCTCTATGTCGCCAAGAAAACGGGGCGCAACCGCATCTTCCTGATGCCGGCGGAAGACGAGCGCGCCGCGCGCGCCGCCTGACGATTTTCAGCCCAGCGCGTGCGCGATCACCTTGCGCATGACGTTGGGCAGCGCTTCGCCGGCAAGGGTCGCGACCGGCACCCAGCGCATGCCTTCCGGCGCGCGCGTGCGCGCCTCGGCCCTCGCCCTGTAGACCACCAGCTCCAGCGGAAAATGCGTGAAGACGTGGGTGACCACGCCCACCTTGCGCTGCCAGCGCGACAGCCCCTTCAGCGCGGGCGCCTGCCGTTTTGCCCGGGCGTCGTCTTGGCCGGCCAGCCAGTCCGAACCCGGCACTTCGGTCATGCCGCCGAGCAGGCCTTTTTCGGGCCTTGAGCGGACGAGCAACTCGTCGCCGCGCGTCACGACGAAGGCGGCGCCGCGCCGCAGCGTCCCGCTTTTCTTCGGCGCCTTGCGCGGAAAGGTCTCCTGCGTTCCCTGTGCGAGCGCCGTGCAGTCCTCGTTCAACGGGCACAGCGAGCAGGCCGGCTTCTTCGGCGTGCAGATCGAGGCGCCGAGATCCATCAATGCCTGCGCGCTGTCGCCGGCGCGAGAGTCGCCAAGCAGAGTTGCCGCCAATTGCTGGATCCGCGGCTTTGCCTGCGGCAATTCCTCCTCGACCGCGAACAGGCGCGACACCACCCGCTCGATATTGCCGTCGACCGGCATGGTGCGGCGGTCGAAGGCAATCGCCGCGATCGCCGCCGCCGTGTAGGGCCCGATCCCCGGCAGCGCGCGCAGGCCTTCCTCGGTATCGGGAAACACGCCGCCGTGCTCGCGCGTCACAGCGACCGCGCAGGCATAAAGGTTTCGCGCGCGAGAGTAATAGCCGAGCCCGGCCCACATCCGCAGCACGTCGTCCTGCGAGGCCCGCCCCAGCGCCGCGACATCCGGCCAGCGCGCGACGAATTTTTCGAAGTAAGGGCCGACCGCCTTCACCGTGGTCTGCTGGAGCATGATCTCCGACAGCCAGACTCGATACGCGTCCGAGGCCTCCCCGGGCGCGGCGCGCCAGGGCAACCGGCGGCGGTGGCGGTCGTACCATTGGAGGAGCGCCTGCGGGCGTGCCGTGCTCCCCGGCTGAGGAGGTTCCGATTTTGCCTTCAGGGCGGCTTTGGGGCTCATGCTGTCACTGTAGCGGCGTCGCACCGATCTCTCCACGTCATGCCCGCGCTCGCCGCCGGCATCCACGCTTTTCTTCGCCCCCACGAGCCTGTGGTCCGCGCGCCGAAGTGCTATAAGAGTCCATGTCGAAGTTTCCCCCCAAACCCGGTCCCATCAGCGCCAAGCCGCTCGCGGTCCTGCTCGACGACGTCTTTGCCGAGGCCTATGCCAAGCAGGGTTTTGCCGCGCGCGAGCTGGTGACGCGCTGGGCGCAGATCGCAGGACCCGAGATCGCGGCCCATGCCGAGCCCCTGAAGATGCAATGGCCGCGGCCGGTCGAGGGCCAGCCGCAGGAGCCGGCGACGCTGGTGCTGCGGGTCGAAGGCCCGATGGCGCTGGAGATCCAGCACTCCGCCGACGTCATCCTGGAGCGGGTCAACCGCTTCTTCGGCTGGAGCGCGGTCGGCAAGCTGGCGTTCCGTCAGGCTCCGCTGTCGCGCGCCCGGCGACCGGTCCGTCCCGGCCCGCCGGACGCCAAATCGGTGGCGGAGGTGGCGGGGAGCCTGGGCGACATCGAAGATGAACAGCTCAAGTCGGCGCTGGCGCGGCTCGGGGCTGCCATCAAGCGAAATTGAGCCTCATTCCGCCGCTAATCTGGACCCGCCCTCGCCGCTCGCCATTGCCTCAAACGTCGTTTCAAGCTAGCGACAGGCCGCCCGGAGGACCTTGTTGGGATCCCTGGGCGAGACCACGCCAATTCGGGAGCCGACCTTGACCATCACCCGCCGCGCCTTCACCACGATGCTGTCGCTGACCGGGCTTGCCGCGCTCGCCGGGCTCTCGCCGCTGCGGTTCATCTCCGAAGCAATGGCGCAGGCCGCCACCGATGTCGCCAAGCCGGTGTCGCTCCCCGACATGATGCTCGGCTCGAAGGATGCCGCCGTCACCATCACCGAATACGCCTCGATGACCTGCCCGCACTGTGCGGCGTTCAACGAGCAGGTGTTCCCGAAGATCAAGTCGGAATACATCGACACCGGCAAGGTGCGTTACATCTTCCGCGAGTTCCCGCTCGACATCAAAGCCGCCGCCGGCTCGATGCTGTCGCGCTGCATCGCCAAGGACGACGCGCCGAAATACTTCGCGGTCACCGACATGCTGTTCCGCCAGCAGAGCGACTGGGTGATGAAGAACACCACCGAGACCCTGACGCGGATCGGCAAGCAGGCCGGCCTCACCCAGCAGCAGGTCGAGGCCTGCCTGAAGGATCAGGCGCTGCTCGACAAGATCGCCGCCGACCAGAAATATGCCAGCGAGGTCTTGAAGGTGGATTCGACGCCGACGTTCTTCGTCAATGGCGAGAAGATCAAGGGCGAAACCTCGTTCGAGGAATTCGCCAAGAAGATCAATCCGCTGCTCAAGAGCTGATTCGCACGCCACAATCCTGATTCGCGCATCTCAAAGCCGTATCTTTCCCGGCGTAAATCCCTTGGGAAAAGCGGCTTTCGCCGGTTGCCCTCGCGGCGCACCGCGGCCATTGTCCAGCCGCATGAGGCGCCTCGCGCGACTCACCCAGAGAGTGACACTGCCTTCCATGGTATTGTCCCGGCAGGGGGATTCGCGCCTGCCAACAGAGATGCGTGCTTATGAAAATCACCCGCCTGCGCCTTCACGGCTTCAAGTCCTTCGTTGAGCCGACCGACTTCGTCATCGAGCCCGGCCTGACCGGCGTGGTCGGACCCAACGGCTGCGGCAAGTCGAATCTCGTCGAGGCGCTGCGCTGGGCGATGGGCGAGACCTCGTACAAGTCGTTGCGCGCCGCCGACATGGACGCGGTGATCTTCGCCGGCTCCGGCAATCGTCCGGCGCGCAACCACGCCGAAGTGACGATGACGATCGACAATGCCGATCGCACCGCGCCGGCGGCGATGAACGACAGCCAGCTGCTCGAAATCTCGCGCCGCATCGAGCGCGAGGCCGGTTCGGTCTATCGCATCAACGGCCGCGACGTGCGCGCGCGCGACGTGCAGATCCTGTTCGCGGACGCCGCCACCGGTGCGCGCTCGCCGGCCCTCGTCCACCAGGGCAAGATCGGCGAGATCATCCAGGCCAAGCCCGAGCAGCGCCGCCGCGTGCTGGAAGACGCCGCCGGCGTCGCCGGCCTGCATGCCCGCCGCCACGAGGCCGAGCTGCGGCTCAAGGCGGCCGAAACCAACCTCACCCGCGTCGAGGACGTGATCGGCCAGCTCGCAGGCCAGATGGAAGGCCTGAAGAAGCAGGCCCGCCAGGCCGTGCGTTATCGCGAGGTCGCGGCCAAGGTCCGCAAGGCCGAAGCCACCCTGTTCCATCTGCGCTGGATCGGCGCCCATGCCGACGTCAACGAATCCGGCCAGACTCACGATCTTGCGGTCCGCGAGATGGCCGAGCGCACCCAGCACCAGGCCGAGGCCGCCCGCATCCAGGCCATTCGCGCCGCCGAAATGCCGGCGCTGCGCGATGCCGAAGCACGCGCCGCGGCAGGCCTTCAGCGCCTGACCAATGCCCGCGAGCTGCTCGACCGCGAGGAAGAGCGCGCCAAGGAGCGCGTCGCCGAGCTCGAGCGCCGCCTCGCCCAGTTCGAAGGCGACATCTCGCGCGCCCAGCAGCAGACCATGGACGCCGATGTCGCGCTGCAGCGGCTCGACGCCGAGGACGCTGAGCTGAAGGAAGAAATCAAGTCGCGCGTCGAGAAGCGCTCCGGCGTCGATGAGCGTGTCGCGGAGGCCGAGGCCGTGCTGACCGAAACCGAGCAGCAGTTCGCCGAGCTCACCACCGCGCTCGCCGACCTCACCGCCAAGCGCAATCAACTCGAAGCCAACGTCCGCACCCACCGCGACAAGCTCGCCCGGCTCGACCAGGAAATCGCGAATGTCACTGCGGAAGAGCAGAAGCTTGCCGACGAGACCGGCGGCTTCGGCGATCTCGACGAGCTGACCGCGACGGTCGAGACCGCCGAGCAGACACTCGCGGCTTCGGAAGCCGCGGCGCAGGCGAGCGAAGCGGCCCACGTCGCCGCGCGCCAGACGCTGGAATCCTCGCGTTCGCCGCTGGTCGAGGCCGACAAGCGCGTGCAGCGGCTCGAGACCGAGGCGCGCACGATCTCCAAGATCGTCAACGGCGAGACCAAGAACCTGTGGCCGCCGATCATCGACGGCATCACCGTCGACAAGGGCTTCGAGAAGGCGATCGGTGCCGCGCTCGGCGACGATCTCGATGCGCCGATCGACCCGTCGGCGCCGATGCGCTGGACCAATGTCGGCATCACCGACGGCGATCCGGAGCTGCCCGAAGGCGTCGTTCCGCTCGCGAGCCACGTGCAGGCCCCGGCCGAGCTGACCCGCCGCCTGGCGCAGATCGGCGTGGTGCCGCGCGAGCGCGGCGCCGAGCTGGTCTCGCAGCTCAAGACCGGCCAGCGGCTGGTTTCGCCCGAAGGCGACGTCTGGCGCTGGGACGGTTTCGTCGCCGCGGCTCACGCACCGACCGGCGCGGCGCGGCGCCTTGCCGAGCGCGCCCGCCTCGTCGACATCGAGAACGAGCTGGAGCAGGCCCGCATCGACGCGCAGATCAAGCGCCAGGCGCTGGACAACGCCGAGTCCGAGCTGCAGATGGCGGCGAGCACCGAAGGCGCCAGCCGCGAAGCCTGGCGCGCCGCGCAGCGCGAGCTCAACGTCGCGCGCGAGCGCCATGCCACCGCCGAGCGCGAGATCAGCCGCCGCGCCGCGCGCAAGGCCACGCTGTCGGAGGCGCACAGCCGTCTCGCCGCCGACCGCGCCGAGGCCGAAGCCGCCTACGAATATGCCGAAGCCGGCATCTCCGAGCTGCCGTCGAGCGAGGACACCGAGACCCGTCTCGCCGCCGTCCGCAGCGACATCGAAGGCCACCGGCGCATGGCCGCCCAGGTCCGCGCCGAGGCGCAGGCGCTGGCGCGCGAAGCCGAGCTCGCCGACCGCCGCGTGCAGGCGATCCTCGCCGAACGCACCGAGTGGCAGAACCGCAAGGAGAGCGCGGCCTCGCACATCGACACCATCCAGGCCCGCATTGCCGAACTCACGATCGAACGCAGCGATCTCGAGAACGCCCCCGCCGTGTTCGCCGAGAAGCGCAGTGCGCTGATCACCGAGATCGAATACGCCGAGAACGACCGCCGCATGGCCGCCGACGCGCTCGCCACCGCGGAAACCGCGATGGCGGAGACCGATCGCGTCGCCAAGCTGACGCTCGAGGCGCTCTCCAGCTCCCGCGAGGCCACCGCCCGCGCCGAGGAGCGCATGGAAGGCGCAAGGCGCCGGCTCGAGGACATCGAGCGCGAGATCCGCGACATGCTGGAAGTCGAGCCGCAGGCCGTGGCCGGCCTTGCCGAGATCGAGCCCGGCGCGGAGCTGCCGCCGCTGCACGACATCGAGGAAGACCTCGAAAAAATGCGCCGCGATCGCGAGCGCCTGGGCGCGGTGAACCTGCGCGCCGAAGAGGAGCTGCGCGAGGTCGAGACCCAGCACACCGGCCTCGTCACCGAGCGCGACGACCTCGTCGAAGCCATCAAGCGGCTGCGCCAGGGCATCCAGAGCCTCAACAAGGAAGCACGCGAGCGGCTCCTGACCTCGTTCGAGGTCGTCAACAACCATTTCAAGCGCCTGTTCGTCGAGCTGTTCGGCGGCGGCGAGGCGGCGCTGCATCTGATCGAGAGCGACGACCCGCTGGAAGCCGGTCTCGAGATCATCGCAAAGCCCCCGGGCAAGAAGCCGCAGACGCTGTCGCTGCTCTCGGGCGGCGAGCAGGCACTGACCGCGATGGCGCTGATCTTCGCGGTGTTCCTCACCAACCCTTCCCCGATCTGCGTGCTGGACGAAGTCGACGCGCCGCTCGACGACCACAATGTCGAGCGCTACTGCAACCTGCTCAACGAGATGACCAGCTCGACCGACACGCGCTTCGTCATCATCACCCACAACCCGATCACGATGGCGCGGATGAACCGCTTGTTCGGCGTCACCATGGCCGAGCGCGGCGTGTCGCAGCTGGTGTCGGTGAGCCTGTCAGAGGCGGTGGACATTCTCGACCAGAACGTGGCGTGATACGGCTGGCCCAGAAATGACGGTGGGCGGACATGATCTCGCCCACACTCCCCTTTGAACTGAAGGCCGCCCTCGACGGCAAGCTCCAGGGTTTTTCGCGCACCGACGCCGCACAGCGATCGCAGAAAATCTCGACCACCTATCGCGCCGGCGGCGGCTCCGGCACGATCAGGTCCGAAGCCGATGCGCTCGCCTACGCGCTTGCGCGGATGCCGGCGACCTACGCGGCCGTGGCCGCGAGCCTGAACGCTTTGACCGAGATCGCGCCGGACCTCGTCCCGGAGACACTGCTCGACGTCGGAGCCGGTCCGGGCACCGCAAGCTGGGCCGCCGCGGAGGCGTTTCCCTCGCTGCAGGACTTCACCCTGCTCGACGCCAACGCGACCCTGAGCCGGCTTGCGCTCGAACTCGCGCGTGACAGCACGCGTCTGGCGGAATGTCGCTATCTGCCGGGCGATGCCGGCGCAAACCTCGCCCAAGCCTCGCAAGCCGATCTCGTCATCGCGAGCTATATCATCGGCGAGCTCAGCGAGGGCGATCAACGCAGCCTCGCCGATGCGATGTGGACGAAGGCGCGCCACGCGCTGGTCGTGATCGAGCCCGGCACGCCGGCCGGCTACGCGCGCATCCTCGCGCTCCGCCAGCAACTGATCACAGCCGGCGCCTTCGTCGCCGCCCCCTGCCCGCACGAAAAGCCATGCCCGCTCACGGCGCCGGATTGGTGCCATTTCAGCCAGCGCCTGCCACGCTCACAGGCGCACCGCCAGATCAAGGGAGCCGACGTGCCGTTCGAGGACGAACGCTTCGTCTACGTCGCCCTGACCCGCACGCCGCCCGAAAACCGCGCGTCGCGCGTGCTGGCGCCGCCGGATCTCGGCAAGGCCGAGATCTCGGCGAAGCTCTGCACCGAGGGCGGCATCGCCACGACGAAGGTGCCGCGCCGCGACAGGGCCGCTTATGCAAGCGCCCGACGCTGGCGCTGGGGCGATGCCGTCCTGTCCGAAAGTTAACCTCGTCACCCGCTTTTGCCTTGAACTCGGATGGCTCTCCATCCGACCAAATCCTACCTCCCCTCCGCGCCGGGGCTCTCGCCCTGCGCCATTTTGGTCTAGGCTAGGCTCGCCTTCTTCCCCCATCAGGAGTTCTCCATGTCGACCGGCTGGATCGTTCTCGGCGTCATCGTCGTACTCGTGTTCTTGGCCTTCAGCGCCTACAACCGCCTGGTGGCGCTGGGCCAGCGCGTCGGCCAGGCCTTTGCCGACATCGACGTGCAGCTCAAGCAGCGCCACGACCTCATCCCGAACCTGGTCGAGACCGTGAAGGGCTATGCCTCGCATGAGCGCGGCACGCTCGACGACGTCATCAAGGCGCGCAATTCGGCGATGTCGGCGCAGGGCCCGGCGCAGGTGTCGGCGGCCGAGAACCAGCTCTCCGGCGCGCTCGGCCGGCTGATCGCGCTGTCCGAGGCCTATCCCGACCTCAAGGCCAACGCCAATTTCCAGCAGCTCGCCAGCGAGCTTTCCGACCTCGAGAACAAGATCGCGGCAAGCCGCCGCTTCTTCAACAGCGCGGTCCAGGAATACAACACCGGCATCCAGCAGATGCCGGCCGCGTTGTTCGCCGGCATGTTCGGCTTCACCAGGAAGGACTTCTTCGATCTCGGCGCCAGCCGCACTGAGGTCGAGGCGACGCCGCAGGTGAAATTCTGAGTTGAGCCGATAGGCCGGCAGGGCATCGCGTCATGGCCGCGTATGGTCTCTACACGCACATCGCCTCGAACAAGTTTCGTTCGACGCTGCTGCTCGCCGGCCTGTTCGCGCTGGTCTACGTGCTGGTCTACGCGGGTGCGCTGGTCGCCGAAGTCGTCATCAACGGCAACGGGACCGTCGCTTATTATCTGAACCGGGCCTTCTACGACCTGCTTAAGGCCGCGCCGTTCGCGACGATCGCAGCGGCCGTCTGGGTCGTGATCGCCTATTTCTTCCACCAGTCGATGATCGACGCGGTGACCGGCGGCCACGACGTCACCCGGCAGGAAGAGCCGCGGCTCTACAACCTGCTCGAAAATCTCTGCATCTCGCGCGGCATCACCATGCCGAAGCTGAAGATCATGGAGAGCCCGGCGCTGAACGCGTTCGCGACCGGCCTGAACCCGCGGCAGTATTCGGTCACTGTCACCACCGGTCTCCTCGATGCGCTGAACGACAAGGAGATCGAGGCGGTGCTGGGCCACGAGCTGACCCACATCAGGAACGGCGACGTGCAGCTGATGGTCGTCGCCGTCATCATCGCTGGCGTGGTCGGCTTCTTCGGCGAATTGTTCTTCCGCGTGTTCACGAATTTGAGCTGGAGCTCCGGCGGCTCGTGGTCGTCGGGGTCCTCCTCGTCGTCGCGATCGTCCTCTTCGTCGAGCGACAGCAAGAGCTCAGGTGGCGGCGCCGTGATCGTCATCATCATCGCGGTCGTCCTGATCGTGGTGGCCTGGCTGCTGTCGCAGGTGGTGAAGCTCGCACTGTCGCGCTCGCGCGAATACCTCGCCGACGCAGGCTCGGTCGAGCTGACGAAAGATCCTGATGCCATGATCTCGGCGCTGCGCAAGATCGAGAACCGCGGCGAGTTGCCGGGCGCGACCTCGGCGGTCATGGAACTGTGCGTCGACAACCCGCGCGAGGGCTTTGCCGATCTGTTCGCGACCCACCCCTCGGTGCAGTCACGGGTCGATGCGCTGGTCAAGTTTGCCGGCGGCCACGATCCCGGTCCGCTGCCGCCGCCTGCGGACGAGCCGGACGAGCCTGAGGCTCAGGCCAACGAGCAGGACGGTCCGCCGCCGCTGCGCCAAGGGCCTTGGGACGATACAGGCGGCTCAGCCAGTCCACCGCCCGTGCCTGCACCCAGCTCCGCCGGAACCGCGGGCGGTAATCCGGTGGACAATCCCATGGGTCCCTGGGGCCGTCATTGAGCAGGCGATTTCCCGCCACGCGCGACAGTTTCACCGCGGTTGGGAAAAACCTCGGGAATTGCCGCAACCGGGGCCTCCGGAATTGAATTCTCCCTTGTTTCTGCCATGTTCGCGCCCAACAGCAGACTTGGGACATCTTTGGGACATCGATTTGGAGCCCGGCCGATTGCGACCTCGCGATCGGGGGCGCGCGTTAGGGGACAGCAATGGCAAAGCCGGCAGTGGTTGTGGTGGGCGCAGACAAGGGCGGGGTCGGCAAGACCACGGTGTCGCGCACCTTGCTCGATTATTTTTCCGCCAACAACGTGCCGACCCGCGCCTTCGACACGGAGTCGCCGCGCGGAACCCTGAAGCGCTTCCACCCTGACATCACCGAGATCGTCGACATGACGACGACGGCCGATCAGATGAAGATCTTCGATACGCTCAACGCGACGAGCCCGTCGGTCACCGTGATCGACGTCCGCGCCGGCCTGCTCTCGCCGGCGCTCGCCTCGCTGCGTGACATCGGTTTCCTCGACGCCGCCAAGGCCGGCCAGATCACCTTTGCCGTATTCCACATTCTCGGACCCTCGATCGCCTCGCTGGACGAGATCGCCGAGACTGCGGGTTTCATGACCGGCGCAAAATATTTCCTGGTGAAGAACTTCATCAACGACACCCAGTTCTTCCAATGGGACCAGGCGACCTACAATTCCTACTTCCACCGCATCAAGGACGCCACCGAACTGACCATCCCCAAGCTCAACGAAATGGCCTATGAGCAGGTCGAGGTGTCCTCCGTCCCGTTCCTGAAATTCGTCGCCAACAAGGGCATCAACGACGAGGCCGCGAATTATTCGTTCGTGCTGCGCGGTTATGTCCGGCACTGGCTCGCCAACGTCTGGAGCGAGTTCGACCGCATCCACCTGACTGACATCGTCGGATCCAAGCCCAGCTCCCGCAACAGCGAAAAATAGTTGCGCAAGCCGGGCGGATGCGGCTGGATTGGGCGGCAAGTTGGCCTGATATAGCTGTCGATGCCCGCGACACCCGTCTACATCATTTGCTCGCCCCGCCCGCAGGTCGGCAAGACCCTGCTGGCGCGGCTGCTCGCCGAATTCCTGCTGCTCAAGAACGGCAACGTCGCGGCCTTCGACGTCAACCTGAAGGAGCCGTCACTGCTCGACTATCTGCCGAAGATCACGGAAACCGCCGACGTGATCGACACCTACGGCAAGATGCAGCTGATGGACCGCGTCATCGTCGATGACGGCCTTGCCAAGGTGATCGACCTCGGCTTCCACGCCTTCGACGAGTTCTTCAAGATGGCCGGCGAGATCGGCCTGTTGAAGGAGGCCGCGCGCCGCCATGTCGCGCCGATGATCCTGTTCGTTGCCGACACCGACCGCGTCTCGGCCCGCGCCCACGAGATGCTGCGCGACCAGATCCCGCGGATGAACCTGATCACCGTGGACAATGAGTACATCGTGCGCGGCGAGCTGCCGGTCGCGATGGCTACCGGGCGGGTATTCCGCCTGCCAGCGCTGCCCGGCTTCCTGAAGACCTATGTCGACCGGCTCAACTTTTCCTTCACCGGCTATCTGCGCCAGGAGAAGGACGCCTCGACCGAGCTGCACCAGTGGACCCGGCGCAATTACCTTGCTTTCCGCGAGCTCGAGCTCAGCCTGATCCTGCAACGGTCCTGAATATTTACCCGGGCAATATTGACGTCTGGCGTCCCAAGCCGTACTGAGTGCGCATCAGCGTCCCTCAGCAAGGCCCTTCACCGTGAGCATCGACCGGAAAGCTGCGATCGCCGCCTACAAGGAGCGCAAGACCGTTGCGGGCATCTACGTCGTCCGCTGCGCGGCCTCAGGCCAGGCCTGGGTCGGCCAAGCCCCGAACCTCGAGACGATTCAGAACCGCATCTGGTTCGCGCTGCGCCAGGGCAGCCACACCTGCCGCAGCCTCCAGGCCGCGTGGAACGCGCATGGCGTGGCGGGACTGACGTTTGGCGAATGCGAGCGTCTGGAGGACGAGGAGACGGCCTATGTCAGGAACGCGCTGCTGAAGGAGCGCGCGCTGCACTGGCGGGCCGAGCTGAAGGCCGAAGCGATCTGAACCTCTCAGTGCCCTTCGAACGTCATCAGCGTGCGCACCGGCACGTCCATGGAGCGCAGCTTGGCGGCGCCGCCGAGCTCGGGCAGGTCGATGATGAAGCAGGCAGCGACGACATTGGCGCCGATCTGGCGCAGCAGCTTCACCGCGCCTTCCGCAGTGCCGCCGGTGGCAATGAGGTCGTCGACCAGGATGACGCGCTCGCCGGGCGAAATGGCGTCGACATGCATCTCCATCTCGTCGATGCCGTATTCGAGCGAGTAGGCGATGCGCACGGTGGTGTGCGGCAGCTTGCCTTTCTTGCGGATCGGCACGAAGCCGGCCGAGAGCTGGTGCGCCACCGCGCCGCCGATGATGAAGCCGCGCGCCTCCATGCCGGCGACCTTGTCGATCTTGTTGCCGGCCCAGGGATTGACCAGCTCGTCGACCGCGCGGCGGAACGCGCGCGCGTCCGCGAGCAAGGTCGTGATGTCGCGGAACATGATCCCCGGTTTTGGATAATCGGGAATGGTACGGACGCTCGCCTTCAGATCGTGGTCAAAGGTCATTGGTGCCTCTCAATCAACGCGTGCGTCCAGCCGGAACGCATTCTCGACAATCCTCAAGCCCACCTCGCCACTGAGCGACATCAGCGATTCCGGGTGGAATTGCACGCCGGCGACCGGCAGGGTCTTGTGCTCCAGCGCCATGGCGACGCCGTCCTCGGTGCTGGCCGTCACGTTCAGCACGTCGGGCATGCTGTCGCGCTCGACAAAGAGCGAGTGATAGCGGCCGATGACGATCTCGTTCGGCAGATTGCGCATCAGCCGCCCGCCGCGGACCTGCACCCGCGAGGGCCGGCCGTGGGCGGGATGCGTGAGCTGGCCGAGCTCGCCGCCGAAATATTCGCCGATCGCCTGCACGCCGAGGCAGACACCGAACACCGGCAGCTTGTTTTCCAGCGCGGCATCGATCGTCTTCTTGATCCCAAAGTCCTCAGGGCGTCCGGGTCCGGGTGACAGCACCAGCAAATCCCACGTCTTTCGCTTGAGCATGTCGAGCGCATGCACATGGCGGACCACAGTGACGTCGGCACCGACCTGGCGGAAATAATCCGCCAGCATGTGCACAAAACTGTCGTCATGATCGATCAGCAGCACTCGCTTGCCGCTTCCGGTCGCATCGGGTGCAAAGGCCGACAGCGGCTTCGGCGGATCGCCGCGCAGCGCCTGGAACAGGGCCGCCGCCTTGACCTGGCATTCGCGGTCCTCCGCCGCCGGATCGGAATCGAACAGGCAGGTCGCACCGACCCGCACTTCGGCCAGACCGTCCTTCATGCGGATGGTGCGGATGGTGAGGCCGGTGTTGATGCTGCCGTCGAAATTCACCGCGCCGATCGCGCCGGCATACCAGCGCCGCGGCGAACGCTCGTGATCCTCGACGAACTGCATCGCCCAGAGTTTGGGTGCGCCCGTGACGGTGACGGCCCAGGCATGGGTGAGGAACGCATCGAGCGCGTCGAAGCCGGGGCGCAGCATGCCCTCGACATGATCGACTGTGTGGAACAGCTTTGAATAGGTCTCGATCTGCCGCCGCGCCAGCACCTTGATCGTGCCGGGAACGCAGACGCGCGCCTTGTCGTTGCGGTCGACGTCGGTGCACATGTTGAGCTCGAACTCGTCCTTCTCCGAGTTCAGGAGCTGGCGGATCTGCTCGGCATCGCCGATCGCATCGGTGCCGCGCGCGATCGTGCCCGAGATCGGGCAGGTCTCGACGCGGCGTCCGTCGGAGCGCACGAACATTTCGGGCGACGCCGAGACGAGAAACTCGCCGTCGCCGAGATTCATCAGCGCGCCGTAGGGCGAGGGGTTGATGACGCAGAGCCGCTGGAACACTTCGGCCGGCGAGCGGTCGCAGGGCTCGGCGAAGAGCTGGCCCGGCACCGCCTCGAACAGGTCGCCGCGGGCAAAAGCCGCGCGCGCGGTCTCGACGGTGGCCTGATATTCGCCGGGCGCGTGATCGGCAAAGCCTTGACGCGGCGTCTTGAGGTACGGGCTCTCCGCGGTCTCGTGCGGCAGGCCTGCGGTGGATTTGCCCTTCCAGGCGAAATCGTAGGTGAGCACGACGCCGCGGCCGGTGGCGCGGTCATAGGCGAGCAGGCGATCAGGAACGTAGAGCACGATGTCGCGCTGGTCGCTCTCACGCGCGCGCTTCTGCACGAGGTCCTCGATCTGGAACACGAGGTCGTAGGCGAAGGCGCCGAACAGGCCGAGCAGCCCGTCGTCATTGGCGGAGAAGGCGGCGACGAGATCGCGCACCAGCGACATCACGCTGGCGCGCCGCGTGCGCTGGTCCTCTTCGATCGGCGCGTCGCCCCGGATGATATGGCCGCCAAGGCGCGTGGCAGTCTTCTCGGAGATCACCACGCAGGGATCGCGCAACACGTCGGCGAGGAATGCGATCAGCACCTGCCCGCGCTCGTTGAGCGCCTCCAGCGCAAAATTGAAGCCCGTGGTCTCGAGCTTGAGCGGCGGATCGGAAAAGCCGAGATCGAAGCTCTCGTATCGACCCGGCACAGTCGTGCCCGACGACAGCACCACGCCGCGGCGGCGGTCGAGCAGGTTGACGAGGTCGTCGAGCCTGTTGGCACCGCCGGTAAATTGCTCCGCCACGCGCGTGATCGCCAGACCGGCGCGGGTCACGTAATCGCTTTTGGGCGGGAGGGCAAAGACTGTCCTGTTCATGTCGTCCTCTTACGAAACTTGCCGAGGGAACGCCACACAGGACAAACGATCAGGCCGCCGCACTGCGTGGGCGACCTTGGACGATTTTGGGAAAAGAAATCGCACCGGCCACCTCTCAGGAGGTGCGCCACCAAAGACGGGCTGGGCGGACGGCGGTGCTCATAGGGCGGATACTCACCATGGCCCGGGGATGGCGTCAAGGGTGGCCAGACCGCCTCGATCACCAAAATGGCGCTGACCGCGTTGCGGATTATGCCCGGATCTGCAGGCTGTCGCGCCCCACAGCCGCCTCGGCGGCATGTCGTTCGATTTCGGCTCGCGTCACTATGAGCGCGGCCTTGCCGTCAGATCCAATCATGTTGGCGCGGTCGCTCAAGGTTTCAATCAAAACGCAGGTATTCCCTGTGACCGCATACCATGCCGCCCGGTCGTCGCTCACGTTCAATGCCGTGATCATCGCCGCCGGATCCAGACCTGACTTCCGCAACAGCAGATCGATCGCTTCGGCCGCAAAGTTTTGCTCGGCGATTCTCGAGAAATTCCGGATTGTGTCAGCCCCCACAGTTGACAGCCGCGCGCCCACTAGCGGACTGCGCGTGGCAAGTTCATAAAGTCGTCCACCCGCCTCGTCAAAGACGCATAGCCGCGAGCCCTTGTTGGTCTTAATGCCGAAGGCCCTGCATGGCTCTCCCTCCACATCCATGTCGAATCCCGGAAGAATCATGAGATTGAGTTCCGGGTCAGGCATCACGGCCCCACACGCCGCGGCGACGGTCAGCTCCAGGCGGTCGGTCATCTGGTAGCTGATCTGGCGAACACCCAGCCAGATCCGGCGTTGCGACAGATGCGGATTGAGCTGCGCAAGCCGCTCGATTTCGGAGGCGTATTGCTCCTTTGCTACGGCGCGCAATTCGGGCCAGTTCGCGATCCATCGGGCCGCGAGTGGCGTCATCGGCTTAAGTCGCTCGGCCTCATAGAAGCGAGTGTCAAGCGCGTTGAGTTCCGCAGCGCGATTTTCGAAACCGTTTTGTAGCGCAGCCTCGCCGGGGTGTGCCTCCACCCACGCGATCATCTCCTGCAATATCTGGTGTTGCGCGCTCGCTCCCATGGCCTTCAATCCAGCGACCGCATCGCCGGATGTCGTCTGCAGCATCGCGATGCCCGTGTTGCCGATGAACTGACTGTGACCGCCATTGTTGACCTGAGCGAGATAAAAGTCCGCGTGATAGGCTTGTATAGCCACGGCCGGTAGCTCACGTCCCGAGTAAACGCCGACACGTTGAATTTCGTTGACGTAGTCGACCACAGCGCCAGTCAGATATTTGGCCTCCGCGGGGTCCAGAGCCGCTTCCAGCGCCTTGCGAGGCACGACAACCGTCGTCAAGCGTCCCTCTACAATCATCAACCACCCCCACAGTCGCCATGGCGACACGCCACGCGACTACAGCCTATAATTGCATCAGGCTCGTTTCAATAGCGACGCGGCAAGAGCGTTGATGACCGACGCGCGCCCCGCAGCCCCTATCCCAGATGCTTCCGGAAAAACTCCGTCGCCCTGCCCCAGGCGAGCTCGGCGGCTTCGCGGTCGTGCACGGCCTGGCGCTGCTCGTTGACGAAGGCGTGCTCGGCGTCATAGCGGAACAGCTCGAGCGACTTGCCGGCGGCCTTCATGGCCTTTTCGAAACCGTTGACCAATTCCGGCGTGCACCAATCGTCCTTGTTGGCGAAGTGGGCCTGGAGCGGGATCTTGACGTCGGCCGGCTTGGCCGCCTGCTCCGGCGGGATGCCGTAGAACACGACGCCAGCCGAGAGCTCCGGCACATGCACCGAGCCGATGATGGTGACGGCGCCGCCGAGGCAGAAGCCTGTCAGCCCGACCTTGGCACCGTTGCGCGACAGATATTGCGTGGCGCCGCGCACGGTCTGCGTGGTGGCATCCATGAAGTCGAGCGAGTTCATTTCCTTGCCGGCCGCGTCCGTGTCGTGATACGGCACCACCTTGCCCTTGTAGAGATCGGGCGCGAGCGCATCGAAACCGGCCAGCGCGAAGCGATCGCAGAGGCCCTTGATCTGGTCCGACAGGCCCCACCATTCCTGGATCACGACCACGCCCGGCGCATTGCCGCGCGCGGCGTTGGCAAGATAGCCCGAGGCGTCCTTGCCGTCCGGGCGCTTGAAGGTGATGGCGGTTCCCATGGTGTCCTCCGACGAGTTTCTGGGGAGCGGTTGGCGGCATTTTGGCCGCTGCGAGCGCGATAGGCAATCGCGCCAGACAACACACGCGCGTGTGCAACAAAAAAGCCCCCTTGCGGGGGCCTCTTCATTCTCGTCTCGCCTCCGGCCCCTCAGTGGGAGTCGGCCCAGACCTTCTTCTTGGTGAAGTACATCAGGCCGGCGAAGATGATCAGGAAAATGAACACCTGGAAGCCCATGCGCTTGCGCGCTTCCATGTGCGGCTCGGCGGTCCACATCAGGAACGTGGTGACGTCCTTGGAATATTGCGCGATCGTGGTCGGCGAGCCGTCGTCATAGGTCACCTGGCCGTCGCTGAGCGGCTTCGGCATCTTGATGGCGTGGCCCGGGAAGTACTTGTTGTAGTAGGAGCCCTCCGGGATGGTCACGCCTTCCGGCACCTTGTCCTCAAACCCCTGGAGCACAGCCGAGACGTAGTCCGGGCCCTGCTCCTGATACTGGGTGAAGAAGTCGAAGATGAACATCGGGAAGCCGCGGCCGTAGGACCGCGCCTTGGTGATCAGCGACAGATCCGGCGGCGCCGCGCCGCCGTTCGCCGCACGCGCGGCCTGCTCGTTCGGGAACGGCGAGGGGAAATAGTCGGCCGGCCGGCCCGCGCGCTCGAACATGTCGCCGGCATCGTTCGGACCATCCTTGACCTTGTAGTCGGAGGCGAAGGCCGCAGCCTGCGCCACCGAATAGCCGGGGCCGCCGGCTTCCGCGAGATTGCGGAAGGCGACGTAGGACAGGCCGTGGCAGTTGGAACAGACTTCCTTGTAGACCTTCAGGCCGCGCTGCAATGCGCCGCGATCGTACTTGCCGAAGGGACCGGCAAACGACCATTTGTTGCCCGGCGGCTTGTCGCTGCCTTCGGAGGCGCGCGCATCCTGCAGGCTGCCGAGGAACAGCGCACCGGCGGCGACGAGCGCGATGGCGACGGAGGCCACCGCCTTGCCGCTCTTGGCGAGGATCGCCTCCGAGATCGAATTCGGCACCGGCCGCGGCTTCTCGATGCGCGCGAGCAGCGGCAGCACGATCAGGAAGTAGGCGAAGTAGCAGACCGTCAGGACCCGGCCGGCGATCACGTAGATGCCTTCCGGCGGCTGCGCGCCGAGATAGCCGAGCAGGATGCAGACCGCGACGAAGATCCAGAAGAACTGTTTTGCCAGCGGCCGGTACTTCGACGATTTGGTCTTGGCGGCATCGAGCCAGGGCAGGAAGCACAGGATGATGATCGCCGAGAACATCCCGATCACGCCCGCGAGCTTGTTCGGGATCGAGCGCAGGATCGCGTAGAACGGCAGGTAATACCATTCCGGCACGATGTGCGGCGGCGTCACGCCCGGGTTCGCCGGAATGTAGTTGTCGGCGTCGCCGAGATAGTTCGGCATGTAGAAGATGAACCAGGCATAGAGCAGCAGGAAGCAGGCGACGCCGAAGCCGTCCTTGATGGTCGCGTGGGGCGTGAACGGGACCGTGTCCTTTTCCGTCTTCGGCTCGACGCCGTCAGGATTGTTCTGGCCGGCGACATGCAGCGCCCAGACGTGCAGCACGACAACGCCCGCGATCAGGAACGGCAGCAGATAGTGCAGCGAGAAGAAGCGGTTCAGCGTCGGATTGCCGACCGAATAGCCGCCCCACAGCAGCGTCACGATGCTCTCGCCGACATAGGGAATGGCGGAGAACAGGTTGGTGATGACGGTGGCGCCCCAGAAGCTCATCTGGCCCCACGGCAGCACGTAGCCCATGAAGCCGGTCGCCATCATCAAGAGGTAGATGATGACGCCGAGGATCCACAGCACCTCGCGCGGCTCCTTGTAGGAGCCGTAATAGAGGCCGCGCAGCATGTGGACGTAGACCGCGAAGAAGAACATCGACGCGCCGCAGGCGTGCATGTTGCGCAGCAGCCAGCCGTAATTGACGTCACGGACCAGAAGCTCGACCGACTTGAAGGCGAGATCGGCATGCGGCGTGTAGTGCATCGCCAGGATCACGCCGGTCAGGATCTGCATCCCCAGCATGAAGGAGAGGATGGCGCCGAACGTCCACCAGTAGTTCAGATTGCGCGGGGTGGGGTAGACGACGAAAGAGGAGTGCATGAGGCCGAGGATCGGCAGACGCCGCTCGATCCATTGCAGGGCCGGATTGCTCGGCTGGTAGTCGGATGGTCCGCTCATGATGCGATCCTGAGGAAATGTACGGCGAGACGGCGCGAAGCTTCGGACGGCGGTCCGAAGCTCAGCCGATCTGGATTTTGGTGTCGGAAACGAACTGGTACGGCGGCACCGGCAGGTTCGCGGGCGCGGGCCCCTGGCGGATGCGGCCGGACGAATCGTACTGCGAACCATGACAGGGGCAGAAGAACCCGTCGTAATTGCCCTCATGAGCGATCGGGATGCAGCCGAGATGGGTGCAGATGCCGATCACGACCAGCCATTGCTCATGGCCGGACTTGACCCGAGCCTCGTCGGTCTGCGGATCGGGCAGGCTCGCCACGTTGACGGCGCGCGCCTCGTCGATCTGCTTCTTGGTGCGGTGGCTGATGTAGATCGGCTTGCCGCGCCAGAACACCTTGATGTCCTGTCCCTCGGCGACCGGGCTGAGATCGACCTCGATCGGCGCACCGGCGGCGATGGTCGACGCATCAGGATTCATCTGGGAGATGAAGGGCCAGAGCGCAGCTGCGCCCCCTACTGCTGCAGCCGCCCCCGTTGCAACGAATAAGAAATCACGGCGTGTCGGATGGTCCGCCGAAGACGCTGTCGTCACGATTCCAACCCTTTCTTCTTATGCTGCCGGCGGAACCGCTCCGGGAGCCCCCAAGGTCCCCAGAACAGCCTGCCGGCGCCCGCGGCCCCCCGCGGCGGCAGAACTTCACTCGTCCCCGCCAAAACAAGGCGAAAACAGCAGTCCAGAATCGTTCTATTGGCACCCTTGCCGGGCGAGCGCAAGCCCGCTAACGGCGGGGAAGCGTGCAATGCACGAATTCCCGCGCTAGCGATGTTTTATTGAGACATTTCCGGCCCGCACCGACCCCGATACAGCCTAAGCACAGCCCATGCAGATAGCGCTTTTCCAACCCGACATCCCCCAGAACACCGGCACGATTCTCAGGCTCTGTGCCTGTCTGGGCGTGGCCGCCCATATCATCGAACCGGCAGGCTTCCCGGTCTCCGACCGGCATTTCCGCCGGGCGGGAATGGATTACCTCGATCAGGTCAGCATCACCCGCCACGATTCCTGGTCGAAATTCGAGGCGTGGCGTGCGGCCCAGGGCTGCCGCCTGCTGCTGTTCACCACCAAAGGGGCCACCGACTATCGCGATTTCCGTTACCAGACGGCGGACATCCTGCTATTCGGGCGCGAGAGCGCCGGCGTCACCGACGCGGTGGTCGAGGCCGCCGATGCGCGGCTGGTGATCCCGATCACGGCCGGGCTGCGGTCGCTCAATGTCGCAATGTCCGCGGCCATGGCCGCCGGCGAAGCGCTGCGGCAGCTCCGGAACCCCAAGGGCCCACAGGAAGGGCCCACAGGATTGAGGAGAGACGGTTGAGTTACGCGGTCAAGGAAATCTTCCTGACCCTGCAAGGCGAAGGCGCCCATGCCGGGCGCGCGTCGGTGTTTTGCCGTTTTGCCGGCTGCAATCTCTGGAGCGGGCGCGAGGCCGACCGTATGGATGCCACCTGCAAATTCTGCGATACGGATTTCGTCGGCACCGACGGAACGCTCGGCGGGCGCTATGCCTCGGCCGTGGAACTTGCCGACACCATCGCCGCGCAATGGACGGCCTCCACCGCCAACCGCTACGTGGTGCTCACCGGCGGCGAGCCGCTGCTCCAGGTCGACGACGCGCTGATCGACGCACTCCACGCCAATGGCTTCGAGATCGGCGTCGAGACCAATGGCACGATCGCCCCGCCCGCGGGGCTCGACTGGATCTGCGTCAGCCCCAAGGGCGGCAGCGATCTGGTGATCCGGCGCGGCCACGAGCTGAAGCTGGTCTATCCGCAGGCCCTCGCCGCGCCGGAGACTTTCGAGGATCTCGCCTTCGAGCGCTTCTCGCTGCAGCCGATGGACGGACCGGAGGTCACCGAGAACACCGCGCGCGCGATCGATTACTGCCTCAATCATCCGCAATGGCGGCTGAGCGTGCAGACGCATAAATCGCTCGGCATCAGATAGGATTGGTTTTCGAACAGATGTGGGAATTGACGAAATCGTTCCGCTTCGAGGCGGCGCACTCACTGTCGGGAACGACGTTCGGCGCCGCCAGCGAAGAGATCCACGGCCACTCCTTCCGCGCCGAGGTGACGGTGCGCGGCACGCCCGATCCCAAAACCGGGATGGTGGTCGATCTCGGTCTCGTCCAGCGCGCGATCGAGGACGTCAGGCTGACGCTCGACCACAAGTACCTCAACAAGATCGAGGCGCTGGGCACGCCGACGCTGGAGAATCTGTCGCGCTTCGTCTGGGAGCGGCTGGCCCATATCGGCAAGCTCACCCGAGTCAGCATCCATCGCGACAGTTGCAACGAGAGCTGCAGCTATTACGGTCCGCAAGGGTTGACGCGATGACATCTGCAATGGACCCCAATTTGATCGAAGACCGCAAGAGCCGCGCACGAACATGGTTCGAAGCCTTGCGCGACGACATCTGCGCGAGCTTCGAGCGGCTGGAGGATGACGCGCCGCAAAGCCTTTATCCGGGCAAGGCCGGCCGCTTCCTGCGGACACCCTGGCAGCGCACCGATCACACCGGCGCGGCCGGCGGCGGCGGTGTGATGTCGATGATGCATGGCCGCCTGTTCGAGAAGGTCGGCGTGCATTGCTCGACGGTGCACGGCGAGTTCGCGCCCGAGTTTCGCGCGCAGATTCCGGGCGCGGCGGAAGACCCGAGGTTCTGGGCCTCCGGCATCTCACTGATCGCCCACTTGCGCAATCCGCACGTCCCCGCCGTGCACATGAACACGCGCTTCGTCGTCACCACGAAAGCATGGTTCGGCGGCGGCGCCGATCTGACGCCGGTGCTCGACCGCCGGCGCACGCAGGACGACGCCGACAGCATCGCCTTCCACGCCGCGATGAAACAGGCCTGCGCGCAACCGAACGGCATCGCCGATTACGACAAGTACAAAAAATGGTGCGACGAGTATTTCCATCTGCCGCACCGCAAAGAGGCGCGCGGCATCGGCGGCATCTTCTACGACTGGCACGACAGCGGCGACTGGGACGCCGACCTCGCTTTCACCCAGGACGTCGGCCGTGCTTTCCGGAAGATCTACCCCGAGATCGTGCGGCGCAATTTCGCGAGCGCCTGGACCGCTGATGACCGCGAGGAGCAACTGGTCCGGCGCGGACGCTATGTCGAATTCAACCTGCTCTACGACCGCGGCACCATCTTCGGGCTCAAGACCGGCGGCAATGTCGATTCGATCCTGTCGTCGCTGCCGCCGGAGGTGAAATGGCCATGACCGCGATGAAGCCCGCCATGACGCCGCTGCCGCGCGCCATGCTGATCGACATGGACGACACCATCCTGTCGGCCTATGGCCGGCCCGAGATCGCGTGGAATACGATCACGGCCGAGTTCGCCGAGGAGCTCGCGCCGCTGCCGCCGCATCAGGTCGCCACCGCGGTGCTGGCCTTCGCGCGAAACTTCTGGGCCAATGCGGAAGCTGCGTGGCGGCTGAAGCTTGCCGAGGCCCGGCACATCACCGTCAAGGGCGGCTTCGCCGCGCTCGCGGCGGCCGGCCACCGCGCCCTGCCCGACGACCTCGCCATTCGCCTCGCCGACCGCTTCACCACCTATCGTGAGGAGGAGATGTTCGTCTTCCCCGGCGCGCATGAGGCGATCGACCAATTGAAGGCGCTCGGCATCAAGCTCGCGCTGGTGACCAACGGCGCCGCCGACACCCAGCGCGCCAAGGTCGAGCGCTTCGAGCTGGCGCACCGCTTCCATCACATCCAGATCGAGGGCGAGCACGGTTTCGGCAAGCCCGAGGAGCGCGCCTATCTGCACGCGATGGAGGCGCTCGGCGTCACCGCCCAGGACACCTGGATGATCGGCGACAATCTGGAGTGGGAGGTCGTGACGCCGCAGCGCCTCGGCATCTACTCGATCTGGATCGACGTGCACGGCGACGGCCTGCCCGAAGGCTCGACCGTCAAGCCCGACCGCATCATCCGCTCGCTGACCGAGCTGGTGCCGGACCGGCTCTAACTGGTGCGCGAAGAAACAATTTCGAAAACAACCCCATGCACAGTAGCCGGCTGCTGCAAAATCAACGGCTTGCCGCAAACGCGGCAGATTGCGGATTTTGCGAAATCATTTGACCCGTCGGGCAAAACAGGCGCATGATGCCATCATCGCGGCGCATGGGACGGAAAAGCCCCTGCGCAACCCATCGAGCAGGTACCTTGTCTCCGTCATGGTCCCGCTCCCGGCCTGAGGCTCCATCATCGGCGTTTCAGCAGTCTGGTGGCGGATGCGCGCTGCCGCAGCACATCGACTGATCCGGCGATCCGTGATCGGCGTGTCATGCCGGCCTGCTAGCTTCTTAAGTCAATCAACCCGAAAGGACCATCCATGGAACTGAAAGCCGGCGATATCGTCATGCTGAAATCCGGCGGCCAGCCGCTGACCGTCGCGGACGTCAAAGGCGACGACGTCATCTGCCTCTGGATGGGCGTCGAAGGCGACTTGTTTCGCGAGACGCTGCCGCTCGCCGTGCTCGAGCGACTGGAAGAACTGGACGAAGACGACGAGGATGAAGACGAGGACGATGAAGACGAGGAGTAGGCACGCCTAACGCCGCGTCCTGATTGGATCGAAACGGAGTACTACCTCCGACGCGCGATGTCCGCTTATCCGCCGAGAACGGCGCGATAGCGGACATCGGCCACCCCCCACGGAAGTTACCGCCGAAGGAAAATACGGCCCGGAGACAGCCAGTCGTTCTCTCCACTGAAAGGAACTGGAAGCATTTCCACCGGCCGCTGGCGACGAAGCGAACGTCGTCACGCAACGCGCCAATGCCCCTTGTGAATATCGAACTTCACGGCGCCGTCGTCACGCATCTTCAGCAGGAGCGATTGACAGTCGTCTTGATTTTTTATGTTCACACGCTTCATGATTTCGAAAGTCTTCAGAGGCTTTTCGCGCAGGGCAATTAGAATCTTTTCTCGATCAGTCATTGGGGTTCCTTGCATCGGCATCGGCGACGGTACGCGTTGTACAGGTCGTCAGCAACGGGTCCGTTCGGTTGACGAGGTTCGTTCCGGGGCAGTGACGGCTGTCGCCGTGTCAGGCGGGCCGCTTTCGTCAAGATAGTGCCAAGATAGTTCCGGTCACCAAGATAGCCTCTCGATCAAAGCTCGGGAAAAAATGGCATCAACAGGAACGTTCAAGAAGCTCGCTGAGTTGAAAGTCATGCGCCTCGCACTCCGGACAAGGCCGCACCGCGCGGGCCTGGTCGAGGTCCAGCAAGGGGCGGAATATGCTCTCCAGCGTGCGCGGCACCGCCGCACGAGGATCGTGATGTACACGACTGCGATATACGATGAGCTGAGCCAGATAGAGCGCGATGTCGTCGAAGGAGAACGGCGACTCGCAGAGCAAGAGGCGCTGATTATCGAGATGAAGCGCCAGAACCAGGAGACAACCAAAGCAGAAGGCGAACTTGAACGGATGCGCATAGATCAGCGACGTCGCGATCAGGATCGACAACGTCTGCTCTCACGGCTGCAACCCTGAAACAACCGCCCCGCAATGACGCGGCACTCTCGCCGTAATTCTTCACCGACGCGACGAGCCCACGGGCGGAACCAAGCCGATTCGTCCTCCGACCGTTTCGCCGACGCAGGTCGGCATGTTGATTCAAATCAATTGTTGTCCAACCGCTTCGAAGTCAACTGCTGGCGATGTCACCCGGACGGGAGAGTCACATGTGGTTGCGGGTCATAGCGGCTGCGCTGAGCTTTACGCCGGTTTCGGCTTTTGCCGTCTCTGACTGCCGGGTCACAGGCCATCCATCAGCGTTCGGTGTCGACATGACTGCCTACGTCGCGGTCAAGACGGGCGAAACGTGCAATTTCCCGATGCGAATTCCAGGCGTGATGAATAGCTCGGGCGTTTCCCGCAAGCCTGCACACGGGACGCTGAGGCAGCTTAACGTAACGACGTTCAGATACACGGCGACATCCGGATACAGGGGCAACGACACCTTTGCCATATATGGCGAAGGAAAAGGTCCGTACGGCTCGGGCAGATCGGTCATGACGGTGAACGCAACGATTGAATAGCAGTGATAGAACAGGCAGCGGCAACCGAACGACGCGGGAAGGCGGGGCAAGCCGTATGCCCGCTTCGGGTCACTCGGACCTCCCAGGAGCTGATGACAAACTTCTGCAATACGATAGGAACGATATCGCGCAATGCCGGATTGGTGCTTGCCGTTGGGGCAGCAATTCGCTAGCCATTCAGCGACCGGCTCCCTTTTCCAGGCGCCAGCTTTTTCCGGCGCCGTTCGGCTGACATGATGGAGTATCTCATGCGAATCGCCGTGCTGGTTGCCTTCATGGTGGCGGGGCTTGCTCCCGCGGCACACGCCGAGCGCGACTACCCCTGGTGCGTCTTTGGCGGAGAGCTCGGCGCTTCCGGCGAGTGCATGTATGAGACCCGAGAACAGTGCATGGCCTCGGCATCCGGGCGGTGGAACACCTCTTGCGCTGTGAACCCGCGCGTGAGGTTCAGACCGCCGGCTCCGCCCCGGGCGCGCTGATCACACGAACGCCGCGACGCGCTGAGCACGGCCGAACTCAAGCGACCAAGGCTTACGCCCGTGTTGTCAAAGTCGACAACTGATCGGTGTCGTAACGGTCGCGGAGGTCGGAGAGAACCCCTGGATCCGGCGCACCCTGCGCCGCGAGTTTCGCAAGCTGTTGGAAATAGTGCTCGTGGCCGGGCGGGGAGACGGTCATCAGCACGCGGGCCGGTTTGTCACTGACATTGGTGATGTTGTGAGGGACCCCCGGCGGGATGAACAAATAGGTCCCCGGGCTTGCGCGCAGCGTCTTGTCGCCAACATGCCACTCACACTCCCCCTCGAGTAGATAGAAGGTCTCCTCATGCACCCGATGAACATGCAGCCCGGTGGCGAAGCCCGCCGGGATCGTCCAGTCGAACATGCTCGTGTATTTGGTATCCTCGCCAGTGACGAGGAAAACCATGGGATGACCACGGAGCATGACGCCCTTCTTCTCGTCAGGCATACGAATGACAGCATCGGCGCTCATGACATTCCTCCATCGTCCAGGTGCGTGCTCCCACGGGCACTGAAGCAACATCGCCCATCTGTGTCGGAAGTCGTGAAACAGTTCCCAAAAATTTGCTAAAAGCATCGAATGGCAACGGCGGATCTCTACCAGTTCGGCCCGTTCCGCCTCGACCCGGAGGCGGGCATTCTCTACCATGGGGCCAGGCCCACCATGCTCGGGCAGCGCGCCGTCGCGCTGCTGCGGCTGCTGCTGGAGAACGCGGGCGTACCGGTTTCCAAGGATGCGCTGGTCGAGGCCGGCTGGGGCGGACTGGCCGTTGCCGACAACAATCTCACGGTGCAGATCGCCGCCCTCCGCCGGGTGCTCGCCGACGAGAAGGCCGATAGCTGGATCGAAACGCTGCCGCGCCGCGGCTATCGCTATGTCGGACCGCCCGTCGCCACCCATGGTCCGGATGCGTCACCTGCCGCCCGTGCGGCGTACGCACCGACGTTGCCCGACAAGCCGTCCGTCGCGGTTCTGCCGTTTTCGAACTTGAGCGGCGATCCCCAGCAGGACTACTTCGCCGACGGGATGGTCGAAGACATCATCACCGGCCTGGCCCGCATCAAGTGGTTGTTCGTCATTGCGCGAAACTCGACCTTGACCTACAGGGACCGTGCCGTGGACGTGAAGCAGGTCGGCCGCGAGCTCGGCGTGCGCTACGTTCTCGAAGGCAGCGTGCGCAAGGCCGAAGGCAGCGTGCGCGTGACGGGCCAGATGATCGACGCCTCGACCGGCGCTCATGTATGGGCCGAGCGCTACGACCGCAGCTCCGACGATATTTTCGCACTCCAGGATGAGATTGCGCTCTCGGCGGTGGGCGCGATTGCGCCGAGCTTGCGCCGTGCCGAAATCGACAGGGTCAAGCGGAAGCGCCCCGACAGCCTGGATGCCTACGATCTCGTTCTGCGGGCCCAGCTCGACGTCGATTCCGGGATGCCAGAGCAGGTGTCTCGAGCGCTCGTGCTGCTCGAACGTGCCATTGAACTCGATTCCACCTACGCGCTGGCACATGGCAACGCGGCGATGTGCCACCATTGCCTCTTCCTTCGCGTCGGCTTGCGGGAGACGAATCGTGCCGCTTCGATCCGACATGCCCGTTCGGCGATCCTTCACGGCCAGGACGACGCGACTGCGCTGGCGCTTGCGGGTTTTTCAATCGGCATGGATGGGCATGATCGCGACGCGGCTTTCACCGCATTCGAAGCCGCGCTTGCCGTCAGCCCCTCCTCGGCGCTGACCTACATCCTCGGCAGCGTCATTCTCGGATGGAGCGGAGAACCCGAGCGCGCCATCGAGTGGAGCGAGCGAGGCATGCGGCTCAGCCCGTTCGACCCGTGGGCTTTCGCCGCATTCGACGCGCAGGCGATGAGTCATTTGCTGCGCGGCCGCTACGAAGAGGCCTGTCGCGCCGCCTACAAGTCCGTTCAGGCCAATCCCGCACACAGCATCACCTATGTCCAACTGGCCGCTGCGCTTGCCAAACTCGGACGGCTGGATGAAGCGAGGGCGGCCGCGGAGCGGGTGCTCGAACTTCAACCGACCTTTCGCTACAGCCGCCAGTTCGCGGGCGTGAACTGTGCCCCGGCGCTTGCGGAAACTCTTGGCGATGCGCTGAAGACGGCCGGGCTCCCGGAGTAACGTGAAGTGGGAATGCGATGACCGCTTGGAGGCAAAATCCGGTCGATCCGCCAATAGCCAGGGGATGACAGCCAAAGGTTGGCATGGGACCCCGCGCGCGTGATGCCAACGATGTGACCAATCGTGAACCCGCTCATCGCTGGAGCGACGTGACCTGTTTCCTATCTAGGCAGGGGGCGGCTCTCGATTGGAGAAGAAGCAATGCGTTCTATTTTGGCGTTGAGCCTTTTGATTAGCCTCGCGGGCGCTGCGAACGCGGCCACGGTGCACCATTCGCACCGGTCGCATGTTGTTGTTCGTCCCGCCTCGGACCCCGCCTGGAGTTCGGCCTACGCACAATCCGCGCCGCCGATACACTACGGGCCCGCACCCGACCAAGGCCAAAGTGAACCGTATTTTGGCGCTTCGCAGGGTTACGCGCCGGGCGAAAAGGAGCGCTTTCTCCACAGTGTATTCAGCCCATGAACGCCCGTAGCCGGCAAATCACCAACATCTCGTCGGCGATACCTTCGAGAGAAGACCTCGGGGCGATCTGTCAGGTGCGTTGACGCTCCGCGGCCGGGGCACGAATTCCGATTGGAGCCGGCTCATCCAGGCGATGAGTTGCCTCGCCGCCACCGAGATTATCGCCAGCCCGCCGGTGACATGGCGACGTCGAGGATCGCGGAGTGAACATGCACCGGCATTCGCCCGACGAAAGCTTTTGCCAGGAACGCGCGCATTGTCACTGACAATTGCCATTTCCGGTCAATGACAATGCAACAGTTCAAATCAGCAAGTCATGAGGCGTAGCTATAACGACATGATGCAGACCGCTATTGCCGTGGTCGGCCGCGTGTCCGTCCAGTGCATTGGGGAGTATATTGACGATGACCTCGAGGTTCTCCTGACCGGGCGGAACGTGCGGATGATTCAGCTCTTCAGGCTCAGCTACCGCGACGGGAGTGGAGGGAGTTACCTCGCTATCGAAGCGGAATACCAGTTCTTGATCCGCGGCGTTTGCTGAGGTCGAGGGTAAATCGTGCCCCGAATTGCCGTGCGCCACGACGGCCGGCTCTGTGGTCTGCACTGCCGCTGACACGCTCGCAGTGTCCGAAGCCGCAGCGTGGTTCTCGGTGCCCTTGCCGACGCCGTTGCCCGGTGCGGAATCAGCTTCAGCCGACTCCGTGGCTGCAGCCTTTGCAGACCCTGGCTCCGAAGCGTGCTCCGAGTTACCGTGGCCCGCGCTGTCGGCCGTTGCGACGCTCGGTTGGACGATCTCGGCTGCTTCCGATGCGTTTGCTGAGGTCGAGGATAAATCGTGCCCCGAATTGCCGTGCGCCACGACGGCCGGCTCTGTCGCCTGCACTGCCGCTGACACGCTCGCAGCGTCCGAAGCCGCAGCTTGGTTCTCGGCGCCTT